>PLBK01000036.1 GCA_003134505.1 Actinomycetota bacterium | reverse complement strand
CCCCCGCCCCCGAGCCGGTCGCCGATCCGCGCGACCCGGCCGAGATCGCCCTCGTCGAGCGGATCCGCGCGCAGTTCGACCCGACCGGAATCCTCGTCTGATGGCCATCGAGCCCATGCCGATTGAGAGGGCGCTGATCGACGACTGCGTCCACTGCGGNNAGGAGATGGACTCGCCGCGCGGCCGGATCTGGCTGATGAAGGGGCTGGTCGAGGGGACGGTGGAGCTCTCGGACACCGTCGTCGAGCACTTCGACCGCTGCCTCGGCTGCATGGCCTGCGTCACCTCGTGTCCCTCGGGCGTCCAGTACGACCGGCTGATCGAGCAGACGCGGGAGCTGATCGAGGAGCGCTACGAGCGCACGCCGGACGACTGGCTGCTCCGCACGCTCGTCTTCGCGCTGTTCCCGTATCCCGGCCGCCTGCGGGCGGCGCTGGCGCTCGCGCCGATCGGCCGCCGACTGCCGCTGCCGCGGATCCTGCGGCCGCTGGTCGGCCTGGCGCCGCCGTGGAGCTCGACGGCGCGAACGCCCGAGCTGACGCTTGCCGTGGGCGAGCGCCGGGCGCGCGTCGGTCTGGTGCTCGGCTGCGTCCAGCGTGTGGTGTTCGGGGACGTGAACGCGGCCACGGCGCGGGTGCTCGCGGCCGAGGGCTTCGAGGTCGTCGCGCCGCCGGCCCAGGCCTGCTGCGGCGCGCTGCACCTCCACGCCGGTCGCCGGGCCGAGGGGCACGCGCGGGCGCACCGCCTGGCCGAACTGTTCCGCGATCTTGGCGCCGAGCGGATCGTCGTCAACGCGGCCGGCTGCGGCTCGCACCTCAAGGACGCCGGCCTCGAGCTGCCGGTCGTGGACGTGTCCGAGCTCCTCGCCCAGCTCGAGCCGCGGGCCGAGCGGCACCCGCTGGAGCTGCGCGTCGCCTTCCAGGACTCCTGCCACCTGCTGCACGCCCAACGCGTGCAGGCTCCGCCGCGAGACGTGCTCCGGTCGATTCCGGGCCTCGAGCTCGCCGAGCCGGCCGAGCAGGCGATCTGCTGCGGGAGCGCCGGGATCTACAACCTGGTGGAGCCGGAAGCGGCCGCCGAGCTCGGCGCGCGCAAGGCGCAGAACGTGGCCGCGACCGGCGCCGACGTCTACGCGAGCGCGAACCCGGGCTGCCTCGTGCAGGTCTCGGCGGCGCTTCGTCGCGCGGGGCACGCCTTGCCGGCGGTGCATCCGGTCGAGCTCCTCGACGCCTCGATCGGCGGCACGGGCGCTCAGAAGCTCTTGCGCTCGGCGCGCCGGTAAAGCGTTATCCTCGGCTTCCACGCCGGGAGGAGAGCAACCGTGAAGCAGATCGCCGTCACCGTCAACGGGACTCGGCACGAGGCCGAGGTCGAGCCGAGGCAGCTCCTCGTCTACTTCCTGCGCGAGCAGCTGCGGCTGACGGGGACGAACGTCGGCTGCGACACGTCGTCGTGCGGCTCCTGCACCGTCCTGCTCGACGGCGAGTCGGTGAAGTCGTGCACGCTCCTCGCCGTCCAGGCCGACGGTCACGAGGTGACCACGATCGAGGGTCTCGCCGACGGCGACACGTACCACCCGATGCAGCAGGCCTTCCACGAGCATCACGCGCTGCAATGCGGCTTCTGCACGCCGGGCATGGTGCTGGCGGCCGTGTCCTACCTGAAGGAGAACCCGAAGCCGACCGAGGCCGAGGTGCGTCTCGCGCTCGAGGGCAACCTCTGCCGCTGCACGGGCTACCACAACATCGTCAAGGCGATCCTGGCCGCATCGGGAGCCGAGGCATGACGGCTGTCGGCCAGTCCGTCCTGCGCAAGGAGGACGCGAAGCTCCTCACCGGCCAGGGCACGTACGTCGACAACCTGCATCCCGCCGGCACCGTCTTCGTCTCGATCGTCCGCAGCCCGTACGCCCACGCGCGGATCAACGGCATCGACGTGTCCGCGGCTGCCGCGGCCGACGGTGTCGTCGGCGTCTACACCGGCGCCGACCTCGAGAGCCTCTGGAGCGGCGGCCTGCCCTGCTTCTGGCCCGTCTCGGACGACATCAAGCTGGTCAAGCACCTGCCGCTCGCGACCGACCGCGCCCGCTACGCAGGGGACGGCGTCGCCGTGGTCGTGGCCGAGACGCGCGTGGCTGCGAAGGACGCGGCCGAGCTCGTCCAGGTCGACTACGAGCCGATCCCCTCCGTCACGGACGTCGAGGCCGCCGTCGCCGACGGTGCGCCGCTCGTCCACGACGACGCGCCAGGCAACCAGGCCTACACGTGGGAGCTGGTCACCGGCGACGTCGACAAGGTGTTCGCCGACGCCGCGGTCACCGTCAAGGAGCGCTACCGGCAGCAGCGCCTGATCCCGACGGCGATGGAGCCGCGCGGCGTGCTCTGCGAGGTGAACGCCGCGGGCGACGTGACGGTCATCACCTCCACGCAGGGGCCGCACATCATGCGCACGGCCTACACGCTCGTCCTCGGGATCCCCGAGGCGAAGATCCGCGTGATCGCACCCGACGTCGGCGGCGGCTTCGGCTCGAAGCTCGACGTCTATGCCGAGGACATGATCGTGATCGGGCTCGCGCGCAAGCTCGGGCGGCCGGTGAAGTGGACGGAGGAGCGCTCGGAGGCGAACGTCGCCACGATCCACGGCCGCGACGTGATCCAGGAGATCGAGCTGGCCGCGACCGCGGAGGGGAAGATCACCGGCGTCCGCACCCGCCTGCGGGCGGCGATGGGCGCGTACCTCCAGGCGGTCACGCCCGGCGTGCCGCTGCTCGGCGCCTGGCTCTACGCCGGCTGTTACGACGTTCAGGCCTACGACTTCCACTGCACGGGCGTGTTCACGAACACGACCCCGACCGACGCTTACCGCGGCGCCGGCCGGCCGGAGGCGACGTACGCGATCGAGCGGGCGATCGGCGCGCTCGCGCGACAGGTAGGCAAGAGCGCGGTCGAGATCCGCAGGCTCAACTTCATCGACTCGTTCCCGGCCGACATCGCCTCGGGGCTGCAGATCGACTCGGGCGACTACCACGCGGCCCTCGACAAGGGCCTCGAGGTGCTCGGCTACGACGCGGTGCTCGCCGAACAGGCCGACCGGCGGGCTGCGAACGACCGCAAGCAGCTTGGCATCGGCTTCTCCACCTACGTCGAGATGTGCGGCCTGGCCCCATCTCGCATCCTCGGCGCGCTGCGCTACGGCGCCGGCGGCTGGGAGTCGCTCTCGGTGCGCGTTCTGCCCACCGGCACGGTGCAGGTGATGTCGGGGACGACGCCGCACGGCCAAGGCCACGCGACGACGTTCAGCCAGATCGTCGCCGACCGGCTCGGCGTCGAGGTGTCGGACGTCGAGTTCCTCTCCGGCGACACCGCTGTCGTCCCGACCGGCATGGACACGTACGGCAGCCGCAGCCTGCCGGTCGGCGGGGTCGCGCTCTACCACGCGAGCGAGAAGGTCGTCGCCAAGGCCCGCGAGATCGCCGCGCACCAGCTCGAGGTGGCCGCCGACGACCTCGACTACGAGGCCGGCCGGTTCTCCGTCAAGGGCAGCCCCGACAAGGGCATGCATGTGAAGGAGGCGGCGTACGTGGCCTGGACGGCGCACAACCTTCCCGACGGCATGGAGCCGGGGCTCGAGGCGACCTACGTCTACGACCCGCCCAACTTCTCCTGGCCGTCGGGCTGCCACATCGCCGTCGTCGAGGTCGACACGGAGACGGGCGACGTCCAGCTCGCGCGGTACGTCGCGGTCGACGACATCGGCAATGTGATCAACCCGATGATCGTCGACGGCCAGGTGCACGGCGGGATCGCGCAGGGCGTGGCGCAGGCGCTCTGGGAGGAGGCCGTGTACGACGAGGACGGCAACCTCCTCACCGGCTCGCTGCTCAACTACCTCGTTCCGAGCGCTGCCGAGCTGCCGTCGTACGAGCTCGACCGAACGGTGACGCCCAGCCCGACGAACCCGCTCGGGGTCAAGGGCGTGGGGGAGACGGGCACGATCGCCTCGACCCCCGCGGTCGTCAACGCCGTGCTCGACGCGCTCGAGCCCTTCGGCGTCACCGACATCGACATGCCCACGTCGCCGGAGCGGGTCTGGCGCGCGATCCAGGAGGCGAAACGATGATTCCGGCCGAGTTCGAGTACGAGGTTGCAGGTTCCGTCGACGAGGCGATCGAGCTGCTCGGCTCGCGGGAGGACGCGAAGCTCCTCGCCGGCGGGCACTCGCTGATCCCGGCGATGAAGCTGCGCATCGCGCGGCCGGGGACGCTCGTCGACATCGGCCGGATCGCCGGCCTCAGCTACGTGCGCGAGGACGGCGACGGGATCGCGATCGGAGCGCTCACACGCCACCAGGACGTGGCCACGAGCGAGCTGCTGCGCGAGCACTGCGGGATCGTGGCCCACACGGCCGGTGAGATCGGCGATCCGCAGGTGCGGCACCGCGGGACGATCGGCGGCTCGGTCTCGCACGGCGATCCCGCATCGGACCTCCCCGGCGTGCTGCTGACGCTCGATGCAGAGCTCGTCGCCACGGGGCCGGGCGGCGAGCGGCGGATCGCGGCGGCGGACTTCTTCACGGGCGTGTTCGAGACGGCGCTCGGGCCGCAGGACGTGCTGACCGAGATCCGCGTGCCGTCGCTCGGCGGGGCCGGCTGGGCGTACCTGAAGTTCAGCCGCCGTGCCCAGGACTGGGCGACCGTCGGCGTCGCAGCCGTGGCGTCGAACGGCGGCGCCAAGGTCGGGCTGGTCAGCATGGGCGCCACGCCGCTGCGGGCGAGCGCGGTGGAGCAGGCGCTTGCGAGCGGAGCCGACGCGGCCGCCGCTGCCGAGCATGCCGACGAGGGTGCCGAACCTTCGAGCGATGTCGCGGGCAGCGCCGACTATCGGCGCCATCTCGTGCGGGTCCTGACCCGGCGGGCGCTCGAGCAGGCGCTTTCCGGCTAGCCTTCCGGCGATGCGCCGCGCCCTGCTCGTGCTGGTCGCGCTCGCCGTGACGCTGCCGGCCGCTGCCGCCGCCGGCATCTTCGTCCCGGGCGGGAAGCGCCCCGCGCCGGTGCTCGCCGGAACGGATCCGATCAGCGGCAAGCAGGTCTCGCTCACCAAGGGTTGGGCAGGCAAGCCGGTGCTGGTCAACCTCTGGGGCTCGTGGTGCCATCCTTGTCGCGACGAGGCAGGACAGCTGCGCCAGTTCCTCGCCCGCCACCCGGGCTCGGTGCTCGGCATCGACGTCGAGGACTCGAAGCAGGGCGCACGCGGGTTCCAGCAGCGCTACGGCGTCCACTTCCCGAGCATCTTCGACCCAGAGGACGTGCTCGTGAGCCGCCTGAAGGCGACCGGGACGCCGACGACGTACTTCCTCGATCGCCGTCACCGCATCGTCGCCGCGCTCTACGGCGCCGGGACGCTCGCCCTGTTCGAGCGCGGCTGGAAGCTCGCAACGCGCTAGCCGGTGCGCCGGGCGGGCGGGAGCAGCGGTCCCGTCGGCGTGACGCGCATCGCGTTCTGCCCGAAGTCCTCGCGCGCCAGCGTCTCCCGCTGGCCCTCCGGCCCGAAGTCAGGCCCTCTGCTGACCTACGACAGCGCGCTCTCGGGCCGCGATGCGTCCGTGAACTCACGGAACTCGCCCGAGACGAGGTACGCGGTCTGCTCGCCGATGTCGACGGCGTGGTCGCCGATCCGCTCCAGGCAGCGCGAGACGAGCAGCATGCGCAGGCCCCACTCGTGCGCCACCGGATCGCCGGCGAGCTCGAGGATCCGGTGGACGGCGCGCCGGTTGACCCGGTCGATCAGCTCGTCCAGCTCGACGAGCGACGTCGCCGCCTCGATGTCCCGCTGCGCGAACGAGTCGAGCGCGACGCGGATCATCTCCTCGCAGCGGTCGCCCATCTCCTCGAGCCCTTCGATCAGCGGCCGCTTCTCGGGCACGCCCTCGGTGAGCTTGATCAGCTTGGCGACCGTGACGCAGTAGTCGCCCATGCGCTCCAGGTGCAAGTTGATGTGCAGCATCGCGAGCACGAGCCGCAGGTCGACGGCCACCGGCGTCTGCCGGGCGAGCAGCGACTCGATGCCGCGCTCGATCTCCGAGTAGGAGCCGTCGATCTCGTCGTCGAACGCGATCACCTCGTCCGCTAGCTCGACGTCGTGCTGGGCGAGGGCGTTCATCGCGGCCCGCAGCGAGCGCAGGACGAGGTTGCCCTCCTCCTGGATCTCCGCGCAGAGCCCGTCCAGCTCCTCGTGGAAGGAGACGCGCATCAGTGCCCCGTCCAGTGATGATGCCGAGATTCTGGGTCGTGAGCACCAAGCGATGGAAGGACGCAGGGAGCGCTCGTATTGGCAAATACGGGCGCGACTGAGGACGCCGCAGCGCGCCGCGTGATCGCGGGCCAGAAGCCGGCATGTATCGCTGGACGGGGCACCATCTAGCCGAACCGTCCGGTCACGTAGTCCTCCGTCCGCTTGTCGGCCGGGTGGGTGAAGATCGTCGGAGTGTCGGCGTACTCGACCAGCACGCCTGTCCGCTTGCCGTCCGAGACGTCGAGGCTGAAGAACGCCGTCATGTCGGCGACGCGCGCGGCCTGCTGCATGTTGTGCGTGACGATCACGAGCGTGTAGTCGCGCTTCAGGTCCTGCATCAGATCCTCGATCGCCTGCGTCGAGATCGGGTCGAGCGCGGACGCCGGCTCGTCCAGCAGGATCACATCCGGCTCGACCGCAAGCGCCCGCGCGATGCAGAGCCGCTGCTGCTGGCCGCCCGA
>PLBK01000052.1 GCA_003134505.1 Actinomycetota bacterium | reverse complement strand
AAGAAGACGCCGATCGCGACGAGCGCGAGGCCGGCGAGCTCGGGACCGTGGTGGCTGCGGACCTCCCCCCGGCGGACGGGCGCGCGCTTCTTCCGGATCCGTGCGGGCTTCCGCGGGCGCAACTTCGTCGGCCGCTTCTTGCGCGCCATGGGGCGGTCTTCGACGCCCTTCCTGCTACCCCTTTACCCGAGCGACGCCAGGCGCTCGACGAGGAAGTCGACGAAGCCCTGCGCGTCGATGTCGACGCCGACGTGGGCATTCGGCTCCCAGCCGGCCCGACCCCAGAGGTCGACGTACGTGCGCCCGCGCGAGAGCTCGCCGCCGCAGTCGACGACGACGCCGCGATGGGCCGTCTGGACGAGGCCGGGCCGGACGACGTGCGCGACGGCGACGGCGTCGTGCACCGGCGAGCCGTCCCAGCCGTACTGCTGCGAGTGGAACTGCTGGTAGAAGGCGAAGAGCTCGGAGACGAGCTTCCCGACGCGGCCGGTCGCCGCTAGCCGCTCCGAGTCGGCGGGGCGGAACAGCGCCTTGTGGGTCACGTCGAGGCCGATCATCGTCACGTCGATCCCGCTCGTGAACACGCGCGCCGCTGCCTCCGGGTCGGCCCAGATGTTGAACTCGGCGGCCGGCGTCACGTTCCCCTCGGCGATCGCGCCGCCCATGAGCACGATCCGCTCGATCCGGCCTGCGATCTCGGGATAGCGAATGAGCAGGAGCGCGATGTTCGTCAGCGGGCCGGTGGGGACGAGCGTCACCGGCCGGTCGGAGCCGAGCAGCCGCGCGGCCAGGAAGTCCACGGCGTGCTCGGGGACCGGCGCCGTCCGAGGGGAGGGCAGGTCGGGGCCGTCCATGCCGCTCTCGCCGTGGACGTAGGCGGCGACGAAGGGCTCGCGCACGAGCGGCCTCGCGGAGCCGGCGGCGACCGGGATCTCCGTGCGGCCCGCGAACTCGAGGATCTTGAGCGCGTTCGCGGTCGTCTTCTCGAGCGTCTGGTTGCCGGCGACGGTCGTGATCCCGAGCAGCTCGATCTCGGGGCTCGCAAGCGCGAGCAGCAGGGCGATTGCGTCGTCGTGGCCCGGGTCGCAGTCGAGCAGGACGGTCGTGGTCACGCCAGGATCCTGTCGATCTCGGCCGTGGTCGGAAGCGACGGCTGCGCGCCGCGTCGCGAGGCGGCGAGCGCGCCGGCGGCGCAGGCACGGCGGAGCGACTCGTCGCGCGGCCGGCCCTCGACGAGCGAGACGACGAGGCAGGCCGTGAACGCGTCTCCGGCCGCGGTGCCGTCCACGGCATGGACAGGCGGCGGCTCGGCGCGGGCGACCTCCTCGCCGCTCTCGAGCAAAATCGCTCCCTCGGCTCCGAGCGTCACGGCCACGAGCCGGCCGGAATCGCCGGTCACCTCGCGCTCGAAGCGGTTGACGACCAGCAGGTCGGGCTCCACGTCGACGCGCCGCGCCGGCGCCGCGTTGAGGCAGAAGAAGCGCGCCTGCTGCGCCGCCGCGTACACCGCGTCGTCGGGGATCTCGAGCTGGCAGAGGACGGCGTCCGCGTCGCCCACGTCGATCTCGCTCGGCGAGAGGTAGGCGTTCGCGCCCGGCGCGACGACGATCTGATTCTCGCCCAGCCAGTCGACGAGGATCAGGGCGATGCCCGTGTGTACGCCGGCCTCGCTGATCCAGACGACGCCGCTGGTGTCGACACCGGCCTCCTCGAGCCCCGCGAGCGCCTCGTCGGCGAGGTCGTCGACCGCGACCGCGCCGACGAAGCGCACGTCGGCGCCGAGCCGTGCCGCGGCGACTGCCTGGTTCGCACCCTTGCCGCCCGGGACGCGCTCGAACGACGCGCCGCTGACGGTCTCCCCCGGCCGCGGCAGCCGCTCGCAGCGCGCCACGAGATCCAGGTTGACCGAGCCGACGACCGCGATGCAGGGCGGCAACGCCGGTCAGGCGGCCAGGGCGCGGAGATCGTCCGTGGCCTGGCCGAGCAGGTTCTCGCGCAGGTCGAAGAGGCCGGCCCAGAGCGAGCCCCTGTCGGGCGGCGATCCGAGGCGTGCCGCATCGGCGAGGCCCTCGAGCGCGCGGACGAGAACGGCCAGCTCGAGGTAGGCCTGCGTCACGCGCGTTGCCGACGCACGCACGCCCGCGCGGCGCAGCACGCCGTCCCACTCGAGCAGCTCGGCCGCCCCGGGGCCGCCGTACCACGACCGGCCCTCAGCGACCTCCGGCTCGAGCTCGAGCAGATAGCGAGACAGCGGCCGCTCGAGCCCGGTCAGCGCCGTCTCGGCACGATCGGCGGCCCGGCGCAGCGCTGCCTGGCGGCGACCGGGCGTGCACGGATCCGCGTCACCGCGCGCCCAGCGCTCGAGCAGGCGGCAGAACGCCAGCGCGGCAACCTCGCAGGACCGCAGCTGCGCGACGAGGCGTCGCCCGGTCTCCTCGCGCGGCGCGAGCTCGCCGAGCACGTCGGCCCAGTCGCGCGTGCGGACGGTCGACACTAGACCTCGACCACGATCGGCAGGATCATCGGCCGGCGCCTGGTGCGGTCGTAGACGAGCTGGCCGATCCCGTCGTGAAGATGCTCCTGGAGGAGCTTGATCTCGACGATGTCGTCGGCGAGGCAGGCGTCCAGGATCTCCTCGGCTTCGGCCCGCATCTCCTCGAGCAGCGGCCCTTCCGCGTCGGTGAAGCCGCGTGCGATCAGCTCCGGAGCGGCGCTGCGCGAGCCGTTCGAGCCCGTCAGCGTCGCGACGACGATCAGCACGCCGTCCTCGGACAGACGCCGCCGGTCGCGAAGCGCGACGTCGCTCAGGTCGCCGACCGCGAGCCCGTCAACGAACGTGACGCCGGAATCCACGCGGTCGACGATGGCCACGCCCTGCTTCGTCAGCTCGACGACCGAACCGTTCTCGGCGAGCACGATCGACGCGGCCGGAACGCCGATGTCCCCGGCCATCCGCGCCTGCGCGGCCTGCATCCGGTATTCGCCGTGCACAGGCATGACGCCCTTGGGGCGGACGAGGGCGAGCACGGTGCGGATCTCCTCCGAGTTCCCGTGGCCGGACACGTGCACCGGCGCGATCTCCTGGTGCAGGATCTCGGCACCCGCGCGCGCCAGCTGGTTGATCGTGTCGTGCACGCGCAGCTCGTTCCCGGGCACGGGCTTCGCGGAGATGATCACGGTGTCGCCGCGCTCCACGCGTACCGACGCATGGTCGCGGTAGGCGATGCGGGTCAGCGCCGACATCGGCTCGCCCTGGCTGCCGGTGCAGAGGACGAGCACCTTGTCGGGCGGGTAGTCGTCGAGCTGCTTCGGCTGGATCAGCGTCTCGTCGTTGACGGACAGGTAGCCGAGCGAGCGGGCGATGTTGAGGTTCTTGCGCATCGAGCGGCCGACCACGCACGCCTTGCGGTCGGCCTCGAGCGCGACGTCGATCGCCTGCTGCATCCGGTGGACGTTCGAGGCGAACGTGGCGATCAGGACGCGGCCCTTGCGGAGCGGGATGATCTGGCGGAACGCGTCGCCGACGAGCCGCTCGGAGCCTGTGAAGCCGGGTCGCTCCGCGTTCGTCGAGTCGCCGAGCATCAGGTCGACGCCGCGGTTTCCGAGGTCGGCGAGCTTGCCGACGTCGGTCCTGAAGCCGTCGACCGGCGTGTGGTCGAGCTTGTAGTCGCTCGTGTGCAGGACGCGCAATCCCGCCGCCTCGAGCACGAAGGCGACATTGTCCGGGACCGAGTGCGCCATACGGACGAAGTCGACGCGGAACGGCCCGACGTCGATCGGCCCGTCCTCGGGATGGATCTCCTCCAGGTTCGTGCGCGCGAGCAGGCCGTGCTCGTCGAGCTTCGACTGCACGAGTCCGAGCGTCAGCTTCGTCGCCAGGACGCGCGGGACGGGCACCTCCCGGAGCACGTACGGCAGCGATCCGACGTGGTCCTCGTGCGCATGGGTGAGCAGGACAGCCTTGATGTCGCTTGCGTGGTCCTTCAGATAGGAGAAGTCGGGAAGCACGAGGTCGACGCCGAGGTGCTCGTCGCGCGGGAAGGCGAGCCCGGCATCGACGAGGACGCTACCGCCCTCGGTCTCGTAGAGGGTCATGTTCTTCCCGACCTCGCCGAGCCCACCGAGCGGAATGATCCTGATCCCGTTCACCCGGTTGAGTCTAGTGGCCGGGGTGCCGGCGGGCGTCCTACGCGGCGACGAGGACGCCGAGGCGCTCGAGGCAGTCCCGGACGCGCGCCTGCTCGTCCTCGGTCGCCTCGACCAGCGGCAATCTGAGACCGCCGACCTCGTGCCCGAGGATGTTGAGCGCGGCCTTGATCGCGATCGGGTTCGACTGGATCTTCAGCAGCTCGTAGGCGGGCGCCAGCGCCTCGTTCATCCGCCGTGCCTCAACGTGGTCGCCCCGCTTGTAGAGCCGGATCATCTCCTTCACCTGCGGCCCGACGACGTGCGTGTGGACGCAGACGCCGCCGACGCCGCCGAGCTCGAGGAACGGGAAGATCAGGTTGTCGTCGCCCGCGTAGAGGTCAAGCCCGGTCTCCTCGACGATCCGGCGCGCCTGCTGGTGGTCGTCGTTCGCCTGCTTGACCGCCTTGACCGTCGGGATCTCGGCCAGCTCGATCATCGTCTCGGGCTCGATGTTGATCACGACCCGGGCCGGAATGTTGTAGACGACGATCGGCCGGTCGCTGACCTCTGCGATCGCCTTGAAGTGCGCGACGATGCCGCGCGGCGGCGGCTTGTTGTAGTACGGCGTCACGACCAGGAACCCGTGCGCGCCGAGCTCGTGCGCCTTGTGGGTCAGGTGCACGGAGTGCGCCGTCGAGTAGGTGCCCGTCCCGGCGATGACGGTCGCGCGGTCGCCCACGGCGCCGAGCGCGACGCGGAAGAGCTCGAGCCGCTCGTCGTCGGAGAGCGTCGGCGCCTCGCCCGTCGTCCCGGCGACGACGAGGCCGTCGGAGCCGTTGTCGACGAGGTGGTGCGCGAGCGCCGCGAACCGGTGGAAGTCGACCGAGCCGTCCGACCGGAACGGCGTCGCAATCGCCGTCAAGACCTCTCCGAGCACTCGTCTCATCGTACTCCCGAGTCGGCCGGAGCGCATGGGGCGAGCTGCGCCGTCACACATTCGGCACACTCGCGTCTCACACGCGCGACGGTTTCGGCGCTAGTCTCAAAGACGGGGGCAAAGGGGCCGAAGGCCCCGGGGAAAGCTAGAGGTGTGGTTGCGCGCGCGTGCGGCTCAGGACGGGACGCGGGCGTTCGCCGGGTACGGCTTGAGGTCGTTTACGAACCCGTTCGTCGCCTCGACGCGGGCGAGCCACGGGCCGATCGCCGGGTACGCGGACATGTCGATCCCGGCCTCGTGCGCTACGTGCGTATAGGCGTACAGTGCGATGTCGGCGACCGTGTAGCGCCCGCCGACCAGGAACTCGCGACCGGCCAGGTACGCATCGAGGATCCGCAGCGCCGCGAGCCCGGCTTCGAAGTGCCGCTCGAACGCCTCGGGCCGCTGCCGGTCGCGCCCGGTCAGCCGCCAGAAGCGCGCCGTGCTCACGTTCGGCTCGAGCAGGTTCTGCTCGAAGAACAGCCACTGGTGGACGTGTGCCCGCGCGACCCGGTCGTCGAGAAGGAACGGCGTGCTCTCGGCCAGGTAGAGCAGGATTGCGTTCGACTCTGCGATCGCCTGCCCGTCTGCGAGCAGCAGCGCGGGCGTCGGCCCGGCAGGGTTGAGCGCGACGAACGCGTCGGTTCTGGACTCGCCGGCGAAGATGTCGACTTCCACGCGCTCGTGGTCGAGGCCGAGCTGCCGGAGCAGCACCCGCACCTTGAGGCAGTTCGCGGACGGGCCGTAGTCGAAGAGCGTGAGCATCACCGGCTGAACGCGCCGGGCGCCGATCGTGTGAGATCAGAGGAGCGCGTGCAGCCCGACCGTCAGTCCCGGCGGGAGGTCGCGCACGCGCTCGAGCGCCAGCAGCACGCCGGGCACGAAGGCGTCCCGCGAGGTCGTGTCGTGCCGGATCGTCAGCGTCTGGCCCTGCCCGCCGAGGATCACCTCCTGGTGTGCCACCAGGCCCGGGAGCCGAACCGAATGGATCGGCACGTCCCCGCCCATGGCGTCCGCGGTTGCCTTGGCGGTTCCGGACGGGGCGTCGAGCTTCGTGTCGTGGTGGAGCTCGATGATCTCCGCCTTCGGGAGGTGCCTGGCCGCCTCGGCGGCGAAGCGCATCATGAGCACTGCGCCGATGGCGAAGTTCGGCGCGTGGAAGACGGGCACGTTGTGCTCCTGGGCGAGCCGGTCGACGGCCGCCCGGTCGAATCCGGTCGTCCCCACCACGCACGGCACCTTCGCGCGCACGCAGGCGGCGACGTCGCCTTCGACCGCCTCCGGCTGCGTGAAGTCGACCGCAGCGTCACAGCCCTCGAGCGCGACGGGGTCGCCGAGGTCGATCAGGACGACCGTGTGCCCGGCCTCCTCGAGACCCGCGGCCATGATCGCGCCCACTTTCCCGCGGGCGCCGAAGACGGCGACCTTCACGCCGCAACCTCGGCGGGCAGGCCGGGGTGGATCTGCTCGACGGCGGTGAGGAAGCGGTCCTCGTTCGGCCCGATCCCGCTCGCTGACAGGGCGCTCGGGGCCAGCAACAGCGTCGCCAGCTCGGCCAGGCCCGACGCCTCCACGGCGTCGATCTCGGCGATGATCCGGTCGAGCGACAGCAGCTCGGTGTCCGTGATCAGCGACTTCCCGAGGCGGCTCATCCGGTTCGACGTCGACTCCATCGACAGCACGATGCGGCCCTTCAGGTTTTCCTTCGCGCGTGTGAGCTCCCGCTCGTGGACGTTGCCGGCGGCGATGTCGGCGATCTCGCGTGCCACGATCTCGAGACACGACTCCAGGTTCTCCTCGCGCGTGCCGACGTAGACGCCGATCTGCCCGGTGTCCGTGTACTGCGACGCGAAGCTGTACACGGCGTACGCCATGCCGCGCTTCTCGCGGATCTCCTGGAACAGGCGCGAGGACGCGGACCCGCCGAGGATCGCGTCGAGGAGCGAGGCGGCGAAGCGGCGCCGGTCGGTGCGCGAGATGCCGATGCCCCCGACGCAGACGTGGTACTGCTCGGTGTCCTTGCGCTGGAAGCGGATTCCGGGCGGCGGCGGCTTCACGAGCGGCTTGCGGACGCGCGTGCGCGCCTCGGGCGGCTCGACGCGCTGGTGCGAGGCGCGCTCGAGCAGCTCCAGGAGCCGGTCGTGCTCGAGGTTGCCCGCGGCGGCGAGCACGACGTTCCCGGCCGTGTACATCTGGCGGTGGTAGGTGCCGAGCGACCGCTTGCTGACCGTCGAGATCACGTCCGCGCGCCCGATCACCTGGCGCCCGAGCGGGTCCCCGGCGAAGATCGCCTCCGAGAGCAGGTCGTGGACGAGGTCCTGCGGCGTGTCCTCCAGCATCGCGATCTCCTCGAGCACCACCTCGCGCTCGGTCTCGAGGTCGGTGAAGGTCGGCGAGAAGACCATGTCCGCCATCACGTCGAGCGCCGTCTCGAGATGTCGATCGGGGACGCGCGCGAAGACGACGGTGCTCTCCCGTGAGGTGGCCGCGTTCAGCTCGCCGCCCAGCCCGTCGAAGGTCTCGGCGATCTCCTGCGCCGAGTACGAGCGCGTGCCCTTGAACAGCAGGTGCTCGATGAAGTGCGTCACGCCGGCCTTCGAGTCTGTCTCGTCGCGCGAGCCGGCACCGATCCAGAAGCCGAGCGACACCGAGCGGACGCTTCCGACGCGCTCGGTGATCAGCCGCTCGCCGGTGTCGAGCTCGGAAAGGACGTATTCCTGCACCGCCCGATCGTACCCGTGCTGCTGTTCAACTTCGGGCCGTCCCTGCCGATAGTCCTCGAGGAGGAGATCGAGCATCCGAGCCGCGAGCAACCCTGTGAGAGACGAGCCGCCTGCCGACGCCCAGGAGGCGCTGGCTGCTGCCACCGCCTCGATCGGTGCCGTGGATCTGTTCGTCTTCCGCCGTGTGACCGACGACCGGTTCGTGCACGTCGGAGGCGTCGGCCGCGGCGAGGGCTGGGCCGGCAACGTCGACCTCGTCCTGTCCGAGGAGGACTGGGCCAGAGAGAGCGTGGAGCGGCAGGAGCCGGTCCGGCGCGCGTCGGCGACGCCGGAACGCGTCGTCGGGCCCTACTATCAGCGCTTCGCCGTCCTCATCCCGCTCTCCCCCGACATCGTCGTGCTCTTCGGGCGCGCCGAGCCGAGCCCGTTCACCGGCTCCGACGCCGAGCTGACGGGTGCGGCAGGTGCGGCGGCGGCGGCGATCGACCGCGTCTCCCCGGCCAAGCGGCTGGCGGACGAGCTCGAGCTGCTGCACGCCGTCCAGGCGCTCTCGCAGACGCAGGCTCGATCCCTTCCTGACGTCTTGCAGCACGTCGTCGAGACCGCGGCTTCGGCGCTCTCGTGCGAGCTCGGCGTGATCTTCGTCTCCGGCCCCGGCTCGGTTGCGATCGCGGGCGGTCGCGCACCGCTGATGCTCAGCCCCGGCGACGTCGCGCCGGTCCTGGGCGCGCTCCTCGAGCATCCGGACGACCTGCCGACGTGCATCCAGGACTCGGCCACTCGGCCACTGCCCGGCCCGTTCGCGGTCGAGGCGATCAAGTCCTACTACGTGCTGCCGATCGGAACGCCGCCGTTCGCCGTTCTGCTCCTGCTGCACACGGACCTGCAGCCGCGCGGGTTCACCACGCTCTGCCGCGCCGTCGGCGTCCGCCTGGCCGACGCGGCCGAGCCGCTCGTGCGTACCGCCCTCGCCGTCGACGAGCTCGAGCGCGAGCTTCAGCGCGCGGATCGCGACGCCCGCATCGACGCGCTCACCCTGCTCGAGAACCGCCGAGCGTGGGACGAGGCGCTCAGGAAGCGGAGCCTGGGCACGCCGGCGGGTGTGATCGTCCTCGACGTGAACGACCTCAAGGTCGCGAACGACGCGCACGGGCACCACTTCGGTGACGAGCTCCTCCAGGCGGTCGCCGACATCGTTCGCGGTGCCGTCCGCGAGGGCGATCTCGTCGCTCGCCTCGGCGGAGACGAGCTGGCGGTCCTGCTGGCGAACGCCGACGAGGCGGTCTGCAAGGAGGTGGCCGAGAGGATCGAGAGCGGGGTCGCCACGCATCCCGGCCTGAAGGGCTTTCGCCCCTCGGTCTCGCTCGGCTACGCGGCCGTGCCGCCCGCGTCCTCGGTGGTCGACGCGCAACGCCTCGCGGACGAGCGGATGTACGCGAACAAGCGGCTGGCGGACGCCGCCGGCGAGTCGCGCCCCGCAGCGGCCTGACCGGACTCCGCGCTCAAAGCACTCTGGCACGACCTTGGTAGACGCTCTCGGGGAGCCAGCATCGAACGCCGCAGGCCGATTCACTCGGCCGGAGGCTCACGGGGGAAACCGGCCGTTTCCCCCGTGCTAGAAGCCGAAGCGGACGTTCGTGAAGTACCAGGCGGCCGAGGTGGCCCAGAGCGTGACCAGGACCGCGAACAGGGTCCCGCCGGCGACGGGCAGCGCCCAGCCCGGGTGCTTGCGGCTGTGCACCATCAGGAGCTTGACGACGATCACGCCGTAGACGAACGAGCCGACGATCGAGTGCACGAGCACCCGCGTGTTGTAGGTGCTGAAGCCGAGGATGAAGATGCAGTGGAACGCGACGGGCAGCGTGGCGAGGATCGCGAGCCGTCCCGACCAGCGGTGGATCGGCGCCACGATCCGCGGCGGCATCGGGATCACGTGCTGCAGCTTCCCGAAGATCCGCGCGCCGGTCGAGACCTGCACGATCGCGAGCGCGAAGGCGAGGGACGCGAACCACACCTTGGCGGCGATCGTCGACGAGAACACCGACGTAACGATGCTCGTGTAGGTGGAGTTGACGCTCGCGAGGATGTGCATTGGAGCTGGGCGACACTACTCGATACGATCGCTACGTGTCCAGGCTCGTCCTCATCCCGCTCGTCCTGTTCGTCGCGGTCTCGGGCACGGCGTTCGGGCTCGCGAAGTGGCATCCGGCCAAGCCCGGCCTGCCCAAGATCGCGGGCGGCTCCGTCAAGCTCGGCGACCAGTATCGCGGCGAGACGGTCTTCTCGACCAGCTGCGCCTCCTGCCACGGCCAGAACGGCAAGGGCGGCGGCATCGGGCCGCGGCTCGTCGGCCTGCCGATCTCGATCGCCCGCGTGAAGGCGCAGATCGACGGGGGCGGCAACACGATGCCCGCCGGCATCGTCAAGGGCCAGGACGAGAAGGACGTGCTCGCCTACGTGGCGACGATCGTCACGCTGCAATCCGGCTGAGCCCAGCTGGCGCGGAGCCCAGCCGGCCTACTTCTGACCGGAACGCGACGGGGGCGCAGCCTGCGCCGCGCCCCCGATCGCTGCTCCGGCTAGCCGGTCACCGCGCTGTTACCTGCGGTCACGGCCGCCGCGCCGCGGCCGCTCCTCCTCGCGCTCGCGCGGAGGCGCGTTCTTCGCCCGCTCGATCAGCTCCTCGGGCTGGACGAGCGATCCGTTCTCGTGCTTCGCGACGAGCTTGAGCCCGATCCGGCCGCGCTCCTTGTCGACCTCCTGCACGATCACGTCGAGCACGTCGCCGCGCGACATCACGTCCTCGATGTGCGCGACGCGGCCCGGCCCGACGTTCGAGACGTGGAGCAGCCCGTCCGTGCCCTTCTTGAGCTCGACGAAGGCGCCGAACTGCGTCGTCTTGACGACCTTGCCCGTGTAGGTGTCCCCCACCTCGGGCGTCTTCGTCAGCGCGTCGATCGCGGCGATCGCGGCCTCGGACTTGGTGCCCTCGGTCGCGTAGACGAGGATCGTCCCGTCCTCCTCGATGTCGATCTGCACGTCGTAGTCGGATTCGAGCCCGCGGATCGTCTCGCCGCCCTTGCCGATCACCATCCCGATGAACTCGGGATTGATCTTGATCGTCGAGATCCGCGGCGCGTGCTCCCGGAGCTCCGAGCGGGTCTCGGGCAGCGCTTCGGCCATCTTGTCGAGGATGAACTCGCGTGCCCGCTTGGCCTGCTCGAGTGCGGAGCGCATGATCTCCTGCGTGACGCCGGTGATCTTGATGTCCATCTGCAGGGCGGTGATGCCCTCGCGGGACCCGGCGACCTTGAAGTCCATGTCACCGAGGTGGTCCTCGGCGCCCTGGATGTCGGTGAGGATGACGTAGTCGTCGCCCTCCTTGACGAGGCCCATGGCGATGCCGCCCACCGGTCGCTTGATCGGTACGCCGGCGTCCATCAGGGCAAGCGTCGATCCGCACACCGAGCCCATCGACGACGAGCCGTTCGACTCGAGCGTCTCCGAGACGATCCGGATCGTGTACGGGAAGTCCTCGGG
The DNA here is from genome assembly GCA_003134505.1 of Actinomycetota bacterium. Taxonomy (GTDB): domain Bacteria; phylum Actinomycetota; class Thermoleophilia; order Gaiellales; family Gaiellaceae; genus PALSA-612. The sequence continues at coordinate 32,823 of PLBK01000052.1, read as the reverse complement.
CGACGGGATCACGGCCTCGAGCGCCCGCTGCGCAAGTGCGCCGTGGCCGATGTCGCGGCGCTTCGGGCCACGCATGAAGCCTGTCTCCCCGACCGAGTAGGGCGGGAAGTTGTAGTGGTGCATGAACCGGCGCTCGGCCTCGAGCGAGAGGTCGTCGATGCGCTGGCCTTCCTTGGCCGTGCCGAGCGTCAGCAGGGACATGATCTGCGTCTGGCCTCGTGTGAACAGTGCCGAGCCGTGCGTGCGCGGCGAGACGCCGACTTCGCACGTGACCGGGCGGATGTCCTCGCTGCCACGGCCGTCGGGGCGGCGCTTGTCGACCGCGATCTTCTTCCGGACGAGGTCCTTGTAGATCGCGTCCGCGGACCGCTTCAGGAACTGCTTGGTCATCTGGTCCTTGACGGGCGTCTCGCCTTCGGCGGGTGTCGGCCCGACCGGGAACGGCAGCTGTGCCTGCTCCAGGATGCGATCGAAGAGCAGCGACCGCTTCGCCGACTTCAGCTCCTTCGAGTCCTGCTCGGCCTCGGTGAGCGCCGTCAGGTCCTGCTCGAACTGCTGGCGCACCGGGGCCTGGACGGCCTCCATGCGGAGCGACTCGAGGACGGCGTTGAGACTCGAGCGGACCTGGGCCCGCCTGAGGATGTCGTCCTCGGTGGACTCCATCGTCAGCTCGGGTGCCAGCTCGTCCTCGATCGCCTCGATCACGGCGCCACCCTCGCGGAGGCCGTGCACCTGGATCTCCTCGCGGATACGGTCGCCGTGGCTCTCCTTCAGCTCGGCGGTCAGCTCGGGGTCGAGCCACTTCGGCTTGCCGACCCGCTCGCGAAGCTCGATCTGGGCGTCGCAGAGCTTGACGATCTCGCGATGCGCGACCTCGAACGCCTCGAGGAGCGTCTCCTCGGGCACCTCGGACGCACCGGCCTCGACCATCGTCAGGCCGTCCTTCGTGCCGACGACGATCAGGTCGAGCGTCGATGACTCCTCGATCGCCTGCAGCGTCGGGTTGATGACGAGCTCGCCGTCGATGAGCGAGATGCGGACGCCGCCCACCGGCCCCAGGAACGGCAGCGGCGAGATCATCAGCGCCGCGGAGGCGCCGTTGATGCACAGGATGTCGTGCGGGGTGACGAGGTCGGCGGAGAGCGTCGTGCAGATCACCTGCACCTCGTTGCGGAACCCTTTCGGCCACAGCGGCCGGATCGGGCGGTCGATCATTCGTGCGGTCAGGATCGCGCGCTCGGTCGGCCGTCCTTCGCGCTTGAAGAAGCCACCGGGGATCTTCCCGGCGGCGTACATGCGCTCCTCGACGTCGACCGTGAGCGGGAAGAAGTCCGCGCCTTCGCGCGCTTCCATCCGCCCCTGCGCGGTCGCCAGCACCATCGTGTCGCCCGAGCGGACGAGGACGGCGCCGTCGGCCTGCTTGGCCAGCTTGCCTGTCTCGAAGACGATCTCCTCGTCTCCGACGGTCACCGAGACCGATGTGGGCTGCTCGGTGGCAATGCTCATGTTGTCCTCCACTTCTTCTGGAGAGTGGAGGTTTGAGTCAGCCTCGACTCCTGCCGGGACTCGCTCAAACTTCCACTCTCCGGGTCTGGTCTTCACTCGCGCCTAACGACGCAGGCCGAGCTCCTTGATCAGGGCGCGATAGCCCTCGACATTCGTCCGCTGCTGGTAGTCGAGCAGCCGGCGGCGGCGTCCCACGAGCTTGAGCAGGCCGCGCCGCGAGTGGTGATCCTTCGGGTGCGCGCGCATGTGCTCGGTGAGCTCGTTGATGCGGGTCGTGAGAAGGGCCACCTGGACCTCCGTCGACCCCGTATCGGAGCCGTGGCGGCCGTGCTTGCCGAAAATCTCCTGCTTCGCTTCCTTGGTGAGAGTCATGCAACCTCCGTGTAGACGTCTCCGCAGTCCCAGCACGTCGCGTAGGAAGCCACGCGTGCGGCCGAGGCTGCGGTCTGGACACAGGGTACCAGCCGTCAATGGCCGCCTGGACGCCAGATCGGCCCGTAATACGCGAAATTTGACGAGTAGGCAACGCGCGTCGCGCCTGACCCGTCGATGTCGACGTAGTAGATCCCGCCGTCCGCGTGCGGCCCGACGCCACCGGAGTAGGCGATCTCTCCCCCGTCCGACGACCAGCTCAGCCGCTGCTCGAACCCGGGGTACACGTTCGTGCACACGCAGCCCGGCAACCGCTTCATGTGAGTCCCGTCCCTCGTCATCAGGTAGTTCGCATGAGCGCCGACGAAGGCGATCAGCAAGGAACGCGGCGACCAGACCGCCCCGAAGTAGCGCCCGGCCCGCAGGCGTTTCAGACCGGTGCCGTCCGGCTTGACGACATAGATGCCGCCGGGAGCAGTGAATGCGATCTGGGTGCCGTCTGTCGACCATTCCGGCTCGTCGTACAGGCTGCCGCCCGACTTGGGGGCGTAGATCGCCGTCGGAGGCGCAGAGCCGTCGGTCGGCACGACGAACAGCGCCGGCCGGCCCTTCTGCGTGCCGACGTACGCGATCCGCGTCCCGTCGGGCGCCCAGGAGAGACCGCCTCCGAGCGTCGAGGGCGCGCCGTTTCCCGCGAGGCGCAGCTCGGGATGACCGACGCGGTGGAGCGAGCCGTCATCCCGGACGACGTAGATCGCCCGTCGGCGCTGGAACGCGATCCGCTTGCCGTCCGGAGACCAGTGCGGACGGTTGTCGACGTGTGCACTCACCGTCGCGTTCCACGAGCCGTCGGCGTTCAGAACGCTCACCTCGGTATCGGCGGGCGGGTGAAACTCGAAGACGAGCAGGCGGGAGCCGTCCGGCGACCACGAGAGCGCCGACAGGCTGTACTGCGCGTGCGTCAGTTGCTTAATCGTCCCGTCCGGACGGGCGAGGAAGATCTGCGACCGGCCGACCGGCGGCTCGCCGGTGAATGCGAGCGTTCCCGCCAGGTGCGTCTGCGGCGTCGCGGCGTAGCCCATGCCCGCGGCGATCGAGGCGGCAACGAGCGCGGAGAGGATGACGATTCTTGCTTTCAACCTGTCCCCCAGTCTGGATCCGCGTCCCAGTTCGGGGCGCGGGTCACGGGTCGAATGTCGGTGCCGTCCGCGCGCATGACGAAGACGTCGGGAAGATCGCGCGCCGGCGCCGAGGCGCCGAGGTCGGTGGCGAAGAGGATGGACTGCCCGTCGGGCGAGTACGAGCCGGCCCGCAGCACGCCGCCGAACTGCCCGAAGTTCGTCAGCCGGCGGAGGCCCGTGCCGTCCGGCTCGACCGTGAAGAGGTTGCCCTCGCCCCGTCCGGCGTCGCTTCCCGTGCCGCTTCGGAACAGGATGCGCGCGCCGTCCGGCGACCAGTCGATCTTTCCGGTCGCCTCGGTCCCCGGCGGCGAGACCCGCCAGCTCGTGATCCGATGCAACCCGCTGCCGTCGACGCCGACGACGAAGATCGCCCACCCGTTCACCGGCTTCCATCGTCTCCCGTTGTCGTTGTAGACGATGAATGCCAGCCGCCGCCCGTTCGGCGCCCAGGTCGGGCTCGAGATGTCGGGCGCGCCGGCCGCGCCGTGGAACCCGTAGACGAGGCGCGGGTGCCGGAGGTTCGTGTCCGCGACGACGAGCCCCCGTAGCGGCGGCAGCCCGTACCGGGAGACCGCGATTTCTCGGCCGTTCGGAGAGAAGGCCGGCGAGGTGTCGTCCGGGCAGGCCGGGACGCTCTTGCCCGGTGGGCAGGGCGGGGTGAGCTGCGTCTCGCCACTTCCGTCGGGCTTCGTGGTCCAGACGGTACAGCGACCATTCCCCGGCGGACAACGCTGGAACGCGATCCGCGACCCGTCCGGCGCCCAGTCGGGAGCTTCATCCTGGAACCCGTCGGGCGCGTGCGAGACCTTGTGGGCTCCGGATCCGTCGACGTTCGTGACGTAGATCTCGCTCCAGAGTGGATCGTTCTGGAGCCGGTAGCGGTAGTACGCGATCCGTCCGTCCCGGCCGGGGGCCGTGCCCTGGGCGCCCGTTGCCTGCAGCCCGAGGCACGCGGCTGAGAGGGCGAGCGCGGCGATGAGTGTGCGGCGTCTGTGCATGGGCCGGAGGAAACACCGAGCTGCTAAGAAATCACCGGTCGATGCGCTAAAGGACCGCTAAAGAATCCCTGCTCCTGTGCTGATTTCTCTTTCGCCGTGGTACGGTCGCGACCGGAGGCGACGCGATGGAGTTTCGAATCCTCGGCCCGCTCGAGGTCGAGAAGGACGGCCGGCTGCTCACGATCGGCGGAAGCCGGCAGCGCGTGCTGCTCTCAGCGCTGCTCCTGCACGCGAACCGCGTCGTCTCGCGGGACGACCTGATCGACGCGATCTGGGGCGAGACGCCTCCCGAGACGGCCTCGACGGCGCTGCAGGGCTACATCTCCGCGTTGCGGAAGCTCCTCGGCCCGGATCGAATCGTCACTCGCGTGCCCGGCTATACACTCGGGGTCGACGGAGATTCGCTCGACGCGCGCCGCTTCGAGGAGCTGGCCGAGCGCGGGAAAGAGGCGCTCCTCGGAGGCGAGCCGCTGATGGCATCGACTCACCTGAGCGCTGCGCTCGAGCTCTGGCGGGGCCCTCCTCTTGCCGACCTCGACGGGCTGCCGTTCGTCCGGCGGGAGCGGCTGCGCCTCGCCGAGATCCGCGCCGGCATGATGGAGGACCGGTTCGACGCGCAGCTCGCGCTCGGAGCGGACGGCGAGCTCGTCCCCGAGCTCAGCGCGCTCGTTGTAGACCATCCGCTTCGCGAGCGCCTGCGTGGCCAGCTGATGCTCGCGCTCTACCGGTCCGGACGCCAGGCCGAGGCGCTCGACGCCTACCGCAGGGGCCGGCGCTTTCTCAGCGACGAGCTCGGGCTCGAGCCCGGCGAGGCGCTCAAGCAGCTCGAGCGCGCGATTCTCGAGCAGGATCCGACGCTCGGTCGGGTCGAGCGGCCCATACCCCCGGCGACGGTGGTCGACGCGGTGGCCCGGCCCGGCGGCCGGTCGCGCCGGCGTTGGGGCGCTGTCGCCGTGCTCGCCGCCGCCGGCGCGGCAGTCGGGATCGCCCTCGGCCTGGGCGGCGGAAAGGTCGGCGTCAACGCCGATTCGGTCGCCGTCGTCGACGCCGGCAGCGGAAGCCTCGTCGCGGACGTGCCGCCGATGCCGCTCGGAGCCCAACCCGAGGCGCTCGCCTTCGGGTTCGGTTCGGTCTGGGTCGCGAACACGAACGACGGCACCGTCGCCCGCATCGATGCGAGAACGCGCAAGGTCGTGGCGGTGATCGGCGTAGGTGCGGGCGTCCGGGACATCGCCACCGGCTTCGGGTCGGTCTGGGTCGCGAACGGCTCCGAAGGCACGGTGACACGGATTGATCCGGCGCTGAACGCTCCCGAGGAGACCCTGCGCCTGGCGGCGGAGAACGCCGTGGCCCGCCCGGTGAACTGGATCGCGGTCGGCAGCAACGCCGTCTGGGTCACGCGCGGGAACGAGCTGCTGCGGGTCGACCCCGCCACGGGCGCGGTGAAGGCGAAGGTCGCCATCCCTACACCAGTAGGGCTGGCCGCGAGAGACGAGAACGTCTGGGTCGCGACCCAGGACGAGGCCCTCCTGACCGTCCGCGCCGTCCTCGGCGTGCCGGGCGAGCCGCCTGAACTCCGCGCTTCCGATGTGGCCCTCGGCTACCCCGTGGCCGCACCTGTACCGGCCGCGGGCTCTCTCTGGCTCATTCTCTACGTGGGCACCGGGCAGCTCGTGCAGGTCGGTCCCGACGGCGTCACGGCGAGGGTGCCAATGCGTGCGTTTCCCCTCGACGTCGCGTACGGCGCGGGCGCGCTCTGGGTGGTGGACGTGCGTGGCGATCTCCTGAGGGTGGATCCGCGGGCCGCCAGAGTCGTCAGGACGGTCAAGCTGCGGCCGACCGTGCGCTCGGCGCTCGCGGTCGGCGACGGCAAGGTCTGGGTGGCGGTCCAAGAACCGAGCTGACCCAGCGGGCATAGGCTTCTCGGCGGACGTGCGTGCGCTGATCTTCGACCTCGACGGGACGCTCGTGGACACGGTCTACGCGCACGTCTACGCGTGGCAGCGCGCGCTGGCCGAAGCGGGGCTGCCGATCGACGGCTGGCGGATCCACCGGCGGATCGGGATGAGCGGAGGGCTGTTCACCCGGGCCGTCGCCCGCGAGATCGGCCGGCCGCTGTCCGCCGAGGAGACGGAGGAGCTGCAACACGCGGCACGGCGAGCTCTTCCGCGAGCTGCTCCCGGACCGCCGGCCGCTGCCGGGAGGGGTCGAGCTCCTGCGCGAGCTGCGCGAGAAGGGCATTCCGCACGGGATCGCCACGTCCGGCCGGCGGCCCGAGATCGACGAGTCGCTCGAGGCCCTCGGCGTCGGGCCGGAGACGGTCGTGGTGGAGCGCGGCGACGTCCAGCGCGCGAAGCCGGAGCCCGACCTGTTCCTCGCGTGTCAGGAACGGATCGGCATCGCCCCCGCCGAGTGCTACGTCGTCGGTGACGCCACCCGGGACCTGCTGGCTGCGCGCCGGGCCCGGATGTTCTCGATCGGCGTGCTGAGCGGCGGCTACGGCGAGGACGAGCTGACCCGCGCCGGAGCCTTCCGCGTCTATCGCGACGTTGCCGAGCTCGGGGAGTCGCTGGACGAGCTCGGCCTGCCGATCTGATCCAGCACGGCCACGAGCAGAGCCGCGCACCTCGGCGCCGCCGCCTCCCCCGTGGCGATCACGTCCAGGTGGGAGAGCCTCTTCGCCTCGCCGAGCCCTGCGGCCGGGTTCGTGACCAGCGACAGCGCCAGCACCTCCGCACCGAGCGCGTGCGCGGCGATCGCTTCCGGCACCGTCGACATGCCGACCAGGTCGGCGCCGAGCGTGCGCAGCATGCGGATCTCGGCGGGCGTCTCGAAGGCCGGCCCGGGCCAGTGGGCGTAGACGGCCTCGCGGAGGGTCGGGTCAACCCCGCGTGCCACCGCGCGGAGCCGTTCGGCGTACAGATCGGTGAGGTCGATGAACTGCGCGCCGACGAGCGGCGAGATCCCGGTCATCGAGATGTGGTCGCGGATCAGCACCGGCTCGCCCAGGTGGAAACTCGTGTCGATCGCCCCCGCGGCGTTGGTCAGCACGACGATGCGGCAGCCGGCTGCGACAGCCGTGCGGACGCCGTGCACGACCGGGGCCACGCCGCGGCCCTCGTAGAGGTGCGAGCGGCCGAGGAAGACGAGCACGCGTCGACCGTCTCGATCGATGGCCTGAATGCGCCCCTCGTGGCCCTCCACCGCGGGCGGGAGAAAGCCGGGCAGGTCGGTGGCCGCGATTTCGGCGATGGGCCGGCCGATCGTGCGGGCCGCTTCCTTCCAGCCCGAGCCGAGGACGAGCGCGACGTCGAAACTGTCGAAACCGGTGCGACGGCGCAGCTCGTCGGCCGCACGGCGGGCGGCTGCGAGTGAGTCGTCGGACATCCGGCGAGCCTACTGTTACGCCATGAAGGCGGCGGTGGCAGCCGGGCATCCGGCGACGGCGGAGGCCGGGATCGAGATCCTCGCCGAGGGCGGAACCGCTGCGGATGCCGCCGTGGCGGCCGCGCTCGCGTCCTGCGTCGCCGAGACGGTGATGACAGGCCTGCTCGGCGGGGGCCACGCGATCGTCTGGGACGGGCGGCGGGCACGGAACCTCGACTGCTTCGTGGCCGTGCCGAGCGGCTCGGGGGCGCCGATGCTCGACCTGCAGGTGCCGTTCGGCGAGGAGACGGTGCACTACGCGGTCGGGCCGGCGTCGTGCGCCGTTCCGGGGCTGCCGGCGGGGCTCGACGCGCTCTGGCGCGAGCACGGGCGGTTGCCGTGGCCACGGCTCGTCGAGCCGGCGCTCCGGCTCGCCCGTGCCGGAACCGACCTGCCGCCGAGACACGCCGCCTGCCTGGCCATGCTCGAAGCGGTCATGACGCTGAACCGCGGCGCCGACCTCTACGCGCCAGGAGGGCGGCTGCTGCAGGCCGGCGATCGGCTCCTCCAGCCCGGCCTCGTCGCCGCGCTCGAGATCCTGGCCGCGGAGGGAGCCGGAAGCGTCTACCGGGGCGCGGTCGCGGAGGCGATCCTCGCCGAGCCGGGCGTCGTGGTCACGCGGGCCGACCTCAATGCCTACGCCGCGCGGTGGACCGAGCCCGTGGAGGTCGGCTACGCGGGCACCCGCCTCCTGACTCGCGCCGGGCTCTCGGGCGTCCCCGAGCTGCTCGGGCGGCTGCCGCTGCTCGGAGGCGGCCTGTCCGCGACCGAGCGCGTGCTCGCGCTCGTCCACGTGCTCGACGACCGCGGGGCGGAGGGACACACGACGAATCTGTGCGTCGTCGACGCGGAGGGCTGCGCGGTCGTGCTCACGTCGAGCCTTGGGCTCGGGTCGGGCGACTTCCTCGCTGGGCTCGACCTGCACCTGAACAGCATGCTCGGCGAGAAGGACCTGATCGCCGGGCGGCTCGAGCCGGGCGCGCGGATGCAGAGCATGATGGCCCCTTCGGTGGCGCTCGACCGCGACGGGCTGGCCCTGGCGATCGGCTCAGCCGGCGGCACGCGGCTGCGCACGGCGCTGTGCACGGTCGCGGCCAGCGTGCTCGACGAGGGCCTCGAGCCGCAGGAGGCCGTCGACCGCCCTCGCGTTCATCCGGCGGGCGGGACGATCAACGCCGAGCCCGGGGTCGACGAGGAGGCGCTGCTCCGTCTGGAGGCCGCCGGCCGCTCCGTCCGCCGTTGGCCCGAGCTGCACCACTACTTCGGCGGGACGAGCCTCGTCTCGCGCCGGGGAGCCGCCGCCGATCCGCGTCGCGACGGCGCCGCGCTCGAGCTCTAGACGGGCCGCTCGGCCCGGCGCGTCGCTTCCACGTCCGCGGCGATCTGGTCGATCAACTCCTGCTCGCTCGCGAACGCGCGCTCGTCACGCAGGCGCTGCCACAGCTCGACGACGAGCCGCTGCCCGTAGAGGTCGCCCTCGAAATCGAGCAGGAACGCCTCAATCTTCCGCTCGCGGCCGCCGTAGTGCGGGTTCGTTCCGATCGAGACCGCTGCGGGCGTCCCCAGCGCCGCTCCGGCGTAGATGCCGAACGCGGGGACGAGCAGATGTGCCTCGACGGCGAGGTTCGCCGTCGGGAAGCCGAGCGTTCCGCCGCGCTCGTCGCCGACCACGACCGTCCCCTCGACCTCGGGCGGCCGGCCGAGCATCGACGCGGCGCCGGCCACGTCTCCGTGGTGGAGCCGGCGGCGGATCTCGGTCGATGAGATGCCCTCAAGGAACGGCACCGCGCGCGCGTCGAGCCCGAGCTCGCGGAGCAGCGCCAGGTCGCCCCGGCGGCGGTGGCCGAAGCGGAACGTCTCCCCGGCGACGACCACCCTCGTCCCCATCGCGCCGAGCACGTCGCGGGCGAAGTCCTCGGGCTCGAGCTGCTGCAGGTCGAAGTCGAACTCGACCACGAGCGCCTCCTCGACGCCGTGCGCGGCGAACAGCTCCAGCCGGCGCTCGAGCGTCGACAGCAGCTCGACGCCGTATCCGAGCGCGAGGCGCGGGTGCGGATCGAATGTCACCACAGTGGGCACCAGACCCGTCTCGACGGCCGCCTCGATCACCTGCTGGTGACCCAGGTGGACGCCGTCGAACGTGCCGATCGCCACCGCGCGCGGCCGTGGCTCGAGCTCGGCGACGGACCGGGCGACCTTCATGGCATCACCGTCCCGTCGACCGCGACCAGCTCGCCGTCGCAGACGACCCGGACTCGCTCCGCGACCCGCGTGCGGCCCTGCCGGATCGCCCGGGCCTCGGCCTCGCCGACCTCGAGCGCCGGCAGGAATGCCAGCGCCTCCGCCGGAGGGATGATCCGCGTCTCGTCTGCGTCGGCGACCGGGAACGGGCCGACCTCGGTGCGCCGCAGCGAGACGCAGTGGCCGCCTAGCGCCTCCGCGATCGCGCGCACGTACGTTCCCGAAGAGACGCGGAGGTCGAGCGTCGCGACACCGTCCGCGTAGCCGAGCAGCGTGAGCTCGTGGACGGTCGAACGTCGCAGCGGCATCTCTACCGCCACCCCGCGCCGGGCCAGGCGATAGGCGCGCTCGCCGTCGATCTTGACCGCCGAGGCGGCCGGGATGGGCAGCTCGATCTCGCCGCGCAGGCGGTCGAGGCGCAGATCCAGCTCCGCGCGTGGGGGCGGCTCGCTGCGCCCGATCACCTCGCCCTCGATGTCCCCCGTCGCGGTGCGCGCGCTCAGGTCGATCTCGGTGAGGTACCGCTTGTCGAGCCCGACGAGGTACTGGGCCAGGCGCGTCGAGGCGCCGAGCAGCACGAGCAGGAGGCCGGTCGCGAAGGGGTCGAGCGTTCCGGCGTGCCCGGCGCGAGCGCCGGTGCGGTCGCGCAGGCGCTTGACGATCGCGAACGACGACGGCCCTGCCGGCTTGTCCACGAGGACGAGGCCCGAAGGCTTAAGCGCCCGGGGCGGCATGTGCGTCGCTCACCGGCGGCTCGCTCCCGTGGGGGAAACCATGTTTCCCCCACGGTCCCCCTTCTTCCAGAGGCCGGTCTGTCCTGGGAACCTCCCGGTTCCCCTGGGACCCCTCCCCGCTCATAGGCTCGAGGTCGCCCTATGAGCGGCGGCGAAGGCGGAGCGGATGAACTCGACGATCTCCTCGATCGACTCCGAGCTCGAGAAGCCGGCCGCCTGCGGGTGCCCGCCACCTCCCCGCTGCCTGGCGATCGCGGATACGTCCACCTCGTCGCTTGCCGCGCGCAGGCTGATCCGGCGCGGCGCGTCGGGCGGCTCGGGCGGCTCGCGGATCGTCGCCGCGAGCACTGCTCCCTCGACCGACCTGAGGTAGTCGATGATCCCCTCGGCGTACTCCTCCCCCACGCCGAGCTCGTGGAAGTCGCTGCGCAGGAGGTGCGAGATCACGAGCCGGCCGCCGTCGTAGACCTGCGCCCGGTCGAGCGCGCGGGCGAGCAGCTTCAGCTTCGCGAACTCCACCGACTCGTAGATGCCCTTGAACACGCGCTGGACGTCGACGCCCGCCTCGACCAGCTCCGCGGCGAGCCGCAGCGCCTTCGGGGTCGTGTTCGTGTACTGGAAGCGGCCCGTGTCGGTGACGAGCGCCACGTAGATCGCCTCGGCGATCCCGGGCGTCAACGCCACGTCGAGCTCGCGCATCAGGTCGCGGACGATCTCGCCCGTCGAGGACGCGTCCGAGGCGACGTAGTTGATGGCCGCGAAGCAGGAGTTGTCGTGGTGGTGGTCGACGTCGATCGAGAGCGGCACGCGGTCGAGCACCTCGGCGGCGGCGCCCATCCGCTTCGCGTTTGCGCAGTCGAGCGCGAGGAGCACGCGGTCGGCCGCGTCGGCGGGCAGCTCGCGCAGGATCTCGTCGAGCGGCAGGAACGAGTACTCGGCCGGGGGCGCCGTCTGGCCGCCGAGATACATGACGCTGTCCTTGCCGAGACGGTCGAGCACAAGCTTGGCGGCGAGGATCGAGCCGAGCGCGTCCCCGTCCGGGTTCTCGTGCGTGACGAGCAGGAACCGGTCGTGCCCGCGAATCGCCTCCGCGACCGCGGCGAGGTCAGTGGTCTGCGGCGGGCTCATCGTCGTTGGGCGCCGGAGCGAGGTCGTCGATCAGCTTCGTCATCCGGACCCCGTACTCGACCGACGGATCGTATTCGAACGTGAGCTGCGGGGTCCGCTTCAGCTTCAGCTGGCGCCCGAGGCCCGCTTGCAGCACGCCGTGCGCCGCCGCCAAGCCCTGCAGCGTGCTCTCCCGCGCCTGCTCGCTGCCGAGCACGCTGACGAAGACGGTCGCCTGCCGGAGGTCGGCGGTCGTGACCACGCCGGTGACCGTCACGAACCCGATTCGCGGGTCCTTCAGCTCCGGCACGGCTTGCGACAGCACCTGCCGGATCGACTCGTTCACCCGCCGTATGCGGTCACTCATCTCTCGCGCCCCTGACCGGCTCGGCTACTGCCGGGCGAAGCCCGGCCTACGCCGAGCCTGACGCCGCTGGCAGGCTGGGCCTTTGGCGCACCCATTGGCTGCGCCAGGGGGTGCTTGCGGACAAAGAGAGGATGCTGCACGAGCGGCGCTTGTCCGTACCTCGTTGTACTGTCCTGCGCGCCGCTCGCTTGCCTCCTTTGCCAGCGGCGCCTCAGGAACGCGAGAAGCTCAGTCATCAAGGCTGACCATCTCTCTCTCGACGCGGATCAGCTCCCACTCCTGCCCGGCGAGGTAGCGCTCGGCGGCGTCCAGCAGCTGCTCGAGCTCGTTGTGGCCGCGCGCGACGCACGCGACCGTGAGCCGGCACCGCTGCCAGAGGTCGTGGTGGTCGACCTCGGCCACCGAGGCGCCGAAACGCTGCTGGAGCTGCGCCTTCGCCGACCTGACGTACTTGCGCTTGCCCTTCAGCGATCCCGCCTCGGGGAAGTGCAGCTCGACGGAGAGGATGCCCACATAGCCGGTGCTCATTGCTCCATTCAAGCGGACAGGCGCGTGAAATTGTCACGAAATCGGCACACACCTGGGCGTCCTCCGTCGATATCGTCGAGCACGAGGGTGGAGGGTGGTGCCCCACCCCTCAGAGGGGTGGGGGTGCGAGTCGCCGACCCGTTCGGACCTCGTCGAACGCGACGAGAGCAGAGCTAGGACGCCGCGGGCGTCTCGTCGAGGGCCGTCCGCTCGACCTGGCGGATCTCGTAGGCCTCGATCACGTCGCCTTCCTTGACGTCGTCGTAGCCCTCGAGGTGGATGCCGCACTCGAAGCCCTCGGTCACCTCGCGCGCGTCGTCCTTGAACCGCTTCAGCGAGTCGATCGTCGTCTCGTAGATGACCGCGCCGTCGCGGACGATGCGGGCGCGCGAGCCACGGCGGATGACGCCGCGGGTGACGTGCGAGCCGGCGATGGTGCCGAAGCGCGAGATCCTGATCAGCGCCCGCACCTCGGCCTCGCCGAGCGCGACCTCCTCGCTGACCGGGCGGAGCATGCCGACGAGCGCTTTCTCGATGTCCTCCGAAAGCTGGTAGATGACGCGGTAGGTGCGGATCTCGACGCCTTCGCGGTCGGCGAGAGCGCGCGCCTCCGGGCTCGGACGCACGTTGAAGCCGACGATCAGCGCGCCCGAGGCGGCGGCGAGGTTGACGTCGCTCTCGGTGATGCCGCCGACGCCGGAGTGGATGACGCGGACACGCACCTCGGCGTGCTGGATCTTCTCGATCTCGCTGACGGCCGCCTCGACGGAGCCCTGCACGTCGGCCTTGACGACCAGCCCGAGCTCCTGAACGTCGCCATCCTCCATCTGCTCGAACAGGCTCTCGAGGGAGACGCTGCGCGGCCGGGCGGCGAACTGCTCGCGGCGGAGCCGCTCGTCGCGCACCTGCGCCAGGTGCCGCGCCTGCCTCTCGTTCTCGACCACGCGGGCGTGCTCGCCGGCGAGCGGCGGCGTGTCGAAGCCGAGGATCTCGACCGGCTCGCCGGGCTTCGCGTCCTTGACCTTCTCGCCGCGGTAGTTGAACAACCCGCGGACGCGCCCGTAGGCGTGGCCGGCGACGATCGCGTCGCCCACTCGCAGCGTGCCGCGCTGGACGAGCATCGTCGCCACCGTGCCGCGACCGACGTCGAGGCGCGACTCGATGATCGGGCCGGACGCCTCGGCGGCAGGGTTGGCGCGGAGGTCGAGCTCGACGTCGGCGACCAGCAGCACCTTTTCGAGCAGGTCGTCGAGGTTCTGCTTCTGCTTCGCGGACACCTCGGAGAACTGCGTCGTCCCGCCCCACGCCTCGGGCTGCAGCCCGTCGGAGGCGAGCTCGCTCTTGACCCGGTCGATGTTCGCGTCGGGCAGGTCGATCTTGTTGATCGCGACGACGATCGGCACCTCGGCGGCGCGCGCGTGCGAGATCGACTCGCGCGTCTGCGGCATCACGCCGTCGTCGGCAGCGACGACGAGCACCGCGACGTCCGTGACGTTGGCGCCGCGGGCCCGCATGGCCGTGAACGCCTCGTGGCCCGGCGTGTCGAGGAACGTGATCTTGCGGCCGTCGTGGTCGACCTGGTATGCGCCGATGTGCTGGGTGATCCCGCCCGCCTCCGAGGCCGCGACGGCCGTCTCGCGGATCGCGTCGAGCAGCGTCGTCTTGCCGTGGTCGACGTGGCCCATGATCGTCACGACGGGCGGCCGCGCCTGCAGCGTCTCCTCGGCGTCCTCGAACGCCTCGGGCTCCTCGTCCTCCTCGCCCAGGTGCTTGATCGTCACCTCGCGTTTGAGCTCGGAGGCGATCAACTCGACCTCGTCGTCGGTCAGCGACTGGGTCGCCGTCCGCATCGTGCCGAGGCCCATCAGGATCTTGATGATGTCCGTCATGGCGACGCCGAGCGCCTGCGAGAAGTCGCGAACCGTCACCCCGGACTCGACGACGGCCGGGCCGGTCGGCGGGGCGATCGGCTGGTCGCTCTTCGGTTCGCGCATCGTGCGGTCGCGAGCCTGGCGCGCGTCCGGGCGTGGGCGACCGGCGCCGGTGTCGATCACGACTCGGCGCTTGCGCCCGCCGCCGTGGCCGCGCGGGCGAATCGGTCTGTTCGGACGTTCAGCCATTCCTCGAAGTGTAAAGCCCTTTCAACGCTGGATCGACTCGGACGGACGCCTTCAGCGTGCGCGCGAATGCCCTTCGCGCCGCCGCTCGCTCGAAACAGGCGAGGCGCGTGCAGGTGTAGACGCCTCGTCCCGGAGCCCCCGGGTCTGCCCGCATCAGGGCGCCGTCCCGGGCCACGAACCGTACGAGCTCCCCCTTCGGGGCTCGTCGGCCGCAGCCGGCACAGGTCCGGACGGGGACGTGGCGCTCCGTGTCGGCCCGGCTCACGCTGCCGGAGAGGGCTCCTCCTCGACCGGGGCGACCTCGGGGGCTGCGTCGGCCTCGGCGAGGGGTGCCTCGGCGCCCGCTTCCACCTCTTCCCCGGTCTCGTCTCCTGTTTCGTCGTCGTCGCCGCTTCCGACCTGGACGACGCTGCCGGTCAGGTCCTCGCCGCGCGCCTCGCGTGCTGCCAGCTCCTGGTGCGCCGCGACGCCGCAGAAGCGCGTCCCGGGGAGCGCTGCGTTCGGGCAGCGCTTGCCGTTCGAGAGGATGGCGGCGCAGCGGCCGGTGAACGCCTCACTGTCCTCGCCACCGAAGGCCGCGTCTGCCTCCTCCTTGGCGAACTCGGAGTCGGACTTGATGTCGACCTTCCAGCCGGTCAGCCGGGCGGCGAGGCGGGCGTTCAGGCCCTCCTTGCCGATCGCGAGCGCGAGCTGGTCGTCGGGCACGATCACGGTTGCGTCGCGCGAGTCGTCGTCGATGTAGACCTCGCGTACGCGAGCGGGCGACAGCGCCTTCGCGACGAACCGCGCCGGCTCGGTGTTCCACGGGATGATGTCGATCTTCTCGCCGCGGAGCTCGGAGACGACCATGCGGACGCGCGAGCCGCGCGGGCCGACGCAGGCGCCGACCGGGTCGACGCCCTGGGTGTGCGACTCGACCGCGATCTTGGCGCGGTACCCCGGTTCCCGGGCCACGGCCTTGATCTCGACCAGGCCGTCGGCGATCTCGGGCACCTCCAGCTCGAACAGCGTCCGGATCAGCTCGGGGTCACGCCGGGACAGGATGACCTGCGGGCCCTTCGTGCCCGAGCGCACCTCGGTGATCACGGCCTTGATGCGGCTTCCCTGCTCGTAGCGCTCGCCGTCCACCTGCTCGGAGCGCGGCAGGAGCGCCTCGACCTTGCCCAGGTCGATGAGCACGTTGTTCCGGTCGCCGGCCTGCTGGACGATTCCGGTCACGACCTCGCCGACGCGGTCGACGTACTCCTCGTACATCATCTCGCGCTCGGCCTCGCGGATCCGCTGCAGGATCACCTGCTTCGCGGTCTGCGCGGCGATGCGGCCGAAGTTCTCGGGCGTGACGTCCTCGCGCTCGATCAGGTTCTCGGGCACGTCGGTCCAGTCCAGCTCGAGGTCGTCGTCGGAGATGAGCACGTGCGACTTCTCGTTCGTCTCGATCTCGATCGCCTCGAGCTCTTCGATCGCGCGCTCCCGGGCTTCATCGAGGAGCCGCTCCTCGATGTCCTTGGGCAGCTCGATCGAGAAGACGCGGAAGTCGCCCGTGTCCTGGTCGAGCTCGACGGTTGCGTGCCGGGTGGCGCCCGGCGTCTTCTTGTAGGCGGCGAGGAGCGCGTCCTCGAGCGCCGTGATCAGCGTCTCGCCCTCGATCCCCTTCTCTTTCTCGATCGTGCGGACGGCTTCGATGATCTCTCGGCTCATCGTGCATTCACCTCATCGATCAGATTCCCGCGCACGATCGCCGCGTACGGGACTTCAACGCGCTCGCCGTCTGCGACCTCGAGCGCCAGAGCGTCGTCGTCGGCGGCGGCGACGGTTCCCCTGAACCGCTTGCGGCCCCCGATCTCTTCGCCCGTTCGCACCGCGACCTTTCGACCGACGGCGTTCCGGAAATGGGCCGGCTTGCGCAGCGGACGTTCGATCCCCGGCGAGGAGACGTCGACGGTGTACGTGTTCAGGTAGCCGCGCAGCAGCTCCGTGACCCGCGCGCAGAGAGCATGGTCCACCCCCTGGGGGTGGTCGATGAAGACGCAGAAGCGCGTCGGGGACAGCAATTCGACCGCGAGTACCTCGACTCCCGGGATCTGCCTCTCGACCGTTCCTGCGACCTCTCTCGTCAGCTCCTTCTCCTTCTCGTGAACCGGTGCCATACGTGTTTTCCTCGAAAAAAATGGGCGCCGTGCGCCCATTTCGCCAAGCCGGTGAAATGTGGTGTTTCAGGATAGCACTGCGGCTCGGCCTAGGATGAGGCCGTGCAGGACATGGTGGTCGAGCACGACGGCGTCTCACTGGCGGCGACGTACTCGCCCGCGGGGAAGACCGCGGTCGTCGCGCTCCACGGTGCCGGCGAGGGAACCCGGAACTACCTCCTCTACCGACACCTGCACGAGCTCCTGCCGGCGGCCGGCATCGGCGTCGTCACCTTCGACCGGCGCGGCGACGGCGCGTCGACCGGGGATGCCTCCCGCGGGCGTTTCGAGGTGCAGGCGCAGGACGCGCTCGCCGTTCTGGAGGCCGTGGATGCGGAGCGCGTCGGGCTCTGGGGCTTCAGCCAGGGCGGCTGGATCGCGCCGCTCGCCGCGGCCGAATCGGATCGCGTCGCGTTCGTGGTCGGGGTCGCCTCGACGGGCGTCACGCCGTCCGAGCAGATGATGTACGCGACCGCGCAGCAGCTCGAGCGCGCCGGCTACGGAGCGGCCGTCGTGAGACGCGCGCTGGGGTTGCGACGCGCCTACGAGGATCACGTGCACGGGCGCTCACCCGGGCGCGAGGAGGAGCTCGCCGCGGAGCTCAGGGCGGCGATGGACGAGCCGTGGTGGCTGCTCGCGTTCTTGCCGCCGATCCCGCTCGACGCCGAGGGTTGCCGGCTGTGGATCGAGGAGATGGACTTCGATCCGCGCCCCGTGTTCGCGCAGGTGCGGGTGCCGGCGCTGCTCTTCTACGGCGAGGACGACGCGTGGACGCCGGTCGAGCCAAGCGTCGCCGCCTGGCGGGAGGCCCGCGGAGACGCGGCCGACATCGTGGTCATCCCGGAGGCGTCGCACGAGCTGACCCTCCTGGACGGCACGATCGCGCCCGAGTACGTGCGCAAGCTGGTGGATTGGCTCAGAAGCCGCGCGGGCTGAGCTCTCTATCCAGGCTCGTCCACGCCGTGCTCGAGCTGGCGGTCGTACTCGGCCTGGTCGTAGTGGCCCTGCGAGTCGGCGATGAGCCCGTCGTCACCGATCGTCCATTCCTCGAACCCGCTGATCCGAACGCGGTTTCCGGTCCCGCCCGGGCCGGTGTTGGTGCCGACGAGCGTCCAGTGGTACTCGGTGCCGCCGTCACGGACGACGAGGTCGCCCATGAGCACCTGCATGTCCGGGAACGCGGTCATGAATGACCTCGCCGCCTCCGTGACGGCGGCGCGCCCCACCGAGGGAGTGCCGCCGTTGATCGTGAGCGAGCCCTCGGGTGCGTAGTGCTCGGCCACACTCGCGGGGTCCTGGCTGCACCAGGCCGCGGTGTAGCGCCGGGCGAAGTCGCGTAGCTGGTCAGGGTCGGGCGTCATTCGAGGATGATCGTAACCGGGCCGTCGTTGACGAGTTCGACCTGCATGCGCGCGCCGAAGGTGCCCGTCGCCACGGTGATGCCCACGGCGCGCAGCGCCTCGCAAACCTGCTCGTAGAGCCGCTCGGCGCGCTCGGGCGGCGCCGCGTGCGAGAAGCTCGGCCGGTTGCCCTTGGCCGTGTCGGCGATCAGCGTGAACTGGCTGACCACGAGCGCCTCACCGCCGGTGTCGAGCAGGCTGCGGTCGAACTTCCCCTCCGCGTTCTCGAACACGCGCAGGCGGGCGATCCGGCCGGCCAGACGCTCGGCGGTCGCCTCGTCGTCCGTCTCCGCGACGCCGAGGAGGACGCACAGGCCGGGGCCGATCTCGCCGACCACGTCGTCGCCCACGAACACCCGCGCGCGGACGACCCGCTGCACCACGGCTCTCACGACCGGGCCTTCACGGTCGCGAGCCTACTCGGCTATCGTGAGCTGGTGGCAGGCAGGGCTCGGCTACTGGCCATCTTGCTGGCGCTCGGCGCCTCGGCCTCGCTGGCCGCGGCAGCCCTGGCTGCGCCCGGCGATCCGAAGCACGCGTTCAAGCCCGCCGACCAGGCGTACGCGCGAACGGTCCTGCTTCTGAAGGCCGACCTCCCGGGCAAGGGCTGGCACGG
The DNA here is from genome assembly GCA_003134505.1 of Actinomycetota bacterium. Classification (GTDB taxonomy): domain Bacteria; phylum Actinomycetota; class Thermoleophilia; order Gaiellales; family Gaiellaceae; genus PALSA-612. The sequence continues at coordinate 14,041 of PLBK01000052.1, read as the reverse complement.
GAAGCCGACCGACTTCGGCCAGACCAATCCGCCCTGTCTGGTGGCCCACTACAGCCTGTCGGCGTTGACCGCGACCGCCGAACAGGGCACGACCTACACGCGGGCGGTGGACACGGGCACCTTTCTCGTCGAGTCGGATGCGCACGTCTTTGTCACGCCGGCCCAGGCGAGCACGGCGTCCGCGATCTTCTCGAAGCTCGGCTTCGCTCGCTGCCTGGCCTCGTCGCTGGTCGCGGAGGTTCCCTCCGGCTCATTTGCGACCAGCACCGTGCAGCACGTCTCGTTGACGGGGCTCGCAACTCCGGCGAGCGAGTTGAAGATCGTCCTCCACATCATCTCGGCGAAAACGAAGTCGACGCTGACCGCGACGGTGATCGGCCTGCGGCGGGGCCGCACCTTCGTGGACCTGAGCGTGCTCACCGCCGGCTCGGGCTGGTCTCAGTCGGTCCTGCGCTCCGCCGCCGCGAAGGTCGCCACCCGCATCGCGTCGCGCCCCGCATAGCACGGGAGAAACAGCCGGTTTCCCCCGTGAGCCCCCTTCCCCGCGGGAGCGCGTCCCACGCGGCCAGAGCTTAAGCCTGGGCCAAGCACCGAGCTCCGCCGCGAGGCGGTCCCGCATGACCACGGGCCTACAAGCCGCCATGTCGGCAGATGGGTGGAGCCGCGATCGGGTTGCTACTAGGTCGGCGGCGGCTCCCAGCCGGCCTGCTGGACTTGCTCGACCACCTCGGCAGCGCGCTGCTTCGGCTTCAGTTCGCCGGCCCTGATCTGCTCGGCCCAGTGGCAGGCGACCGAATGGCCCGGCTCGAGCTCACGTAGCAGCGGCGCCTCGTCCCGGCAGCGCGTCTCCTGCACGAAGGGACAGCGGGTGTGGAAGCGGCAGGCGGCGGGCGGGTTGGCCGGGCTGGGCAGGTCGCCCGCGAGCAGGATCGGCTTCCGGGCGCGCTCGACCTCCGGGTCGGGGATCGGGATCGCCGAGAGCAGCGAGATCGTGTACGGGTGCAGCGGGCTGTCGTAGAGCGCACCGGAGGGCGAGACCTCGACGATCACGCCCAGGTACATGACCGCGACGCGGTCGGAGATATGCCTGACGACGGCGAGGTCGTGGGCGATGAACAGGTAGGTGAGGTTGAACTCGGTCTGCAGCTCTTCGAACAGGTTGATGATCTGCGCCTGGATCGAGACGTCGAGCGCCGAGACGGGCTCGTCCGCGACGACGAAGTCCGGGTTGAGCGCGAGCGCTCGTGCGAGGCCGATGCGCTGGCGCTGGCCACCCGAGAACTCGTGGGGATAGCGCGTCGCGGCGTCCGCGGGCAGTCCGACGGTCTCGAGCAGGTCGCGCACGCGGTTGGCCGCCTCCCGCCGGGTTGCCAGGCCGTGCACCCGGAGTGGCTCCCCGACGATGCGTCCGACGCTGTGGCGCGGGTTGAGCGACGCGAACGGGTCCTGGAAGACGATCTGCATGCGCTGCCGCAGCGTCCGCACCTCCTCGGCGCCGAGCTTCGTCAGGTCCTGGCCGTCGAAGACGATGCGGCCCGCGGTCGGCTTGTAGAGCAGGAGCAGGGCGCGCCCGAGGGTCGACTTGCCGCAGCCCGACTCGCCGACCAGGCCGAGCGTCTCGCCGCGGCGGATCTCGAAGCTGACGTCGTCCACCGCCTTGACGTCCCCGACGTGCCGGTCGAGGACGATCCCGCTCTTGATCGGAAAGTAGACCTTGAGCCCTTCGACTTCCACCAGGTTCGCGTTCCCGTTGGTGCTCATCCCACCACAGCCTTGCGGCTCGTCGCCCACTCCTCGGCCGGCACCGGGTTGAAGCACGCGACGAAGTGCCCGGGCTCGATCTCGAGCAGCTCGGGCACCTCCTGCCGCGAACGCTCGACCTCGTAGCGGCAGCGGGGCTGGAAGGGACATGCCCTCGGCGCGGTCAGCATGTCGCGCGGGGCTCCCTCGACCGGCGTGAGCTTCGCGTGGCGGGCGGCGTCGAGCCGAGGCACGCTCTGGAGCAGGCCCAGCGTGTACGGGTGGCGCGGCTGCGAGAACAGCTGATCGGCCGAGCCGGCCTCCATGAACATGCCCCCGTACATGACGTTCACGCGCTCGCAGTTGCCGGCGACGACGCCGAGGTCGTGCGTGATCAGGATCAACGCCATGCCGATGTCGGCGACGAGCGCGCGCAGGAGATCGAGGATCTGGGCCTGGATCGTCACGTCGAGCGCCGTCGTCGGCTCGTCGGCGATCAGGAGCTTCGGCTTGCAGGCGAGCGCCATCGCGATCATCGCCCGCTGGCGCATGCCGCCCGAGAACTGGTGCGGGTAGTCGCGGACGCGGCTCGGCGCCCCCGGGATCCCGACCTGGTCGAGGAGCTCGACCGCCCGCTTCCCGGCGTCGTGACGATCCATGCCGAAGTGCGTCTCGAGCGGCTCCCGTATCTGCCGCCCGATCGTGAGCACCGGGTTCAGGCTCGTCATCGGGTCCTGGAAGATCATCGCGATCTCCTTGCCACGGATGCCTCGCAGCTCCCGGTCGGAGAGGTGGAGCAGGTCGCGGTCCTCGAAGCGCGCCGTGCCGCCGACGGCCCGGCCTGCGCGGGGCAGGATGCCGAGCAGGGCCAGTGCCGTGACGCTCTTGCCGCAGCCCGACTCGCCGACGATGCCGAGCGTCTCGCCCTCGGCGATGTCGAACGAGATCCCGTTGACGGCGTAGATCGTCCCGCGCGCCGTCCAGAACTGGACGCGCAGGCCGTCGACCGCGAGCAGCGGGTCCCGGCTAGGCACTCTCGCCGACTTCCGGCACGAGCCGCCCGTCCGGCGGCTCTGCTTTCGCCTCCTTGAACTTGCCGACGCGGCCGCGGAGCTTCGGGTCGAGCGCTTCCCGCAGCCCGTCGCCGATCATGTTGAACCCGAGCACCGCCAGCACGATCGCGATCCCGGGAGAGACGGCCAGGTAGAGCGCGCCGCTCTCGAGGTACTGGTCGGCCTGCGTCAGCATCGTCCCCCACTCCGGCGTGCCCGGGTCCTGCGGGCCTAGTCCGAGGAAGCCGAGGCCGGCGACGTCGATGATCGCCGTCGCCATCGCCAGCGTGCCCTGGACGATCACGGGCGACATGGCGTTCGGGAGGATGTGCGAGAACAGGATCCCGCGCCGACGCGCCCCCACCGCCCGCGCGGCGAGCACGAAGTCCTGCTCTCTCTGAGCCAGGACCGACCCGCGCAGGAGCCTCGCGAAGATCGGAACGTTCGTGATCCCGACGGCGACCATGATCTGCCAGAGCCCCTGCCCGAGCGCAGCGACGAGGCCGATTGCCAGTAGCAGGCCCGGAATCGCGAGCATGACGTCCATGAAACGCATGATCAGCGAGTCGACGAAGCCGCCGACGTAGCCGGCGACGGAGCCGAACAGGAGTCCGAGCGACAGCCCGGAGGACACCGCGACGAGGCCGATGACGAGCGAGTAGCGCGCTCCGTAGAGGATGCGGCTGAACTCGTCGCGTCCGAGCTGGTCGACCCCGACCCAGTGCTGCCACGACGGCCCGGTCGGCAAGCCGTTCGCACTGAGGGCATTCAGATCGACGTGCGTGGGCGAGTACGGCGCCATCACCGACGCGAAGATCGCGATCACGACGAACGAGCCGACGAGGAAGAAGCCGGCGAGCGCGCCCGGGTTCCGCCGGAGCCGAGCCCAGGCGTCGGCCCAGAGCCCGCCGGTCGGCGCCTCCAGCTGGATCTCGCGCGCTTCGATCTCGGCGACCGACATCTCAGCTCAGCCTGATGCGCGGGTTGATGACCGCGTACGAGATGTCCACGATCAGGTTGACGACCACGAAGACGACGGCGAGGAACATGATCCCGCCCTGCAGGACGGGATAGTCGCGGTCGAAGATCGCGTCCTTGAGCCAGCTCCCCACACCGGGCCACGCGAACACCGTCTCGGTCAGCACGGCTCCGGAGAGCAGCAGGCCGGTCTGGAGGCCGATGATCGTCGAGATCGGCAGCAGCGCGTTCCGGAGCACGTGCCGCTGGTCGACCTGGAACGGTGGCAGCCCCTTGGCACGCGCGGTGCGCACGTAGTCCTCGTTCTGGACGTCGAGCACCGCGGCCCGCGTGATGCGGGTGACGATCGCCAGCGGGATCGAGCCGAGTGCGATCGAGGGCAGGATCAGGTGCTTGATCGTGTCCCACAAGGCGCCCGGGTCGCCGTTCAAGATCGCGTCGAGGATGTAGAAGTTCGTCGGGTGCGACCTGGTTGCCAGGACGTCCTCGCGGCCGATGCTGGGCAGCCAGCCGAGCCGGACGGCGAAGATGTACTTCAGGATCAGGCCGAGGAAGAAGATCGGGATCGAGATCCCGAGCAGCGAGAAGATCAGGCTCGAGTGGTCGAAGAACGAGCCGTACTTCTTGGCTGCGAAGAAACCGAGCGGGATGCCCACCGCGAGCGCGAACGCCATCGCCCCGAGCGCGAGCTCGACCGTGGCCGGGAACCGGTTCTCGATCTCGAAGGTGACCGGCCGGAAGGTCTTGATGCTCGTGCCCAGGTTGAGGTGGCCGACCGTCTCGACGAGGTAGCGCCAGTACTGGACGTAGAGCGGCTTGTCGAGGCCGAACTGATGGTTGATCTGGGCGATCGACTGCGGGGTCGCCCGCTCGCCGAGGAGCGCCTGCGCGGGCGAGCCCGGAAGCAGGTGGATCCAGACGAAGACGAGGAGCGATACCCCGAGCAGGATCGGGACGAGCAGGAACAGCCGGCGGACGATGAAGCGAAGCATCTAGCCGTCCGCCGGCTGCATTTCCCTCTCTTGCCTCCTGCTATTTCGAGTAGGACACCGTTGCGAACGACTCGAGCGCCACCGGGCTCGCCACGTAGCCGACCACGTTCTTCTGGAAGGCCAGCGCGGGCTTGGTGTGCACGTACGGGACCATCGGCAGGAACTTCATGATGTAGATCTCGGCCTGCTGATAGTCCTTCGTCCGCTTGGCGGCGTTGGTCTCCTGGTCCGCCTTCGACAACATGTTGAACAGCTTCGTGTTGTGGAACCCGAACTGCGGGTTGAACGCCCCGAAGTGGACGTTGTCGAAGTCGGCCGGATCGCCGAAGTCACCTGTCCAGCCGAGCAGGTAGACCTCCGCCTTTCCGCTCTGCACCTGGGCGAGGTAATCAGGCCGCCACGGCGCGGAGTGGAACGTCACCTTGAAGCCGGACTGCTCGAGGCTCGCGGCGAACGCCTCGGCGTTGCGCTGCGGGTCGGGCATGTACGGCCTGGAGACGCTCGTCGGGTACCAGAAGTCGATCGGCACCGGCAGCGTCTGTCCTGCTGCCTGGAGCAGTTGCTTGGCTTTGTTCGGGTCGAACGGATAGAGCGGCACGCCCTTCCCTGCGTAGCCGTTCAGCGACGGCGGCAGGAACTCGGTCGCGACCTGTGCACGGCCGGCGTAGAACTTGCTCGCCACCGTGGCGCGGTCGAGGCCGTAGGCGATGGCCTGCCGGACCTTGAGGATGTTCATCGGCGGGATCGCCTGGTTGATGCCGACGTAGGCGACGTTGAACGCCGGCCGGTCGAGGACCTTCAGCTTCGAGTTGGCCTTGATGGTCGCGATGTCCTGCGGCGCGACGTTGTCGAAGCCCTGGATCTCTCCGCTCTGCAACGCCTGGAGCTGCGCCGCCGGGTCGGAGATCGGCCGGAAGATGATCCGCTGGAGCTTCGCCTTCGGGCCCCAGTACAGCGGGTTCGCGTCGATCTCCAGCTTGTTGCCGACCTGCCAGCTCTGGAGCATGTACGGCCCCGTGCCGATCGGATGCTGCGTGCCGAACGTCCCGGTCGGATGGAAGACGCCGTTCGCGTCGACCGTGCCGGCGTCAGCCTTGTACTTGACGAGGGCGGTCGGGCTCGCGATGCCGAAGTTCGTCAGCGCGAGCGCGCCGAGGAACGACGACGAGCGGTGGTTCAGCAGGAGCTGCACCAAATGGCTGCCCTTCGTCTTGCAGCCCTTGTACAGGCTCTTGTCAGGGCCGGGGCTGCCTGCTGCCGGATGAGCGAAGCCGCCGAACACCGTGTTCCAGTAATAGGTCACGGCGCTGTTCTGCAGCGGCCCCGGGAAGTCGTACCAGCGGTTGAAGTTGAAGCACACCGCCGCCGCGTTGAACGGCGTCCCATCCGAGAACTTGACGCCGCCGCGCAGGTTGAACGTCCAGGTGAGCCCGTTCGCGCTCGCGGTCCAGCTCGTCGCCAGCAGCGGCTGGATCTGCGTCGTGCCCGGCTTCAGGCCGACGAGCCCCTGGAAGATCTGGTCGACGACCCGGAGCGACTCACCGTCGGACACGAGCGGCCCGTCGATGATCACCGGGTCGGACGACGAGCCGAATACCAGCGCGTTGCTTGCCTGCTTCGAGCCAGTGCTTGCGCTCGCTGCGGCGACGATGCCCAGAGCCGCCAGAGCAGCGAGTAATCCGAGCTTCTTAAGCCCCATGCTCTTCTCCTCCTCCTATTCGAAAGAACAGCCCAGTATCTCAGAGATGAGGACGCCTTCCGCTGCGGGAAGTTGCCGCGCGCTCAGTCGAGATCGAGGATTCGCGACTCGTAGGTCTCGTCGCCCGGCCTGAGCGAGCGCGCCAGCTTGTAGTGCGCGTTCGCCTCCGTCGGCCGGCCGAGCTTCTCGAGACAGCGCCCGAGCGCGTAGTGCGCGTAGTCGTCGATCGGAGAGATCTCGAGCGCCGCTCTGAACTCGGCCTCGGCCTCGCCGAAGCGACCGAGGCGGAAGTAGGCGATCCCGAGCGACTCGCGGATCGACGCCTTGTTTGGCTCGAGCCGCTTCGCCCTTTCGAGCGGCACGGTGGCCTGGGCGGCCCGGCCGTTCCGCAGCCGCTTCCGGCCCTCCTGGAAGTTGTCGTAAGCCTCGCTCACAGCCCCCTCAGGTACCCGAAGTTCTCCTCGAGCAAGTCAAGCGGGTCCGTCAAGTCGCGGGTCGGGCCGATCTCGACGCCGGCGATGCGGGCACCCGCTGCGATCGCCCGCTGAAGCGCCGTCGCCTGCTCGAACGGCGGCCCGGGCAGCTCGCCTTGCAGCTCGCGCCAGACGGCTTCCCCGTGCAGCCAGAGCGGCGCGCCGGAGAGCGGGCTCGACGGATCGTCGTCGGGCAGCTTCGTGATCAGCCCGTGTTCGACCCGAACGGCCCAACGTCCCGGCCCCGGCGGCGGTCGCCGGCGGACCGCGATCGCGCCGTCGTGGCCACGGGTCGCCGCGAGGAAGCGCGCGATGTCGCCGGGCGTGAAGACGGTGTCGGCGGCGACGACGAGGTAGGGCGGCTCGAGAGCGGCTCTGCGGACAGCGTCGGCCGACCCGAGCACCTCCGGTTGACGGACGAACCGCAGCTCGTGCGGGAAGCCGTCGAGCAGCTGCTCGACCTGCTCGGCCAGGTGGCCCGTGACGACGGTGATCCGGCCGGCGCCTGCGTCCTGGAGCTCGCGCAGCACGGTCGCGATCACGGGCCGGCCGTCGATCGGCAGCACGGCCTTCGGGTGGCGCTCGGTCAACGGTCGCAGGCGCCGGCCCTCGCCGGCCGCCATGACGACCGCTTCCACTACAGCAGGTCTTCGACCGCGTCGAGGACGACGGCGGCGATCGCCTCCTTGCGGCTGCGGGGAACGGCTCGCTCGCCGTCTCGTGAGATCAGCACGACCTCGTTGTCGGCAGCGTCGAAGCCGATTCCCGCGCGCGCGATGTCGTTGAAGACGATCAGGTCGGCCCGCTTCCTCTCGAGCTTGGCGCGGGCGCGGACGAGACCCGCGTCTCCCGTGTCCGCGGCGAAGCCGACCAGGATCTGCCCGTTCGACCGGCTCTCCCCGAGCTCGCGCAGGATGTCCTGCGTGGGCTCGAGCCGCACCGTCCAGTCGTCCTCGCTCTTCGGCCGCTTGCCTTCCTCCGCCTCGGCCGGCCGGTAGTCCGCGACCGCCGCCGTCATCACGACGACATCGGTCTCGTTCCGGCGGGCGAGCGCCTCGCGGGCCATGTCCCCGGCGGTGGGCGTCTGCACGACGTCGATGCCCGGAGGGACGCGGACGCCGAGGTTCGCGGCGAGCAGCGTGACCGAGGCGCCGCGGCGGCGAGCCTCCTCTGCGACGGCGACCCCCATCCGGCCGGAGGAGCGGTTGCCGACGAAGCGGACGGCGTCGATCGGCTCGCGCGTCCCGCCGGCGGAAACGAGCACGTGCCGGCCCCGCAGCGGGCCGCCGTCGCCGAGCAGCACGCGGCAACGAGTGAAGATCTCCTCGGGCTCGGTCATGCGGCCGAGGCCGGTCTCGCCCTCGGCGAGCTCGCCCTCCTCAGGCCCTATCAGCTCCACGCCCCGCTCCGTGAGCAGCGCCGCGTTCGCCTGCGTGGCCGGGTGCTCCCACATGCGCACGTTCATCGCCGGCGCGACGAGCACGCGGCCGCGGAACGCGAGCGCGGTCTGCGTGAGCACGTTGTCGGCGATGCCCTGGGCGAGCTTGGCGAGCGTGTTCGCCGACAGGGGCGCGACGACGAGCAGGTCGGCCTCGAGCAGATGCGGGTAGAGCTCGCGCGGGCTCTCGCGGCGCGCGAGCGCCTCGAAGGTGTGCGCCGTGACGAATCGCTCCGCGTCGGCTGTGAGCACGGGCGTCACCTCGTGCCCCGCCTTGGCGAGCAGGCGGCAGAGCTCGCACGCCTTGTAGGCGGCGATCCCGCCGGTGACGCCGAGGATCACACGGGCCATAGGCTCATTGTGCCCTGCTTTCTTCGCACGCGGCACGACGGGCCGAGCCCTGAGAGTTCCCGCCGGACACGCCCGGCTTGCAAAGCTTGCAGTGTGCTCTAGTCCGTGCGAGCAGGCATTTCGGCGGTTTCCCTGTCCGCAGCAGCGAACCCCGGTGTCTGACACCCGGGTTCGCCGAGATAGACAGGTCATGAAGAGACAGCCGCCAGTCTGCGGGGCTGCGGATGCCGGCGTCGTGGCATCGGCTCAGGCGCGCACGAAACCACCGCTCCCGGTCAAATCGCCATGACGGCCGTGGGCCGCGCCGGCCCTACCAGCTAACGGCGCGTCAGGATTGGTAGGAGTACTTGATCTTGCCCTCGGCGATCTCTTCGAGGGCCATCGTCAAGTAGTTCTTCGAGCGCGACTCGACGAGCGGCGGCAGCTCTTCGAAGGTGCCTTCGCCGAGTTGGTGGTGGTAGTTGTTGATCTGGCGGGCGCGCTTGGCCGCGACGATCACGAGCGCGTAGCGGCAGTCGACGTTCCCGAACAGCTTGTCGATGCGAGGCTGGATCATGCTGCCATGCTAGCGGTCGCCGCCGGTGTGGGTGCTGCCGACGATCGCGACGAGGTCGTCGAGGGCGCGCTCGAGGTCGTCGTTCTGAACCACGTGGTCGAACAGGCTCGCCTGGCTGAGCTGGCCCTCGGCCAGATCGAGGCGCTCGCCGATCTCGCCGGCGCTCTCCGTCGCCCGCTCCCGCAGCCGCCGCTCGAGCTCGGCGCGCGGCGCGGTCACGAACACGGTCACGACGCCGGGCAGCTCCTCCGCCACCTTGAGCGCCCCTTCCGTCTCCAGCTCGAGGACCGGGATTCTCCCCTCGCCCGTGATGCGGTCGACCTCGCCCCGCAGCGTGCCGTAGCGCTGGCCCGACACGTAGGTGATGTGCTCGAGGAACTCGCCGTTCGCGACCCGGCGGGCGAAGTCCGCGTCCGAGAGGTAGTAGTAGTCGCGTCCCTCCGCCTCGCCGTCCCGCCGGAGGCGCGTGGTCGCGGAGACCGCCAGCTCGAGCTCGTGGACCCGCGGCAGCAATGCGCGGATCAGCGTGCCCTTGCCCGCCCCGGACGGGCCCGTGATCACGATCACGGTCGGCTCCTCGCCACCGGACTGCCCACGACGTCGCCTCAGGCCGAGTAGACCTCCGGCGCGGCCTCTACCTGCTGAAGAGCCCAATCAGCTCGGTGCGTTGCCGGTCAGAGAGACCGCCCACCGTCTTCGACTCGCTGATCCGGCATTGGTTCAGGTAGCGCTTCGCCTTGACCTGGCCGAACTTGGGCACCGCCATCAGCATGTCGAGGACCTTCGCGGTCGACACGTACTCGGGCGGGTCACGGAGGATCTCGTCGATGCGGAGCTGGCCCAGCTTGAGATCCTTCTTCAGCTGCGCCCGCTTGACGCGGATGTCGTTGGCCCGCCGGAGGGCATCCATCCGTTGATCGAGCGATCGGGACGGCGCCTGGCTCTGAGTCTTGGACGCGACCATCGGCAAGGCGCCGATACTAACACCCTCGCGACGGGAATCCGCAAGCCCTGCACGAGGGTTCTTACATCGGTGCCGGACCGGCGACCGGACGGCTGCGGAGGCCGACGCCGCCCGCGTGCGCGAGCCCCTCGGCAGCCGCGAGCGAGTCGAGCCCGAGCAGCTCCAGCTCCGTTTCGAGCTCGGCACGGATGCGCCCCGGTGCGTCCGGGTCGGAGAACAGCACCGTCCCGAGAGCGACTGCGGATGCGCCCGCGGCCACGAGCTCGAGGGCGTCGCGGCCGGTGGTCACGCCGCCCATGCCCACGATCGGCAGTGCGGTTGCGCGCCTGCAGGCATAGACGGCGGCGAGGGCGATCGGACGGAGAGCCGGGCCCGAGTAGCCGCCCGTGGCCGTCGCCAGCACGGGCCACAGCGTGCGCTCATCGAGGGCCAGGCCGCGCATCGTGTTGACGAGCGAGAGCCCGTCGGCGCCGGCGGCCTCGACGGCGCGGGCCACCTCCGCGATGTCCCACGCGGCCGGCGAGAGCTTCGCGTACAGGGGCAGCCCGGTCGCCGCGCGGCAGGCGGCGACGATCTCGCCCGCCGACTCGGGTGCCTCGTCGACGTTCGGGCAGGACAGGTTCAGCTCGATCGTCACCTCGTCGAGCCGCTCGCACGTCTCCGCGTACTCGCGCGCCGAGAATCCTCCCACCGAGACCCAGAGCGGAAGTCCGAGCTCGCGCAGCGCGGGCAACGTCTCGGCGAGGAATCGGTCGCGACCGGGGTTGGCCAGGCCGATCGAGTTCAGCATGCCCGCCTCGGTCTCCGCGATCCGGACCGGCGGGTTGCCCGGCCGCGGAAGCGGCGTGACCGTCTTGGTCACGAAGGCATCGAGCTGCCGGGCCACGTCCGGCGCGGTCAGCGCGTCGAGGCACCCAGAGGCGTTAAGCAGCAAGGACAGGACCCTCCACGCAGAGGCGCTTCCACTCGCCGTCGATCTCGACCGCGCAGCCGTAGCAGGCGCCGTACCCGCAGGCCATCGGTGCCTCCCAGGCGAGCTGCGCACCCGGGCAAAGCGCCGCAACGGCGTGCAGCATCGGCTCGGGCCCGCACGCCAGCACGTCGAACCCTTCCAAGCAACAGTCCGTTACAAGGGTTGGGTCGACGACGACGTCGGCCTGCGGGAGAAGCGCCGCGGCTTCGGCGTGCTCCTCGCTGCGGAAGCCGAGCACGGCCGGCGGCGAGCCGAGCGCCTCCGCCAGGTACGGGAGCGGCGCGATGCCGATGCCGCCGCCGACGAGCAGCGGCCGCTCGACGCGTAGGTCGAAGCCGTTGCCGAGCGGGCCGAACACCGCGATCTCGTCGCCGGCCTCGAGCTCGCAGAGCGAGCGTGTCCCCGGGCCGATCGGGTCGATCAGGAAGGCGAGCTCGCCGGGCGGCGCAAGGCAGAGGCTCATCGGGCGCGGCAGCACGCGGCCGGGCGGCGAGAGCATGAAGAACTGCCCCGGCCGGCCGGGATCGAGCCCGCCGCGCTCCACGCGAAGCAGCGTGTACGGCCCGACCGGCTCGGTGGCCTCGACCTCAAGCAGTTGCCGTCGCTGCATGCCTCTCCTGGAGACTCCGCGCCGCCTCGCCGCGGGCGTTGGCGATCGCCTCGACCGCGGCCGCCGCACCCGCGAGCGTCGTGATGCACGGCACGCGCGCGATCAGCGCCGCCTCGCGGATCCGGTACCCGTCGCTCCGCGCCTCCGACCCCTGCGGCGTGTTGACGACGAGGTCGCAGCGGCGCCGGCGGATGAGGTCGACGACCGTGGGCCCGCCGTCGGCCTCGGACACCTTCGCCACCGCCTCGACGTCGATGCCGGCCGCAGAGATCACCGCTGCCGTCCCGCTCGTCGCGACGAGCCGGAACCCCAGCCCGGCCAGCGTCCTCGCCACCGGCACGACGGCCTGCTTGTCCTCGTCGCGTACCGACAGAAAGGCGGTGCCCTCGACGGGCAGTGGCCGGCCCGCCGCGCGCTCCGCCTTCGCGAACGCGCTCGGGAAGTCGAGCGCGAACGCCATCACCTCGCCGGTCGAGCGCATCTCCGGACCGAGCACCGGGTCGCTGCCCGGGAAGCGTGCGAACGGCAGCACCGCCGCCTTGACCGAGACGGGCCCTCGGCGGGGGCGACCGGCGCGTCGCCGAGGCAGCACGAGCTCCGAGACGCGGGCACCGGCTGTCAGCCGGCAGGCCGCCTCGACGAGGTTGACGCCGATCGCCTTGCTCGCGAACGGCACGGTCCGCGAGGCGCGCGGGTTCGCCTCGAGCACGTAGACCTCGCCGCCGACGACGGCGAGCTGGACGTTGATCAGCCCGACGACGCCGAGCGCCGGGGCGAGCCGCTCGACGATCGTGCGGATCTCCTGCTCGTGCTCGGGCGCGAGCGAGTGCGCGGGCAGCACGCAGGAGGAGTCGCCCGAGTGCACGCCGGCCTCTTCGACGTGCTCCATCACGGCGGCGACGTAGGTCTCCTCGCCGTCGCAGAGCGCGTCCACGTCGATCTCGAGCGCTCCCTCCAGGAAGCGGTCGACGAGCACCGGCCCCTGGAGGTGCTCGAAGGCGGCGTGGATCTGGTCGGGCCGGTAACAGACGCGCATCGCCCGGCCGCCGAGCACATAGGACGGGCGCACGAGCACGGGATAGCCGATCCGGTCGGCGATCCCGATCGCGTCGGCCGCCGCCTCGGCCGTCCCCCACTCCGGGCAGCGGATGCCGAGTCGTTCCAGCACGCCGCCGAAGCGCTCTCGGTCCTCGGCCAGGTCGACGGCGTCGAAGGGCGTGCCGAGGATGCGGTAGCCGGCGCGCTCGATCGCACGGGCGAGCTTGAGCGGCGTCTGGCCGCCGAACTGGATGCAGACGCCGACCGGCTGCTCGCGCTCGAGCACGGCGAGCACCGCCTCCTCGTCGAGCGGCTCGAAGTAGAGCCGGTCGGACGTGTCGTAATCGGTCGAGACGGTCTCCGGGTTGCAGTTGACCATCACGGCCTCGTAGCCGAGCGCGCGGAAGGCCTGCGCGGCGTGGACGCAGCAGTAGTCGAACTCGATCCCCTGCCCGATCCGGTTCGGGCCGGAGCCGAGGATGACGACGCTCTTGCCGGGCTCGGGCGGGCACTCGTCGCGCTCGCCGCGGGTCGAGTAGAAGTAGTTCGACGCCGCCTGAACCTCGCCGGCGCACGAGTCGACGCGCCGGTAGACGACCGGCCCTTCCGGCCGCGGCGCTTCCAGCTCGCGGGCGAACCACGGGTGCAGGTTCTCGGGCCGCCATTCGGGGTCGACCTCGAGCCCGCGACGCGCCTTCCAGAACGCCTCGGCGAACGTGCGGCCGATCCCCATCGACTCGCCCACCGACTTCATCTGCGTCCCCAGCGTCGTGTCGGCGCCGGGGAACTTCTCGAAGGCGAAGCGCGGGAACTTGACGACGACGTAGTCGAGCGTCGGCTCGAAGCTGGCGGGCGTCGTCCGCGTCAGGTCGTTCGGGATCTCGTCGAGCGTGTAGCCGACCGCGAGCTTGGCCGCCACCTTCGCGATCGGGTAGCCGGTCGCCTTCGAAGCGAGCGCGGACGACCGGGAGACGCGCGGGTTCATCTCGATCACGCGCAGGTCGCCGGTCTCGCGGCTGCGCGCGAACTGGATGTTCGAGCCGCCGCACTCGACGCCGACCGCGCGGACGACCGCCGCCGCCGCGTCGCGCAGCTCCTGGTAGGCCTCGTCCGAAAGGGTCATCTGCGGCGCGACCGTCACCGAGTCGCCGGTATGCACGCCCATCGGGTCGAGGTT
>PLBK01000008.1 GCA_003134505.1 Actinomycetota bacterium | reverse complement strand
TACTGATCGCGTTCGGCATCGCCGCCGTGGTCATGGGCGTCAACGGCCGGAACACGGTCAACTCGAGCCTCAAGCAGGAGCAGATCGTCGGCAGCTCGGATATGACCCCGAAGACGATCGCCTCCGAGGTCACGGCCGACAAGAAGGCCCAGACCGCACTGTTCGCGCAGCTGCACGCTGCGGGCGTCAAGATCGATCCTTCGCCGATCATCACGCCGAGCTGCTCGGTGGCCGGCACGCTCGTGAGCAACGGCGACCAGGCTCGCTGCTTCGCGGAGTACATGCGGATTCACACGTTCGGCGCGACGAGCGGTCTCACGTACTCCCAGATGGGCCGCTATCAGGCCAAGGCGGGTACGGTGCTCAAGCTGACGGATGGCCTGGGCGCGACCAACGATCCGACGCTCGCGGTTCTCGACCCGAAGACCCAGCAGCCGGTCGCGAACGGCCGCCGCGACCTCTGGGTCACCTACACGGCGCTGACGACCGCGCTCAACTCGGGCTACATGGCCTCCCAGATCTCGCTCTTCGGGATCGTGGTCGGCGTGGCGCTGCTGCTCTCGGGCATCGGGTTCGCGATCCTCGCCATCGGCGGGGCCCTGCGCAGCCCGGACACGGCGTTCAGCTTCGCCAAGAAGTGGGGCCGCAAGGAAGACCCGACTCCGGTGGTACCGGCCGCCTAGAGCCTGCTCCACCGTCCGGCACGAGGGCCGCCACCAGCGGCCCTCGTGCTGTGCCGGTCACTCCTCGAGCAACCCCTGGGCCAGCGCATAGCGGACGAGCTCGGCCCTGCTCTGCAGCCGAAGCTTCTGCATGATGTGCGCCCGGTGCGTCTCGGCCGTGCGCACCGAGATGTAGAGCTGTTTCGCGATCTCCTGGTTCGTATGCCCGAGGGCGAGCAGGCGCAGCACCTCGCGTTCCCGGTCGGAGAGCGGATCCTCTTCCGCGCGCCGCTCCGCGTCGGCCTCGGCGGCCACGAGCCGGGCGCCGAGCTCGGGGTTGACGTAGCGCCCGCCGCGCGCGACCTCGCGCACCGCTGCCACCACCTCGGCGTCGGCCGCCTCCTTGAGCACGTACCCGCTCGCCCCCGCGGCGAAGGCCTCGCGAACGTACCGTGGGTCGTCCTGCATCGAGAGGAGGAGCACCTTGGTCTCCGGGTGCTCGCGAACGAGCGTCGGCAGGACGTCCAGACCGGTCTGGTCCGGCATGACGACGTCCATCAGGATCACGTCGGGTTTCAGGTCGCGAGCCTGGAAGACCGCTTCCCGGCCGGTTCCGGCCTCCCCGACGGGCTCGATGTCGCTCTCCTGCGCCAGCAGGAGGCGAAGCCCCGAACGGACCACGGCGTGGTCGTCCACGATCAGGACGCGGATCGGCTCCGGCACGTCGCAGACGTTACCCGCTGGACTGGCCGGATCAGTGGAAAACCGCAGCGAATCTGCGGCCGGCGGGCGATTCCGCCCGCTCCGCGTTCTCGTACCGTCCGACGCTATGAGGCGAACCTATGCAGTCGTGTGGAGCAGGGGCGGTGACGTCGGTTCCGGAAGGCTCGATCGGCTCGACGACCGCTTTGAGCTCTACGGACGCGATCGCCGGCTTTCGATCCCGTTTTCGAAGCTGGTCGGCGCCGCCATCGCGCGCGGCCAGAACGACCGCCTGCGCGGCCTGCCCGTGCTGGCGCTCGAGATCGAGGGCGGCTCTTCGGTTCGGATCGCCAGCCTCGAGGGAACGGCCGTCCTGCACGAGCTCGCCGACCGCGTGGCGGCGTCGGGACTGACGGTCGTCTCCGCCTGACGCGGGTCCCCTACATGTCCTCGCCGGGCTGGGCCGGCAGGAAGATCGGCAGGTAGGCGACCAGTGCCGTGCCCTTTCCGGCCGTCGACTCGACCGCCAGCGTGCCGCCGAGCAGGGCGATCCGCTCGCGCATGCCCACCAGCCCGAGGGCGTCGGGTCGTACCTCGTCGGGAGCGAAGCCGCTGCCGTCGTCCTCGATGACCGCGCTGACGCCGCCGTCGCGGCGCGTGAGCACGATGCTCACCTGCGTTGCNNCCGCTCGTCGCCGAGGCTCGCCTCGACGGCGACCGCGATCCCGCTCCGCTCGGAGAACGTGTCCGCGAGCCGCTCGAGCGCCGCCACGAGCCCGAAGTCGTCGAGCGCCGCCGGACGCAGCTCGACCGCGAGGCTGCGCACGTCCTGGAGCGCCTGGACGACCAGCTCCCGCAGCCCCGCCTCGGCCCGCTCGGCCGCCTCGTCGCTCGTGGCGGCACGGATCCCCTTCAGCCCGAGCAGGATCGACGTCAGCGCCTGGCCGGTCTCGTCGTGCAGCTCACGCGCCAGCCGGCGGCGCTCGAGCTCCTGCGCGTCGATCACGCGCCGGACCGTGTCGCGTGCGACCCGCTCCGACAGGTCGACCGCCGCCGCCGCCCGGCCGGCGAAGAGCTCGGCCAGGCGCAGGTCGCTGTCGGAGAAGCGGGCCTCCCGGCCGAGCTTGTCGTGCACCGCGACGATCCCGATCGCCCGCCCTCGCGCCACCAGCGGCACGTAGAGGCCCGTCCGGATCCCCATCCTGCGCGCCTCGTCCTGGTCGACCTCCGGGTCGTCGAGGACCGAGTCGACGCGAGTGCTCTGCCTCCGCTCGAGCACCCGGCCCACCTTCGAGTGCCCACGGGCGAGGCGACGGCCGAGCAGGTCGTTCGCCGCGCCGCCTTCACCGTCCACGGTTGCGATGCGCAAATCGCCCTCCGGCGCGGGCAGCGCGATCAGCGCGAGCCGGGCGCCGATCAGCTCGCGGAGGCGGCGGCAGACGAGCGCGAGCAGACGGTCCAGATCGGTCTCTTCACCCACCGACCGCACCACCTCGTGCAGGGACTCGAGCTGGCGCGACCAACGTGTCGCCGACTCGTACAGGCGAGCGTTCTCGATCGCCACCGCCGCCTGCGCGGCCAGCATGGTGACGAGCTCCTCGTCCTCCTCGCCGAAGTCGTCGCCGGACTCCTTCTCGGTCAGGTAGAGGTTCCCGTAGGCGACACCGCGGAGGAGAACCGGCACGCCGAGGAAGCTGCGCATCGGCGGGTGGTTGGGCGGGAAGCCGACCGAGCGCGGGTCATCGCTCAGGTCGTGGAGGCGGAGCGGCCGCGCCTCGGCGATCAGGACTCCGAGGATGCCGCGCCCCCGCGGAAGCTCCCCGATCGCCTCGTGCGTCGCCCGATCGACGCCCGTCGTCACGAACCGCTCGAGCGCCGAGCCCGACTCGTCGATCACGCCCAGCGCGGCGTACCGCGCTCCGGTCAGCGTCGCCGCGGTCTCGACGAGCTTCTGCAGCAGCGAGTCGAGCGAGAGCTCGGAGGTGAGCGCCACGCTCGCTTCGAGCAGGGCGCGAAGGCGGCTCTCGTCCGGCGGGGCGGCCACGAGCCGGAGCGTAGCCTCGCGGGCCGGACCGCGCCCCGTGCCTGCGGGAAAGCCGTAGCGGCATACGGACGACCGCCGATTGCAGCCGGGGCTCGCCGCGGCGACACTAGTGCTATGGCAGCCTCGAACCTGCGCGAAGCGGGCGCGGTCGACGTCATCCTCAGGGACGGCGGCACGCTGCGGCTGCGACCGCCCGCCGCCGCGGACGCGGACGCGCTGGTCGAGTTCTTCGGCGGACTGTCCCCGCAGAGCCTCTACTACCGCTTCCACGGCGCCCGCAGTGTCGACAGGCGGCTCGCGGAGCCGTTCCTCGACCCGGACTGGGTCGAGCAGGGCGCCCTGATCGCCACCCTGGCCGGCAGCGACGGCGGCGAGCGGATCGTCGCGCTCGCAAGCTGCTCGCGCCTGCGCGACCCGGCGACGGCGGAGATCGCCTTCGCGGTCTCGGACGAGGAGCAGGGGCGCGGGATCGCCACGCGCCTGCTCGAGCAGTTGGCCGCCCGGGCCGAGGGCATGGGCATCACGTCCTTCCTCGCCGAGGTGATGGCCGAGAACCGGGCGATGCTCGCCGTCTTCGCCGACGCCGGCTTCGCTGTCGGGCGCGAGCTCGAGGAGGGCATCGTCGAGGTCCGGTTCGCGATCGAGTCCACCGCAGGGTTCCGCGAGCAGGTCGAGGCGCGCGACCACGTCGCCGTCTCCGCGTCGCTCCGGCCGTTCTTCACCCCGGCGAGCGTGGCCGTGATCGGCGCGTCGCGCCGGCGCGGCTCGATCGGGGGCGAGCTCTTCCGCAACATCCTCGCGGCCGACTTCTCGGGCGCCGCCTACCCGGTCAACCTGAGCGGCGAGCCCGTCGCCGGCGTGCGCGCCTACCGATCGCTCGAGGAGATCGCCGATCCGATCGAGCTGGCGGTGTTCTGCGTTCCGGCCGCGCAGGTGCACGACGCGGCGGAGTCGGCTCTGCGCATGGGCGTCCGCGCCCTGTGCGTGATCTCCTCGGGCTTCGCGGAGACCGGCGCGGAGGGCCTCGAGCGGCAGGAGCGGCTGCTGGCGCTGACACGGGCCCACGGCGCGCGTCTCGTCGGCCCGAACTGTCTCGGCATCTGGTCGTCGTCCACCCAGCTGAACGCCACCTTCGCGCCGCGCGCCCTGCCGCCGGGGCGGATCGGCTTCTCCTCCCAGAGCGGCGCGCTCGGGCTCGCCTTGCTCGAGAAGGCGGCGGAGCGGCGGCTCGGCTTCTCCGGCTTCGTCTCGATCGGGAACAAGGCCGACGTCTCCTCGAACGATCTCCTCGAGTGGTGGGAGGACGATTCCGAGACCGATCTCGTCCTGCTCTACCTGGAGTCGTTCGGCAACCCGCGCAAGTTCGGCCGCATCGCCCGCCGCGTCGCGCGGCAGAAGCCGATTCTCGCCGTCAAGGCGGGCAAGACCGGCGCCGGGGCTCGGGCGGCGAGCTCGCACACGGCCGCGCTCGCCGGCTCCGACGCGGCCGTCGATGCGCTGTTCACGCAGGCGGGCGTGCTGCGGGCGAGCGACCTCGAAGAGCTCGTCGACGCGGCGGCTCTGCTCTCGACGCAGCCGCTCCCGCGCGGGCGCCGCGTGGCCGTGGTCACGAACGCGGGCGGTCTCGGCATCCTCTGCGCGGACGCGTGCGAGGCGGCAGGGCTCGAGCTGCCGGAGCCGGCCGCGGAGACGCGCGCGGCGCTTGCGAAGCTCCTCCCCGCCGAGGCGAGCGTCGCCAACCCGGTCGACCTCCTCGGCTCCGCTACCGCCGCCACCTACGATGCGGTGCTCCCGTTGCTGCTCGCAGACGGCCGCGTCGACGCGCTGATCGTGCTCTTCGTGCCTCCCGTCGTCGTCGGCCCGGAGGAGGTCGCGCGTACGATCTGCCGCACCGTCGAGGGCGCCCAGACCGAGAAGCCGGTGCTCGCGGTCGTGATCAGCGCCGAGGGAACGCCGGCCGCGCTCCGCGAGCAGGGCTCGCCGGTCGCCTCGTTCCCGTATCCGGAGTCCGCCGCTCGTGCGCTGGGGCTGGCGGCCGAGCGGGCCGAGTGGCTGCGCCGGCCTGCGGGCGTCGTGCAGGAGCTCGAGGGGATCGACGTCGCGTCCGCACGGGCGGTGGTCGAAAAGGCGCTCGGCGACGCGGACGAGGCCTGGCTCGACCCGGCCCGGACGCGAGAGCTGCTCGGCGCGTACGGCGTCCCGCTCGTCCCGGAGCGCCTGGCGGGAGGAGTGGACGAGGCGGTCGCAGCGGCACGCGAGCTCGGGCTCCCCGTCGTCGTGAAGACCGCCGAGGCCGGAGCGCACAAGACCGAGCGAGGCGGAGTTGCCCTCGACCTGCGCGACGAGGACGCGGTTCGCGAGGCGGTCGAGCGGATCGGCGCGCCCGTCGTCGTGCAGCCCTTCATCCGCGGCGGAGCCGAGCTGCTCGCCGGCGTCGTCCAGGATCCGATGTTCGGGCCGCTGGTGGCGTTCGGTCCCGGAGGCGTGCTCGCCGAGCTGATCGGCGATGCCACCTTCCGGATCGCGCCGCTCACGGACGTCGACGCGCACGAGCTCGTTCTCACCGGGAAGGCCGGGAGGCTCGTTCGCGGCTTCCGTGGCGCGCCCGCAGCCGACGCCGACGCGCTCGTCGACCTGGTGCTCCGGCTCGCCCGGCTCGCCGACGACGTCCCCGAGGTCGCCGAGCTCGACCTGAACCCGGTCGTCGCCCTCCCCGACGGCTGCATGGCCGTGGACGCGCGCATTCGCGTCCGCGTGCGCCCGCCGCAACGGCCGATCAAGAGCTGGTAGCTGCGGAAAAGCCGCATCCTCGCGGCGGGAACGACACACGGCGGCTCCGTGGCGGGCCCGATGGCGCTCGCAGGCCTGGCGTCGACACTTGGCTTGCCCACACAGGGCTGAGGACGGAAGCAAGGAGGCTCGACATGAAGGTCAAGGACGTCATGACGACGGATGTCGTCACCGTGGACCCGAACGACTCGCTCAAGCAGGTCGCAACGATCCTCTCCGGGCGCGGGATCTCCGGTGTCCCGGTCGTGGACGAGGACGGTAGCCTGCTCGGCGTGGTCTCGGAGGCGGACATCCTGGTCAAGGAGCGCGGCCCGGCAGAGCGCCGCGGCCTGCTCGGATGGCTCCTCGAGCCGGACGCCCCTCAGAAGCTCGAGGCACGGACGGCAGGGGAGGCGATGACCGCTCCCGCGCGGACGATCGGCGCCGACCGGCAGGTCTCCGAGGCGGCGTCGCGGATGCTGGAAGAGAGCGTCAACCGTCTGCCGGTGGTCGACGACGAGGGCAAGCTGCTCGGGATCGTCACCCGCGCGGACCTCGTCCGGGCGTTCGTCCGCTCCGACGCCGACATCGAGCGCGAGCTCCGCGAGGACGTCGTCCTGCGGACGCTCTGGATCGCGCCCGAGGGTCTCAACATCTCGGTCGAGGGCGGCAACGTGAAGCTCGGCGGCCAGGTCGAGACGAAGAGCGACGCCGAGCTGGTCGAGGCGTTCGCGCGCCGCGTTCCGGGAACCGTGTCGGTGGCCTCGGACCTCACGTGGGAGGTCGAGAACGGCCGCAAACGATGACGCGAGAGCGCTCCTGAGTGGCCGCGGACACTGAGCCCGCGGCCGCCGGGGCTCTCGCCGCCACGGAGCTGCGCCTGCTGGATGCCTACTGGCGCGCCGCGAACTACCTCTCGGTCGGGCAGATCTACCTGCTCGACAACCCGCTGCTGGCCGAGCCGCTGCGGCCGGAGCACGTGAAGCCCCGGTTGCTCGGCCACTTCGGCACGACCCCGGGGCTCAACCTGATCTACGTCCACCTGAACCGCGCCATCCGGGAGCGCGACCTGAACGCGATCTACGTCACCGGCCCCGGTCACGGCGGGCCCGGAATCGTCGCCAACGCGTACCTCGAGGGGACGTACAGCGAGCTCTACTCGCAGGTCGGCCCGGGCGAGGCGGGCATGAAGGAGCTGTTCCGCCAGTTCTCCTTCCCGGGCGGCATCCCGAGCCACGCGGCCCCGGAGACGCCCGGCTCGATCCACGAGGGCGGCGAGCTCGGCTACGCGCTCGCCCACGCCGTCGGCGCCGCGTTCGACAACCCGGAGCTGCTCGTCGCCTGCGTCGTCGGCGACGGCGAGGCGGAGACGGGCCCGCTGGCGACGAGCTGGCACGGCAACAAGTTCCTCGACCCGCGCACGGACGGCGCCGTGCTGCCCTTCCTGCACCTGAACGGCTTCAAGATCGCGAACCCGACCGTCCTCGCCCGGATCCCCGAGCGCGAGCTGGTCTCGCTCCTCGAGGGCTACGGCTGGCGGCCCCTGCTCGTGTCGGGCCACGAGCCCGAGGACGTGCACCGGCAGCTCGCGCGTGCGCTCGACGAGGCGCTCGACGAGATCGCGGCCGTTCAGCGTGCGGCGCGGACGGGCGGCGAGACCGGCCGGCCGCGCTGGCCGATGATCGTGCTGCGCACGCCGAAGGGCTGGACCGGGCCGAAGGAGGTCGACGGCGTGCCCGTCGAGGGGACGTGGCGCTCGCATCAGGTGCCGGTGGACGCAGCGCGCGAGAACCCCGCGCACCTGCGCATCCTCGAGGACTGGCTGCGGAGCTACCGCCCCGACGAGCTGTTCGACGAGACCGGGCGGCTCTTCGGAGAGCTGGCCGCGCTCGCGCCGCGGGGAGAGCGGCGGATGAGCGCGAACCCGCACGCGAACGGCGGCGCGCTGCTGCGCGACCTCGTGCTCCCCGACTTCCGCGACTACGCCGTCGCGGTCGACAAGCCGGGGACGACGTCCAGCGAGGCGACGCGTGTGCTCGGCACCTTCCTGCGCGACGTGATCGAGCGCAATCCGTCCAACTTCCGCCTCTTCGGCCCGGACGAGACCGACTCGAACCGGCTCGGGGCGGTGTTCGAGGCGACCGCACGCGCCTGGGACGCGGAGATCGAGCCCGTCGACGACGGCAGGCTGGCCCCGGACGGCCGTGTGATGGAGGTGCTGTCGGAGCATCTCTGCCAGGGCTGGCTCGAGGGGTACCTGCTCACCGGCCGGCACGGTCTCTTCAACTGCTACGAGGCCTTCATCCACATCGTCGACTCGAT
>PLBK01000012.1 GCA_003134505.1 Actinomycetota bacterium | reverse complement strand
GAGGATGCCGAGCTTGCCGGCGATCAGGCCGGTCACCCGCAGGCGTCCTCCAACAAGTTCTCCGCGCACGTCGTGGACACGGCCCAGCCGCTCGCCGGACTCGCTGACGACCTTTCGGTTCAAGAGCTCCGCGAGGCGCATCAGAATCCCGGCACCTTTCCGACGAGCTTCCCCCAGCGGGCGTCGCCGCGGTTCAAGCGCAGCTCCGCGGCCGGGCGCTTCAGGCTCACGACCGATGTGACGGAGTCGACCTCCGACCAGGGCACATGGACAGCGTTCCCCGAGAGGCGGGCCGCGAACCGTCCGAGGAGACCGCGAGAGCGCCAGGCGTTGCCGCCGACGATCATCGCCACGATTTCCGGCGAGTCGCCGTCAAGACCAGCGATCTCGAGATCGTCGACCTTTCCGCAGTTCTTGCCGTCGCCGTCGACGAGCTGGTGATCGAGGATGCTGAGCGCGATATCGACATCGATGACCTCGCTCATCCCTGCCCTCCGTTTGTCAGCAGCATCAAGGGGATGGCCGCGACGGCGATCACGAGGATGAGGACGAAGTAGAGCACGCCGAGGAAGTTGGCCAGCTTCCCGTTCACCTTCGAGCCCATATAGGTGCGGTCGTTGGCAACGAGCAGGATGGGCAGATAGGTCAAGGGCAGCGCCACGACGGAGAAGATCACCGCGTACTCCGTCAGCTTGACCGGGTCGTAGCCGGTCATGACAACCAGCAGGGCGATGGCGAAGATCGCGAGCAATGACAGCGTGAAACGAGAGGCAGCGGCAGGCCGCTCCTTCTTGCCCCATCTCCAGCCGAAGAACTGGGCCAGATTGTAGGCGCCGGAAAACGACGTCTCGATGGCCGCGCCGCCGACGGCGAAGAGCATCCCGACGATCGCCAGCAGCAGGCCCACTTGCCCGAGTGCGTGCTCGGCGGCCAGAGCCGGTGTGCCCAGGAACTGCGGCGAGATTCCCCTCGGCAGGAAGAGCGCCCCAGCCACGATGATCAGCGCGAAGGAGAGGAAGCCGCCAAGGGCGTAGCCGATGATCGACGTCACCTTGTTCAGCCCGAGCTCCTTGAGACCCCAGCGGTCCTCGACGCCACCCGAAGAGTAGAAGTAGACCTCGTAGGGGCTCATCGCCGTTCCCAGGATGCCGACGACGAAGTAGAGGTAGATCATCAGGCTGGCGCCGGAGTGGGAGCCGGGCACGAAGCCGTGGGCAACCTGGCCCCAGCTGGGGTGGAGCCTGATCGCTGCGACGGCGAAGACGAGCAGGCAGAGGCCGAGATAGCCGAACACGCGCTCGATCCATCTGAACGGCAGCGCCCAGGAGCAAACGGCAAGACCCAGGACCGCGAGCGGGATCAAGAGGCGATAAGGAAGGCCCGAGAGGAGCTGGAGGCAGATGGCCACACCTCCGATCTCAGCTGCACAGGTCATCAGGTTGACGAACTCGGACGCGATCAGGGTCGCCAGTCCCGCACCGAACCCGGTCCGCTCGCGGACGAGGTCGAACACAGGGCGCTTGGCAACGGCCGACACGCGCCCACACATCTCCGAGTAGACGATGATCCCGACGACTCCGATCACAACGACCCACAGGAGCTGGAAGCCGAACGTCGCCCCGGCCTGCGTGTTGAAGACGAGATCGCCGATGTCGACGAAACCGCCGATCGCCGACATGATCCCAAGGGCGACGCCAAGCACGTTCTTCAAGGTCATTTGAGGCCCTCGCCGATCCTCTGGCTCTCATCGGCGGCCGCCTGGAGCCCACGGCCGAGAGCGCGCTCCTCATCCCTGGAGGCTCCGCCGAGGCGCTCGAGGTCGCCGCGCACCTGGGCGGCGATTACCACCAACCGGCGGAGCTTTCGCTCGAGCAAGGGCGCGGTCTTGGCCGTCTTCAAAGAGGCCTCGGCCTGGGAGGCGGCCTGGACGAGGTCGGCAGCGTGCTCGCGCGTGTAGATGGCAGTCGTCTTGCCAGAGGCGGCGTCTTCTGCCAGCAGCGCTCCCTCGGCAGCCAAGGACCGCAGCGACGCCGACTCCTGCTGGAGCGCCTTGGCCCCCAGCTTGCCGCCGCCGCAACCCGCGCCGAAAACAGCCACGACCACCACCAACACCAACGCTCCCGCTATGCGGACCGCCATCGTAAGGTCAGGCGCGAAGGCGACGTCGACAACGCCGCGGGCGAGGCCAAGGAGACGATTGACAAGATTGCTGATAAAGCAAGGGGCGCCCTCGGCAGGCACAAGTAGCTCGGCCGGCGGCCGTCCTGCCCCGGATGCGCGCGCCGGGTGTCGAATCCTCGAAGCGAGCCGCGACTTGTTCGGTCGGGGCGCTAGTGGACATGCCAGATTCGGTCACTCCTCTTTTGACCTTAAGCACTGCGCCTTTTACCGTGGCCGTCGGCCGACGACTCCTCCTTGCGTAGCTGGTCGTAGACGCGGTCGCGGAGCGTCGGCTGCTCGCCGAGTCGCTCGACGATGAACTCCAAGCGCGCCTCTGGAAAGTAGTCCTCAGGTAAGTCCAGCGCGACGGCTACGCGTCGTGTCAGCTCACCCGTGGCCCTCTTGTCGCGCGCGCCGCGCAGTACGCGCGACAGATGATCGTCGCCCACTCCGACCATTCGAGCGAGCGCACGGAGACTGAGGTCACGCTCTCGCAGCAGATCAGGAAGCTCCTCGCCGAAGGAGCGTGTCGTTCTCTTCTTCGCCATGCTTCAGAAGTATCGGCGATCCGCCGGACGTAGAAGCGCTGGCCCAAAGGCCAGCAGGTGTGTTATGCTGGCCTAGTGGCCAGCAAACCAGGTAACGACGAGACGCAACGCGTTGAGCCAGCAGCGGAAGATCTGCTTCACCTTGACATCGACCTGCGACTCGGTGTTGATTGCTGGTGCGAGGTCTGGAGGGAAGAGCAGTGGGACGACGAATGCCTCGCTGCCCTCCTGAGGTTCGCGTACGGGAAGGGTTACACGGACGCCCTCCGCGAGCAGCAGCGAGGGAAGCTCTGCAGGGACCACGGGTTGACGGTCCCTCACCGAAGGCGGTCGGATGTTTGACCGCAGAGCCGTATTCACCCCGAGCTCAAGGGCCTCAAACCTTTCAGATCTCCTTGACTCCACCGAGATTGCAGGGCTAATCCGGGACCTCGAGGCGCTTCGCTGGACTGGCCGCAGGGGCTATCCGGTCCGTGCCCTCGTGGGCGCGTGTCTGGCCAAGGCGCTCTACGCGATCCCGACCTGGACGCGCACGGCTGCTCTTGTCGCCGAGCACGCATCCCTGCGTGAAGCTTGCGGCGCGGCCCCGAGCGTGTACGCGCTCTACCGCTTCGCAGCGAAGCTGCGCTCCCGCAAGCCGCTGCTCGACGCCTGCCTCGACAGTGTGGCGGCCTCGCTGCGCGCTAACCTGCCCGACTACGGCCGGGACGTCGCTATCGACGCTTCGGACATGCCCGCATACGCCAACGGTCAGCGGTTCGTCTCGAAGGGCGGGCGGGAGCGGGAGCGCTTCTCTGACCCAGATGCATCGTGGGGACATCGCAGCGCCATTTCAACTCGCAGAGGCGGCGGGTTCTACGGGTACAAGCTCCACGCCGCTATCTGTGCGCGGACGGGGCTGCCGCTCGCAGTCCGGGTTGAGAGCGCCAACCATCACGAGGCACTGTTCGCGCTGCCGCTGCTTGACGCGGTTCGCGGACGCGGTTTCACGCCCGAGACGTGCGCGATGGACAAGGGATATGACTCGCGGGCGATGCACGACGGTTGCGAGGCGCGCGACTGCCGTCCGGTCATTGCACAGATTCGGGCTCGGAACGCACGGACACCGGACGACGTGCCGGCCTGCGAACACGGCCGCTGGACGTTCGCGGGGGCCGACGTCACGCGCAAGCGGACGAAGTGGCGCTGCCCCTCGGGCGAGTGCGAGCCGAAGTCGATTTGGCTCAAGGCCGACCGGCGCAACCCGCTGATCCCCCCCGAGACGAAGCGCTGGCGCAAGCTCTACCGTGGCCGCGCGGCCGTCGAGCGCGAGTTCGGTCGGCTCAAACACGAGTACGGCCTTGCACCGCTCCGAGTACGCGGACTCGAGCGGGCCGTGCTCCACGCCGACCTCTGCATCCTGGCACGCCTCAGTACAGCACTTGCGCGAACACGAGCCATGCCACTCCCAGCGTAGACCGTGGCCTCTCGCGCTCAGAACGGACTCAAAACTCGCAGTAGGATCGACCTGTGCTGGAACCGGCGTCGTTGAATGGACCGAGAGCGAAGCTGCGGCGCGCCCAAGAGCACCTGGAAGCCCTGGACGCCGAAGCGCGAGCCTACGGAGAACGAGAACCGTACTCCGTTACCCGCGAGCGAGACCCGCTGGAGGGCTGGCAGGTCGCCTACTTCCACATTCACGAGCCGCCGCCGATCCGTCTCGGGATCATCCTCGGCGACTTCTTCTACAACCTGCGCTCCTGTCTTGACCACCTCGCATGGCAACTCGTCCTGCTCGACGGCGGCACGCCCGGTGACCATACCGCGTTCCCCGTTATCCGCGACTTCGGCAACTGGAAGAGCGGCGGCGGCGGCGTCCTCAAAGGAATCGGGAAGGGTCACTTCGACGCGATCGAGACGCTGCAGCCGTACCCGACTCGGAACGACCCATGCAGTCGAGCCCTCGAGGTCGTCGACACCTGCTGCAACCGAGACAAGCACAAGACGCTCCACCCGGCCTTCGCCGTGCTCGATCCCCGGCCGGAAGCCCTCATCCTCCAACGCGAGCCTTTCTTCGCGGCCAACGTTGAGGTTCACTACCCCGGAGCCGGGAAGCCGCTCGAAGACGGCGCAGAGTTCGCACGCCTCCACGTCACGACTCCCGAACCACAACCTGGGGCGCATATGGAGGTCGAGTTCCCCATCGTCTTAGGGTTCGGCGAGAGTGGACTCGCGATCAAGAGCCTCCCCCAGATCGCCATGCTGATCGAGAGCGTGGTCGAGCAGTTCACACCCGACTTCTAGCCTCGGCGAGCTGCGCCGATGGCGGCTGCGGTCCGACACCACCACTAGCCTTTTCAGTCCAGGTACGAAGAGGCTCCCGCGAAGTTTGCGCTTCCGGGAGCCGTGACCAGACGAGGTGTGACTCGCTTGGTAATTCAAACGGTACCAAGGCGCCCCATCGGCGCCGCCGCATCCCTTTCCATCATCCTCGACTCACCCGAGCTACAAGGGCTAATCGACAACCTCGAAGCCCTCCGATCGACAGGCAGGAGGGGCTACCCGATCCGCTCCCTGATCGGGGCGTGCCTCGTGAAGAGCCGGTACGCAATCCCGACCTGGAGCCGTACGACAGCGCTGATCGCCGACCACGCCGCATTGCAGAGCGCGCTCGGCAGCGCGCCGTCCGTGCACGCCTGCTACCGCTTCGCGAGAAAGCTCCGCCAGAACTCTCCGGCGCTCGAGGCCTGCTTCACCGCGCTCGCCGCGTCGCTACGCGCCGAGCTGCCCAACTACGGGCAGGACATTGCGATCGACGCGAGTGACATCATGCCCGCGTATGCCAACGGACAGCGATACCTGAGCAAGAACGGACCGCTGCGCGAACGCTATTCCGACCCTGACGCCTCCTGGGGGCACCGCAGCGCCATATCCACCCGTGCCGCCGGCTCCTTCTACGGGCACAAGCTCCAGGCGGCGGTCTGCGCCCGCACCGATCTGCCGGTTGCCTGGCGCGTCGAGACAGCGCGTGACCATGAGGCGAGCTTCGCGATCCCGCTCCTCGACGCGGCCCGGCAGCGCGGCTTCGCTCCCCAGACGTGCGTCATGGACTTGGGCTACGACACCGACGCAATCCACGCCGGCGTCGAAGAGCGCGGCTGCCGCCCGATCATCCCTCTCAAACAGACGGCGACCGTGAAGCGTGGCGACCACCGGCCCCCGACGTGCGAACACGGCACCTGGGTATTCGCCGGAGCCGACCTCAAGCGCAAGCGGACAAAGTGGCGCTGCCCGCACGCGGCGCCGGCGAGCAAGGGCCAGCTACGGTTCGCGTGTTCACCCGCGAGCGTCTGGATCAAAGCGTCCCGGCTGCACCCCCTAATACCCCGCCAGACGAAACGGTGGGGCGACCTCTACCGGGGACGCGGAGCCGTCGAGCGATGCTTCGGCCGCTTGAAGCACGAGTACGCGCTGACCCCGCTCCGTACTCGCGGGCTTGAACGAGTCCGGCTCCACGCCGATCTAACGATCCTCGCAACACTCGCGCAGGCACTCGCCCGAGTGCGAACCATTCCGCTCGCCGCCTGAACAGCCACTACCGTCCGCCCGAGTCAGGCGTTAGCCTGCCGTCATGGGCAGCATCGACTGCGGAGCCGCCTTCTCCGATGACCCCGAGCGCCTGCGGGCCTATTTCGTCGACGATTCGTGCCCGTTCGTCGTCGTCTGCTGCCCAACAGTCACGCCAAGTCAGTGCGGGCGGCGTTTCGCTAATCGTTTCGCTAGCCCCTCCTAGATGGTTGGCCGGGGGTTGTGGTGCCGTCGGGCGGTTCCGACGGTGCCAAGGCTCCCGGTCAATTTCCGGTCAATCATCTATATGCCGAAGATGTTCTGCACCTGCTGCAGGATCAGCACTCCGATCACCGCGACCGCGAGCAGGAGACAGCCGAGCACGAGCCAGAATCGGAGCCGTGCCCACCTCCGGTCGCGCCTGCGCTGGACGCGCGCCGCGCGCCGCGCGCGGTGGTAGCGGTAGGCCTGCGCGACCGAGTGAGGATCGTGGACCGGAGGCTCGTCGAGCTGGTTTGGGATCGGTGCCGGCTCGCCCATGTAGAAAAGTCTAGTGCTATTGCGCTGCAAAGTGGGTTGTTTGCCGCCTGAGCGACGCGAGCCGGTGTCGTTCGAGGGCATGGCGGCGCCCGTTGTCCGGGCTACACTGCGCGCGTGAAGCGTGCCGCGCTCCTCGTGTTGCTGCTCGCCTTCGGGATCGCCGGCGGGGCCGCGGCGTACGCGCTCGCCGATTCGCCGCCGCCACCTCCTCCGACGACGACCGACACGGCGTCGACGGACACCTCGACCACCGACACGACGCCGGCCAGCACGTCGACGACGCCGACCCCGCCTGCGCCGCCCGCGAGGCGGACGAGGATCGCGGCCGGCGTGACGATCAGCGGCATCCACGTCGGCGGCCTGGCCTACGGTCCGGCGTACTCCGCGGTCGCCGTCGAGTTCCGCTCCTTGCTCACGCTGACGCTCGGCGACAAGACGATCACCGTCTCGCCGTGGAAGCTCGGCGCGAAGCCGTTCATCGGCCCGGCCGTCTCGCGCGCCCTCCGGGCCCGGGCGGGCACGGCCGTGAAGCTGGTCGTCGACGTCCAGCGGGCGCAGGCGGTCGACTACGTGGACACGCTCGCCGCCCGCTACGACCACGCCGTCGCCGACGCCCACGTGGCGCTCCGCGCGCTGCGGCCGATGGTCGTGCCCGAGATCCAGGGGAGCACGATCCAGCGCTCTGCGACGGTGACCGCGATCGTGCTCGCCTTGCAGCAGAGCCGGCGCGACCGGCTCGAGCTGCCGGCGCGGGTCGTCTCGCCGCAGGTGACGGCGGCGAGCTTCGGCCCGATCATCGTCATCCGCCGCGACACCAAGTGGCTCTACCTCTACGACCACTCGGCGACGGCGCAGACGGTCTCGTTCGTGCGGCGCTTCGAGGTGGCCACGGGCCAGCCGGTCTACCCGACTCCGATCGGCTCGTTCAAGATCGTCGTCATGGAGCGCAATCCCTGGTGGTATCCGCCGCCCGACGCGCCGTGGGCGAAGGGAGCGACGCCGATCCCGCCCGGCCCGGGCAACCCGCTCGGGACGCGCTGGATGGGCCTGACGGCGCCAGGCGTCGGCATCCACGGAACCCCTGATCCCGCCTCGCTCGGCTACTCGGCCTCGCACGGCTGCATCCGCATGTTCATCCCGTCCGCGGAGTGGCTCTTCGCGCACGTCAAGGTCGGGACGCCGGTGATCATCGTTCCGGCCTGATGGCGGCTCGACTCAGGCTGACAGGGCAGGTGCTGGCGGTGGCGCTCGTCGCCGGGCTGCTCGCGCTGCTGGTCTGGAAGGTCGCGCAGGGAAGCGGCAAGACGGCCGTGCCGAAGAACTTCACGCTGGCGCGCGTCGACAAGCCCGGCAAGCTCGAGCTCGCGTCGTTGCGAGGCAAGGTGGTCGTGCTCAACTTCTGGGCCTCCTGGTGCATACCGTGCAAGCAGGAGGCGACCACGTTCCAGAAGGTGTGGGAGCAATACCGCTCGAAGGGCGTCGTCGTCGTCGGCATCGACTCGAAGGACTTCTCGGGCGACGCGCGCAGCTTCATGCGGAGCCACGGCCTGACGTACCCGGTCGTCCGCGACGGCGACGGAGCGCTGTGGGACCCGTACGGCATCACCTTCCTGCCCGTGACGCGCGTGATCGGACGGAACGGGAAGTTCGTAGGTGATCCGATCAACGGCGGACCCGTCCCGGCTGCCCTCCTCCGGCAGAGGATCTCGGAGGCGCTTCGAGCGTGAGAGGTGCCGCCGCAGCGCTTGTCGGCGCCGTGGCGCTTGCAGTTGCTGCTCCCGCACTCGCGAGCGAGCAGCATCCGACGCTTCCCGAGCTCGAAGGAGAGCTCATGTGCCTCGTCTGCCACGAGCCGCTCGATCAGTCCAACTCTCCCTTTGCCGACCGAGAGCGGGCGCTTATCCGCAGCTACATTGCCGCGGGCGACACCAAGAGCGAGATCGAGGACAAGCTCGTGGCTCAGTTCGGCCAGCAGATCCTGGCGGCGCCACCCCGGAGTGGCTTCAACCTGCTCGCGTGGTGGCTGCCGATCGCCGGTCTCGTCGGCGGCGCGCTCGTGCTCGCCTTCCTGGCCCGGTGGTGGGGCCGCGGCCGTCGGGAGCCGCCTGCCGCCCTGGCGGCAGCTCCGCTCGACCCGGCTCTGGAGCTGCGGCTCGACGACGAGCTCGCCCGCTTCGATGGCTGAGCGGATCCCGATCGCGTTCCTCGCCGGTCTCGTCTCGGTCGTCACGCCGTGCGTGCTCCCTCTCGTGCCCGGGTACCTGGCTGCTGTGTCGTCGGTCGAGGCGGAGCGGCTCGGGGAGCGCGGCACCGCGAAGCGGATCGTGGTCGCCAGCCTGCCGTTCATGCTCGGGTTCACGGTCGTCTTCGTTGCTCTCGGCGCCGGCTCGGCCGCGATCGCGAGCGTGCTCGGCGTCAACCAGCAGAACGCGATCGCGGGCTTCGTGCTCGTCGTGCTCGGCCTCGTCTTCATCGGCCTGCTGCCCTGGCCCGACCGGATCATCGGCTCGGGCCTGCTCGGCCGGGCTCGGCGGCGCGAGTCGAACGCCCTGCTCGGAGCGGCCTTTGCGGTCTGCGCGGCGCCCTGCATCGGGCCGGTGCTCGCCTCCGTGCTCGTCCTGGCGAGCAGCTCGAGCACCGTGCTGCGCGGCTCGGTGCTGCTGTTCGCCTATTCGCTCGGGATCGGCGTCGCCTTCGTGCTGGCCGGAATCGCCTTCGCGCGGGCGATGGGGGCGTTCCGCTGGGTCAGGAGCCACTACACCGTGATCCGCGTCGCCAGCGGGCTGACGCTGCTCACGCTCGGCCTGCTGCTGTTCTTCGGCAAGGACTGGTGGCTCCACGTGATGCTGAACCGCGCGCTCGACGCCGTCGGGCTAGGGCAGGTCTAGTCGCGGCAGGTCGAGCGAGGCGGCGGCGACGCAGGCCGCCGCGGCGTCGATCTGCGCCAGCACCGAGCCGACGTCCACGCCACGATGCGCGGGCGCGTACGCAGCCAGCCGCCGGCGGGCCTTCCCGAGCTGGCTCGCGCAGGCGACCGGCCTGCCTCGCCCGGCCTGATACCAGGCGACCGCGACATGCACGAGGCCCTGGAAGAAGTCGCGCTCTCCGGCCGGCGCCGCGCGCCAGGCGAGCTCGAGCTCCTCGTGGGCCGCGAAGAACTCGCCTGCCCGCATCAGCTCGAGGCCGCGCAGAAGCTCTGCATCGCCGCTCACAGTGGGGATTCTCGCCCGAAACCGTGGTACGCTCCGCGCGTGGCGACGATCCTGCTGGCGGGGGTCGATCTCTTCTTCCGTGGCAAGCTCGAGGCGCTCCTGCCCGGGCACCACTTCGTCACGACGGACACGGTCGAGGCCCCCGAGCTGGTGATCGCCGACATCTCGCGCATCGACCCCGACGAGGTCGCGGACGCGTATCCCGACATCCCCATCGTGGGCTTCACGAACCACACGGACACGGGCGGGTTGCGGGCCGCGCATGCCGCCGGCTTCGACCAGGTCGTCGCCAGATCTGCGCTCGTCGAACGCGCACCGCTGCTGATCGACGAGCTGCTCGCCTCGATAGAGTAAGGCCCCGTGACCTACATCATCGCCGAGCCCTGCATCGACATCAAAGANNGAGTGCATCGACTGCGGCGCCTGCGAGCCGGAGTGCCCCGTCGAGGCGATCTTCCCCGAGGACGCGCTGCCCGAGAAGTGGGAGCCGTTCGTGAAGATCAACTACGCCTATCCGGACGCGGCCACGATCAACAAGCTCACGGACGAGTACGCGACCGAGCACAACGTCCAGAACGAGCCGATCGCTTAGTAGTCAGCCTGGTCCGCCCGGACGCCCGCGGCAGCGCGGACCCGCTCGACGGCCACCGACCTCTCGAGCCCGAGTGCCACGAGCAGGTCCGTGACCGCGGAGCGCAGCAGCCCGACCACGGTCGCCACCGGCAGTCCGGCGTCGAGGGCGTAGGCGTTGCTGGCCAGGTCGACGGCTCGCAAGGCAGCCTCGATCGCGGCCGAGCGATCAGGATGGTCGAGGGCGGTCTGGGTCGCCCGCACGGCCTGGGCGAGCGCCCGGATCGCGGCCGGCAGCTCGGCAGGCACGGTCGGGTCGAGCTCGGACGCGCGAACCGACGCGCGGCCGAGCACGCGCGCGTTCCGGACGACGAGCTCGAGCGGACCGATCGCCGCCGCGTAGTCGTCGAGACGGGCGCGGACGCTCCAGTAGGGCGGCGAGAGCATCGCCGTCTCCCGGCCCATGCCGACGGTCGCTCCCCAGCGGCGGAGGGTGCCCTCCGCGGCCCGTGCGCGCCCGAGCGCGTCGCGTGCGGCGGCGACGTCCCGCCGCTCCAGGGCGTCCGCGATCTGGTCCAGGGCCGCCGAGAGCTCGGCGAAGAACTCGTCGGCCGCTCTGCGCGCTCTCCGGACCGGGTTCGTCGGCGAGATCACGACGATCCCGAGCCCGATCGCCCCGCCGACGAGCGCGTCGACGAACCGTGATCCATTGTGGCTTCCGGGAAGCGTCGCGACGAGCACCGACGACGCAGCTGCCTGCGAGATGAACAGCGAGCCCCCGCCGATCAGGACGGCCGCCGCCATCGACAGGCACACGACGAGCGCGACCTGCCAGACGCCGTTTCCGATCCCGGAGATGATCAGGTCGGCGACTGCGATGCCGACGGCGACCCCGAACGTGAGCTCGAAGACGCGGCGGAGATACTGCTGGCCGGCGATCCCGATCGAGATCGCCGCCGCGATCGGGGCGAAGAACGCCTTCGGATGTCCGATGAGGTCGTGCGCCACGTACCAGGCGAGGCCCGCGGCCGCCGCGGTCTGGACGATCGGCAGCGCGAGGTCGCGGAGAGTCGTGAGCCGAGCCTGGATCGACGCCTGGAGCACGTCGCCGGAAAGCGTCACGAGCGGCCTAGCGAACGGGCTGAAGGTACGCGCAGCGGCGGCCGTCTCCGGGCAGCGGCGACGCAGCCACCTTGGCCACCAGGAAGCGGGCGTTCTGCTCCTCGACCTCCGAGCCGACCGGCGGCGGGTCGCCCTCCCGCTCGTGGAACTCGTAGCCGTTCGGCGTCCAGACGAAGAGCACGTGACTCACGCGGGGGATCGTATCGCTGGCCGTCACTCGAGCGTGAGCGCCAGCTGCTCGGGCTCCGGCGCCGGGCGCAACGGCCGTGGCCGCTCGGCCGGTGGGCCGGCCTCGTGGCGCAGGCGCGCGACGAGCTTCCGGACCGGTGCGGTCTGCTCGGCGCGCAGATAGGCGCGTTTCGCGTAGAGCTGCTCGTAGTCGGCCAGGTGCCCGGGCCAGTCGCGGGCGAGCTCGGCGAGGAAGTGCTCGCGGGTTCCCGGGCGGAGGTGCAGCACGGACGCCCACAGGTGCGCGGCGCCTGCCTCACGCGCGGCCTCGACGACCGCGCGCAGCTGCTCCGGCCGGTCGGAGATGCCCGGAAGCACCGGCGCCACGGCCACGCCCGCGTCGATTCCCGCGTCGACCAGGCGCCGCAGCGCGCGGAACCGCTGCCGAGGAGGCGGCGTGCCCGGCTCGGTCGTCCGCCAGACCTCCTCGTCGAGGGTGGGGATCGAGAAGCTGACCGAGACCTTTGCCCGTGTCGCGGCCTCGGCGAGGACGTCCACGTCCCGGACGATCAGCGGGCTGCGCGTGATGATGTGGAACGGGGTGCGTGCGTCGCGCAGTTCCTCCAGACAGGTGCGGGTCAGCCGGTAGCGCCCCTCCACGGGCTGGTAGGGGTCGGTTGCGGCCCCGATCGAGACGGACTCGCGCTTCCACGTCCTGCGGGCGAGCTCGGCCCGGAGCACCTCGGCGACGTTCACCTTGACCCGGATCGACCGTCCGTACGCCTCCCCGAACGGCCGGTCGGCCCGCAGCTCGAACGCGCGCACGTAACAGAAGGTGCACCGGTGCGCGCAGCCCATGTACGGGTTGAGCGACCACGGGAACGGCATGCCCTTGACGCGGTTGAGCGCGACCCTGCACGGCTCCTCCCGGTACTCGACCCGTTCCATGCCGGAACGCTACCGAACACATGTTCGTCTCCGCAAGTCCGGATTCTAGGCTGACAGACCCGTTCCCTATACTCCGTGCACGCTTGGCCGACGACTTGCCTAGTACCGGCGCCCCGCGGAGCGGGGCATGAACCTTGCGCTCCTCCTCATCGCCGTCGCGGCGCTGATCCTGCTGAACGCGTTCTTCGTCGCCGCCGAGTACGGGCTGGTGACGGCGCGGAGGACGAGGCTCCAGGAGCTCGCGGACGGCGGCGTGCGCCGCGCGCGGCTCGTGCTGCGCATCATCGGCGACCCGCCGCGCTTCATCGCCGCCATGCAGCTCGGCGTCACGGCCACCAGCCTGGGCATCGGCGCGCTCGGCGAGCCGGTGCTCGAGCGCGTCTTCCACCCGACGATCGCCAAGGTGCTGGCCGTCATCCTCGCCTTCCTGATCATCACGTTCTTCCACGTGGTGGTCGGCGAGCTGATGCCGAAAGGGCTCGCGCTCGCCTATTCGGAGCGGGTGGCGCTCGCCGTCGCCGCACCCGTACGCGCGTTCTTCATCGTCCTCAAGCCGTTGATCTGGGTGCTGCAGCGCTCGAGCGATGCCGGGCTGCGCGCGCTCGGGCTCGAGGCGCCCTCCGGCGAGGGCGGCGTGCTCTCGGAGGCCGAGCTCAAGATGCTGCTCTCCCGGTCCACCGAGCAGGGCGAGATCGAGCACGAGGAGCGGGAGATGCTCTACAACGTCTTCGACTTCGCCGACAAGGAGGTCTCGGACGTGATGGTGCCGCGGCCCGAGGTCGTCGCCCTCGCGATCGACATGCCTCCCGAGGAGTGCCTGAAGACGGCTGTGAGCGAGCCGTACACGCGCTATCCGGTCTACCGCGAGTCGCTCGACGAGATCGTCGGCATCCTGCACGTCCGCGACCTGTTCCGGGCGGCCGAGGAGTCGGGCGGGATCGCCAACGTCGTGCTCGAGCCGCTCCTGCGGAAGGCGCACATCGTCCCCGAGACGAAGGACCTCGCCGCCCTGCTGCGCGATTTCCGCAGGACGAAGGAGCACATGGCGATCGTGGTCGACGAGTACGGGGCGATGGAAGGCATCGTCACGCTCGAGGACCTGCTCGAGGAGATCGTCGGCGAGATCGAGGACGAGTTCGACCTCCCCGACGAGTCGGTGGAGCGGATCGACGAGCACCGGATCCGGATCCACGGGACGTACACGATCGACGACTTCAACGAGGACTTCCGCGTCTCGCTGCCCGAGGAGGACTACAACACGGTCGGCGGCTTCGTGTTCGGCGAGCTCGGCCACGCGCCGAACGCTGGCGACACCGTCGATCACGACGGGCTGCTCTTCACGGTCTACGAGACCGACGGCCACCGGATCGAGCGGCTCGAGGTCGAGTTCCACCCGGTCGCGCGCCGTGCCGGGCCCGAGGACGGGCCCGAGGCCGACGAAGCCGCCTGAGCGAGGCGCCTCGTGCCGCGTCAGGTCATGCGATACGCGATCTGCTCGCGCGCGCCGCTCTCGCTCGAGCGCACGATCGCGTCGCACACCTCCGCGGCGCGGTAGCCGTCCTCGAAAGTGGCGCCGTACGGGGCGACGTCGCCGTCCTCGGCGATCGCCCGCAGCAGATGGTGGATCTCGTGGACGAAGGTCTCGCCCCAGCCGATGATGTGGCCGGGCGGCCACCAGAACTCCCACCACGGGTGGTCCGCCTCGGAGACGAGCACGGTCTTGAAGCCGCGGGCGCGGTCGCCGTCGGCGCGGAACACCTGCAGCTCGTTCAGCCGCTCCATGTCGAAGGCGAGCGAGGCCTTGGAGCCGTTGATCTCCCACTGCAGGGCGTTGCGGCGGCCGAGCGCGAGCCGGGTCGCCTCGACCGTGCCGACAGCGCCGCCTGCGAACGAGACGGCGGCCTCGATCGCGTCGTCCACCTCGCGGCCGGGCAGGAACGTCTTCACCAGCGCCGACACCGCCTCGAACTCGCCGACCAGGTAGCGCGCGAGGTCGACGACGTGCGCCCCGAGGTCGCCGAGGGCCCCCGAGCCCGCCTCGTCGGAGTGGAAGCGCCAGGTGTCGAGCGTCTGGTCGTCGCCCCAGTCCTGCAGGTAGCGGCCGCGGAAGTGCCGGATCTCGCCGAGCTCGCCCGCCTCGATCATCTCCCGCGCCAGGCGGTTCGCGGGCACGAAGCGGTAGTTGAACCCGCACAGGTGCTTGACGCCCGTGGCGGCGACGCGCTGCCAGATCTCGTAGCTCTCGTCGGCCGTCCGCCCGAGCGGCTTCTCGCAGATGACGTGCTTGCCGGCCTCGGCGGCCGCGATCGTCGGCTCGGCGTGGAGGGAGTTCGGCCCGCCGTTGTCGAACAGGCCGATGGCGGGATCGGCGACGAGGTCGTGCCAGTCGGTCGTCCAGTGCTCGTAGCCGTAGCGCTCGGCAGCGTTCCGGACGGCCTCCTCGTTGCGGCCGGCGATCGACACGAGCCTCGGAACGAGCGGCGGCGGCCAGGTCATGTAGGCGATCTTCTTGAACGCGTTCGTGTGCGCCTTGCCCATGAAGGCGTAGCCGAGCATGCCGACGCCGATCGTAGGGATCTCGCCTGCGGCGACATCCCTAGTCGTTGCGCCGATGCCCACGTCAGCTCCTCTGCATGGCGGCGTCGAAGGCGAGATCGGACGGAGTGAAGTCGCTCCGCCGCACGAAAGCGAGCGCATCCTGCGCGCCCCACTCGCGGTCCATGCCGGAGTCCTCCCACTCGATCGAGAGCGGGCCCGTGTAACCGATCCGGTTCAGCGCCCGGATCAGCGCCTCGAGGTCGACGTCGCCGTGGCCGGGGGAGACGAAGTCCCAGCCGCGCTCTGCCTCGCCGAAGTTGAGGTGCCCGCCGAGGATCGACTTCCGGCCGTCGAGCGTCTTCTTCGAGTCCTTGACGTGGACGTGGTAGATCCGGTCGGCGAACTCGAGGGCGAAGGCCGCGGAGTCGAGGTGCTGGTGCGCGAAGTGGCTCGGGTCGAAGTTGATCCCGAAGCCTGGTCGCCGGCCGATCGCCTCGAGCGTCTTCCGCGTCGTCACGAAGTCGTAGGCGATCTCGGTGGGGTGGACCTCGAGCCCGAAGCGCACGCCTTCGGCGTCGAACACGTCCAGGATCGGCCTCCAGCGCTCGGCGAAGTCCGCGTAGCCGCGCTCGACCTCGGCGAAGTCGTTGGGTGGGAACGAGTAGAGCATGTGCCAGATCGCCGACCCGGTGAAGCCGTTCACCTGCGTGACGCCGAGCCTGGCGGCGGCGCGGGCGGTGTCCTTCATCCGCTCGGCGGCGCGCTGCCGGACGCCTTCCGGCTCGCCGTCGCCCCAGACTTCGGGCGGGAGGATCGCGCGGTGGCGCGAGTCGATCGGGTCGCAGACGGCCTGGCCGACGAGATGCGCGCCGATCGCGAAGCAGTTCAGGTGGTTGCGCTCGAGCACCTCCTGCACCGAGCGCACGTAGCCCTCCTCGGCGAGTGCCCGGTCGACCTCGAAGTGGTCGCCCCAGCAGGCGAGCTCGAGCCCGTCGAAGCCCCACTCGCCGGTCTTGCGCGCCAGCTCCTCGAGCGGGAGATCCGCCCACTGGCCGGTGAAGAGCGTGACAGGACGTGCCATAGCCGCACGGATACTACGACTCTGGGCTTAAATGGGCGGATGGCAACGCCCGCTGCCGTGCCCGCCGGCCGGCCGACGCTGCTGATCCGAGGCACCCCGTATCCGGTGCTGCTGCCGACGCTGCGCGACCCGCGGCTGCACCTGGCGGCCGTCATCGTCTCGCTGCAGGTGCTCGGGCAGGCGGCGTTCGGCTTCCAGCTGTCGATCGCGCAGATCCTGATCTCGCTCGCGACCTGCGCGGTGCTCGAGGTCGGCATCGCCTTCAGGCAGCAGCGCGTGATCATGTGGCCGGCCAGCGCGCTGCTGACCGGGAACGGCGTCGCCTTCGTCCTGCGCGTGCCGGGCACGCAGCACGGGGACTGGTGGAGCACGCGCGGCTGGTGGATCTTCGCGGGGACGGCGGCGGTCTCGCTGCTCTCCAAGCACNNTGCTTCCTGATCCTGGGATCGAGCCGCGCCGACCCGCTCGACTTCTGGTGGGGGCCGATGTCTCCGTGGATGGCGCTCGCGCTGGCGATCATCGTCACCGGCGGGCTGGCGATCCTCCTGCGGCTTCGCCTGATCGGGCTCGCGATCGGATTCTGGATCGCGTTCGCCGCGGGGATCGGCGTGATCGCCCTGGCCGGGCACGCGATGACGGCACGCTGGCATCTCGGGCCGATCACCGGCGGCTACTTCTGGTGGGTGCTCGTGACCTCGCCCGAGATCCTCGTCTTCCTGTTCTTCATGCTCACCGACCCGAAGACGATCCCGGCAGGCCGCGTCGCGCGCATCGTCTACGCCGTCGGGGTGGGACTGCTCTCGACCCTGCTGATCGCACCGCAGCGGACCGAGTTCGCGAGCAAGGTCGCGGTGCTCGGCGCGCTCGCGCTCGCCTGCGCCGCGCGGCCGGTGCTCGACTGGGTGCTCCCGGCCGCGGGGTCGCCCGACGACCGGCTCGCGGCCTGGGTCGCGCGCCTCGTGGCCCGCGGGCGGACCGGCGCGGCGAAGCTCGGCACGGCCGGGCTGGCAGGCGCGGCGGCCTTCGCCGGGCTGCTCGTCCTGGCCGGGCTCCCGGCGCGCCCGGGCAACGCGCTCGCGGCGCCGCTCGTCGATGTCGGCCATCTGCCGAAGGTGACCATCCTGCACTCGTCCGGGGTCGCGTCCCAGCTCGACCGCAAGACGGCGCTCACGATCGCGCGCAGCCTCGTGGCCGATCTCCGCAACGGAGCGAAGGCGCTGCGGACTCGGAACGCCAGGCTCGCGAGCCCCGGATCCTGCTGTGCCGCGCTCACGAGCGTGCAGAAGCTGATCGGCCATTCCAGGGGCCAGACGATCACCGCGTCCACCTACCGGCTGGACCGGATGAAGGTCAAGCTGCGCCCGGCCGAGGGGCAGGGCGAGCCCGTCGTCGTCGCGGCGGTGACCGGCGTCGTGCAGCAGTCGGTCTACGGGGGTGTGCCCCCGAAGCTCGTCCGGCGGAGCGCTTCCGTCCCGTTCGCCGGCACGTTCCAGCTCGACCGGGGCAGCCGGGGCTTCGAGCTGATCTCGTTCACCGGGACCGAGCCGCCGGCGGTCACGGCGACGCCGACGAACCTTCTGGTCGCGAAGAGCTTCGACGGCGTGCACCTCCAGGACGTCGCGTCGGAGGTCGGGCTGAACTTCCGGCAGGACGACTTCCGCTACGGGGTGTCGAATGACGTGCACTCGATGATGGGCGGCGGCCTCTGCTGGCTCGACTACAACAACGACGGCTGGATGGACCTCTTCGTCGTCAACTCGTACTCGGACTCCGACATCGGGCACTGGAACGGGCACTTTCCCCAGAGCGCGCTCTACGAAAACATTCACGGCCACTTCCGGAACGTGACGAAGACATCTCACGCCGGCGTCGCCACCCAGGGGAACGGCTGTGTCGCGGTCGACCTCGGCAACGGCTATCCGAGTCTGTTCATCACGACCAACACGTACAACATCCTGCTCTGGAACAACGGCAACGGGACGTTCACGAACATCACGCACGAGGCGGGCATCGACGCCTTCGGAACATACGGCTGGCACACGGGTGTCGCAGTGGCGGACGTCAACGGCGACGGACGCCCGGACATCTTCGTCTCCGGCTACGCCGACGTGAACGCTCCGCTGGAGAACGCGTACGGCTTCCCGCGCAGCTACCAGGCGTTCCGCGATCTCCTCTACCTCAACGAGGGCCCGGACAAGCACGGGCACCCGAGGTTCAAGGACGTGTCGCTCGCGGCCGGAATCGAGGCGAAGCACGTCGACCACAGCCTCGGTGCCGTCTTCACCGACGTGAACGGGGACGGCCGGCCCGACCTCTACGTCGCGAACGACCTGGACCCGAACCGGCTCTACATCAACGAGCGCGGTGGGCCGCTCGGCTTCCACTTCGTCGAGGAGGGCAGCCGGTACGGGGTGGCCGACCGCAACGCCGGCATGGGCATCGCCGCCCAGGACTACTCGGGCGACGGCCGCCCGGACCTGTTCGTGACCGACTCTCGGACGCAGGGGCACGCGGCCTTCCGGTCGGCTGCGACGCCGTCATTCTCGAACGTCGGCTCGGTCTTCGCCCGTGCGATCGGGGCGAACGGCACGGGCTGGGGCGACTCCTGGGTCGATCTCGCGAACAACGGCCGGCTCGACCTCGTCCTCGCGAACGGGGCCATCCCCGTCACGAACCTGAGAGCCGACGCGGGGCACATCCAGGTGCTGGAGAACACGGGCACGGGGTTTGCGGACGCCTCCGCGGCGGTCGGCCTGCGACCGGGGCCGCTCGTCAACGGTCGCGGCCTGGCGGCGGCCGACTACGACAACGACGGGCGCGTGGACATCGCGGTCAACTCGATCGGTGGGCGATTGATCCTGCTCCACAACACCGGCGCTTCGGGCCACTGGCTTGAGGTGAGCCTGGCGAAGTTCGCACCCGGGGCGCTGGTCACCGCCGTGCTCCCGAACGGCCACCGGCTCGTCCAGGAGGTCCATGCGGGCAGCAGCTACCTGTCCTCGGAGGATCCCCGCGTCCACTTCGGCCTCGGCAGCGCGACGAGGCTCGAGGCGCTGATTGTCCGCTGGCCGGGGGGCAAGGTCACGCGGCTCGCGAACGTCGCGGCCGACCAGATCCTGACGGTCGGCCCTTAACGATTCTGGTCTCCGTGCGACCGGCCGCCGGAGCCGGGCTTGGCCCGGCGGGAGGCTTGTGGCGGAGAGGCAACGCGCGGACGACGCCTTCAGCCGGCGGCTCCGCATACAAAGGGCTTCCGCGAACGTCGTGAAGGAGGGGGCTCACGGGGGAACCAGGGGTTTCCCCGTGCTATCGACCGGAGCGGACCTGCAGGCGGCGCGCGACGGTGTCGAGCGTGACGGCGAGCAAGAGAATCACGCCGGTGACGATGTAGATCGAGCCGGGACTGTAGTTCGCCGTGTTGAGGCCGTTCGAGACGGTGGCGATCACGGCACCGCCGATGAACGCGTTCCGCACCTGGCCGCGTCCGCCGAAGAGGCTCGTGCCGCCGATCACCGCCGCCGAGATCGCGTCCAGAAGAAGCGTTCCGCCCCCGAAGTTGGTGTCGACCGAGTTCACGTTCGCGGCGAGGATGATTCCGCCGATCGCGGCCATGACGCTCGAGATCATGAAGACCAGAATGCGAATGCGTGGCACGTTGATGCCCGCGCGTCGAGCGGCCTCCGCGTTGCCGCCGACCGCGTACACGTGGCGGCCGAACGTCGTCCGCTTGGCGAGGTAGGTCAGGAGGACGAGGAAGACGACGATGATGACGCCGGCGAGCGGGAGTCCGAGCGGGGTGCCCTGCACCGACGCGTGGTTGCAGATGGCGACGACACCGAAGCTCACGACGGCGACTCCGAGAAGCTGGCCGACGATCAGGGCGGGATTCCGGATGGTCAGCCCGGCGCGGACCTTGCCGATCACGCCGCCGAGCATCCCGAGCGCATACAGGCCTGTGACCGACGCGGCGATGAGCCATCCCG
This sequence comes from Actinomycetota bacterium, assembly GCA_003134505.1. Lineage (GTDB taxonomy): Bacteria > Actinomycetota > Thermoleophilia > Gaiellales > Gaiellaceae > PALSA-612. The sequence continues at coordinate 99,701 of PLBK01000012.1, read as the reverse complement.
CGAGATGTGAAAAGTAGTAATTCGCGGTGTAGTTGATCCAACGGTCCTGGATGATGATCGAGCCCGGCTCCGCGAGTTGGTACACGATCACGCCCTGCCAGATCAGGAAGCCCGCCAGGGTGACGACAAACGAGGGCACGCCCACGAAGGCGACGATCGAGCCCTGAACGGCCCCGATCACGGCGCAGATCGCGACCGCGGCGACCATCGCGATCAGCCCGTTGTACTGGTGCCCGCTGCCCGGGAGTTGCAGCTCCGCCACCGAGAGCGCCCCGATCCCCGCCACGTAGCTGATCGACAGGTCGATCTCTCCGAGCAGGAGCACGAACACGACGCCGAAGGCGAGCATCGTCGTCCCCGCCATCTGGATGATGACGTTGCCGAAGTTCTCCGCCGTGAAGAAGTTGCTTGCCTTGAAGGTGAAGAAGACAACGATGAAGATGAGCCCGAGGGTGATCGGGAGGATTCCGAGGTTGCCCGACTTGACGTTGTCGAGACCACGTCGAACGAGGCCGGCGATGCCGTTGAGCTCCTCCTCCGCGGGTGCGGCCTTGTCCTGCCCGACGACCTCGACTCCCGTGCTCACGCCGTCGCTCCAACCGCAGGCGCGGGAATGCCGGAGACCTTCGTCGGCACGCCGGCCGTGATCGCTTCGACGACCTCTTGCTGGGTCGTCTTCGCACGCTCGTAGACGCCGACGTTCCGCCCCAGGCGCAGAACCGTTATGCGCGTGGCCGTCTCGAAGATGTCGTGCAGGTTGTGGGAGATGATGACGACGGCCAGGCCCTGCTCGGCCAGGCGCCGCACGAGCTCCAGCACCTGCTCGGTCTGGGCGACGCCGAGCGCGGCGGTGGGCTCGTCGAGGATCACGAGCTTCGAGTTCCACTGGACCGCCTTGGCGACGGCGACAGACTGTCGTTGGCCGCCCGAGAGCGTTGCGACCGGCTGGCGGACCGAGCGGATCGTGGTCACTGCGAGCGACTTGAGCGTCTCCGCCGTGCGCTGCTCCATGATCGGCTCCTTCAGCCGCTGGAGGACATCGTGCTCCTCCCGGCCGAGGTACATGTTCTGGACGACGTCGAGGTTGTCGCAGAGGGCGAGGTCCTGGTAGACGACCTCGATCCCGAGCTTGGCGGCGTCCTTCGGGCTGTGGATGTGCACCTCCTTGCCCTCGAACAGGATCTCGCCGCTGTCCGGGCTGTGAGCGCCCGCGACGCACTTGATCAGTGTCGACTTCCCGGCCCCGTTGTCGCCGACGAGAGCCATCACCTCGCCGTTTCGCACCTCGAAGTCGACATCGGTAAGCGCCTCCACGGAGCCGAACGACTTCGTGATGTTGCGGAGTTCGAGGAGCGGTGTCTCGTTCACGGTGGCGCGTTTCCTACCACAAACCCGGTGGAGGCGCCCGTCCGGACGCCTCCACCGTGATTCGAGATGACTACTTGCAGTACTTGGCGTATGCGCCGATGCAGACCTGGCTCTTCTTCAGGAATCCATCGGTGAACAGACGCTTGTAGTTCGCCTTCGTGATCCAGATGACGGGAAGCGCGTACGTCGGCTCGCTCTTGCTGCCGTTCGGCCGCGAGCCGTTGCTCACAGGCTTCTTGCCCTTGAGGAGCGCGATTGCGGCGGCCGCGGCAGCCTTCGTCTCGTCGGGCACGTACTTGTACACCGTTCCGGACTGCCAGCCGGCCAGGATGTACTGGATCCCCTGCGGGGTCGCGTCCTGCCCGCTGAGCGGGATCGGCTTCAGGTGCTTCGCCTTCTCCTGTGCGATCACGGCGCCGGCGATGTTGTCGTTCGCCGCGATGGCCGCGTCGATCTTGTTGTTCGTGGAGACCAGCATCTGCGCGAAGATCGGCGCCGCGTTCGTGGCCAGCCACCCCGGCACGAACTTCTGCGGGCCCTTCGACAGCGTCTTGTTCGCGAAGAGCGGGTTCAGGACGGCGTCGTTGCCGCTCTTGAACCAGAAGGCGTTCTGGTCGGTCTGCCCGCCCCAGAGCTCGGCGACGACCGGCTTCTTCGAGTAGCTGCCATTCGCTTTCATGGCGGCGATGATGCCGTTGGCCTGCGCCTCGCCGACTGCCTTGCCGTCGAACGTGACGTAGTCCGATGCCGAGCCGCCGGTCACCTGGCGGTCGTAGTCGATTGCCTTCCCGCCCTTCGAGGTGAACAGCTTCTCGATCGCCGCGGCCGAGCCGTTGTCCAGCGCGGTCTCGACGACCACCTTGGCGCCCGCTGCCAGGCACGCCTCAGCCTGTGCCTTCTGCTTCTGCGGGTCGTTCAACGCGTTCGTGATCGACGCGGTCACGCCGGCGGCCTTGAAGGCCTTGGTGAAGTCCGGAGCGTCGAACTGCACCCAGCGGACGGACGACTTCGTGTCCGGCAGCAGGACGCAGACCTGCACGCTTGCTGCTCTCGCCGCCGTGGCGACTGCCACGACCACGAGGGCGGCGACGGCGATGAGACCCATCACCGTCGACTTGCGAAAGACTTTGCTCACTTGCTCTCCTCCTTCGAATTCGACCAATCCTGCCCCAAAATCCCCCGGATCTTCTACGTCGTCTCCGCGTGCATTGCCTCCTTTCTGCCCACGGGACGCCACGCGGTCGACCGAGCTGCGACCGCGCTCCCGGACTTTACAAGCTTTTCGAGCGTGATCGACCGCAACGCCTCGGTGCTGCGGGTCACGAGCGCGAGCGCTCCGAGGACCTCGGCCCGCTCGCCGAGCTCGCCGTGCATGACCTTCACGACCTGTGCGGCACCCGGAAGGGCGTAGCGATGGATGGCATCGCGGATCCCGCCGAGCAGCGGCTCGCCTGCGTCGCTGAGCTCGCCGCCGACGATGACGGCCTCCGGATTGACGGCGTTGCAGAGGTCGGCGAGCACGCGCCCGATCGCCTGGCCCGCGTCGTTGACGACGCGCGTCGCCCCGAGATCGCCAGCCGAGATCAGCCCGAGGATCTCGCGGCGTGTCACGTCGTGCCCGCGTGTCGGCCGCAAGAGTGCCCGGATCGCGCCTTCGGCTGCGATTGTCTCGAGGCAGCCGCGGTTGCCGCACCGGCAGACGACGCCGTCCGCTCGGACCTGGACGTGGCCGATCTCGCCCGCAAGGCCTGTCGCTCCGTGGTGCAACCGGCCACCGATGACGAGGCCCGCGCCGAGGCCGGAGCCGAGGCGCACGTAGATGATGTCCGTCAGCCCGCGACCGGCCCCGAACGAGGCTTCGGCCAGGGCTCCCAGGTTTGCGTCGTTGTCGACCTCGACCCGGAGCCCGAGTCGCTGGGCAAGCGTGTCTCGGGCCCGTAGGCCCGCCCAGCCGGGGAGGATCACCGCCGAGCCGACCGTCCCTGTACGCCGATCGATCGGTCCCGGAAGACCGACCCCGGCACCCACGAGCTGCCCCTGGTCGACGTCCGCGGCGATGCGAAGCGCTTCGACCATTGCGACGGCGGCTTCGATCGCGTCGGAGGCCGAGTGGTCGACGTCGATCTCGGTGCAGTCCTCGGCGAGGACCGTCGTCGAGAGGTCGGCGAGCGCCACCCGGACCCGATCGTGGTCGAAGTCGATGCCGACCGCGACTCCGGCCGACCGGTCGAGTCTGAGGAACACGGGCGGCCGGCCCCTTCCCGGCTGGCGCTCGCCGTCGGCGTCCTCGACGACGAGCCCGCGCGTCTGGAGGTCGGTGACCAGGGTGCCGATCGTCGTCCTCGACAATCCGGTCAGCTCTGACAGGTCGCTCCGGCTCGCCCGCCCGTGGTGGCGGAGCGCGTCGATCACGCGAACGCAATTTCGTTCGCGGTGCACTCCCGATCGCTCGCCGTTGAGCCCCGTCACCTCGCCCTCCCGTCTTTCGCCCTCGATTACGCAGAAGGCGACCCGGAGAGCCTCTCCGAATCAGGGGTGTTAGTCAAGAGTCGGAGAAAAATCCGAGCAGGTCATACTACGGCCGGTCGACGAGAGGAGAAGGCGGCATGAAGACGAGCCTCGGCATCTGGGCGTTCGGTTCGATGATCACCCGCTTCGTGCCGGGCGGCTATCAGCCGCAGTGGGCCGGTGAGACGACCGCCCAGCGTGTTCGCCGCGCCGTCGAGGGGCTCGGCGATCTGATCGACGGCTACGAGTTCCACTATCCGCAGGAGCTGTCGGAGGAAAACGTCGAGGAGGTTCGCGAGGCGCTCGGCGCCCACGACGTCTACTGCCTCGCCGGCGGCCTCCATCTCGATCCGCGCTTCGGCCGCGGCGGGCTGGTCAATCCCGACCCGGACACGCGCGCACAGGCCGTCGGGATCGCCGTCGCCGCCGCGCACTTCGCCGGCGGGCTCGGCGTCCCGCTGATCGTCTGGCCGGGGGTCGAGGGCTACAACTATCCGTTCCAGACGCCGTACAAGGAGAGCTGGGCCTGGCTCGTCGACGGGATCGGGCAGGTGGCCGCGAAGTGCGCCGAGCACGGCGTCGAGCTCTGGCTCGAGCACAAGAACTCCGAGCCGGCCATGAAGATCCTGATGCGGAACGTCGGGATGACGCTGCACGTGATCCACAAGCTGCGGGCCCAGGGGATCGACAACGTCAAGGTCAACATGGACTGGCAGCACCTGATCATGAACGGCGAGAACCTGGCCGAGTACGCTGCCATGCTCTCGGCCGAGGGCCTGATGGGCCACCACCACGCGAACTCGGGCTGGGGCACGTTCGACGACGACAACATCGTCGGTGCGACCGCGTTCATGGAGACGCTCGAGCTGGCGGTCGAGCTCCGCCGCGCCGGCTACGGCGAGGACGGGCGGCGGCTCGGGTTCGACCTCTACCCGTACACCGAGGACGCCGTGGCGGCGGTCGAGCGAAGCGTGCTGCACTGGCGTTTCATCGACGGGGTGGCGGCGAAGATCGACGACGCGGCGCTGCGCGAGGCGCAGATGCGCAAGGATGCCGTCGCCGCCTACGAGCTCGTCTACGCGGCTCTTGGCGCGTAGCGAGCCCCGCCCGGGCCGACCGCTGGACGTCGTGCAGGTCGGCGTCGGGCTCTGGGGGCAGAGCTGGGCGGAGCTCGTCGCCCGGGCGCGCGGGTTCCGGCTCGCCGGGGTCGTCGACGCAGGCGCAGCGGCCCGCGACTGGGCCGGCGGGCTCGGCGTGCCGGTCTTCCGGCGCCTGGAGCAGGCCCTCAGCGCTGCCCGTCCCCAGCTCGTCGTGCTCGTCTCACCTCCGGCGACGCACCGGCCGCTGGCGGAGACTGCTCTTGCCGCCGGCAGCCATGTCGTGATCGAGAAGCCGCTGGCCTCGTCGCTCGCGGACGCGCAGGCGATCGCCGCCGCCGCTCGGGCGCACGGCCGGGTGGCGATGGTGTCGCAGAACTACCGCTTCCGGCGCCAGCCGCGCGCGCTCGAGGCGCTCGTCCGCGGCGGCTCACTCGGGCGGCTGCTCGCGATTCGCAGCGAGTGCCGGCGTGACCTGCGTGCGGCCTGGATCTCGCCCCGGGACTGGCGCGGCCGCATGCCGCACCCGTATCTCCTGGACATGGCCGTCCACCACGTCGACCTCCTCCGGGCGATCACGGGACAGGAGCTCGTCGAGGCGGACGCGAGAAGCTGGCCGGCGCCGGACGGGCCGTTCCGGCACGATCCGACGGTCGAGGCGATCCTGACACTCGCGGACGGGACGCCGGTCGCCTACCACGGAACGTGGGCCGAGTCGACCGGGCGCGAGACGTCCTGGAACGGCGACTGGGAGATCGTCGGCACGCGCGGCCGGGCCGGCTGGAGCGGCGGCGTCGGGAACGCGCTGCGCGGCTCGGTCTCCGTCGAGCCGTACGGAAAGCCGCGGCGGCGCATCGCCTTGCCCGTCCTACCCGCGCTCGACCGGCTCGGCGTGCTGAACGAGGCGAAGCGGGCGATCCGGACCGGGGAGGAACCGGAGTGCTCGGCGGCTGACAACCTGTGGACGCTGGCGGCCGTGTTCGCGATCGCGCGGTCGACGGAGGAGCGCCGGCCGGTGCGGGTCGACGAGGTGCTGCCGTGACGGTGCTCGTCGGGCTGGACGTCGGCACGACCGGCGTGAAGGCGGTGGCGATCTCGCCCTCCGGCGAGGTGCTCGCCACCGACGAGGAGTCGTATCCGCTCTCGATGCCGCATCCGGGCTGGGCCGAGCAGGATCCCGAGGACTGGTGGCGCGCGGCCGAGGCGGTGCTGGCTCGGCTGCCCTTCGACGAGTTCGAGCTCGGGCTCTCGGGCCAGATGCACGGGCTCGTCTGCCTCGACGAGCGTGACCGCGTGCTGCGCCCGGCGATCCTGTGGAACGACCAGCGAACCGGCGAGCAGTGCGCGGAGATCGAGGCGCGGATCGGCCTCGAGCGCCTGATCGAGCTGACGGGCAACCGGGCGCTGCCGGGGTTCACGGCGCCGAAGCTCCTCTGGCTGCGCCGCCATGAGCCGGACGTCTACGCGCGGATTTGCCGCATCCTGCTCCCGAAGGACTACGTGCTCATGCGGTTGACGGGGGAGCACGCGATCGATGCCGGCGACGCGTCGGGGACCCTGCTCTTCGACGTGCGCGGGCGGCGCTGGTCGGAGGCGGTGATCGACGCGCTCGAGATCCCAGGCGAGTGGCTGCCGTCGGTCACCGAGTCGACCGTGCACGGCGGGGCGGGCGACCAGCAGGCGGCGGCGCTCGGGGTGGGTGTGGTCGAGCCCGGGACGCTGTCGGTCGTGCTCGGCACCTCGGGCGTCGTCCTCGCAGCGCTGCCCGAGTACCGGGCCGAGCCGCAGGCGCGCGTGCACGTCTTCTGCCACGCGGTGCCCGGCGTCTGGGAGGCGATGGGCGTGATGCTGAACGCGGCGGGGGCGCTCCGCTGGTTCCGGGACGCGCTCGCCCCGGACGCGTCGTTCGAGCAGCTCGTGGGCGAGGCCGAGGAGTGGCCGGCGGGAGCGGAGGGCCTGACCTTCCTGCCGTACCTGGCCGGCGAGCGCACGCCCCATGCCGACCCGGCCGCCCGGGCCATGTTCGAGGGTCTGTCCCTCAGACACGGCCGAGGGGGGCTCGTCCGGGCCGTTCTCGAGGGCGTGGCGTACGGCCTGCGCGACTCGCTCGAGCTCCTGCGCGGGCTGGGTGTCGAGGCGGGCGTCGGGCGCGCGTCGGGGGGCGGGGCGCGGAGCCGTCTGTGGCTCGAGATCGTCGCCTCCGTGCTCGGTGTTCCGCTCGAGCTGACCGAGGTCGAGGAGGGCTCGGCCTACGGCGCCGCGCTTCTCGCAGGCGTCTCGAACGGCGCCTTCGCGAGTGCCGGGGAGGCTGTGGCCGCGTGCGTGCGCGTGCGCGACCGCATCGAGCCGAACACGGCCTGGGCTGGCGTGTACGACGAGGGCTATGCTCGCTATCGCGCGCTGTATCCGGCCGTCAAGTCCCTGGAGGAACGATGACCTACGACCCCGTCAGGTGGGGCATCATCTCGACCGCCGACATCAACCGCCTCGTCATCCCGCCCGCGCAGGCCTCGCCGAAGGTCGACCTGGTCGGAGTCGCGAGCCGCACGCAGGAGCGCGCCGACTCGTACGCGGCGGAGTGGGGGATCCCGCGCGCACACGGCTCCTACGAGGCGCTGCTCGAGGACCCTGAGATCGAGGCGGTCTACATCTCGCTGCCGAACACGATGCACTGCGAGTGGTCGATTCGCGCGGCCGAGGCCGGGAAGCACGTGCTCTGCGAGAAGCCGATCGACAGCAATCCCGCGAAGGTCGCGGAGGCGTTCGACGCGGCGGACCGGGCCGGGAAGCTGCTGATGGAGGCGTTCATGTGGCGCCACAACCCGCAGACGAAGCGCCTGCGGCAGCTCCTGGACGAGGGCGCGATCGGCGAGCTGCGCCTCGTCCGCTCGTGCTTCAGCTACGGGCTCTACGACAAGGACAACATCCGCCTGCGCCCGGACGTCGAGGGCGGCGCGCTGATGGACGTCGGCTGCTACTGCATCAGCGGCTCGCGCCTCGTCGCGGGAGAGCCGGAGCTCGTCTACGGCCAGCAGTGGACGGGGGCGAGCGGCACGGACTGGATGTTCACCGCGTCGCTTCGCTTCCCCGGCGACGTCCTCGGCCAGTTCGACTGCAGCACCGCGATGCCCGAACGGGACGAGCTGGAGGCGATCGGCAGCGAAGGCTCGCTCTTCGTCGACGACCCGTGGCATTGCCACCGGCCAGTGATCGAGCTGCGGCACGACGGCGCCGTGGAGCGGATCGAGGTCGAGCCTGCGAACTCGTACGGCCTCGAGCTCGAGAACCTGAGCGACGCGATCCGCGGCGAGGGCGAGCCGCTGCTCGGCCGCGACGACGCGGTTGCCCAGGCGCGTGTGATCGACGGCCTCTTCCGCTCCGCCTCGTCGCGTGCAGCGGTCGAGCTCTAGGCGAGCAGCTCCCGCAACGCCGCAGCGCCACCCACGAGCACGGGGGTTCCGTGCGAGACCAGCACCCGCTCGACCGGAAGCTCGAGCAGCGGCCGCAGGCTCGCCCTCAGCTCGCCATGGCCCACCCCGGTGGGGAGCCACGACCGGGGACAGAGGCATAGGGCGCCGTCGTCCGCGCCGAGGATGACGTCGCCGGCGACGAGCGTGCGCTCCGCCGGCAGGTAGAGGACGACCTCGCCGCTGCGGGCCGTGGCATAGGCGGCGATACCGCCGGGCAGCCGGTCGCCGGGACGGAAGGTGCGCACCCGGCCCGCCCGCCGCTCGACCGCAGCGCGGGCCCGCGACGATGCCCACACCTCGGCGCCGTACCGCTCGGCCAGCTCGCGCGCGCTCCGCGTGTGCCAGAAGACGGTGACGAGGATGTGGACGGGCACGCCGAGCCGCGAGACGTCGCGGTCGAGCGCCGCCAGGAAGCGGTCGCCGTCCTCGGGCGGCACGAGTGGGTCGATCAGGCACACGGCGTCGTCGCCCTCGAAGTAGGCGCAGCCGACATCGTGCTTCCACTCCTCGTGGAATCCCGTCCAGCGCCACAGCCCGTTTGCGATCCGGTCGACTTCCATCAATCCGCCTGCCTCCTCGGTCCCGTATCTTCCTTGGAAACCACCAAGCTACGAAGGAGGATCTCTGTGCGGGCACGCATCGCAGTCGTCGCCGCCGTTGTGACCCTCGGGTCCGCAGGCGCTGCGATGGCCTTCTCCTCGGCCGCGACGCCGACGCTGAACGGCACCGTCGGGCCGGGCTTCACGATCAGCCTCAAGGACTCCAAGGGCAAGAAGGTCAAGACGCTGAAGGCGGGCAGCTACAAGTTCGTGATCACGGACAAGGCGGACATCCACACGTTCGACGTCAAGCAGACGTCGGGCGGGAAGTTCCACAAGGAGATCACCAGCGCCGGCTTCACGGGCAAGAAGACGGTGACGATCAAGCTGTCGAAGGGCAAGTGGCGGTTCTATTGCAACGTGCATCCGACGGAGATGTTCGGCAACTTCACGGTCAACTGAGCCGACGCAGGCATGACGGGCGGTCCCGCGGAGGGGCCGCCCGTCACTCGATCTCGAGCTCCTCGGCGCGGCCGTCCGCGATCCGCCAGGCGCGGAGCTCGCCCTTCGGTCGCGACAGGATCAGGTAGGGCCGGCCTTCCCACTGGCCGATGTTCTGGATGTCGGTGCGGGACGGCTCCGCCTTGTCGGTCGGGTGCGAGTGGAAGACGGCGAGCTCGTAGCCCTCGTCCTCCAGGAAGAAGTCCATGGGGTCGCGCGGCTTGAGCGTGAACCGGTACGGGCTCGCCGCCTCGTTGTCGGCCGGCAGATAGCGTTCCGCGACTCCGCCACGGAACGCCAGGAGCCCGCATGCTTCGTTGGGCGCCTCGGCTGCCGCGTGAGCCTCTAGTGCCCGGCGCAAAGCGGCGGGCACTACTACCACCAGTGGCCGCTCTCCATCGAAGCTTCCGGGTCCGGAGCGTCCCAGAAGTCGGCGGAGAGGTACTTCCAGCCGGCGTCGGCGAGGACGCAGACGACGATCGAGCCTTCGTCTGCCTCCTCGGCGAGCCTACGGGCCACGTGCACGACGGCTCCCGAGGAGACGCCGGCGAAGATGCCCTCACGGTCGAGCAGCGCCCGCAGCCCGGCGACCGACTCGGCGTTCGAGACGAGCAGCTTGCGGTCGAGCTTGGACACGTCCAGGATCGGCGGGACGTAGCCGTCCTCGAGCGAGCGCAGCCCCATCACGGGATCGCCGGGGAGCGGCTCGGCAGCGGCGACGACCACGTCGGGGAAGCTCTCACGCAGCCGCTCACCCGCCCCCATCAGCGTCCCCCCGGTGCCGAGGCCGGCGACGAGCACGTCGACGCGGTCGAGCACCTCTGCGATCTCCGCGCCGGTGCCCTCGTAGTGGGCGCGCGGATTGGCCTCGTTCGCGTACTGGAAGGGCATGTAGTAGCGCGGGTCGCGCTCGGCGATCTCGAGGGCCATGCGCACGGCGCCGTTCGATCCCTCGGGCCCGGGCGACTCGATGATCTCGGCGCCGTACAGCCGCAGCAGCCGCTTGCGCTCTTCGGTCGCGTTCCCGGGCATGACGCAGGTCAGCTTGTAGCCCTTCAGGCGCGCGATGAACGCGAGCGAGATGCCGGTATTGCCGCTGGTCGGCTCGAGCAGCTCGCGGCCCGGCTCGAGCTCGCCCGACGCCTCCGCGGCCTCGATCATCGCCTTGGCGACCCGGTCCTTGATCGACCCGGTCGGGTTCTGGCCCTCGAGCTTGGCGTAGATCGAGACGCCGTCGGGGGACAGACGTCGCAGCTCGACGAGCGGCGTGTGGCCGACCAGGTCGAGCAGCGAGGGGGCGAGGTCGACGCGCTGGCCGCCGGCCATCGCGGGCAGCAGGATCACCGTCGTCGCCTCGCCGACCTCGGTCTCGAGGCCGTCGAGCGTGCGGACGTCCTCGCCCTCGACGTAGACGTTCACGAACGGCGCGATCTCGTCGTTCTCCCACACCTGGCCCCGCAGCGTCGGGAACCGCTCGGTCAGGTCGTCGAGCAGGTCGCGGACGGTCCCGCCGGAGGCCTCGACCTCGCGCGCGCCGCCCGTCGAGGTGCGGAGCGTGGGCGGGATGCGGACGGTGGCCATCAGTGCACCCCGGCCGGACGGCCCTGACAGAACTCGACGTAGTCGACGTACTCGGTGATCGTCGGCGACTCGCCGCACACCGGGCAGGCCGGGTCGCGCCGCAGCGTCACCTCGGTGAACGAGGGCGCGAGCGCGTCGAACAGCAGCAGCCGGCCGACGAGCGGATCGCCGATCCCGACCGCGAGCTTGATGGCCTCGTTCGCCTGCAGCGAGCCGATGATCCCCGGCAGGACGCCGAGCACGCCGCCCTCGGCGCAGCTCGGGGCAAGCTCGGGCGGCGGCGGCTGGGGGAACAGGCAGCGGTAGCACGGCCCCTCGTGCGGCTTGAAGACGGTGACCTGGCCCTCGAAACGGAAGATCGAGCCGTGCACGACCGGGATCCGGTGCCACACGGACGCGTCGTTCAGCAGGTAGCGCGTGGGGAAGTTGTCGGCGCCGTCGACGATCACGTCCCAGCCCTCGCCGAGGATCCGGTCGACGTTCTCGGACGTCAGCCGCTCCTTGAACAGCTTGACCTGCACGTCGGGGTTGAGCGCCTCGATCGTCTGCTTCGCCGACTCGGCCTTCGACTCGCCGAGCCGCTCGGTCGAGTGGACGATCTGGCGCTGCAGGTTGGTGGCGTCGACGACGTCGTCATCCACGATCCCGATCGTCCCGACCCCTGCGGCCGCGAGGTAGAGCGACGCGGGGGAGCCGAGTCCGCCGGCGCCGATCAGCAGCATGCGCGAGTCGAGCAGCGCGAGCTGGCCCTTCTCGCCGACCTCGGGGATCAGCAGGTGACGGCTGTAGCGCGTGCGCTTCTCCTCATCGAGCGCCCGCGGGAGGACGGTGGGGAATCCGTTCCGCTTCCAGTCGGTGAAGCCGCCCGCGAGCGAGTAGACCGTCCCGTAGCCGAGCTCACCGAGCGTCTTCGCCGCGAACGCCGACCGGTTGCCGGCCGAGCAGTAGACGACGACGGGGCGGTCGCGGTCGGGAAGCGCCTGTTCGACGTTCGACTCGAGCGAGCCGCGCGGGATGTGGACGGCGCCCGGGATGTGGCCTTCCTTCCACTCGTGCAGCTCGCGGACGTCGAGCAGCGCGGGTGCCTCAGGCCCTTCGATCAGCCGGGCGGCGGCAGAGGCGTCCAGCTCGTCGATCTCGGACTTCACCTGGCGGAGGAGGTCGCGATAGCTGGCCATTGGTTTCAAAAGTATAGCTTCAAGGTTTACTCGTGAAAGTCTCGGGGTTTTGCTGCCCGTTTCCGCGGCTTCGACACCTCAACGGACGGAGGGCCGCCGGGATTCCCGTATCGTCGAGCCGTGCCCCTTCCGGTGATGCTGGCGATGTTCTGGGTTGCGAGCACCAAGCGATGCAAGGACGCAGGGAGCGTTCGTATTGGCAAATACGGGCGCGACTGAGGACGCAGCCGGCGGAGGGTCGACCGAGCCGGCCAAGGAGCGGAGGCGGTGGCTTTGGCATCGCCGGAGCGGGGTGGCAGCGCGCAGCGTGATCGCGGGCCAGAAGCCGGCGAGCATCGCCGGGAGGGGCACGTACATGTCGCCCAGGACACGGACCCGGCTGCTCGTCGCCGCCCTGGCGCTCGCCGCAGCGGGGGCGACGGTCGGCGTGACCCTGCTGACGCGGACCGGGAGCGGGGGGCAGACGCAGGCGGCTCCGGTGCTGCAGAAGGGCCGGCCGCCGCTCTTGCTCGACCTCGGCGTCCGCACCGATCCGGAGGCGACCGCGCTGCGGAACGCGGAGAGCCTGTACAGCCGCGGACAGCTGAAGGCGGCCGCCGCGGTGTTCGCGCGCTACCGGTCGCTCGAGGCGCAGGTCGGGTCCGCGCTCGCGGACTGGCCGGCCGGCTTCGACCGTCTGGGGAAGCTCGCCGGTGCCAATCCGCGAAGCTCGCTGGCGCAGCTCACGCTCGGCATCGGGCTGTTCTGGAAGGGGCGGCTGACGGAGGCGCAGGCCGCCTGGCGGAAGGCGAAGGCAGCTCAGCCCGACACGGCGTACGCGGTACGGGCCGGCGATCTGCTCCATCCGCGCGACTTCCGCGGGCTGCCGCAGTTCTTCCCGAGCTTTCCTCCTCCCGCGGCGCTGGAAGGTCTCTCGCCGGTGCAGCAGTACGCGTACCTCCGCCTCCATGCCCGAACCGGGGAAGCGCACGCGAAGCTGCTCTACGGGGTCGAGCTCCAGGCCCTCGGTCGCCCGATCTCGGCGGAGCGGCAGTTCGCGGCCGCCGCGGCCCTGGCGCCGCACGATCCCGACGCGCGGGTGGCGGCCGCCGTCGGCCTGTTCGACAAGGACCGGCCGGCGGTCGCGTTCTCGCGCCTCGGCCCGCTCGTTCGCGTCTTCCCGAAGGCGATCACGGTCCGCTTCCACCTCGGGCTGATGCTGATCTGGATCGCCCAGCTGAAAGCGGCGAGGGTTCAGCTCCAGCGCGTCGTGGCCGCAGGGCCGTCGCCGTTCCTTGCCGACGCGAAGCTGCTCATCGCCAAGCTGCCGCGCAAGTAAGGTGCGCGCGTGACCGTGGGGACGCAGCCGCTGCTGGACGAGCTCGCCGAGCTTCTGCGCATTCCGAGCATGAGCGCCGATCCTGCGCATGCGGCCGACGTTCGTGAGGCAGCCGAGTGGGTGGCCGCTTTCATCCGGGCCTCCGGCGGCGATGCCGAGGTGGTCGACTGGCACGGCAGCCCGCTGGCGATCGGCGAGCTGCGCGCGTCGAGGGCCGCCGATTCGGCGCCGACGGTGCTCGTCTACGGCCATTTCGACGTCCAGCCGCCCGACCCGCTCGACGAGTGGAAGAGCCCGCCGTTCGAGCCCGAGGTGCGCGACGGCTGGCTGTACGGGCGGGGCGTCGCTGACGACAAGGGCCAGCTCTACCTGCTGTTGAAGGCGGCCGCCGGGCTCGCCGCCGAGGGCGTGCTCCCTGTCAACGTGCGGTTCGCCTGCGACGGGGAGGAGGAGGTCGGCGGCCATTCGATCATCGACTTCCTCGCCGATGACGGCCGCCGTGCGGACGTCTGCGTGATCTTCGACGCCGACATGCCCGAACGGGACGTGCCGGCCTTCTACGTGGCTACGCGCGGGATCGTCTACATGCACGTCCGGGTGCGCACGGGCGACCGCGACCTGCACTCCGGGATGTACGGCGGCGCGGCGCTGAACGCGACGCATGCGCTGCTGCAGGCGTTGTCGGGCGTGATGCCGCGCGACGGCAGGCTGCCCGAGCCGCTGCGGGCGGGGGTGATCCCGCCGACGGAGGAGGAGCTCGCGGGCTGGCGCTCGCTGGCCGGCGGAGCAGACGTGCTCGCCGACCAGGGCGCACGGCCGGCCGATCCGTCCGCGGCCGGCGAGTTCTACGTGCGCACGTGGGCCGAGCCGTCGCTGGACGTCAACGGGCTCGCGGGCGGCTCGCCGTTCCTCCAGAAGACCGTGCTTCCGGCGCTGGCCGAGGCGAACCTGTCCGTCCGGCTGGTCGCGGGCCAGGATCCGGACGGGATCTTCGCCGCGGTCGAGCGGCTGGTGAAGGAAGCCGCGCCGACGGGGGCAGACGTCGAGGTGGAGCGGATGGCGATGAGCCCGGCCGGCCTGGTCGACCCCGGCTCTCCCGCGATCAGGCTCGCGCGGGACGCGTTCGAGCGGGCGCTCGGCACCCGGCCGCTGCTGCTCCGCTCGGGGGGCTCGCTGCCGATCGTGCCCGCGCTCGGCGAGCAGGGGATCCCGGCCGTCATCACGGGCTTCGCACTCCCCGACAGCAACGTCCACTCGCCGAACGAGCGACTGTTGCTCGAGTACGTGCCGCTCGGCATCGCCGCGGCGCGCGAGCTCTACGTCGGTTTCGGGTCGCTGAGCTAGCCGGTCCGGGCGAGATCTGCGGAGTGATCGTGCTCGGGCACGAGCCAGGCATGGCCGAAGTCGCTCATCGCCTTGATGATCGGCAGGAGCGACGCGCCCTTGTCGGTGAGCTCGTACTCGACGCGTGGCGGCGTCTCGCTGTAGCTGCGGCGGATGACGATCCGCTCGTGCTCGAGCAGCCGGAGCCGCTCGGACAGCGTCCGTGGGCTGATGCCCCGGCAGGAATGCTCGAGCTCGGAGAACCGGCGCGGTCCCTCGGAGAGATCGTGCACGAGGAGTGCCGTCCATTTCGCGCCGATGATGTCGGCACAACAGGCGACAGCGCACGTCTGGTCGTGGACTTCCTTCATCGTGCGAACAGCCACAGACCCAGTGTACTCGGTACGGTTGCGCGCGACGTAGTGCCCCATCCAGCAATACATGCCGGCTTCTGGCCCGCGATCACGCGGCGCGCTGCCTTCCCGCTCCGGCCGCGGCAAAGCCGCGACCTCTGCTCCTGGGCCGGCTCCGTCGAGCCTACGCCGGCTGCGTCCTCAGTCGCGCCGATAGTCCTGACTATCGGCGCTCCCTGCGTCCTTGCATCGCTTGGTGCTCGCGACCCAGAATCTCGACGGCATTGCCGGAAGGGGCACCAGCCGTGATCGACCTCCATTCCCACATCCTGCCGGGTGTCGACGACGGCCCGGCGACGATCGAGGAGAGCCTCGAGATCGCCCGGCGGGCGGCGGCGGAGGGCGTCCGCGTCATCGCCGCGACCCCTCATGTCCGTGACGACTATCCGACCGAGGCGGGGACGATGGAGCGGCTCGTCGCCGAGCTCCGCGCGGCGCTCCAGCTCGAGCAGATCCCGGTCGAGGTGCGGCCCGGCGGCGAGATCGCGATCGACTGGCTCGAGCGGCTCTCCGCCGACGACCTCAGCCGGTTCGGGCTCGGCGGCAGCCCGCGGCACGTTCTGCTCGAGTTCCCCTATGCCGGCTGGCCGCTGTCCCTGCACGAGTGGGTGTTCCAGCTCGTCACCCGGGAGATCACGCCGGTGATCGCCCATCCGGAGCGGAACGCCGAGGTTCAGCGCAACCCGGAGGAGCTGCGGCCGCTGGTCGACGCGGGCGCGCTCGTCCAGATCACGGCGGCGTCGCTCGACGGCAGGATCGGGCGCTCCTCGCAGTCGGCCGCGTTCGAGCTGATCGGGAACGGGCTCGCCCACCTGCTGGCGAGCGACGCGCACACGCCCGACGTACGCGAGGCCGGCCTGCTCGGGGCAGTCGAGGCGGTGGCCGATCCGGTGCTCGCGCGCTGGCTGACGCTCGAGGTGCCGATGGCGATCATCACCGACGCACCGATCCCGCGCCGCCCCGAGACGCGCAAGCGCCGCCGGCTCCGCCGCTGATCCTCTACCAGCCGGACTCGATCAGGTCGCGGACCTCTGCCACCGCGACCGACCAGAGCTCGAGCATCTCCTCGGCCGGGCGCTCGTAGGCGCCGCCGAAGGTTCCGTCGCCGAGCATCCGGCGCACCTCGTGCGGGTCGCCGAACTCGTCGATTGCCGGCAGCGGCTTCGGCTCGGGCGGCATCGGCACGCCCGGAAGGCGCGTCCACGGGAAGTTCTCGAACCAGTTGGCGTGGGTCGGATCCGGGTAGAGCGCCTCCGCGGCCGCCATGGCGCGCTCACCCGCGTACCAGCTGTGGAAGCGCAGGCGCGCGGGCTCCCGCTCCCGGGCCCACTCGACCAGCGGTGCTTCGGCGCCCGCGTTGCCTCCGTGTCCGTTGACGACGAGGAAGCGGCGGAAGCCCTGGCCGTGGAGCGCGTCGAGCGCCTCGGTGAGCACCTGGACAAGCGTCGCGAGCCGGACCGAGACGGTGCCGGGATACGCCGTGAAGCCGGGGGCAACGCCGAACGCCAGCACGGGGAGGACCGGCACGCCGAGCGGCTCGGCGGCCTCCACCGAGACGCGCTCGGCGGGATCACGTCGGTGGCGAGCGAGAGGTAGCCGTGCTGCTCGGTCGAGCCGATCGGGAGGACGACGCGGTCGTCGCGCTCGAGGTACGCCTCGACCTGCATCCAGTTCAGGTCTGCTATCCGCACCGGTTCAGTCCCAGGGCGGGGGTTTGTGCGCCCAGCGCCCGCCGACCATGGTCGCGACGACGCGCACCTCGGAGAGCTCCTCCGGAGCGCAGGACACGGGGTCGCGGTCGAGCACGACGAGGTCGGCCGCGTACCCCGGGAGCAGCTTGCCGCGCCGCCGCTCGTCTCCCGTGAGCCAGGCCGGCGCGACGCAGGTCGCGACCAGCGCCTCCTCGACGGTCACCGCCTGCTCGGGCCGCCAGGCAGGTCGCTCGTCCGCGGTGCGCAGCACGCCTGCGCGAATGCCGGCCAGCGGGTCGAGCTCCTCGATCGGCGCGTCGGAGCCGTTGGCGACCACCGCGCCGGAGTCGAGCAGCGAGCGCCAGGCGTAGGCACCGTCCAGCCGGTCCGGCCAGAAACGCTCGGCGAGGTCGCGATCGGAGGGCGCGTGCGAGAACTGCACGGACGCTGCGACGCCGATCGCGGCGAAGCGGCCGACGTCCTCCGGTGCCAGGCACTGCGCGTGCTCGACGCGGTGGCGGAGCCCAAGCGGGCGCCACTCGTCCGCGGTCTGCTCGAAGGCGTCGAGAGCGTTCCGGTTCGCCCGGTCGCCGATCGCGTGCACCGCCACCGGCCAGCCGATCCGGGCGGCTCGCCGGACGATCTCGGCGAGCTCCTCGGCGCTCGTGATCTCGACGCCGGAGCCATCGAGCATCAACGCCGTCTCCGACCCGAGCGTCCCGTCCATGAACACCTTCACGTAGCCGAGCCGGGGGAAGTCGTCGCCGATCCTCGAGCGCACGCCGACGGCCTCCAGCGCCCCGATCAGGTTGTGCGGCAGCGACTGCCAGACCCGGAGCCCGAGGTTGCCCTCCTCCCGCAGGCGCTGCCAGAGGCGCGGCGCTCCGAGCCAGCCGTCCTTGTCGTGGACGGCCGTGACGCCGCGGGACAGGGCGAGCCGAACGCCAACTCGCATCGCTTCGACGTACTCGTCGTCCGAGACGGTCAGGAAGCGCTCCTTGAAGCTCCAGGCCGCCTCCTCGCGCAGGACTCCGGTCGGCTCGCCGCTCTCGTCTCGCCCGACGACGCCGCCCGCGACCTCCAGGTTGCCGTCCGCCAGCGCGAGGCCGGCCGAGTTGAGCCACAGGGAGTGGTAGTCCTTGGAGATCAGCGCCGCCGGGACCGTGCCGGTGAACGCGTCGAGATCGGCCCGGGTCGGCTCCACCGACGGCGTCCAGTCGCCGCTGCGCCAGCCGTAGGCGCGGATCCAGCGGCCCGCCTCCGGCACTGGCGTTCCGCGGACGCGGGCGAGCGCCTCTTCGAGCGTGCGGCAGCCGTCCAGGTCGATCTGCCGCTGCGCGAGCGCCCAGGTCGGGAAATGGACGTGCGCGTCGTTGAAGCCGGGGACGACGGTGCGGCCTCCGAGGTCGACGACCTCCGGGCTCGCGAGTGCCGTCTCGTGCGTGCCGACGCCGCCGGCGATCCGCTCGCCCGCGATCGCGAGCGCGCGTGCCACCGGGAGGGACGGCTCGAGCGTGCGAACGACGCCGTTCTCGAGGATCACGGGAGCACTCTACGCGGCGCCGGAGAGCCGCTCCGCCTCTTGCCGATCCTGCTCCGGCTCCCATACTGAGAGTGGGGTGACGAGACTACGAAGAGTGCTGGCGCGGCCGTTTCGCCCGGCCGCTGCCCCGGGCGTCTCGACGCTCGACGACGCCCTCTGGGAGCGGGTCGGGCGCCTGCTGGTCGCGCGCGGAAGAGTCACCCAGCCGGACCTCGACTCGGCACGGGCCGAGCAGCGCCGGACGAAAATGCCGCTCGACGAGATCCTGGTCGAGCGCGGGGACGTCTCCCGCCACGAGATCGCCTCGATCATCCTCGCCGTCCAGCTCGGCAGCGAGTGGAGGGACAAGCGGCGCGGACAGCCTGACACCGGAAAGCCTGCGGCGAGAGCGGCCGGGCGCCGCGCCTCCGAGCCGTTGCCCGACGTCCCCGCCGGGCCGAGGCGCGCCTTCACGCTCGCCTGCCTCGCCGTCGACATCTCGATGCTGGCGCTCGCCGCGCTCGTCGCCGCGCTCGCCAGGCGGAGCTCCGACGTGCCCCTGCCTCCGGCCGGCTGGATGGCGGTGTTCTCGGCGCTCACGGTCGTCCTCTACTGGTCGTGGCGGCTGTACACCTTCCGGACGAAGCTGCGGCCGGTGGCCGACTCGCTGCTGATCGCAGGCGCGACGAGCCTCGCCGCGATGGCCGTGCTCACGATCCGGTCGCTCAACGGCACCGCGGGTGGCGCCGAGGAGCTGCTGCCGCTCTGGGCGTTCGCGGCCGTGTACGGGGTCTCCGGGCGCATGGGCTTCTACCTCGCCTGGTCGGTGCGCGCCGCCCTGTCCCCGGAGCCTGCGGCTGCCGAGAGTGAGCCCGGAGAGCCGGAGCTTCCCGGGCGGCATGCTCGCCCGAAGCCTCCGCCTGCCCGGCGGATGGAGATCGTCCCGCTCCGCCCGGAGCTGTGGGGCGTGCTCGACGAGCTCCGCCGCGAGGTCGACGCCCTGGTCAGGGAGCGCGGCTTCGCCGAAGCGGGCTAGCTCAGCCGGAGGTAGACGCAGATCCGGCGATCGAACGGCAGCGGCGAGCGGCTGTGCCGCGTGACCTCGAAGCTCTGGCCGTCGAGCTCGATCTTGCGGCCCATCATCGGCGCGATGCCGTCCTGTTCGACGAGCTCGTAGCCCTCGCCGGTCCGGGGGACGAAGTAGAGGAATCCCTCGGCCTGCTCCGTCTGCTCGGTCGGCTCGCTCTGCTCGGAGGCGGCCTGCGGCTCGGCCGGAGCCTCGGCAACGGCCGCCTCGGGCTCGGCTTCGGTCTGGGTCTCGGCCTCGGCATCAGCCGGTGCCACCGTGGGGGCGGCGGACTCCGGCTCGTCTGCGTTCGGCTCCACCTCGGCCTCGGCCGGGCTCTCGTGCTCGGGAGCGGCCGGCGCCTGAACGGCGCGGAGCTCCGCGAGCGATGACTCGAGCTTCGTGACGCGGCGCTCGCGGGAGCGCAGCTTCCGCGTGGCCTGCTCGCGCTCGGCGACGACCACCTGCAGCTCGGCCTCGACCGCTTCCAGCTGGCGCGCCAGCTTGGCGATGCGCCCGTCACGGTCGTCGAGCTCATCCTGGAGTCGCTTGGCCTCGCGCTGGGCCTGCTCGCGGGCATGCATCTCGATCCCGAGCGTCTCGTCGGTGGCGGAGAGGTTCTCGGCCAGATCGGCCGTCTGGGACTCGAGCTCGCCGATGCGCTGGCCACGCTGCTCGTAGTCCGCCATCAGCGACTCGAGCTCGGCGACGCGTGCGCTCCGCTCGGCGACCGCCTGCTGCGCGGCCACCAGCTCGCGGCTGGTGCGCTCGAACTGCAGGAGGAGGGCGTCGAGCTCGGCCTGCGTCGAGGCCTGCTGCTCGCGAAGCTCCTCGACCGTGGCCTCCATGGCAGTGAGGCCGGCATCCCGGTCGTCGATCAGCGCGTGCATCCGCTGGATCTCTTCTTCGGCCTGACGGTGCCCGGACGACTCGCGGGCGAGCTCCGACTCGCGGTCGGCGAGCTCCGCACGGATGCGCTCCAGCTCGTGCGACCGCGCCACCGCGGCGTTGTCGAGTCTCGCCAGATCCGCCTCGGCCCCCTCGATTGCGCTCCGCGCCGCCGCGAGCCACGCGTGCGGCTCCTCGGGCTGCTGCGGCTCCGGCTCGGGCTGCGACTGTGGATCCGGGGCATGGTCCTGCACGACCTCGAGCGCGGCGGGCACGGTCGTCATCCCGGGCTCCGCCGGCTCGAACGACTCGGGCGCCGGGGCCACCGTGAACGGCGAGATCGGCTGGTCCTCGGCCGCGTCGGAACGACCCGAGCCGCGAGAGGGGATGAGGCGAGTGCTCGCGTCACGGCTGCGGCGGCCGAGCTCGGCCGTCCTGGCGCCGAGGCGCGCGAAGGGGCTTGTGAGCCGGCGAGGCGAGGGAGGCTCGACGTCCTGAAGTCGCGCGCGGAACCGGCGCAGCGGGTCGCCCAGGGCGCGCGCCGAACGCTCCGTGTCCGCGGGGTCTGCGTCGGTGCGGTCGAACTCGTCGAGCAGGTCCTCGACGCCGATCTGGTCGACGAGCGCGTCGGTGAGCTGCTGAGCCGAGACGATCCCCTTGTCGATCAGGATCGTTCCCAGGCGCTTGTGGGTGATCCGCTGCTCGAGCAGCGCGTCCTCGAGTTGCTCCTCGGTGATCAGGCCGCGCTCGACGATCAGCTCTCCGAGCGGGCGCCAGGTGGCGTGGGCGGCTTCCATGTTTCGGTCTATCGTCCGTTCGAGGGATTCTCTTGAGGCTTCGCTGAGTGGGCGAGCAGGGCGCTATTCGCCCTCGGGCTGCGCTTCCCTGGTGGTGGCTGCAGCCGCCGCGGCACCGGACCAGTACTCGAACCAGGCGGTGGCGGCATCGAGTCGCTCGAGCTCGGCGCGGACACGCTCGATCGACGAGCGCAGCTCCTTCGCCTCGACGCTCGCCTCGGATCGTGCGCCCTCGAGCTCCTCGAGCGCCCGGCTGTGTGCCTGCCGCTCGGCGGCGGCGATGTGGGTGCTCTGCTCGACCTGCGAGCGCAGCTCCTCGGCCTCGCTGCGGAGCTGCCCGAGCTCCTCGACCCGAGCCGAGGCGTCGGCGCGCGAATGCATGAGCTCCTGCAGGGCCTGCTGCCTGTCCGTTCGCTCCTCCTCGAGCGCAGTCTCGAGCTCGTTCAGCTCGACGCGGAGCGCCGCTTGAACCTCGGCATGCTCTTCCGGAACCTGCTGATTGGCAACGCGCTCCCGTTCGAGCGCCGCCTCGAGAACTTCCCGCTCATTGGCAAGCGCCGCCTCGCGCTCGGCGTGCTCCTGCAGGGCCTGCTGCCTCGCCGTCCGCTCCTCCCGGAGCACGGCCTCGAGCTCGTCCCGTTCCGCGCTCAGCGCCCCCTGGAGCTCGGCGTGCTCCTGCATGGCCTGGTCCCGAGCTGCCCGCTCCGCCTGGAGCGCCGCCGCGAGCGCGTTCCGTTCGTCGGCCAGCGCCGCCTGAAGTTCGGCGCGTTCCTCGTCGAGGGCGGCCGCGAGGGCAGCGCGCTCCTTCGCGAGGTCGGCCTGGAGCTTGTCCGGATCGGGCGCGGGGGCGGCCGGCGATGCTTCCTGAACGGGTGCGAGCGGCAGCGGGCGCACCGGTGCGGGCGCCTGCTGCTGCTCGTCGTGGGGAGGGGCGTCCTCGCCCGTTTGCTCGGGCGCGGAAGGGTCTGCCTCGACCCGGTCGCGTCCACGCGGGTGGCGGCGCCGGATCTCGTCCCAGAGGCCGGATCCGAAACCGCTTTCCTTGGTCAGCTCCATCCCCAGCTGGTCGACGAGCACGCTGGTCAGCTCCGGGCCCGAGACGAGGCCCCGCGCGACGAGGATCGAGCCCAGTCGCTTCCCCGTCTCGCGCTGTTCGACGAGCGCGTCCTCGAGCTCCTCCTGCGTGATCAGGCCTCGCTCGACGAAGAGCTGTCCGAGCGGGCGCCAGGTGATGTGAGCTGCTTCCATCTGATCTCTCTATCGTCCGTTCGGGGGAACTACTTGAGTTGGCCGCACGGCGCGTCGGAGCCGTGCGCAAACGGCGCTGTGAGCGGAACGAGCGGAGTGTCGGCTGGTGCCTAGACCGCGGTGAGGAAGACGCAGCTGCGTCGGTCGAACGGGAGCGGAGAGCGCCCGATCTTCGTGACCACGAACTGCTGCTCGCCGAACTCGAGCATCTCACCGACGGACGGCAGCGGGCCGGCCCGCTCGACGAGGTCGTAGCCCTCGGCCTGCGGCACGAAACAGAGCACGCCGGTCTGGCTGCTCGCCTTCTGCTCCGACCCGTTGCCCGGGCCACCCGAACGCGTCAGGTCGGCACCGTTGGCGGCGAAGCGGGTGGTGGCGAGGATCTCGAGGGCGTGGGCGGCGGCGGTGACGCGGCCGGCGAGCGTGTCGGTCTCGTTCTCCAGCTCGGAGGCCCGTGCAGTCCAGGCGGCGGCCGAAGCGCTGGCCTCGGACAGCTCGTGCTGCTTCTCGTCCAGCCGCGACTGCAGCTCGGCGAGCTGGCCGCCGCAGCGCTCGGCCTCACGACGGGCCTCTTCCCAGAGCGAGACTTCGGTCGAGAGCTCTTCCTCGCGGTTGCGGAGGCGGCTCTGCGTCTCCTCGAGCTCCTTGGCGAGGCTGTCGGTCGAGAGGTCGCGTGCGTCGAGCTCGGCGCGAACCTGCTCGAGCCCGCGCAGAACCTGCGCATGGGCCTCACGAGCCGCGTTGAGCTCGGCCTCGGCGCCACGGCGCCGCGAGTCGGCCTCGGCGATCAATGCGTGTGCGGAGATGGAGAGGTCGTACCCGCCCGGGATCGTTGCCTCGGGCATCGGCGCCTGAGCCGGCGCAGCCTTCTTCCTGGAAGCCTGCTTCGGCGGCGGGGCGGTCTCGTGCTCGGCCGCGGCAGCCGCGGCGGCGGGACCGGTCTCGGCCGGTGCGGGCTCGGGCAGCGTCACGACGTCGGCGTCGCGGTGCTCGGCGACGGGAGCCGGGACAGGTGCCGGTGCGGGTGCTGGAGCGACGGCCGGCGTGGGGGCCGGCAGCATCGGAGCGTCGTCGCCCAGCTGCTCCATGAGTGCCTTCGTGATGTCGTGGCCGGTGACGAGACCGCGCCGGACGAGGATGTCCGCCAGGCGCCGCTTCGTCGCAACCTGCTCGGCGAGAGCACGTTCGAGATCGGCCTCGGAGATCAGGCCGCGCTCGACGAAGAGCTCACCGAGCGAACGCCAGGAAGTGTGTGCCGCTTCCATGTCTCTCCTTATCGTCACGAGGATTCCCTAACTTGAGTGGTTTTGCCGGGGTGGCTTTTCCCGGGCTGCCGCCGTTATCGACACGCCCCATCCCTGACTTGAGGGGCGGCTTCGGAGGCCGGGCGGCCGTCAGCGAAGGCGCAGGCCGAAATCGGCGGTGATCAGCGTGACCTCCTGGCCCTGGAAGGAGCCGGAGGCAGCCGTCGCATGCAGCGCCGAGACACCGATCTCGGTGAACCCGGGCGCCAGCAGAATTGCCCGGTGCTCCGGGCTTCCCAGCCAATCGCCGACGGCGCCGGCTGCGTCCACGTCGGGCGAATACCAGAGCAGCGTCTCTCCGACCTGCCAGCGGCGGTACCCGGCCGCGGGATAGAACCGCCCCAGCCGCTTCCACGGCGAGCTGCCGTCCGCCGAGTCGTGTGAGAAGTACCCGTGCCGGATCATCTCGTACGAGTGGAAGTCCGCCGCCGACCTGAGCCGGACGGAAAGGCGCAGCCGGCTCAGACCGCGCTGCGCGCGTACTGCGTTGATCCTGGCGATGATCTGCGCGTCGAGCGACGGCATCGCGACGACGGCGCTGTCCGTTCGGGCTCGGTGCGCCGCGGCCACCGGCAGAGCAGCGACCAACGAGCCGGTGGAGACCACCGCCGCCGCCAGCACGAGGGCGGCGCGTGTGCGGGGGAGCACCAAGCGACCTTCCTGGGTTCGCCGGCCTGCTGAGAACACGTCAATGTCCGTCATCGGCGGGCCAGCTTCTGAACTGGAGCAGCGGGTCGCGCCAGATGTCGTGGAACGCCGGTCCGATCGGGGAGCCGCCGACGCGGAGATGCGCGTACCGCGTGCCCGTCTTCGTCTGCTCTCCGAGCAGGACGTACGCCCCATCCCCCCAGGAGCCGGCGAAGGAGAGCCAGGGAGCGGTGCCGTCCGAGATGTCGACGATGCCGAGGACGTCAGCCGTCACCCCCGCGGGGCCGTACGTGGCCTGCGCGGACGTGAAGTCGGGCTCGACGAGCGGAACGCCCGAGAAGCGGGTCGGGATCCTGTGCGGGACGCCGGCGACGCCGCGGAAGCCCGGCGACAGGTAGTTCGCGTGCGAGCCGAGCGCCACGTAGACGACCGGGTGTGTCCCGCCGTCCACACGAACGCGCGCCCAGGTCCTGGTCACGCCGAGGTTGTGCTGGCTCGCGGCGACCGAGACCGGCCCGCCTGCGGCGTCGAGCGCCACCGAGACCTCCTCCCAGTCGCCCTCGTGCATGTGCCAGAGCGTCGGCCTGGTCGGCGAGTTCCGCCAGTCGTCGAGCGGGTAGAAGAACCAGTACTGGAGCACGCTGCTGATGCCGGCAGACGCCGTCGGGCTGACCCAGACCCGGCCGTAGACGCTCGCCGGCTGAGCGCGGTGGACGTAGCACGCGTCGAGGTTCACCGCCGGCGTGCAGCCGCGTGTGTCGAGCCTCAGGCCGGCGGAGCCGCCGGCGAGCGCGGATGCAGGCGGGCTCCGGCGGACGACGCGCCAGCGGATGCCGACGGGCCGCTCGAGGTCGGCGCCGGCGAGAAACGGCTCGACCGCGCTCGGCTTCCAGTCGGCGCGGTAGAGCTCGACGACAGGCTCGTAGCGGGCCAGGAGCGCAGCGCCGCCGGCGGGTGACGCCGGGCCGGCCGCGAGGGCCGAGAGCGCGGTGACTCCGAGCAACGCGAGCCCGATCGCCCTCCCCAGCATCGAGAGACGGTAGCTCCGCCGGCCGGCTGCCGCTTGCTCGAGCGACCGGTTTCCGGGCGTACACTGAGAATGTGCCGTACGACGTGCTGACCGACGACCAGCGCGAGATCCGTGAGCTCGTGCGCACGCTGGCGCGCGAGCGGATCGCGCCGCGGGCCGCCGAGATCGACGCATCGCACGAGTTTCCGTGGGACGTCGTCGAGCTGTTCCGCGAGCACGAGGTGTTCGGGCTCTTCTTCGAGGAGCGCTACGGCGGCACCGGCACCGGCACGCTCCTGGCGCTGGTCGCGATCGAGGAGGTCTCCAAGGTCTGCGCGACGAGCGGCCTGATTCTGGCCGTCCAGGCGCTCGGCTCGCTGGGGTTGGTGCTCGGCGGCTCGGACGAGCAGTGCGAGCGCTACCTGCCACGGCTCGCGTCCGGCGAGTGGCTCGCCGCCTACGCGCTCACGGAGGCCGGCTCCGGCTCCGACTCCGCGGCGATGCGCACGGAGGCGCGGCGCGACGACGGCGAGTACGTCCTCAACGGGTCGAAGCGGTTCATCACGAACGCCGCCGTCGCCTCGCTGTACACGGTGTTCGCGAAGACCGACCCGTCGAAGCGGCACGCGGGCATCTCGGCGTTCCTGGTCGAGTCGGACGCGCCGGGGTTCGAGGTCGCGCGGCTGGAGCCGAAGATGGGGATCTCCGGCTCGACGACGGGCGAGCTCACGTTCACGGACTGCCGCGTGCCCGAGGCGAACCGGCTCGGCTCCGAGGGGGAGGGCTTCCGGCTCGCCATGCGGATCCTCGACCACTCGCGGGCCGGCGTGGGCGCGCAGGCGCTCGGCATCGCGCAGGGGGCGACCGACTACGCGCTCGAGTACGCCAAGACGCGCGAGACGATGGGCAAGCCGATCGCGGAGCACCAGCTGATCGCGGCCAAGCTCGCCGACATGGAGACGGCCTGCGAGGCGGCGCGCGGCCTGCTCTACCGGTTCGGGCAGATGGCCGACGCCGGCGTGCCGGACGCCGAGCTGACCAAGGCGTCGGCGATGGCGAAGCTCTTCTGCGCGGACACGGCCATGTGGGTCACCACCGAGGCGGTGCAGATCCTGGGCGGCTACGGCTACATCCGCGAGTACCCGCTCGAGCGGATGATGCGCGACGCCAAGATCACGCAGATCTACGAGGGCACGAACGAGATCCAACGGCTCGTGATCGCCCGCGAGATGGTCAGGGAGCAGCGCGCCTTCCTGCTCGCCGGTGTTAGCTGAGCCGCTCCGCGGTGTCGGCTGAGCCGCTCCTGCGGCTCGCCTTCGGCAACGCGGCCGCCGACTACGAGCGCGGCCGGCCCGAATGGCCCGACGAGATCGCCACGGTCGGACGGTTGTCTCCCGATGCCGAGGTGCTCGACCTCGCGGCGGGCACCGGCAAGCTGACCCGGGTGCTGGCGCGTCGGTTCACACACCTCGTCGCGGTCGAGCCGTCGGCAGAGATGCGTGCCCTGATCGCGGGCGTTCAAGCGCTGGATGGATCGGCGGAGTCGATTCCGCTCGCGGACTCATCGCTCGACGGCGTCTTCTGCGCCGAGGCGTTCCACTGGTTCGACTGGCCGCGTGCGCTCGACGAGATCGCGCGTGTGCTCCGGCCGGGCGGGTTGCTCGTCCTGTGCTTCAACGTCCCGAACGGAGGGGACTACCTACCGCTGCCTGAAGCCGCGCGCGAGATCATCGAGCGGTATCGCCGCCTCGGTGTCGAGCCGGGCGGGAAGATCCTCGAGTCCGGCGCGTGGCGCGAGCCGTTTGCCGATCCTGCCTCGCCGTTCGAGCCCCTCTGCGAGGAGAGCTTCGAGCACGTCCACGTCCAGGACCGCGATGCCCTCGTCGCGAGGACGCTCTCGACCAGCATCTTCGCCGTACTGCCCGCCAAAGAGCGGCGCACGCTCGGTGAGGAGCTTCGCACCGTGACCGCGGACGGCACGTACCGGACGCCGCTGCGCGCGGAGGTGTGGTGGACTCGCATGAGGTGACGCGGGCGCTGAGCTTCGGCCGCGGCGCCGCGTCCTACGACCGCGTCCGCCCGGACTACTCCCCGGAGGTGGTCGATCTGCCGGCGTCTCGCCTCGGTCTCGGCTCCGATGCGCACGTGCTCGACCTCGGGGCAGGAACAGGCAAGCTCACCCGGCTGCTGGTCGAGCGCTTCGCCCGCGTGACCGCCGTCGAGCCGGACGAATCCATGCGAGCCGTCCTGTCCCAAGTAACAGACTGTTACTTGGCGCTGGAGGGAAGGGCGGAGGCGATCCCGCTCGCCGACGCGTCGATCGACGCCGTCTTCGTCGGGCAGGCATTCCACTGGTTCGACGTCGACGAGGCTCTGGCCGAGATCGCGCGGGTTCTCCGACCCCGGGGAGGCCTCGTTCTGGTCTGGAACTCCTGGTGGAGGACCGAGCCGCCGATTCCGCGGGCCGCTACGGACCTGATGCAGCGGGTCAAGGAACGGCCGTCCCTCGGGGTCATCCCGGTCGAAGCGCGCGAGTGGGAGTGGCGCAGCTGCTTCGCCGGCTCGCTGTTCGAGGCCGCGCGCGAGGAGCGAATCGAGACCCAGCAAGTCGGGATGGGCGCGGAGTCGCTCGTCACGCTCTACCTGTCGACGAGCCCGTTCGGCACCCTGCCGCCAGACGAGTTCGAAGCCACGGAACGGGAGCTGCGCCGGCTTGTCGTCGGCGAATACATCCTGCCCGTCGAGACAGAGCTCTACTGGACGCGGCTGGCCACGTAACAGTCTGTTACTTGGAGTGGGGGCGGAGCGATGCGGTGTTCACGACCTCGAACGCCGAGCCGGGGACGCGGCCGAGCGTGTGCAAATCGTCGTTCGACCAGTGCGAGCTCGGCTCGCCCGTGATGTACCAGGACGTGCCGTTGTCGGCCACGATCATTCCGTAGGTCTTCAGCGCGGCGAGCACGATCCGGGCCTGCGGGGGGAAGCCGGCGATCGGATAGTCGGCTCGGAGCCTGACGCGCGTCCCCATCGGGGGCAGGTTCGCGCCGGTGAGGTCGCTCGCGTAGTGCCGTGCCGGATAGATGTAGGCGTGACGGGTCCGCTCGACGGTGAAGCGGACGGCGTGGTCGATGTGGCCCTGCGCGATGTCGCTCCAGCGGACGAGCCCGGGCAGGATCGGCAGGCCCGCCGCGTCGGCCGAGGTCCAGCCCGCGGGCCGGACACGGTTCGAGCGGAGGCTCCAGATCGCCCCCGAGCCCGCGTGCCAGCCCGTCCCCGCGCGCTGGAGCGAGTAGAGCTCGTAGAGCTTGCACGTGGACGAGTCCAGGATCAGGGCGTGGCGGTCGCTCCCGCCTTCGAGCTTCACGTTGGCCGGGATCGGATACGGCCCGGGGTCGGACTCGTCGGCGTAGTCGAAGCTCACGCGCGACCTCGGCACCCCGGCCCCGACGACCGTGATCGGGATCCCGATCGGCGCTCCGTCCCAGAGGCCCGAGCCGAAGTCGGGATGGAGGCCGGTGTCGGCCCCGATCGAGTCGATGATCGCAGTCGAGTTCGACGCGACGGGCAGCTTGTCGACGCGTTGGTTCCACGGGTTGTCGGGCGGGAACACGGGACAGCTCGCGATCCGCGGCGATCGAGCCGAGCCGCCGCCCAGGGCGAGCACGATCACACCGAGCGCGATCGCCTTCATGCGAGTTGCGTGTAGGTCGGGTCGCCGCCGTCCCAGAGGTCGAGGCCAGGCTCGATCGCCACCCAGCGGAAGGCGAACACGAGCCCTGCGTCGTCACCGTTGCCGTGAACCACGTGCTCCCAGGTATCGGGCGCCTCGTCGTTCTCGACGAGTACCTCGAACGCGTGGTTCTCGTAGTCCGACTCGCGAGCCCAGTCGCCGAGCACCGTCAGCTCCCGCACGACGCGGACGCGGTCGAGGCCGGTCTCCTCGTGGAGCTCGCGGAGCAAGCCCTGCTTGAGCGTCTCGCCCTCGTCGAGCCGTCCCGCCGGCACCTGCGTGCCTGCCTCGGGGTGGTCGCGATGGTCGAAGACGAGCAGCTCCTTGCGCCCGTTCCGCTCGCGCGTCACGTACGCGAGAATCCGCCGGCGCTTCACCGCTCGCCTGGCTCAGCCCTTGGCGGCGCGCTGCGCTGCCTTGTACGCGCGCTTCTCGGCCTGGTAGTCCTCGAGCGCCTGCGCCGAGTCGACGTCCCCGAGCGTCGGGTGCCCGGGTACGAGCCCCTGAGCCGCCGCGACGCCGAAGCGCTTCGCGAGCACGGACCCGAGCGCCTTGACCTTCATCTCGCCGAACCCGGGCAGCGCCTCGATGCGGCGGCGGAGGTCGTCCGAGTCGCTCGCCTCGCTCCACAGGCGAGACGCGTCGCCGCCGTACTCGCTGACGACCGTGCGGGCGAGCTCCTGCACGCGCGTCGCCATCGCGCCGGGGAAGCGATGGACGGCGGGCTTTTCGCGGAACACCGCCTCGAGCCGGTCGGGCTGCATGCCGGCCAGCTCCTCGGCGTCGAGCGAGCCGACGCGCTGCTTGATCTTCAGCGGCCCGATGAACGCCGTCGGGACAGTGACCTGCTGGTCGAGCGCGAAGCCGATCAGGAGCGCGAGCGGATCGCTCGCCAGCAGCCGGTCGGCCTCGTCGTTGCCGGTGAAATGAAGCGCTTCGGGCACGGGCCGATCGTATCGTCGTGGACTGGACTCTCGCGCGGTCGTGCGTTACGTTACGTTCGGGCAGACCGTTGCGGCCGGTGCAGCCTGTCGTTCGTGTCGTTTTCCGAGGGAGGGAAGAATGGCCGCAGGAGCTACCGCACACGCAGTTCGACCCGCCGGGCCGTCGGTCGAGTTCAAACGGATCCTCGAGGCGGGAATCGACCCGGGGGCCGATGTCCGAGCAGTCAAGCGGGTCATGTCGCGCCTCGGGTGCAAGCCGTGGGCGCAGTTCGACGACGTGTTCCACGATCCACAGACCACGCAGGAGATCAAGAAGACGCAACTCGTCCTGAGCGTCGCCGAGGACGGGCAGTGGGGCAACGACACGCACACCGCGTCCCTCGCAGCCGTCTGCCCGGAAGAGACGCCGCATGCGGGCGAATGGGCCTGGGACCAGACGTCGCAGAACCTCTACAACGGCTTCGCCGACACGACGGCGGCCGAGGCGATCGTGAAGGCGATCTTCGCCTTCTGGCACCAGATGGAGGATCACAAGGACACCTGGCACTACTCGCAGCACCGGCCGATCGACTACAAATCGGGCCCGGGCGCCGGCGGTCAGGCCGACTGCTCGGGAACGGTGCTGATGGCCGCAAAAGCGGCCGGCGCGAAGTCGCCCGACGTCAAGTTCGGGTACACCGGGTGGGGGAACACCGACTCGCTCCGTGTCGGCGGCTCGATGATCTCGCTCGCCGACGTGGGCCGGTACTGCCAGGACCACTACGTCCTGGCCTTCTTCGGGTCGTCGTGGGACTCGACCGATCACGTGATCGCAGCCGAGACCCCCACCGCGTGGCACAGCGACGGGAGCGAGTCCGCGCCCGACATCTGGTCCACCATCCACTGGGACCCGAACCTGAACTTCATCGGCTGCCGGGCGTACGCCGTGATCTAGAGCCGCGCGCACGTTGCGCGTCGAGGGCGTTGCCGGGCTAGCTCTATCGGGCTAGCGAGAAGAGCGTGAGCTCCGGCTCGCGCTCTTCTCGCAGCACGGCCAGGTCCACCTCGACGCACTCGATCCCGCGGCCCTCGGCCAGCGTGACCGCCTGCGGCTTCAGCTGCTCGGCGGCCAGGATGCCCCGACACGTGGCCAGCGCGGGGTCGAGCTGGATGCGCTCCAGGTAGCGGGACAGCTGCTCGACCGCGTCGATCGTCGCCACGCGCTTGATCTCGACCGCCACCCAGCCGTCGTCGGCGTCGCGGCACATGAGATCGACCGGGCCGACGTCGGTGGGCCACTCCCGCCGCACGAGCCGAAGCCCCTCCACGAGCGCCTCCGGGCGGGCGGCGAGCTCCTCCTGGAGATGGCGCTCGACGCCGTCCTTCTCCAGCCCGGCGGCCTCGCCCATCTCGTGTGCCACGTCGCTCAGGACCTCGTGGAGGCGAATCTCCAGCCTGTCCTCGGTCTTGCCCGAGCGTTTCCGAACGACGATCGACCCGTCGGCCTCCTCGATCACGGTCGGCGGGGTCATCCAGTTCAGGGGCTTGTAGCCGCCGGCATCCGCGTGGACGAGCACGCTGCCGTCCGACTTCAGCAGCAAGAGCCGCGTCGATGCGGGCAGGAACGCGGTGAGCCGGCCGGTGTAGGAGACCTCGCAGCGGGCGACGATGAGACGCATGAGGATGACCGTACTGCCCGAATCGGACGTGTCTGGATCGGGCATCTAGACGAACATACGTTCTGTCGCTAATCTGCCGATGTGGGTCCACTCTCGGTGTTCAGCCCGGCGACGCGTGCCTGGTTCGAGCGCGCCTTCGAAGCGCCGACGCCGGCCCAGGCACTCGGTTGGCCGGCGATCGCCAAGGGCGGTCACGTGCTCGTGCAGGCGCCGACCGGCTCCGGGAAGACGCTCGCCGCCTTCCTGTACGGGATCGACCGGCTCACTCCGTCGCCCGGCGAAGGCCTGCGCCTGCTCTATGTCTCCCCGCTCAAAGCGTTGAACTACGACATCGAGCGCAACCTGCGCGGGCCGCTGGCCGGGCTGCGCTCCGAGCTGCGCGTGGCGGTGCGCACCGGAGACACGCCGGCGAAAGAGCGGCAGGCGATGCTCCGTAACGCGCCGGACATCCTGATCACGACGCCCGAGTCGCTGTTCCTGCTGCTCACCTCGCAGGGCCGGGAGCTGCTGCGGACGGTCGAGACGCTGATCGTCGACGAGGTGCATGCCGTCGCCGGGACGAAACGAGGCGCACACCTCGCCGTGAGCCTCGAGCGCCTCGACCGGCTGACGGGACGACCGGTCCAGCGGATCGGCCTCTCGGCCACGCAGCGCCCGCTCGAGGAGATCGGCCGCTTCGTGTCCGGCGCCCGTCCGATCGAGCTCGTCGATGCGGGCCGGGCGAAGGAGCTCGACCTCGAGGTCGTCGTACCGCTCGAGGACATGAGCAACCTCTCGGCCGCGCAGCCGATCCGCCAGCCCGAGATCGTCGACGGCAGCGGCATCACCGACGGGGTCGGGCCTGCGACGCAGTCGATCTGGCCGTCGATCTACCCCGAGCTGCTGCGGCTCGTCGGGCAGCACCGCTCGACGATCGTGTTCGTCAACAACCGGCGCCTCGCCGAGCGGCTCGCCCTGCGCCTGAACGAGCTGGCGGAGAAGGAGATCGCACGCGCCCACCACGGCTCGCTGGCGCGCGAGCAGCGAGTCGAGATCGAGGAGCTGCTCAAGCGCGGCGAGATTCCCTGCCTCGTCGCCACGTCCTCGCTCGAGCTCGGCATCGACATGGGCGCCGTCGACCTCGTCGTGCAGGTCGAGTCGCCGAAGTCGGTCGCGCGTGGGCTGCAACGGATCGGCCGGGCCGGCCACGAGCTCGGCGCGGTCTCGAAGGGCCGTATCTTCCCCAAGTTCCGGCTCGACCTGCTCGAGTGCGCCGTCGTGGCGCGCCGGATGCGGGCCGGTGAGATCGAGGAGACCGTCATCCCGCGCAACCCGCTCGACGTGCTCGCCCAGCACGTCGTCGCGATCTGCGCCGACGAGGAGATCGCCGTCGACGAGCTGCATGAGCTGATCCGCGGGGCCTATCCGTTCGCCGACCTCTCCCGGATCCAGCTCGAGAACGTGCTCGACATGCTCGCGGGTCGCTATCCGTCCGACGAGTTCGCCGAGCTGCGCCCGCGCATCGTCTGGGACCGCACGGCCGGTCTCGTCCGCGGCCGTGCCGGAGCACGGCGGCTGGCGGTCACGAACGCCGGCACGATCCCGGACAGAGGCCTGTTCACCGTGCAGCTCGTCGACAGCGGCAGCCGGGTCGGTGAGCTCGACGAGGAGATGGTCTACGAGGCCCGGGCAGGGCAGACGTTCATGCTCGGCGCCTCGACGTGGCGGATCGAGGAGATCACGCGCGACCGGGTGCTCGTCTCGCCGGCGCCCGGCGTGCCGGGGGCGGTTCCGTTCTGGAAGGGCGAGGGAGTGGGGCGGCCGTACGAGCTCGGCGCGGCGATCGGCGCAGCCTCGCGCGAGCTGGTGGCTCTTTCCGACGAAGGCGCGCTCGAGCGGCTGCGACGCGAGTACTTCCTCGACGAGCTGGCGGCCAAGAACCTCCTGGCGTTCCTGCGCGAGCAGGAGCGCGCGACGACCGCGGTGCCGTCGGACAGAACGGTGGTGGTGGAGCGCTTCCGAGACGAGATCGGCGACTGGCGGGTGTGCATCCTGACCCCGTTCGGGGGGCGCGTGCACGCGCCGTGGGCCCTCGCGCTGGCCGCCCGTCTGCGCGAGTCGCTCGGCCTCGATGTCCTGTCGATCTGGTCGGACGACGGCATCGCCCTCCACCTGCCCGACGCCGACGCGGCGCCGGCGCTCTCGGAGCTGCTCGTCGCCGCGGACGAGGTCGAGGAGCTCGTCGTCCAGGAGGTCGGCCAGAGCGCGCTCTACGGCGCCCGCTTCCGCGAGAACGCCGCGCGGGCTCTGCTGATCCCGCGCCGCCGGCCGGGAGAGCGGACGCCGCTCTGGCAGCAGCGGTTGAAGGCGCAGTCGCTGCTTCAGGTGGCGCGCAGGTATCCGGCCTTCCCCATCGTGCTCGAGACCTACCGCGAGTGCCTGCAGGACGTCTTCGACCTGCCGGCACTGCGCAAGCTGCTGCACAGCATGGCCACGCGCCAGGTCGACGTGGTCGAGGTCGAGACGCCGTCGGCGTCGCCGTTCGCGGCCTCGCTCCTCTTCGACTACGTCGCGACCTACATGTACGAGGACGACACTCCGCCGGCCGAGCGGCGGGCGCAGGCGCTCTCGCTCGACCGGGAGCTCCTGCGCGAGCTGCTCGGGCAGGACGAGCTCCGTGAGCTGCTCGACCGCGACGCCGTCGAGCAGGTCGAGAGCCAGTTGCGCGGCGAGCCGAGAAGTCCGGATGATTTGCACCATCTTCTTTTGCTTCGTGGGGATTTGCGAGTTGATGAATACGATCGAGCGCTCGCCGAGCCGCTGCTGGCCGAGCGCCGAGCGCTCCTTGTGCGTTTCGGGGGCGACGAGCGGCTGATCGCGGCCGAGGACGCCGGCCGCTACCGGGACGCACTCGGAGCGATGCCGCCATCCGGGCTACCCGACGCGTTCCTCGAGCCCGGCGAGCTGCCGCTCCGCACCTTGCTGGCGCGATTCGCGCGCGGGCGAGGGCCGTTCACGACGGCCGAGGCGGCTGCCCGCTTCGGGATCGAGCCGGAGCTCGCCGGGCTGGAGCTCGCCGCCCTGGAAGGCGAGGAGCGGCTCGTCCGCGGCGAGCTGCGGCCAGGAGGGACCGAGCGGGAGTGGTGCGATCCGGACGTCCTGCGGCGCCTTCGCCGCGCCTCGCTGGCGGCGCTCCGGAAGGAGGTCGAGCCGGTCGAGCAAGCCGCGTATGCGCGCTTCCTGCCCTCGTGGCACGGCGTGGATCGTCGGGCGTCGCTGCGCGAAGCCCTGGTGCCGTTGCAGGCGCTCCCGCTCCCGGTCGCCCTGTGGGAGCGGGAGGTCTTGCCGCGCCGGGTGCCCGACTACCGGCCCGAGCTGCTCGACCAGCTCTGCGCGACCGGCGAGGTCGTCTGGATCGGAGCAGGCCTCGACCGCGTGGCCGTGTACTTCCGGGAGGACGCGGCTGCTCTCGGGCGTGCGGCCGGGACGCCGGCGCCGGAAGGCGAAGCGCACGACCGAATCCGCGCCGCCCTCGCACGCTCGGCC
This sequence comes from Actinomycetota bacterium, assembly GCA_003134505.1. Classification (GTDB taxonomy): domain Bacteria; phylum Actinomycetota; class Thermoleophilia; order Gaiellales; family Gaiellaceae; genus PALSA-612. The sequence goes on along the minus strand of PLBK01000012.1, from coordinate 64,375 downwards.
GAGTTCTGGGCCGACCTGCTCGCCGGTGCCGGGCTCGACGCCGAAGAGCTCTTGCCCGCGCTCTGGGATCTCGTCTGGGCGGGAGAGGTGACGAACGACTCGTGGCAGCCGCTCCGGGCGCCGCGCCGGTACGGCGTGCCGAAGGCAGAGCGGCGGCCGCGGCGCTTCTCCCGGCGGCGCGCGGCCGCGATCACCGCCACGCAGGGGCGGTGGTCGCTGACGGAGCGCCTGTTCGCCGGTCCTCCGGACCGGCGTGCTCTGGCCGAGCTGCTGCTCGAGCGGCAGGGCATCGTCACCCGTGACGGAGTGCGCGCAGAGGGCATCCCCGGGGGGTACGGCGCCGTCTACGGAGAGCTGCGGGCGCTCGAGACGCTCGGCCTCTGCCGGCGCGGGTACTTCGTCGAGGGCCTCGGCGGCGCGCAGTTCGCGCTCGGCGGCGCGGTCGAGAGGGTTCGCGAGCTGCGTCCGCGAGACGGCGACGAGCCGGAGACGCTCGTCCTCGCGGCCGCCGACCCGGCCCAGCCGTACGGCGCGGCACTCTCGTGGCCGAAGCGGGCCGGCGCGCGGGCGGCTCGGGTCGCGGGCGCTCTCGTCGTCCTCTCCGGCGGCGAGGCGGTGCTGTTCGTGGAGCGAAGCGGCCGCTCGCTCGTCCCGCTCCGCGAGCCGGACGAGTCGTGGCTGCGACCGGCGCTCGCCGCGGTCGTCCAGCACGCCCGGAGAACCGGTGTGCGCCGGCTGTCCGTGGAGCGCTTCGACGGTGAGCCCGTCGCCGAGTCCGAGGCGATGCCGCTGCTTGCCGAAGCCGGCTTCGTAGCCGGCCCGCGCCGCGCCGTCCTCAGACCCTGATGACCCGCCCCGGGGCGAGCGACCCGTTCTCCCTGGCCATGTCCTAGGACATGGCCGGATCAGGCGAGCCGGCCGAGGACCCAGCCGAAGAGCGCGTGACGCCAGGTGGCCTGGGCAAACGCGCGGCCCGAGAGCAGCGAGGCCAGGCCCGGCTCGCCGCGGGCCGGGTGGTGGCGGTCAACGAGCGCCCCGAGCGGGAAGAGCACGAGGTGCTCGCCGAGCGCCATCCCGACCGCCAGCCGGCGCGAGTCGACGTCCAGCCGTCGTCTCGCCGCGTCGTAGACGAGGCCGAAGACGGCGCCGTTCGCGACATGGAAGGCCAGTCCGGCGCGCCGCCATTCAGGGCCGCGGGTGAGGAGCTTGCCGAGCACGGCGACGTCGGAGTAGTCGTGGCCGAAAACACACTGATCGAGCGGCTCCTGAGCCGCCCAGACCGCTGCGGCGACGGCACCGGCGGCTGCTGCTCGGACGCGACGCACGCGCCTATTGTCCCCCACCTGCCCGAAGAACGGATGGTCTACCGCCGAGCCGGGCGCCCCTCCCCGCGCTGCGGCGTGCCGATCGCGAGTCGCGGTCAGGGTGACCACAACCGCATCGCCTACTGGTGTCCGACTTGCCAGAGAGGAGAGGAAGCACGCGAGGCGTAAGGGAACCAGTGGGCCTTCGCTCCCCGCAGTTGTACGAGGCGCTCAAGCGCTACTGCCTCGGCGCCTTCGCCTGCCTCTACCGCGAATCGCAGTCCGAGACGCCGCTCCAGTTCGCGTTCGAGGAGCACGCCGTTCCCGACCGGCCGGCGCTCTACGACTACCGCCCGCTGGCGCGCGGATACGTCGAGGCTCGAGCAGACCAGCTCCGAGCCCTCGACGACGCGCAGTTCGCTCTCGAAGAGCTCGGGCGCGAGCCGGCCGCAGCAATCTTCGCGCACGCCCATGCTGTCCCGGACACGACCGGAGAATCGGCACTGTTCCGGACGATCCTGCTGCCCTTCCTCTCGGGCATGGCCGAGCGGTGCGGTGGCTTCGAATGGGACGATCAGGTCTTCAACCGCGGCTACCTGAAGCTCGAGCGCCAGATCTTCGGCGAGCGCCACTCCTACGGCGCCGTCGCGCCGCTGGTCGGCATCTCCAGCCCGCTCGAGATCGAGCTGGGTCGCGGTCTGCGCGTGCGGATGGCCGCGGTGGGGGAGATCGCCGCCTGCTGGCCGGAGGCGAACGGGCTTCTGCCCGCAGGATTCGGCCGCGAGGCCGAACGGGCGTGCGTCATCGAGCTGGCCTGCGAGTTCCCGGCCGGGGCGGTCGAGCCGCCTGACGCGCCCGGTGAGATCGCCGACGCAGTCACCGCGCTCCGCCTCGCCACGGCGGCGCCGATCGCGGCAGGGCCCGTCCTCTTCGAGCGGCTCGACTGGAGGCCCTACGGCGTGAGGCCGGTACTGCCGATCGCGGCCACGGAACCGCCCGGCGAGCCGACCCGTCTGGACGAGTTCCGCGGCAAGCTCGCCGCCGAGCTGCTCGCGGCGCTGGCTGCCAGCGACGGCGACGACGGGCTGGGCGAGGCACTCGACCGCTGGGAGCTCTCGCTCTTCGCCGCCGAGCCCTATCGCTCTGAGCAACTGCGTGAATCGCTCGCCGCGCTGCTCGGCGCCGGGGACGGGCTCTGGGCGGCGGCGGCCCGGCTCTCCGTGCTCGTCGGCGAGGACGCAGCCCATCGTGGCGAGCTCTTCGCGCGGCTGCGCGGGCTCACGAGCGGCGGCCACGCGACGACGAGCGACGCTGACACGATCCGCCGGGCGCTGCTCGAGGTGCTGATGGCCGGCGACCGGGTTCAGCTCGTCGAGCGGCTCGACGACTCGCTGCTGGGGCTCAAGCCGAGGCCCCGGAGCTATTTCGCCGTCAGCGCCGTGGCCAGCTAGAGAACAGGCACGAATTCGTCACGAACCGGCGCGTCTTCCCCGGCTACCGTCGCAGGGTGGACGAGGCACGCGCGGTGATGACGAGGCTGGAGCGCATCGAGACGCTCGAACGGACCGGCGCGCCCGCTCGAGTGCTGCTCGACGAGGTGCGGGGCCTGCTCGCCGACGCCGAGGCATGGGTGCGCTCCGAGCCCGCGGGCACCGACCTCGCGAAAAGTGCGCTCGAGCGCTGCCGTGAGGCGCTCCACGAGGCGGAAACCGGCACAGAGGCCCGCGCAGGACTCTGGTAACGTGGCTCGAAAGAAGCCGCACGATGGGCCTCTTGCAGGTAGCACATCAGCCTGAGCCGGACACCGTTCCGCAGAAAGCTGCCATGGGATCAGTCATAGCGTTCGCCAACCAGAAGGGCGGGGTGGCGAAGACGACTTCGACCCTGAACCTCGCCGTCGCGCTCGCGGAGGAAGGCAAGCGCGTGCTCACCGTGGACCTCGACCCGCAGGGGAACCTGACGATGAGCCAGGGACTGAACCCGGACACGATCGAGCGCTCGATGTACGACGTCCTCGTGCACCGCCTGCCGCTCGAGCAGGTGATCCACAAGGGCGAGATCGACCTGGCCGTGTCCTCGATCGACCTGGCCGGCGCGGAGTTGGCGCTTTCGAGCATGATCGGCCGCGAGCGCGCTCTCGAGCGGGCGCTGGCGCCCTTCAAGTCTCAGTACGACTACGTCCTGATCGACACGCCGCCTTCGCTCGGCCTGCTGACGATCAACGCGCTCGTTGCGTCGGACGGCGTCATCGTCCCCGTCCAGTGCGAGTACCTGTCGCTGCGCGGGCTCGTCCAGCTCGAGAACACGCTCAGCATGATCCGGGAGAACCTCAACCCGAACGTCGCGATCCAGGGCATCCTCCCGACGATGTTCGACGGCCGCACGCTGCACGCGCGCGAGGCGGTGGAGATCCTGCAGGAGAACTTCGGCGATCTCGTGTTCAAGACGCGAATCCGCAAGACGGTTCGGTACGCGGAGGCGCCGGTGAAGGGCCTCAGTGTCCTCAAGTACGAGCCCGGCGGAAGCGCCGCGCAGGCCTATCGTGAGCTGGCAAAGGAGGTCATGAATGGCGCGCAAGCGCGCCAGCATGCGTGAAGGGCCCCTCGCCGAGCTGTTCAAGGCGACGGAAGCTGCTCAGCGTCAGGCCGAGCAGGAGGCAGGCGGCGCTCCGAAAGGGAGCGCCGAGCCACGTGTGCCCGAGGAGACCGTCGAGCACGCTCCCGAGCCCGTGGTGGAGCCCGAGCCGCGCTCGCCACGTCATCTCGAGCCCGTCGAGTTGGTCGTCGTCGACATCCCGCGCGCGCCCGTCCCCGCTCCTGCGGAGGAGCCGGCGCGCGAGCGGGTGCGGCCGGAGCTCTGGGACGTCGCGCCCGAGCCGCCGATTCTCCACGCCGTGCCACGGCCCGACTCCGGTACGTACGTCGCGGTCATCAAGGTCGTCGGCGTGGGCGGCGCCGGGCTGAACGCGGTCAACCGGATGATCGACGCCGGGCTCTCGCAGGTCGAGTTCATCGCCGTCAACACCGACATCCAGCAGCTCCAGTTCTCGGACGCACCGGTCAAGATCCACATCGGACGCGAGCTCACCGAGGGGCTCGGCTCGGGGGCCGACCCAGTGATCGGGCGCAAGGCCGCCGAGGAGAGCTACGACGAGATCAAGCAGGCGCTGCGCGGCGCGGACATGGTGTTCGTGACCGCCGGCGAGGGCGGCGGCACCGGCTCGGGTGCGGCGCCGGTCGTGGCGCACATCGCGCGCGAGCTCAAGGCGCTGACGGTCGGGATCGTCACGACGCCGTTCAAGTTCGAGGGCACGCAGCGCCGCCGCTCGGCCGAGGACGGCACCGCGGAGCTGCGCTCGGAGTGCGACACCGTGATCGTCGTCCCGAACGAGAAGCTGCTCGAGGTGCTCGATCGCTCGACGTCGATGCTGGACGCCTTCCGGATCGCCGACGACGTGCTCCGCCAGGGCGTCCAGGGGATCTGCGACCTGATCACGATGCCGGGGCTGATCAACCTCGACTTCGCGGACGTCCGCACGATCATGAGCGACGCCGGCAACGCGCTGATGGGTATCGGCTACTCGAGCGGCGACGACCGTGCCGTCGAGGCCGTCGAGCGCGCCCTGCGCTCGCCGCTGATCGAGGGCGAGATGACGGGTGCCAGAGGCATCCTGCTCTCGATCGCCGGCGGGGAGGACCTCTCGCTCTTCGAGGTCAACCAGGCCGCGGAGATCGTCCGTCAGCGCGCGACCGACGACACGAACATCATCTTCGGCGCAACGATCGACGAGCGGCTGAACGGGCAGGTGTGGGTGACCGTCGTCGCCACGGGCTTCGGCGCCGGCCAGCGGCGTGCGGCGACGACGTTCGGGACCGCCGAACGCGAGCCGTTCGAGCCGCCGAGCTTCCTGCGCGAGCTCTAGCGCGGGGGAAACAGCCGGTTTCCCCCGCGGGCTCCCTTCCCTTTGGGGTCGCGTCTTCGGCGACCTGAGCTACACCGCGGCCAAGCCGCGGCTTCGCGGCACTTGGGGGAACCGGTGGCTTCTGGTCTTCATTTCGTCCACCTGTCCGCGAAGTGCCTCGCGTCAGGGCGGCAGTAGGCTTCGGCCGTGAGGGGAGCGGTTGCAGCAGGCCATCAGCTGACCGCGGAGGCGGGTGCGCGCATCCTGTCAGAGGGCGGAAACGCCGTCGACGCGTGCATCGCGGCCGCGTTCATGTCCTGGGTCGCCGAAAGCCCCTTGACGGGGCCCGGGGCGGGAGGGTTCATGCTCGTCCACCGGGCGCGCGACCGCTCGACCCGGCTCCTCGATTTCTTCGTCTCGACACCGGGCCTCGGAGCGCCCGCGCGGCGGCCCGCCGAGATGGAGGCGGTGGACGTCGACTTCAGCGGCGAGTCGACGCAGATGTTCCACATCGGGTCGGCCTCGTGCGCCGTTCCGGGCGCCGCCGCCGGCCTCCACGCGGCGCACCGCCGGTTCGGGAGTCTTCCGTGGCGAGCGCTGATCGAGCCGGCGACCGAGGCGGCGCAGACGGGTATCGAGCTGACACGGCCACAGGCCTACCTGCACGCGATCCTCGATCTGATCCTGCGTCACACCGAGGAAGGCAGGCGCGTCTACGGCGTCGGCGGCGCCCGCCTCGGCCCGGGCGACGTCCTCCGCCTCCCCGATCTCGCCGGAACGCTCGAGCGGCTGGCCGAGCAGCCCGCAGACCTGTACACGGGCGAGCTCGCGGCGGCGATCGTCGGCCACCTGGAAGCGACCGGCGGTGCCGTCACGGCCGACGACCTGCGTCGCTACCGGGTGATCTGGCGCAGGCCCGTGCGAGCCGGGTTCCGGGGATGCGTCTTCGAGTCGAACCCGCCTCCCTCGTCCGGCGGCGTGCTGATCGGTTACGGCCTCGAGCTGCTCGACCGGCTTGCCGCCGACGGGCGCGCCGGCGCGCCGGGCTCCACGGCCGCGCTCGCCGCGCTCGTCGAGGTGATGCGCGAGCAGGACCGGGCACGCCAGGGCCGCTTCACGACGCGGCTCCACCGGGGCGGTCTGGTACGGCAGCTGTTCGGAGAGGGGAACATCAAGGCTGCGCTGAAGCGCATCGAGGCGGGCGCAGCCGGAGCCGTCTCGGCCGCTCCGCCCGGCGGGACGACGCACATCTCGGTCATCGACGCCGACGGGAACGCTGCCTCGCTCTCGGCCTCGACCGGTTCCGGCTCGGGCGTGATCGTGCCGCGAACGGGAATCACTCTGAACAACATGCTCGGCGAGTACGACCTCAACCCGGGCGGACGCGTCCGGGCCGCCGGGCACCGGATGACGAGCATGATGGCGCCGTCGATCGTGCTCCGCGAGGGCACTCCGCGGCTCGTGGTCGGGAGCGCCGGCTCGGTGCGCCTCCGCGGCGCGATCATGCAGGTGGTCGTCAACGTCGTCGGCCACGGCCTTCCCGTCGGGGAGGCGATCGACCGGCCGCGTGTCCATGTCGACGAGCCGCACGTCCACTGCGAGGGGGGCCTCGACGCGGGCTCGGTGGACGAGCTCGAGGCGGCCGGGTACGACGTCGTCCGCTGGCGCCGCCGGAACCTGTTCTTCGGAGGCGCGGCGGCGGTCGAGCAGGCCGACGACGGGAGCCTCGCCGCGGCGGGCGATCCGCGTCGCGGCGGCTACGGCGTGGTGGTCGGATGACGGCGTTCGTCATCAGGGACGCCGTGCCCGGGGACGCCGCGGCGCTCGTGGAGCTGGCGCAGAAGATCGGCGCTGAGCCGGAGGGCTGGCTGATCGCCGACGACGCGTGGCGCGGAGTCGCGGATGAGCGGCGCTATCTGAAGGCGCTCCGGCGGCACCCCCACGCGGGGGTGTTCGTGGCCGAGGAAGAAGGCGAGATCGTGGGACGGCTGTCGGTGGCGCGCGACCCGCACCCGGCGAGCTACCACGTCGCCGACCTGGGCCTGATGGTGGCGGCCGGCCATCGGCGCCGGGGCGTCGGCCGCGCGCTGCTCGCCCGGGCCGTCGCCTGGGCGCGCGAGTCGCGCGTCCGGAAGCTCGAGCTGCACGTCTTTCCGCACAACGCGCCCGCAATCGCTCTTTACGAAGGCTTCGGGTTCGTGAAAGAGGGCTACCGTCGGGCCCACTATCGCCGCGGCGCCGGGTACGTGGACGCGATCCTGATGGCCTACTGGATCGACGAGCCCTGAGCGGCCGGGTGTGGACACAAAGTCACACTTTTGTCACACCTGCGGCGCAGACAGATGACAGTTTCGGAGGTACGCTGATCGCGGGTGGCGGGTGGTCGTTCTCCCCGCCCTGGGTGGGGATGCGGGCGCTTCCCGGCCGGGGCGGCCATGGCCCCAGGGGCCGGCGAGGTGATCAGCCTTGGGAGACTTTCCCGTTCGTCGCGGCGCGCTCTCTCACCTCGCGCTCCCGTTTGACGGCTTCGATCGCGGCCTCCAGCAGCTCTGACAGCTGCCGGAGGCGGGTGGCCTCGGAGCGCTGCTCGAGCAGCTCCTGTTTCGGCTCGATGCCGAAGTCGACACGGGAGGCGATCTCGAACGACAGCGACCCGGATGCTCCGTCCGGCTCGTCGATCTCCCCGCCTGCCACCTCGACCAGCTGTCGGAACAGCGTCAGCGCCCGGTCGCCGTCGGCGGCCGGGGGCTCGTCGTCATCGTCGTCCACCGGCTCGACGTCGCCCGTCAGGAACGCCCGCCCCGCCGTCAGCTCGCGGAGGCGGAAGCGGTCATGGCCCTCGACGACGACGTTCATCCGGCCGTCGTCGAACACCTGCAGGACCTCGACGACGACCGCGCGCGTTCCGATCTCGCGCCGGCCCTGATCGTCCTCCAGGACGAGCCCGAACTCGTGGCCGCTGCGCAGGCACTCGCCGATCAGCTCCTTGTAGCGAGGCTCGAAGATGTGGAGCGGCACGCGCTCCGTCGGGAGCAGAACAAGCTCGAGCGGGAAGAGGCCGATCTCGCTCACGCCCGGCAAGCCTAGTCGCTGGCAAAGGTCGCACGCGCCCTCGCTAGAGTCAGGCCGTGGCTGGTCGCGGCGAGATTCCGAGGAGCCTGTTCTCGACGGCGCTCGAGGGCATCGTGCCCTACGAGGCGGGAAAGCCCGTCGAGGAGGTGCAGCGCGAGCTCGGCATCGAGCGCGTCGTCAAGCTCGCGTCCAACGAGGGCCCGTACGGCCCGTTCCCGGCCGCGCTCGAGGCGATCAACGGCGCGGCGGAGGAGCTCAACCGCTATCCGGACGGCGGCGCCTACCGGCTTCGCGCTGGGCTCGCCGAGCGCCACGACGTCGCCTTCGAGGAGGTGATCACGGGCGCGGGCGCCGACGGCCTGATCGACTGCCTGTCGCAGGTCTTCCTCGATCGCGGCGACGAGATCGTCTGCGGCTGGCCGTCGTTCGTCAGCTACGTGATCGACGCTCGCAAGCTCGGTGCGACGCCGCGGCTCGTGCCGCTCCGCGATCACCGCTACGACCTCGAGGCGATGCTGGCGGCGATCGGCCCGCGGACGAAGCTCGCGTACGTCTGCCTTCCGAACAACCCTACCGGGACGATGAGCACGCGGGCCGAGCTGGACGCGTGGTTTGAGCACGTCCCGGAGCACGTCGTCACGGTGGTCGACCAGGCGTACTTCGAGTACATCGACGACCCCGACTACGCGGACGCGGTCCAGGAGCACTTCAAGCAAGGGCGCAACGTGGTCGTGCTGCGCACGTTCTCGAAGATCTACGGCCTGGCGGGGCTGCGAGTCGGGTACGCAGTCGCGCCCGCCGCGGTCGTGACGGAGATCTCGAAGGTGCGCCGCGCGTTCGACGTCTCGACCCCGGCCCAGGAAGCGGCGCTCGCGAGCCTCGCCGACGTGGACGAGCTGCGGCGCCGGCGGGACCTGAACGCGACCGGCCGCGCCGAGCTCGAGCGGGTGCTGCGCGAGCACGGGCTCGAGCCCGTGGAGGGAGCCGTCGCCAACTTCGTGCTCGTCGAGCTCGGCGAGGACTCGCGGCCCTTCGAGGAGCGGCTGCTCCGAGAAGGCGTGATCGTCCGGCCGACGCACGGCTTCGGCGCGCCGGAGGCGATCCGGGTCACCGTCGGGACGCCCGACGAGCTGCGCTTCCTCTCCGAGGCGCTCGGCCGGGTCGCCACCACCGTCGCCTAGCGCGGGTACCGTTTCGCCGTGCTGACCGGGCCTCGCCGCCAGCTGCAGGTGCTCGACAGGGCGGCGGCGTTCCGCGCGCTCTTCCTCGCCGCGACCGCCTCCGGTATCGGGACCTGGCTCGCGGTCATCGCGCTCACGGTTGACGTCTACGATCGCACCCACTCGGCGAAGTGGGTGAGCGCGCTCCTCGTCGCGGACTTTCTGCCGGCGGTCGTGATCGGCCTCGCCTTCGGCCCCGTCGTCGATCGCTTCTCGCGGCGGCGGCTGATGGTGGCCTCGGACCTGGTCAGCGTCGGCGTGTTCATCGCCCTGATCTTCGCCGGCACGCCGGGCCAGATCGTCGCCCTGGCGGCCGTGGCGGGCTTCGCGACCGGGTTCTTCCGGCCGGCAGCCTACGCCGGGCTGCCGAACCTGGTGGACGAGGCCGACCTCCCGGCGGCGAACTCGCTGCTCCGCTCGACCGCCAACCTGACGATGGTGGTCGGAACGCTGCTCGGAGGCGTCGTCGCAGGGACTGCCGGGCCGCACGTCTCCTACGGGATCAACGCGGCGAGCTTCGCGGTCTCGGCGTTGCTCCTGACCACGATTCCGGCCCGGCGGTTGCAGGCGGTCGAGGAGCGACCGGAAAGCGAGGGCTACCTCGACGAGCTCAGGAGCGGGTTCACGCTCGTCCTGCGCTCGCAGGCGCTCCTCGCCGTCTTCATCTCGTGGAACCTGGTCATGTTCGCGAACGCCGGCGTCAACGTCGCCGAGATCGTGCTGGCGAAGGTCACCTTCAACGCCGGGAGCTTCGGCTTCGGGCTGCTCTGGGCCGGCTCCGGCGTCGGAATGGTGATCGGAAGCCTGTACGCGCCCAGCTGGCTCGAGCACCGCTCCGTCTCGGTCGTCTACGGCGCCGGGCTGGCGCTGATGGCATTCGGATCTCTGGCCGCCGCGTTGTCGCCCGACGTGTGGGTGGGAGCGGTCAGCATGGCGCTCGGCGGCTCCGGGAACGGGGCCGCGATCGTCTGCAACTCGCTGCTCGTGCAGCGCGGGGCTCCCGACCACCTGCGCGGCCGTGCGTTCACGACGATCATGAGCGTCAACTTTGCCCTGCTCGGCGCCGGCATGGCTCTCGCCGGGCCGATCACCGACTCGGTGGGCGCTCGCTGGGTGTTCGGCGGGGCGGCGGCCTTCGCCGGCGTCGCAGCCGTGGTCGGGCGAGCGCTGACGCGTCGGCTCGGGAGCCCCGTGGGCGCCGAGCAGCAGGGCGTCCAGGCCGCGTCGGCGCCGAGCTGACCGTGGCGAAGCCCTGGACGCGTGCCTCGCTCGTGCAGGCCGTTCGCGCCGGCGACCGCCGTGGCCTCGCCCGGGCGATCTCGCTGGTCGAGAACTCGGATCAGCTCGCCTCCGAGATCGTCCGTGACCTCTACCCGCACACCGGGCACGCGTACGCGATCGGCGTCACCGGCCCGCCCGGGGTGGGCAAGTCGAGCCTGATCGCGGCACTGCTGCCGCACGTCCGCGGTCTCGGTCTCTCGGTCGGCGTCGTCTCGGTCGACCCGTCGAGCCCCTTCTCGCAGGGAGCCCTCCTCGGCGACCGGATCCGGCTCGTCGACCACTTCCTCGACCCCGGTGTGTTCATTCGGTCGATGGGGACGCGCGGCCACCTCGGCGGCCTGGCCGAGGCGACGCTGCAGGCGGTTCTCCTGCTGGACGCGGCCGGGAAGGATGTCGTCTTCGTCGAGACCGTGGGTACCGGACAGAGCGAGGTGGAGGTGATCGGCGTCGCGGACACCGTGCTGCTCGTCCTGATGCCGGGCTCGGGCGACTCGATCCAGGCGCTCAAGGCGGGGATCATGGAGATCCCGGACGTGATCGCCGTCAACAAGATGGATCACCCGGCGGCCAAGACGATGCTGAGCGAGGTGCGCTCGATCCTCGCGCTCGACGTCGATTCGGCCTGGAAGCCGCCGATCGTGCTGACCGAGGCCGTGCGTGGGGAGGGCCTGGAGAAGCTCTGGGAGGAGATTGCCGCGCACCGCGAGTTCCTCGAGCGCGAAGGGCTGCTCGAGGAGCGCCGCCGCCGGCACCTGTCGCAAGAGGTCTTCGCCGTCGCCTCGTCACGCGCCAAGGCGCACCTCGAGCAGGCGGTCAGCGGCGACCCTGAGCTGCTGCGCGTCCTCGACGCCGTGCAGCGACGGGAGCTCGACCCGCTCTCGGCGGTCGAGGAGATCCTCGACAAGGTCTTCCACATCGGCGATGGAAACGGCTCCAGGGCTTCCTGAGATCGAGGCGGCGCGCGGTCGCCTCGAGGGCGTGGCGCGGGTCACGCCCGTGTTCCGCTCGGAGACGTTCTCGCGGCTCGCCGGTCGCGAGGTGGTGCTCAAGGCCGAGAACCTGCAACGAACCGGGTCGTTCAAGATCCGCGGGGCCTTCAACAAGATCTCGACGCTTGGCGAGGCGGAGCGTGCCGCCGGCGTCGTCGCGGCGAGCGCCGGCAACCACGGCCAGGCGGTCGCCTGGGCGGCGCGTGAGGCGGGGATCGCGGCCACGATCTTCGTTCCTGCGGACGCGCCCATGGCCAAGGTCGACGCGACGCGGAGCTACGGCGCCACGGTCGAGATGGGCGGCGCGAGCTTCGAGGAGGCGGTGGCGGCTGCGCGGCGGCACGTCGAGGCGAGCGGCGCGACCTTCGTGCACGCGTTCGAGGACGAGCTCGTGATCGCCGGCCAGGGCACGATCGGCGTCGAGATCGCCGAGCAGGTCACCGACCCCGGGACGGTGCTCGTGCCGGTCGGCGGCGGCGGGCTGGCGGCGGGCATCTCCATCGCGCTGCGCGAGCTCCGGCCCGGCGCGCGACTGATCGGCGTGCGCGCGGCGCGGGAGCAGACGATCGCGGACGGCATCGCCGTCAAGGCGCCGGGAGAGCTCGCGAAGCAGATCCTCGGGAGCACGCTGGAAGGGATGCTCGAGGTCACCGACGAGGAGATCTCGGAGGCGATCGTGCTTCTCCTCGAGCGGACGAAGCTCGTGGTGGAGGGCGCGGGCGCGGTCGGGGTGGCTGCGCTGCTGGCCGGCCGGGTCGAGGGTGATGGGCCGGTGCTGGCGCTGCTCTCGGGGGGAAACATCGACGCGACGCTGCTGATGTCGGTCACGCGGCACGGGCTGTCGGCGGCCGGGCGGTACCTGGTCGTGCGGACGAAAGTGCCCGACCGGCCCGGGGAGCTGTTCAAGCTGCTGTCGCTCGTCACCGAGGCGCGGATGAACGTGATCGGCGTGGAGCACCGGCGCGAGGGGCTCGACATCGGCGTGACGGAGACCGGGATCGAGCTGACGCTCGGCACGCGCGACGAGGAGCACTGCGACGTGCTGCTCGAGACGATGCGGAGCTGGGGCTACGACGTGCAGCGGTTGACCTGAGGTCTCGCCGGGTCGAGAGCAGCCGCCGTCGCCCCTCCAGGCCCTTCCCCCCAAGGGGGTGCGAGCGTCCCTACCGAAACGCTAGCGAGGAAATCGTCACGCGTGGGACACGTCCTCGTGACGGATGCGTGACGTTCGCTCCACAGTCCCGCGAGCCAGGAGATCCGGCACGCCGCCGTGGACGAGTGGCCTCGCGTCGAGCCCGTGCGCGGCGAGGATGCTGGCGGCGATTGCCGCCCGGGGCCCGCTCTCGCAGACGGTGACGAGTGCGCGGTCGGTCGGGAGCGAGCCTGCCCCTTCGCCGGCGAGCCGGTAGGGGAGATGGCTGCTCTCCGGCAACGGTGTCTCGGCACGCTCGTCGGCCTCGCGGACGTCCACGAGCTCGACCGTCCCCGCGGCGAGCAGCGCCTCGAGCTCCGCGAGCTCGACGGGCACGAGCGTGGCCGTCGCCTCCGCGACCGGATCGACGAGGACGCCCGCGAGCTCGAGGAAGCCCACGGACCGCAACCCGCTGATCGCACGTTCCCCCTCGGAGCGGGTCGACGCGTGGATGACCGGCGCCGGAGCCGTCGACAGCACGAAGCCGGCCTTCGTGGCGAACGAGTGACCCGACACGGGCACGCTGAGCGCTCCGGGGACATGGCCGGCCGCGAAGCGGTCGAACGGTCGCACGTCGAGCACAGCGGCTCCGCCGGATCCTTCGAGCTCCGCCACGTGCGGCGCCGCCCCCAGAAACGGGCCGCGGTTGAGCTCCACGATCCGCTCGAGGTTCGGCGGCTTCGGCGTCGACACCGATGCCGACTCGTCGACGAACGCCTGGACCGTCGCGAGTGCGAGCGCCGGGTTGAAGCGCCGCTCGAAGCCGATCGTCGTCGAGGCCTTCGAGCTCATGCCCTTGCCGCACAGCGAGCCGGCGACATGGCCGGGATAGACCTCGACGCCGTCCGCCAGCTCGAGCAGCCGCCGGAGGCTCCGGAAGAGCCCCCCCGCGCCTTCGCGCGCCTCGACGGCCAGGTCGGGACGGGCCGCGTCCCCGACGAACAGCGAGTCGCCGGTCAGGAGCAGCCAGGGCTCGTCCGCGCGCGTCCGGTCGGCCACGGCGAAGCAGCAGTGCTCCGGGCGGTGGCCCGGCGTGTGGATCACGCGCAGGCTGACGTTGCCCACCCGGATCTCCCCGCCGTCCGCGAGCGGGTCGAACGGGTAGTCGGGCTCGGCCAGCGGGTGGACGGAGACCGGCACGCCGTGCTCGAGCGCGAGCCTGCCGTGCCCCGAGACGTGGTCGGCGTGCGTGTGCGTCTCGAGCACCCGGACGATCCGGACCTCGCGGCGCTCGGCCTCGTCGAGGTAGTGCTCGATCGCATAGGCCGGGTCGACCACGACCGCCTCGCCCGCGTCCTCGCAGCCGACGAGGTACGAAGCGCAGCCGAGATCGTCGTCGACGAACTGGCGGAAGAGCATCCGGCGAGGCTAACAGGAGCTACAGGCCGAGGTGCTTGGCGATCACCATGCGTTGCACCTCGTTCGTGCCCTCGCCGATCTCGAGCACTTTCTGGTCTCGGTACAGGCGCGAGATCGCGTACTCGTCCATGAACCCGTAGCCGCCGTGGACCTGCAGTGCGTGGTTGACGACGCGGTGCGAGAGCTCGCCCGTGTAGAGCTTCGCCATCGCCGCCTCCTGCGCGAACGGCCGTCCCTCGTCCTTCAACCAGGCCGCCTTGTAGACGAGCTGCCGGCCGGCGCCGATCTCGGTGGCCATGTCGGCGAGCTTGAACTGGATCGCCTGGAAGTCGGCGATCGGCCGCCCGAACTGGCGCCGCTCCTTCGCGTAGGCGAGGGCGAGGTCGTAGGCGCCCTGGGCCAGGCCGACGCCCATCGCGGCCACCGAGATCCTGCCGCCGTCGAGGATCTCGAGGAACTGGTGGAAGCCGCGGCCGCGCTCACCGAGCAGGTTGCCCTCGGGCACGGCGCAGTCCTGGAACGACAGCTCTCGCGTGTCCGAGGCGCGCCAGCCCATCTTCTGCATCGGCGCCGAGACCACGTAGCCAGCCGTTCCGTTCGGAACGACGATGTTCGAGACCTCGCCGTCGCCGGTCCGGGCCGTGATCGTCACGCAGGCGGAGATGTCGGTGCCCGCGTTGGTGATGAAGATCTTCGCGCCGTTGACGACCCATCGCCCGCCGTCGAGCTCGGCGCGGGTCTGCGTCGCGCCGGCGTCCGAGCCGGCGCCGGGCTCGGTGAGACCGAAGGCGGCGAGCTTACGGCCGGAGGCGAGGTCGGGGAGCCACTCGCGCTTCTGCTCCTCGGAGCCGAACAGGAAGATCGGCATCGTCCCGAGCGACGTGTGCGCCGCGACCGTGATCGCGACCGACGAGTCGATCCGCGTCAGCTCCTCGATCGCGATCGCGTACGAGAGCGTGTCCCCGCCGGCGCCGCCGTACTCCTCCGGGATCGGAAGGCCCATCAGCCCGAGCTCGGCCAGCTCGGCGACGAGCTCGTAGGGGAAGCGGTGCTCCCGGTCGAGCTCCTCGGCCACCGGGGCGACGCGCTCGACCGCGAACTCGCGGACGGTCCTGCGGATCAGCTCGTGCTCGTCGGAGAGGTCGAAGTTCATCGCGAGGCGAGGCGCGATGCGAGCTCGGTGAGGAGCCGCACGCCGTACCCGGTGCCGCCCCGCTGCCAGAGGTAGTCGCCGCGCGACCAGGTCAGGAAGGCCGGGCCGGCGATGTCGATGTGGGCCCACGGGCCCTCCCCCGCGAACACGCGGAGGAACTCGGCCGCGTAGACGGGGATGCCCTGGCTCCGGATCGAGTGATTCTTGAGGTCGGCGAAGTCGGACTCGATGAAACGGCGGTACCGCGGATGCATCGGCCAGGGCCAGGCGTGGTCGCCGCTCGCCTCCCCGGCGGCGACGACCTCCGCGCGCCAGTCGTCGTCGTTCGCGAACACGCCGGCGTAGAGGTCGCCGAGCGCACGGCTCATCGCGCCGGTCAGCGTCGCCAGGTCGACGATGTGCGTGGCGCCCTGATCGCGGGCGTAGACGAGCGCGTCGGCCAGGACGAGGCGTCCTTCGGCGTCGGTGTTCGTGATCTCGATCGTCTTGCCGTTCGAGGCGGTGAGCACGTCGCCGGGGCGGAAGCTGCCGCCGCCCATGACGTTCTCGGCTGCGGCGACGACGGTCAGCGTCCTGACGGGAAGCCCGAGCTCGGCGATGGCGCCCGTGGCCGCGACGACGGCGGCTCCGCCGGACATGTCGCCGCGCATCTCCTCCATGTAAGTCGCCGGCTTGAGCGCGACGCCGCCGGTGTCGAAGGTGATGCCCTTGCCGACCAGGCCGAGCACGAGCTCCGGCCGGGCGGCCTCGCGCGGCTCGTGGCGCAGGGCGATCAGCCTCGGGGGATTGTGGCTGCCCATGCCGACACCGAGCAGCGCGCCCATGCCGCGGCGCTCCATCTCGTCGGGCTCGAGCACCTCGCACGTGACCGTGTCGAAGCGGTCGGCCAGCTCGGCGGCGCGGTCGGCGAACGAGGCGGGTGTCAGCTCGTTCGCGGGGGCGTTCGAGAGGTCGCGGGAGCGGTTCGTCCACGCGGCGACGACGGCGGCGCGCTCGGCGTCAGGGGCGTTCGCCGAGGAACCGACGACGGTCAGGCGTGGGATCGGCCGTCGCCGTGAGCCGCTCGTCTTCCAGGCGCCCGGGTCGTAGCTGCCGAGGACAGCGCCCTCGATCGCGGCCCGGATCTGCTCTGCGACCGGCAGCGGCAGCGACTCGTCGAGGAGCCAAGCGGCATCGCCGCCGACCGTGTCGCCGAGGACGCGCAGGGCGGCTGCGGCCGCGTCGCGGATCGCATCCGGCTCCAGCTCGGCCCGCGGGCCGAGGCCGGTGGCGACGACGCGGCGGTCTCCGAGGCGAACGAGCCGGGCGGTGCCCCGGTCCGAGCTGACGTCGTGCGAGGCGAGCAGGTCGGCCAGTCCGACGGCTGCGGCGGGGAGCGGTTCCGGCGGATCGGCGACGGCGACGACGATCGTTGCGCCCTCGGGCGACCCTGCGGCGACCTCGATGTCCATCGCGGCGGCGATCGTACCCGACACAGCCGCACGGGAGCGGGCTCCGCTCTGCGGGCGGCCCCGGCGCGGCGCGCGGTTAGGCTCAGCTCATGCGGGCGGAGATCGACCGGCGGGCGATGGCGGCGCTCTCGACAGGTCACCTGGCGGTGGACTTCGCGGGCGGTGCGCTGCCGGCGCTCTTGCCGTTCTTCCGCGACCGGTTTCATCTCTCCTACACGCTCGCGGCGGTGCTCGTGCTCGCCTCGTCGATCTCCAGCTCGGTCGTGCAGCCGCTCTTCGGGCTCTGGTCGGACCGGCGCGGCGCCATCTGGCTGCTGCCGGCGGGAGTGGCGGTCGGCGGCATCGGCATCGCGCTCGCGTCCGCGGCTCCCGCCTACGGCCTGGTCGTGATCTGCGTGGTCGTGAGCGGCCTCGGCACGGCCGCCTTCCACCCGGAGGGATCGAAGTTCGCCGCCTACGCGAGCGGGGCGCGTCGCGCGAGCGGTATGTCGCTGTTCTCCGTCGGCGGCAACGTCGGCTACGCGCTGGGTGCCCTCGTGGCGACGCCGATCGTGATCGGGCTCGGCCTGACCGGCGGCCTGCTGCTGATGGTGCCGTGCCTCGTCGTGGCAGCGCTGCTGCTCCGGCTCGTGCCGTTCCTGCTCACGCTGGCCCCGCACGACCGCAAGGCCGAGCGACGAACCCTGGCCGGGCCCGAGCGGCCGGGAGCGATGGTGCTCCTGCTCGCGATCGTGGCCTTCCGGAGCGTCGCCTGGTTCGGGCTGATCACCTTCGTGCCGCTCTGGGAGCACGTCGTCCTCGGCCACTCGAGGAGCTACGGCGCCCACCTGCTCGCGCTGATGCTGATCACCGGCGCCGTCGGCACGCTGCTCGCGGGCCCGGCCGCCGACCGCTTCGGCCGCCGGCCGGTGCTGATGGCGAGCAACGTCGTCGTTCCACCCGCGATCGTCGTCTTCGTGCTCGTCGGCGGCATCCCCGGTGCCGTCGCCCTGTGTGTCATCGGCCCGGCGGTCGTCGGGACGTTCGGCGTGACGATGGTGATGAGCCAGGAGTACCTGCCCCGGCGCATCGGCCTGGCCTCCGGCCTCTCGATCGGCCTGTCGATCGGCCTCGGCGGGATCGCCGCCGTGATCCTCGGCGCCGTCGCGGACTCGATCGACCTGCGCACTGCGCTCTACGTCTGCGCTGCTGCGCCGGTTGTCGGCGCTGCGCTGACCCTGCTCCTCCCGCCGACCCGGACGCGCGCCCGCCTGGCGCCCGAGATCGCACCCTCGTGAGATAACCTCGGCACTCGGATGGGCATGGGCGCGAAGGAGTTCTTCGAATCGCTGCCGAGCCGTGCGAACGGCGCGGAGACGACCGGCATGAACGCGAGCTACGTGTTCGAGATCGAAGGCGGCGGCACGTGGACGGTGAAGGTCGACGACGGAAAGCTGGCCGTGAGCGAGGGCGACGGCGGCGCGGAGTGCACGATCACCACGTCCGAGGACACCTTCGAGCGGATCCTCGACGGGACGCAGAACCCGCTCACGGCGTACATGACCGGCAAGCTGAAGGTCACCGGCGACGTCAGCGCGGCGTTAAAGCTGAAGAGCGTGCTGGGATAGCGATGCCGCTCGATCCTCAGGCGCAGGCGTTCCTCGACCAGCTACAGGAGCTCGGCGTTCCCGGCCTCGGTGAGCTGTCGGTGGACGAGCACCGCGCGACGGGGGACGCGGCGGCGGCGACGGTGTTCGGGCCTGTCGACGATGTTCCGTTCGAGGACCGAACGCTGCCCGGGCCCGGCGGGCCGATCCCGGTGCGCGTCTACCGGCCCGCGGACGACCCGGCGCCGGTGTTCCTGTACTTCCACGGCGGTGGCTGGGTGCTCGGCAACCTGAACACGGTCCACGGGGTGTGCGCGAGGCTTGCCCGGCTCTCGGGCTGCGCCGTCTGCTCGGTCGACTACCGCCTCGCGCCCGAGCACCGGTTCCCGGCCGCGCTCGACGACGCGTGGGCCGTCGTGACCTGGACAGCCGACCACGCGGAGGAGCTGGGCGGACGCCCCGGCGCGCTCGCGGTCGGAGGCGACAGCGCCGGCGGGAACCTGGCCGCAGTGTGCGCGCTGCGCGCGCGCGACACGGGCCTCCGGCTCGCACTCCAGGTGCTCGTCTACCCGGTCACCGACGCCGACCTGGAGACGTCGACCTACCGCGAGTTCGCGGAGGGCTACTACCTGACGCGCTACTCCATGCAGTGGTTCTGGGACCACTACCTCCCGGATGGCGACCGCTTCCATCCGGACGCGTCGCCGCTTCGAGCCGGGAGCGTCAGCGGCGCGGCGCCGGCGCTCGTTCTCACAGCCGGGTTCGATCCGCTCCGCGACGAAGGCGAGGCCTACGCCCGGCGGCTGGAAGAGGCGGGCGTGCCCGTGACGCTCAGCCGCTACGACGGCATGTTCCACGGCTTCTTCCGGATGCCGGGCGTCATCGACCGCTCGAACGACGCGCTCGCCGAGACGGCCGCGGCGCTCCGCAGCGCGTTCGCCTGATTTGTAACTCTGGTCGCTAGCACGTAGGGTGGCTGCGTTCGTCTCGACCTCGGCTCGAGAGGGAAGACCGAATGCAGGCAGGCGCAGGGTTCCGCGATCTCCGACGCTGGTCGCTGATCGCGGTCATAGGGGTTGTCCTGGCGGCCGGGCTCGGTCTCTCCGGGCGCGTGGCTACAGCCGGTCCGCAGGCGCGGTCGACCATCACCTCGTGCGGGGGATCCGGACCGCGTGCGCTCATCGACGCCACTACCGTGACGGGCGGATGCTCGAGCCTCGAGGCCGCGCAGGCGCTCGGCCTCGGCTTCAAGGTCGACCTGGCAACCACGTGGATCGGTGTCACTGCGTCGCAGTTCGCCGCGTACCAGGTGCTGATCGTCGGCGATCCGTCCTGTTTCGTGCTGTCGGCCTCGACGACCGGAAGCGCTGCCACGTGGGCGCCGGTGGTAATGGGAACGAGCCCGACGAGCCGGCCGCCCGGTAACCGAATCGTGATCGGCACCGACGTCGTGTTCCACAATGGAGCCCATCCGACCAACATCCACCTGATCGAGGACGGCATCGAGTACGCGGGCGCCTCGGCGGGCAGCACCGGCGTCTATTTCGACACAAGCTGCGTGCAAGGCGGGGCCCCGGGAATCGCGGTTTCCGGCATTCTGACCATGCTCAGCGACCCCTCGGCCTCCGGCTCCTGGAGCACGTTCAACCCCCCGTGCGCGGGGACGGTGTCGCTGATTGCGAGGGACCCGGCCTTCAGCACCAGCGGCACCGACCTGGCGCTGACCACGACCGATCTGTCGAGCTGGAGCTGCTCGGTGCACGAGTCGTTCCCGACGTTCAAGAGCGACTGGAACCCGCTCGCGATCGCGACCGACCCGTCGCTGCCTTCGCATCCGACCTGCGGTTCGGATCCTGACACCGGCGTTTCGGCCTGTGGCCAGGCCTACATCCTGATCGCAGGGATCGGAACGCCGATCGATCACTTCAAGTGCTACGTGTCGAAGAAACCGATCGTCGTCCATCCGGCTGTTTCTTCCATCCAGCTTCAGGATCAGTTCGACGGCTCCAGGTTCGAGAAAGCGAAGGTGGTCCACCTCTATCGCTTCTGCAATCCGGTCCAGAAGCAGCACGGGCACACCGTGACGCCGATCCTGCACAAGCAATTGCACCTGGCGATCTACTCGATCACCGCACACCCGACCGTCAACCACAAGGTCGTTCTCAGAAACCAGTTCGGCACACAGACGATCTCCGTCGGATCACCGAGTTGGCTTGCGGTCCCGACCTCGAAGAACTCACATGCTCAGCCCGATCCGACGGCGCTCAACCACTTCAAGTGCTATCCGGTGCTCCACAGCAAACCGGTCAACGTGATCGTCACCCTGACGGACCAGTGGCACGTTGAGCCAAAGGTCAAGGTCGGCCGCCCGCTCATCTTCTGCAACCCGACGCTGAAGGTGCACGGCCACAAGACGTTCCCGCTTGTCAACACCGTCGCGCACCTGGCCTGCTACCAGCTCGCCGCCAAACCGTTCACGAAGAGCGCCCACATCCTCAACCAGTTCACCAACGCCACTCTGACCGTGACCGGCGCCGACCTGCTCTGCGTCCCGTCAGTGAAGCTCGCCTACAGCCCCGTGCATACCTCGCCGGTGAAGACCCCTTCCCCGCTGACAGCCGAGACTCTCAGTCTCTCCTGCCCGCGTGAAGGCAAGGCCAAGCGGCCGCTCCCCTACAGCGGCACCCTCTCGCCGCCCGTCTCCGGCGCACGTATCTCGATCACGTGGGAAACGACGACCCAGTCCGACTCGCAAGACTCGAGCGCGGCCGCAAACGATGCCGGGGCCTTCTCGGGCAACTTCACGCCCGGTTCGCCGGGAACATGGATCGGCCGCGCCCAGTACACCGGCGACGCGAAGCACACGCAGGCCCAGTCAGCCGTCTGTACGTTCAACGTCGGCTGACCGAGCCGGCATCAGAGACCTTCACTCCTCGAGCTCGACCAGCACAGTCCCGCCGGCCACACGGTCGCCCTCGCTCACGTGCACGCGGCGGACGACCGCCTCGTAGGGCGAGACGAGCGGCGTCTCCATCTTCATCGCCTCGAGCACGAGCAGCGGCTGGCGGGCCGTGACGGCATCGCCGTCGGCCACGAGCACCCGGATCACGGTGCCCGGCATCGGCGCCGTCACCGTGCTCTCGACACCGACGGCTCCATGCTGCCGCTGAGCCGCCTCGATGTCCGGAGGCGGCGTAGGCGGTGGGGAGGGGAGGTTGAGCCGGAAAGCGCCGCGCCAGGGGCGACCGGGGCTTCGCGCCGGCAACGGGGAAAGCGGCGGGTGCTCGACCAGGAACGCCGTCGTCGTCTCGCCCGCCCGCAGGGCGGGATGGCGTACGAGCCAGCGCAGGAACGGAAGGTTCGTGGTCACGCCCTCGACGGCCGTCTCCGCCAGAGCGGCGGCGAGCGTGTCTAGCGCCTCGTCGCGCGTTTCCCCGTGGGCGATCAGCTTGGCGATCATCGGGTCGTAAGCGATCCCGACCTCGTCTCCCTCCTCGACCCCTGCATCGACCCGAACGCCGTCGGGCAGGCGCAACCGCTCGACCCGACCCGCCTGGGGGAGGAACGAGACGGGATCCTCGGCGTAGAGCCGCACCTCGACCGCGTGCCCTCCCGCCAAGTAACAGGCTGTTACTTGGCCGCCGGCGGCGATCGCCAGCTGCTCGGCGACGAGGTCCACGCCGGTGACGAGCTCGGTGACCGGGTGCTCGACCTGGATGCGGCCGTTCAGCTCCAGGAACCAGAAGTCGCGCCCGTCGAGCATGAACTCGGCCGTCCCGGCGCTCCGGTAGCCGATCGCCTGCCCGAAGGCGACTGCGGCCTCGCTCATGCGCCTGCGCAGATCGGCGTCGAGCGCGACCGAGGGCGACTCCTCGAGCACCTTCTGATGGCGGCGCTGGATCGAGCACTCCCGCTCGCCGAGCGAGACCACGCTCCCCGCGCCGTCGCCGAGGAGCTGGATCTCGACGTGGCGGGGCCGGTCGACGTAGCGCTCGCAGAAGACGCGGTCGTCTCCGAAGGCTGCCTCGGCCTCTCGCCGGGCGGCTGCCAGCGCCTCGTCGAGCTCGGCCGGGTCGCGCACGACTCTCATGCCGCGACCTCCGCCGCCGGCCGCAGCCTTGATCACGAGCGGGAAGCCGATCTCGCCCGGCTCTCCCTCCTCGACGACCGGGACGCCCACGCTGCGCGCGATCTCCTTGGCGGCCAGCTTGTCGCCGCCCCTGCGCAGGCTCTCGGGAGTCGGGCCGACGAAGAGCAGTCCGGCGGCCTCGACCGCTCCGGCGAACTCGGGGCTCTCGGCGAGGAAGCCGTAGCCGGGATGGATCGCGTCGGCACCGGTCTCGAGCGCTGCGCGGACGTGCTCCTCGAAGTGCAGGTAGCCGGAAATCGCGACGGTCTCGTCGGCGGAGCGCGCATGCAGCGCACCGGCGTCGTCCGGCGCGACGACGGCGACGGTGCCGATGCCCAACTCGCGGCAGGTGCGGAAGACGCGCACGGCGATCTCGCCGCGGTTCGCCACCAG
The DNA here is from genome assembly GCA_003134505.1 of Actinomycetota bacterium. Classification (GTDB taxonomy): domain Bacteria; phylum Actinomycetota; class Thermoleophilia; order Gaiellales; family Gaiellaceae; genus PALSA-612. Next base: position 41,345 of record PLBK01000012.1, on the reverse strand, counting down.
GAGCTTTCCGATCGCCATAAGCGAATCATGCTGTTCGCAGACCCCGGAGCGGGTCCGGTATCAAGCAGACCGGTCGGGCTTGCGCCGCTCGAGTGCTTTATGCACAGCGAGCGGCGGGTTGTTCTCGAAGCGTCAACGCGCGATGCTCTACATGGTGTTCGAGAAGGGCCAGCGTCTATGTCCGGGCAACCTCGATAAGGAGTGGAACGGCGCCACACCCGTGCAGCGGGTTGGCGTTGGCGGCGACGGAGGTAATGAGCGGGTGTCGGAGATCAGCTCGTCCTGGGGGGTTGAAGGTCGAACGTTAGGCCCTGGAGGCACAGAGAGGAGAGCACGATGAGCAACGAACTGGCGGCACCTGAGACGAAAGGTGTAACGGTGGAGTTACTTGCAACGGTTGACCTTGGCCCTGAGATCGAGGGCATGGCAGGGCGCCAACTTCGAATGCGTATCGTGACCGTCGAGTCTGGAGGCGTCTTCGGCCCGATTCACGACCATAAAGACAGACCAGGCATCGTCTACATACTGCAAGGAACGATCACTGACCATCGAAATGGAGTCGCTACGGACTATGGGCCGGGAGTGGGCTGGCCCGAGGACAGGAACACCACACACTGGCTTGAGAACAGAGGAACGATTCCGGCGGTGGAGATCTCGGTCGACATAGTCAGGCAAGAGTAAGCTCGGGCCCGACATTTACCTACGGCGACAGGCAACTAGGGTCGTGCGGCGGCGGCATAGGCGACGTGGGGCCTTCCACGTAACGGCGAAGGGGAAGCCGATCCGGTACTGCGGACGCTCAGGAGATACGTGAGGTGCTACGCAGTCTCCTCGGGAGACCAGGACGCGAATCCAGGTTGTCCTGGTGTACGACCTTCGAGGAAGGCGTGCAGGCCCTCCTGGCCTTCGTCGCTCGCGCGGCGCTCCGCGATCCGGCGGGCCGTCTCCAGCCCGTCGAGGGGCGCGTCGAGGACGAGGCTCTTGGCATGACGCGTCGCCTCCGGGCCGGCCGAGAGGATCTCCGCGACGATCCGGTCGACCGCAGCTCCGAGCTCGGCAACGGGGACGACCTCGTGGACGAGGCCCATTCGCAGCGCCGTCGCCGCGTCGAAGCGCTCACCCGTCACGAAGTACCGTCGCGCCGCGCCAGGGCCGATGCGCGCGAGCGCGAACGGCGAGATCACGGCGGGGATGATCCCGAGCTTCACCTCCGAGAAGGCGAAGACCACGTCCTCGGCCGCGATCACCGCATCGCAGCAGCACACGAGCCCGACGCCGCCGCCGAGGACGTACCGCTGCACGGGGGCGACGACGGGCGCCGGGCACCGGTCGACCGCCTCGTACATGCGGCGCAGGCGCGTCGAGTCGGCCACGTTCTCCTCGTAGGAGAGCTCGATCGAGGAGCGCATCCACTCGACGTCGGCGCCCGCGCAGAAGCTGTCGCCCTCACCTGCCAGCACGACGGCGCGTGCGTCGCCGACGTCTGAGAACGCCTCGGTCAGCGCCGCGATCAGCGTCGCGTCGAGCGCGTTCCGCCGCTCGGGCCGAGCCAGCGTGATGCGCAAGAGGTGTCCGTCGCGCTCGGCGCGGAGCAGGCCCGCCGTCGTCACCAGCGCTCAGTCCTCGTCGGGGAGCTTGGCGAGGAGCGCCTTGATCTGCCGGAGGACGTCGGCCTCGTCGTGACCGAAGTCGTCGAGATAGGACTCGAGCGCCGCATGGACGAGACGCAACTCCTCGGGCGTCAGCTCGATCGTGTGCATCCCGGGAAACCTAACGGGTGGCCCTGCGCCGCGGGGTGCGCGCCTCCCACACCCCGCGGCGGACGGCCGGAAGCTAGAGGACGGCGATGTAGAAGCCGTGGCTCTCGGCGAAGGTGTTGCCCGAGTTGAGCGTGACCACGTACACCGTGCTCGTGTTGTTGTTCAGGCTGCAGGTGATCGTGTCGGGCGGCGGTGTCGCGCCGGTGGCGCCGCAGATCCCCGCGATCGCGCTGCCGCGGACAGTGGCATCGGAGGGCCGGAAGACCGTCGTCACCTCGATCGCATGGCCAATGACCGCCGATCCGAAGTTGACGTAATACTGGCCGGATCCGCTCTGGACGACGACGACGCCCGCGCTGCCGGCGACGAAGTTCCCATCGCGCCCGACGAGCGCCCATTTCGTGGCGGCCGTGCCCGAAGGCCCGGTCGGCCCTCTCGCTCCGGCGGCGCCGGATGCGCCGGGCGGGCCTGGAGCGCCGGGGGCACCGCGCGGAAGCTGGCTGGCTGCGAAGTCGACCTTGAGCAGCGAATGATCTTTCACCTTCGACGTGGTCACGGCGTTGGCCTGGAGTTGCTTGTTGCCGACGCTGTTCGCAGGCAAGCTGGTGGCCGCGTACCCCGTTCCGGCCAGGGCGACGAGCAGCGCGATCGACGCGATCACCGTGGCGGGCGACGGACGGATGGCTCGGAGAGCTCTCACGGTAGGTCCTCCCTTGGTCTTGGCACCTACCGATCCTAGAGGTGGCCCCAGACGGCGCCCGGACGCGAACGGGCCGCGGACAGGAGGGACCCGTCCGCGGCCCGCGTGTCACCCCGCGACCGTCAGGAGACGGCGGCCACGTAGAATGCGTGGTCGGCGTTGCCCGTGTTGCCGTTGTTCTCGACGATGACGCGGACGGTGGAGGACGTGTTGGACGTACTGCAGGCCGAGCCCTCCGTACCGCCGCCGCAGCTCGTCACGATGATGCCGCCCCGGACACCGGCGTCCGTGTCGCGGTAGGCCTGGGTCGCAAAGATGGCCTTGCCGGTCACGGCCGAGCCGAACACGACGTAGTAGTTGCCCGTGCTCGGATGCTGTACGGAGACACCACCCGAGCTGGCGATCACCCCGCCGCCGCTGCTGACCAGCGCCCACACCGGGCTACCTCCGGACGTGCCTGCAGGGCCCGTCGGGCCTCGGGTGCCCTGCACTCCGGCCGGGCCGGCCGGCCCCGCCGGAACCTGGCCGCTTCTGAAGTCGGCCCGGAGCAGCGAGCCGTTCTTGACCTTCGCAGACGTCACAGCGTTCGACGCGATCTTCGAGTTCGTGACCGCGTTGGCCCTGAGTTGGGCCGTGCCGACGCTGTTCGACGGCAGCACGAACTTGGCCGCGGCGACACCGGTACCCGTCAGCGCCACCACGAGCGCGATGACGGCGATGACTCCCGACGGCGTGGGCCGCAAGGGGATTTGGCGCATTGGAGCTCCTTTGATCGGATTCCGAGGTACGCCTTGAACATCCCCGTTCGCAGGGCGATCGAACCGCCCCTTACCGACTATTCACATCCTGAAGACGCCGAACGTGGTGTCCGGAATCGGTGCATTCATCGCGGCCGAGATGCCCATGGTCAGCACCCGGCGCGTGTCGAGCGGGTCGAGGATGCCGTCGTCCCAGAGCCGCGCGGTCGAATAGTAGGGATTGCCCTCGGCCTCGTACTTGGCCTGGATCTCGTCCGGGTCGGCGTCGCCCACGATCGCCAGCACCGTCGCGGCCTGCTCCCCGCCCATCACCGAGATGCGCGCGTTCGGCCACATCCAGAGCTGCCGTGGCCCGTAGGCGCGGCCGCACATGCCGTAGTTGCCGGCGCCGAACGAGCCGCCCGTGACGACGGTGAACTTCGGCACCTCCGCACAGGCCACGGCCATGACCAGCTTGGCCCCGTCGCGGGCGATCCCGCCGGCCTCGTACTCCTTGCCGACCATGAAGCCGGTGATGTTCTGCAGGAAGACGAGCGGGATCCTCCGCTTGCAGGCCAGCTCGATGAAGTGCGCGCCCTTCTGCGACGACTCGGCGAAGAGGACGCCGTGGTTCGCGAGGATCGCCACGGGGTAGCCCTCGATCCGCGCGAAGCCGCAGACCAGCGTCTCGCCGTAGAGCGCCTTGAACTCGTGGAAGCGGCTGCCGTCGACCAGCCGGGCGATGATCTCCCGCGGGTCGACCTGGTGCCGGAAGTCCTCCGGGATCAGGCCGTACAGGTCGGCCGGATCGGCGGCGGGCTCCTCCGGCTCGGCCGCGTCCCATGGGGGCTCCGGCCGGCGCCGGTCGAGATGGCGGACGATCTCCCGGCAGAGCGCGAGCGCATGCTCGTCGGAGGCGGCGTAGTGATCGGCGACACCCGACTGCCGCGTGTGCACGTCGGCACCGCCGAGCTCCTCGGCCGTGACCTCCTGGCCGGTCGCCGCCTTCACGAGCGGCGGGCCGCCGATGAAGATCGTGCCCGTGCCCTTGACGATGATCGTCTCGTCCGACATCGCCGGGACGTACGCGCCGCCCGCGGTGCACGACCCCATCACCGAGGCGATCTGCGGGATCCCGAGCGCCGACATGCGCGCCTGGTTGTAGAAAATGCGCCCGAAGTGATCGCGGTCGGGGAAGACCTCGGCCTGGAGCGGCAGAAAGGCGCCGCCCGAGTCGACGAGGTAGATGCACGGCAGGCGGTTCTGCTCGGCGATCTCCTGGGCGCGCAGGTGCTTCTTCACCGTCAGCGGGAAGTAGGTGCCGCCCTTGACCGTCGCGTCGTTGGCGACGATCACGCACTCCTGGCCCTCGACGGCGCCGATCCCCGTGACGATGCCGGCCCCGGGCGCGTCGCCGTCGTACAGGTCCCAGGCGGCCAGGGCGGAGAGCTCGAGGAACGCCGCGCCAGGGTCGACGAGCCGGTCGATCCGCTCGCGCGCCGTCAGCTTGCCGCGGGAGCGGTGCCGCTCGAGCGCCTTCTCGCCGCCTCCGCGCGCCACCTGCGCCGTGCGCTCGCGCAGCTCGGCCACGAGCGCCTCCATCCGGGCCTGCCGCCTGGCGAAGGCCTCGGAGTCACGCTCGACCTGGCTGGCGAGCACGGGCACAGCCTGAGCCTACCGGGGGCTCAGAACTGCGGAAGCGAAAGCTCGAGCACGTCGTCGCCGGCGCGCGTGAAGCTGCGTCGCACGTAGAAGTCGAGCGCGCGGCGGTTGTCGGGCTCGACGACGATCTGCAGCCGGCGCGCGCCTTCGGAGATCGCAAAGCCCTCCGCGTAGTCGACGAGCTGGCCGCCGATGCCCTCGCGCTCGTGGCGTGGGCTGACGAGCAGCTGCTCGATCCGCATCGTGTCGCCGTCATGGTCGAGCGCGACGTAGCCGGCGTGGTCGCCCTCGAGCTCGGCGACGAACACGGTGTCGGTCTCGAGCTTGCGCAGTGTGCTGCGGTCATTCCAGGAGAGCTGCGTGCCGAACGCCTCGCGGGCGAGGCTGAAGAGGAGGCTCTCGTCCTCGATTCGGTACGGCCGAATGATCGCCTTCCGGTACGGCACGGCGCTCTCGATTCTATCCCCGCCGCCCGGCGTGCCCGGGGCGTCAGGCCGGGCCCGCCCGACGCACCGCGGCGCGGATCACCGGGTCGCGCGGGGAGAGCCGCTCGGCGATCAGAAGCTGGCGGCGGGCCGCCGCCTTGCGGTGCGCGTTCAGGTCGGCGAGGCCGAGCAGGTAGTGGACCTCCGAGTCCCCCGGCTGCTTGGCCACGGCGCGCTCGAGGGGCGAGATGTCGTGCGGGGACGTCGCCAGCGCCGCCTGGGCCAGCAGCGGGTCGACCGAGAGCGGGTCGAGCCGCTCCGCCCAGTCGAGGCTGGTCGTCTGCGCTGCCGGCGGCTGGCCGTAGGCGTCGTCCGTGAAGCGCACCGAGAGCCACGGCGGCGCGAAGCCGAGCACCGCGACGGCTGCCACGATGAGCCCGCCGGCGATCGCCGTCCGGGGCTGGAGCGAGGGCCGCGCGCTGCGCGAGGCGCCGATGCCGACGAGCGTGAGCCCCGCGAGGCCGACCGATGGGATCGACCAGACCCAGTCGATCGCCGTGTGCGTGGCCAGGTAAACGCCTGCACCGACCAGCGCTGCCGGCAGGAGCGGCGCACCCCGGCTGCGCGAGCCCGAAGCCAGCCCGAGGACGCCTGCGCCGACGATGAGCAGGAAGCCGATGATGCCGGTCTCGCTGAGCGCGTCGAGCTCCAGCGAATGCGAGCGCTCAGGTGCCTCGATCGTCTTGCCGTACTGGAGATATGCAGCCGGCCAGCCGTGCCCGCCCATCCCGATCAGCGGATGCTGCTCGAACTCCCGGAACGCGACGCGGTAGTAGTCGTAGCGGCTCGAGCCCAACGAGGTGAAGTGGCTCGACGCGGTGTCGTGGGTCGGCAGCTGCTTGAAGGACGCCCAGTGCTGCTGGACGAACCCGATCGGGTGGGCGACCTCGGCGAAGAAGCCGGCCACGCCGCCGAGCGCGCCGCACGCGAGCACCACGGCCAGCGCCTTCCCGATCCGGGGCGACAGCGACCGCGGCAACACGAGCCGCTGGTCGGCGAGCGCGTAGACGAGCCCACAGGCCAGGGCGATGCCCGTGAGCGCGAGCGTGACGGTGCCGGCGTGATGGACCGCTCCGAGCAGTCCGCGCTGGGTCGAGCGGTACGGCGCCGTCAGCGCCCCGGCCCCCGCTGCCGCGAGCACTCCGACGACGAGCACGGGCACGAGCGCACGCAGCCGCTCGCGCGTCACGACGAGAAAGACGACGCCCGAGACGGCCAGCGCCACCGCGCCGCCCTTGCTCTGCGTCATCAGCCAATCGGTCACCATCGCGGTCGCACCGGCGAGCGAGAGGGCTCGCAACGCCGGGCCGAGCCGCCGGTCGGCCGACAGCGCGATCGCCGGCCAGACGCCGACCAGGAACAGCGCGGCGGCACCGTTCCAGTAGGAGACCGGAAAGTCGAGCCTCGCCTCCGTGTAGACGTCCGCGGCGCTCGACGCGCCGTGCACCTCGATCGCCGTCACGACTGCCAGCAGCGCCAGCGCCAGGACGGCGACCGTGGCGGCGAGCAGCCGGTCTGCCTGCGTGCGAAGCGTGAGCAGCGGCGTCAGGAACGCGCCCGCGTAGAGCAGTGAGAGCAGGGCGTCGTCGCGAGCCAGCGAGGGAAGCGGGCTCCAGGCGATCGAGACCGCTGTCCAGAGGCCGAAGCCGACCAGGAGCGCCGCCGCGACGAGCGGCACGCGAGCCGGCCGGACGGCGATGCCGGCGAAGAGCGACGTCGCGAGCACGGCGGCGATCACCAGCGCGTAGGGGAGCCAGTCGCCGGCAACGATGCTGCCGCCCGTGTTCCAGGCGAGCGCCCACAGGACGCCGACGACGGCGACGGTGGGGAGGACGCGCAGCAGCGTCCCGGGCTGCAGGAAGGGGTGCTCGCGGTCGATACCCCGAATGTCGGCCGCGCGCGGCGCCGACTGTAATCGCGATGAAGCCGGTTTGCAGCGAAAACGCGCAAGAACGGAGTCAGACGGCCTCTTGACCTTTGCCCGAAAACACCAACACTGAGATCAGAGAGGTTCTTCGGGGAGAAGGATCCGGCTGCGAACAGGAGGAGAACGAATGAGGCGCGTTCGAACCACGGCAGTGCTGCTGGCTACCAGCGCCGCGCTGCTCATCGGTGCGTCCGCGGCGATCGCCGCGTCGCCCCGGCAGATCTACAACGACTACGTGACCCACGGGAGGTTCACGCACAACTACTCGAAGGCGGACATGCAGAGGGCGCTCCACAGCACGCTGCTGCAGGGGTACACCCATGGCCACCACATCAGCGGCTACACGCATGGCCAGCCTCCGCCGCCGACCCCCGGTGGGCTTCCGTTCACGGGGATGGATCTCGGCCTGATCACCTTCGGCGCCGTGCTCCTGCTCTCGTTCGGCGCAGGGCTCAGGCGGTTCGCCCGCTCGAAGGCGTGAGAGGACCCGGAATGGACCGGTCGCACTGAATGAGCCCCGTGGAGCCAGCCGCCGCGGCAGCGCGGCCTGAAGCCGTCCACGACGCCGTCGTCGTCGCGCAGCCGCGTGTCTCGACGCAGCTGCGACGCGGCGCAGGCTGGGCACGCGCGTGTGCCGGCGTCGACGTCTCCATGCTCCTGCTCGCGGCGGGCGCGACCGCGCTGGGAGGACGCCTGGCCGGCTCGAGAACCCCGTCGGTCACCTGGATGGCCTGCTTCACGGCGGCCGCCATGCTCACCTACGCCTCCCGCGGCCTCTACACGCAGCGGCTGCGGCTGCAGTTGCTCGACGACGTCCGGCGGCTCGTGCTCGGCACAGCGCTCGCCGCGTCGATCGTCGTCACCGCCCAGATCGTCGTCAGCGGCTCGGTTCCGGTCGCTCTCGGCATCCTCCGGCTCTGCGGCTTCGCGTGCGCATACGTCGTGGCCGGTCGGATCGCCCTCTACTGGTCGCAGCAGCGTGCCCGGGCCGAAGGCGAGTCGAGCCGTCCGACGCTGATCGTGGGCGCAGGCCGGATCGGCGCCGTCGTCGCCAAGCGGTTGCTGGCCGCGCCCCAGCTCGGCCTCAAGCCCGTCGCGTTCCTGGACAAGGAGCCGATGGTCGACACGTCAAGCGAGCTCGGTGTCCCGGTCGTGGGCGCCAGCTGGGACCTGGACGAGGCGATCGCCCGCTTCGGGATCAAGCAGGTCGTCGTCACCTTCTCGACGGCGCCCGACGAGGTGCTCCTGCGGCTCATGCGCCGCTGCGAGGAGCTCGGGATCGACGTCTCCGTCGTGCCTCGCCTGTTCGAGCGGATGCCGGAGCGCTACTCGATCGACCACGTTGGCGGGATCGCGCTCGTCTCCCCCCGGAGAGCCGATCCGCGAACGTTGGAGTTCACGGCCAAGTACACCATCGACCGGATCGTCGCGGGCGTGGCGCTTCTCCTCCTGTCGCCCGTCCTCGCGATCGTGGCGCTGGCCGTGCTCGTCTCGCTGGGTCGGCCGATCTTCTTCCGCCAGACGCGCACCGGCCGCGACGGACGCTCCTTCGACATGCTCAAGTTCCGGTCGATGCGGCCGAGCCCCGAGCAGGCCCCGAACCTCCACGTCGTCTCTGCCGACGCGCTCGGGCCGGGTGGCGTCGAGGGTGGAGAGGACCGGCGAACGCGCGTCGGCACCTTTCTGCGCCGTTCTTCGCTCGACGAGCTGCCGCAGCTGATCAACGTGGCCAGGGGCGACATGAGCATCGTCGGCCCGCGGCCCGAGCGGCCCGAGTACGTGTCCGAGTTCCAGCAGACGGTCTACCGCTACGGCGATCGCCACCGCGTCAAGTCGGGCATCACCGGCTGGGCGCAGGTCCACGGCCTGCGCGGAAAGACCTCGCTCGCCGACCGCGCCGAGTGGGACAACTTCTACATCGAGAACTTCTCGCTCTGGCTCGACTTCAAGATCGCGCTCCGGACGGTCGGAGCCGTGTTCGGTTCCTTCCGTACGGTCGAGTAGGCCGAGCCCCGCGTCGCAGCTATCAGCGGCGCCAGAACGCGTACCGGGCCAGGCGGCGAGGCTCGGCCGGCGGCTCGACTGCGGCCGGGGGCAGCTCGGGCGGAGGAGCCGGCTCGGGATCCTCCTGAGGCGCTGACGGAGCGGCCGGAGCCGGGGGAATCGTGGGAGGCGGACCCGGCAGAGGACGTGGCCGCTGCTCGGCCACGCGCTCCGGAGCGGGCTCGGGCTCCTCGGCCTGCACCGGCGCCGGAGCGGGCTGCTCGAAGATCGAGGGCCGGCGTGACCGTGCGCGTTCGAGGTCCCCGCGGATCGCCTCCCGCATGGCGTCGAGGTGGCTCTGCTCGCTCATTGCAGAATCGTTTCGCCGCGGCAGCCCGGTCTCCTCGCGGGATCGGAGGTTAGGATCGCGACTCCGGTGCGCCAATTCCTCCTGTATCTCGCGGCGGCGGTCGTCTACATCGGCATCGGCATCTACAACCAGAACGCGATCTACTCGTACTTCGAGGGGGCGGCGTTCCTCGTGCTCTTCGTCGTGGGCCTGCCGGCGCTCGTCAAGCGGCTCCGGCAATGAGCTGGGCGGCGCACGACCTCGAGCCGTACGTCATCCAGCGGCACCTCGGGAAGCGGGTCGCCTTCATGCCGCTGCTGCTCGGCTCGTACGCGCCGGACATGTTCACGAAGTGGTTCGTGTACGGGATCGGCATCTCCGGCTGGCACATCAAGGCGAGCGACCCCGCGAGGTTCCACCGCGGTTGGCCGGGAGTCGGCTTCACCCACTCGCTGATCTTCGGGGTCCTGCTCTCACTCGTCATCTACGGGATCTGGCGGAAGCCGATCCTCGCCTACAGCTTTCTGATCGGGCAGTTCGCCCATGCACTGACCGACACGGGCGACACGGTCGGGACGATGCTCTTCTTCCCGTTCACGACGCACCTATTCTCGATCGGGGCATGGGCGTACGCCGGACAGCTCGGCCGACAGGTCGATGCCGGCGCCTACTACAGCGGTCTCGGCTTCGTCTGGGACGCGATCTGGCTCGCCTGGGCGATGGTCAGCTGGAGGGTGCTCACGCGCGAGTACTTCCGCCGCGAGGTCCTGGTCGCCGACCCCTTCTTCAAATGGGCCAACCGCACGATCTCGGAGGCGACGATGCTCGCCCTGTACCGCGCTGCCTTCTTCTACGGCGCGACCAGGTTGATCGCCTGGAGCATCTGGGCGCACGTCGTGCACTCGTTCCCGCTCGACCTCAGGTGGGGAGGGCCGCACTGGGTGCACGCGATCCACTCATCGGATCTGAACGCGGCGGCCAGCTGCCCGTGCCCGTGCTGCCGTGCAGCCAAGCCGAGGCTGGCGATGTACGGCGGGCTCGTCCTCGCGGTCCGCTTCCGGCGCCTCGGCGACAGGCTCATCGGCCACGCTCGCGCAGACGACGAGGCAGAAGCTCTCCCCCGGCCGCCGCTGCGGCTGAGACCCCGGGCTATTCGGGCAGCTCGTGGCGGCGCCAGTAGCGGTTGACGCCGATGTAGGCAGCCGCCGCGTACAGGTAGCCGAACACGAGATCGATGACGTAGTGGTCGCCCGTGTACACCCGGGCGAACGAGAGCACGAGGACGTAGAACAGGCCCACGGCGAAGGCGGGCCAGCGCCAGCGGGTCCGCCAGGCGAGGCCGGCGACGAACAGGAAGACGAGGAACGCGAAGCCGCCGTGGAGCGACGGGATCGCTGCGTAGGGGTTGGACTGGACCAGGCTCGAGAGCGAGATGCCGCTCGGAATGGCCGACCAGGTCGTGTCGTCGATCTGCGTGACGGTCGGCGTGAGGAGCGCGTGGCCGGCGGCCCAGGGGGGCGCGGCCGGGAAGATGGCGAAGGTGATCGCTGCCGCCAGGCACAGGGTCAGCATGGTCGTCGCGAAGCGGAAGAACAGGGCGCGCCGGCGGGTCCAGAGCGCGAACGCAAGCAGTGTCGGGACGATCGCATGGAGCTTGGAGACGTCGATCAGCAGCAGGTCGTACCACTGCACCGTGCCGTGCCAGAACCATTGCTGCAGCACGACGGTGGGCGGCGTTCCACCGAACAGCCACTTGTCCAGGTCGAGCTGCGGGGTGTAGAACGGGTTCGGGCTGATCAGGTGCGCGACGCCGCGGAGCTCCGCGTAGATGAGCATCAGCAGCGCGAAGACGCCAAAATCGCGGAGGTAGACCCGGCTGCGCCTGAGAACCAGCGCCGGAATGAGCAGGATGAGGAGGAAGCGATCCGTCTGCAGAGAGAGGCCGAACAGCACGATCGCGACGGCCATCGCGCCCGCAGCGGCGAGGCCGGCGAGCAGCGCCGTCCGTCGATCCAGGTCGGCGCGTGGCGGGCCCCAGCTCTCTATGCGCTGGCGGCGGCGAGCCTCGCGGTCCTCATGCGCCTGCCCTTCTGGGGCGCGCCGCTGACGGCGGACGAGGGCGGGTATGCCGAAGCGGCCCGGCTGTGGGAGCGCGGCGACACCCTCTACCGAGACGTCTGGGTCGACCGACCACAGGGCCTGGTACTCGTGTTCCGGGCGGTCCTTCATCTCGGCGGCTCTCCGAACGTCATTCGTGCCACGGCGGCGGTCGTCGCGGCGCTCGCGGTGCTGGCGACCATGCTCGTCGCCTTCCGGTTGGGCCGGACACTAACGGCCTATGCATGCGGTCTGCTGATGGCAACCGTGGGAGCCTCGCCGTTTATCGAGTCGTTCACGCTGGCCGGAGAGCTGCTCTCCTCCCTGGCGGCGATCCTATCGCTTCTCGCCTTCACCGCCTACCTGCGCTCGCGTGCCTTCGGGTGGCTCGTGCTGACCGGCGTTCTCGCCGGCTGCGCGGTGATGATCAAGCAGTCCGGCTTCGACGCCGCCGTCGCCATCGTGGCCTACCTCGCCTGGACCGAGCGCCGCCGCGCGGTGAGGCCGGTGGCGGCGGTCGTCGGGGCGGCGGCCGCGCCGGTGCTCGCAGGCGCGCTCGCGGCCGTCTCGCTGCACAGCTGGTGGTTCGCCGTCGTCGGCTATCGCGGCTCGGGCGACTCGCTCATCACCGGCTCGTTCACGCACCGCCTCGACCTCCTCGCCCAGTCGCTGCCGGGTGCGGCGAAAGGGCTCGGGCTGCTGGTGCTGCTGGCGGCGCTCGGCTGGCGCGGCTCGCCGCTCCTCGTCCGGCTCTGGCTCGGCGCGGCCGTGCTGGGCGTGCTCGGGGGCGGCAACTTCCACTTCCACTACTACCTGCAGCTCGTGCCCCCGCTCGCGATCCTGGCCGGGGTGGGCCTCGAGAAGCTCGTCGCCCGCCGCCTCACGGTCGCGGCGCTGGGCTGTGCGGCCGTCGCGGTCGCGACGGCCGTCGTGACGGTACCGCTCTGGTTCGAGAGCGCAAGCGCGCAGGCGAAGGCGGTGTGGCCGAAGGATCCCCATCTCGTGCGCGACGGCGCCGTCGCCCGTTACGTCGAGGCCCACACGCGGCCCGGCCAGAAGGTGTTCCTCGTCTGGGCCGCCGCCGACGTCTACTACCTGGCCGATCGCGCCCCGGTGATCCCGTACATGTGGCGCCGGAACATCGAGGCGATCCCGGGCGTCCTCGACCGGGCGCGTGTCGCGCTCGCCGACCGGCGGGCGGCGCTCGTCGCGGTCGTCCAGAGCCCGGCGCTGCTCGACCCGTCCGGCCGGACGGCCTCGATCCTGGCCCACGAGTACCGCCGGGTGGCGGTCGTCCAGGGCGTGCCGATCTACCGGCCGCGCGGGCCGTCGTAGCGGACCGGCACCATTAGGAGCGGTGAAGCGGCTCGCACTCGCCGTCGTCTGCCTGCTCTCCGTCGCCGCCGGCGCATCGAGCGGCTCGTCGCACGCCGTCAGCTGGCCGTGCGGGCTGCCTGCGGCCTCGCCGCTCTGGGTCGACTACACGGACGCGACCGTCCCGTTCTGGAAGCAGATCTTCGGCCGGCCCGGGCTCGTCCTCGCGACGCCGCCGGGAACGGGCGGCCTGCCGGCGCAGCTGCGGGCGGCCGGTGCCTCGACCATCTACTTCGATCTCAAGCTGCAGACGCGGGTCGGAACGCCGGACGCCCCTTCGGACCCGGCGACGATCGTCGACATCGCGAACAAGGAGTTCGACGCGGCCGTCAAGCAGACCGGCTGCCAGACGCCGCTGATCGCCGAGAACGAGCTCTTCGGCGCAACCACGCAGACGCCGTGGTCGCCGAGCAACACCCAGTACCGCGCCGACGTGCTGGCGCTGCTCACCCAGCTCGCGGCCCGCGGCGCCCATCCGTACCTGCTGATCTCCTCACCGCCCTACGTCGGGGACACGGCCGGCGACTGGTGGCGGGCGGTGGCGCAGGTATCGGACATCGTCCGGGAGTTCTTCCCGGCCCCGCCGGAGGTCTCGGCCGCGGGCCCGATCACGGGCAGCCGGATCCTCCGGACGCAGATGCGCCAGGCGGTCGGCGCGTTCACGGCCATGGGCATCCCTGCCTCGAGGCTCGGCCTGATGCTCGAGTTCGAGTCGGGGATCTACGGGCGGAACGGCCTGAAGCCCGCCTCGGCCTGGTTCGACTTCGTCAAGCTCGACGCTCTCGCCGCCCGGCAGGTGGCCGGCGAGCTCGGACTGCCGACGGTCTGGTCGTGGGGCTGGGCGACGTACACCGAGAAGTCGCCGTTCGACGTGGACAAGCAGGCCGCGGCCTGCGTCTACCTGTGGGCGCGGAGCCAGAGCCTCTGCGACGGGCCGACCGCGGCCGGGACGGGCTTCGACACGTCGCTCAGCGAGGGCCAGCTCGTCCTGCCGGGCGGCGTCTTCTGCACCCTCGGCTCGGCCGGGGTGATCGCGATGGCGACCCGCGCCCAGCTCGCGGCCGTGACCGGCGATGCCGAGGCTGCCGGGACGATCGCCCTCGGCTGGGGAGCGACCCGGTCGGCGGCCACCGTCGCGGGCGCCCAGATCGACGCGGCCGAGCGGGCGGTGATCGACGCGAGCTTCGGCGGCAACCGCACCGCGTACCTGGCAGCGCTCGCGCGACGGCACGCCAACCGCGGGCTGGCGAGGGCGGCGCTCGCCGCGGAGCTGCGTCGCGACGCGGTCGAGTCCGGGCTTCGCGTCCCGCCCGTGTCGGAGGCGGCGATCGCGTCCTTCTACGACGCGTATGCCGGGGTGAGGGCGCGGCTCGTGACGACGAAGGCGCCCGTCGACTGGCTCGGCGGCCGGAAGCGCGGCATCGCGATCGAGACCGTCGCGCCTGCGCGCGTCTTCGCGCTGCCGACCGGCCGGGCCGGGCTCGTCCAGACCCCCGGTGGGGCCGTCGCCGTGCAGCCGCTCGAGGCGGTACTCCCGTTCGCCGCGGTTCCCCTCTCGGCGGCCCGCCCGGCGATCGCGGCTGCCATCACCCACCAGGCCAGGGACGACGCCTATCAGGCCTGGCTCGAGGCGCAGGAGCAGAAGGTGCTCGGAACGGCGACCTGCGCCGCCGACGACGTCCCCGCGCCGCTCCCGGTCGACCTGCCCGACTACATGCCGTTCCTGGCGCTGCCGTAAGAGGCTTAGCAGAGCGCGCGCACAGACGGACTTCCGGCGCCTCCGGGAGCGTACTTCGGACACGTGCGCCTGCTCGCGCTCACGACGATGCTCCTGGCCGCGATCCCGGTGGCCGGCGGAGCCTCGCTCGCGAGCGGCCGGGCCGGCTCGGCCGGGGTGACCATCGGACTTCCCGGGGGCTGGCACGCCATACCGCTGGCGCTTCCGCCCGGGCTGCACGTGGACGCCGAGCCGGTGGTGCGGATCGCGGCCGCCTCCGGGCCGATCTCGTTCGGCAACGGCGGCTGCGGCGAGTTCCCCTACTCGTTCCCGGAAACCGCGGTTGCACTCGTGGTGCTCGAGTGGGCTCGTCCGACGCCGGGCGTCTTTCCGCACCGTCCCCGGCGCTTCACGGCCACGACGCTTCCCGTCCATCGCGCGCCGGCTCTCGAGTGCTTCGACGGCCCGGGCGGGAGCGTCGAGTTCGCGGACCACGGGCGTCGCTTCGACGCGTTCCTCCTGCTCGGCAGGCATGCGTCAGCACGGCTGGCCGACCGCGCTCGCGCTGTCCTGGACACGTTGCGAGTGCGCTAGAAGAGCCTCCTCGCGGCCGTCGCTGCGACGCCGCTCGGAGTAGTCCGGCGGTGTCTCCCCCAACGCAAGCGGAACGCCACGCGAAGCCAGCTGCCGCGAAGCCCGGGCTTGGCCCGGGCGTAGCTCGAGGCGCGAGATACGCGACCACAAAGGGAAGGGGGCTCACGGGGGAAACCGGCCGTTTCCCCCGTACTACTAACCGAAGAAGGCTTTGGCTACGTCGTACCAGTCCTCGGGCACGGTCTTGAGCTCGGCCACCGCTTCCGCCAGCGGGATGTCGACGATCGCGTTGCCGCGCAGCGCCACCATCCGGCCGAAGCGGCCCTCCTGGGCGAGATCCGCGGCCGCCAGACCGAAGCGCGTGGCGAGCACGCGGTCGCGGGCGGTCGGGGTGCCGCCGCGCTGGACGTGCCCGAGCACGGTCACGCGGGTCTCGAAGCCGGTGCGGTGCTCGATCTCCCGGGCCAGCGACTCGCCGATCCCGCCCAGGCGCACGTGGCCGAACTGGTCGAGCGCCGCCTCCTGCGTCACCTCTCGCTGCTCGCCGGAGGCATAGGTCAGCTTGTAGCCCTCGCTCACGACCACGATCGAGAAGTCCTTGCCGCGCCGGTGCCGCTTCTCGATCTCGCCGCACGTCTCCTCGACGGTGAGCGGATGCTCGGGGATCAGGATCACGTCGGCGCCGCCGGCGATGCCGCTCATGACCGCGATCCAGCCGGTGTGGCGTCCCATCACCTCGACCACCATCACGCGGTTGTGCGACTCCGCCGTCGTGTGCAGGCGATCGATCGCCTCCGTGCAGATCGAGACCGCCGTGTCGAACCCGAAGGTGTAGTCGGTGCCGGAGAGGTCGTTGTCGATCGTCTTCGGGACGCCGACGACCGGGAACTGCTCCTCCTCGTAGAGCAGCGCGGCGACGCCCAGCGTGTCCTCGCCGCCGATGGCGACCAGGGCGTCGAGATGCTGCGCGAAGTTCGCCAGCACTCGGCGCACGCCGTCCTCGACCTTGTACGGGTTGGTGCGGCTCGTCCCGATGATCGTGCCGCCACGGGGGAGGATCCCCGAGATCTCCCGCGGCCCGAGCGGCTCGAGCTGGTCCTCGATCAGCCCCCGCCACCCTGCGCGGACGCCGACGACGTCGTGGCCGCGGTCGAGCGACCGGCGCGCCACTGCGCGGATGACCGCGTTCAGGCCGGGGCAGTCGCCTCCGCCGGTCAGCACTCCCACGCGCACGGGCATGACGATAGCTACCGCGGCGCGCCGTGGTCAGGTACTCGAACGCGCGATTGACCGTCGTCGGATCGTCTCCGTACACTCGGCCCACCCGTCCCGAGGAGACTCGATGCCCGGTTCCCGTCTTCGCCTTCTCACCGCGCTGCTGCTCGCTGCGACGTCCGTTGCGCTCGTCCTCCTGCCGGCAGCGGGCGCGGACGACAATCCGCTCGGAGCGGGGATCAGTTGGACGACGTACGGCTACGACCTCCAGCGCACCGGCTACAACCCAGCCGAGACGACGATCGGCACGTCGAACGCCGCGTCGCTCCACGTCCGCTGGACGGCGAACCTCGGCGACGTGATGATCGCGCAGCCGGTCGAGGCCGCCGGAGTCGTCATCCCGGGACGCGGGACGAAGAACGTCGTCTACGAGGGCACGGAGCACGGAGACTTCTACGCGCTCGACGCCGCGACGGGGCAGGTGCTGTGGCACAAGAGTCTCGGCTCGATCCAGACGGGCTGCGGCGACATGCCGGACGGGGTGTTCGGGATCGGGGGCGCCGGCGTCATCGACCGCAGCCGCCCCGGGGTGGCCGTCGTGTACGTGGCAGGCGGGGACGGCTCCGTGCACGCGCTCGCTCTTGCGACGGGCCAGGAGCAGGTCGGCTGGCCCGTGCGCAACGTCTTCCAGCCGGCACACGACCACGTCTACGGGGGCATCAACGAGCGGGCCGGGAATCTCTACGTCGTCGTGGCGAGCCATTGCGACTTCGCGCCCTACAAGGGCCGTGTCTCGGAGATCAGCATCGCTTCGCGCACGATCGTCAAGAGCTTCTATCCGGCGACACCGGGCGTGGACGGCGGCGGGATCTGGGGCCCGGGCGGTGCCTCGATCGATCCGGCGAACGGCCACGTGTTCGTCGCGACCGGCAACGCGCTCACGAACCCCGAGTCCTACTCCTACTCCGAGGACGTGGTCGAGCTCGACGCGTCGCTGAACGTCCTCGGCGCGAACTACCCCGGGCTCACGGGCGGCGACGTCGACTTCGGCGCGACCCCGATCCTCTACCGGCCGTCCGGATGCCCGACGCAGCAGGTGGCGGCGAAGAACAAGACGGGCGTGTTCGTCGTCTACAACGAAGGAAGCCTGAGCGCGGGCTACACGCAGCGCTTCCAGATCGCCGACGTGAACGACTACCAGTTCAACGGCATCCCGGCCTGGAGCCCGAAGACGAACATGCTCTACATCTCGAACAACTCGGACTCGAACACGGGCACGTACTTCCATGGGCTCATCGCGCTCCACGCCGGCAGCAACTGCCAGCTGTCGCTCGCCTGGCAGCAGACCGTCGGGCCGAACTACACGAGCGACTCGCCGCCGACGGTCGCCAACGGCGTCGTCTACTACGGGGACGGCTACGGCAACACGGAACGGGCGTTCAACGCCGCGACCGGCGCCCAGCTGTGGTCGAGCGGCGCGACCATCGGCGGCGGGCTCTACGCGGCGCCGATCGTCGTCAACGGCATGCTGCTCGTCCCGTCCTGGGACAACAAGCTCTACGCGTTCACTCCGTAGCCGGTCGGCGCCGCCAGGGCAGCCTGAGCCGCCGCCGCGGGCTCAGGCCCTGGGCAGCGCGCCAGTCGTCGAGGGTCAGCAGCGTGCCGACGGCCCGGGCCCGGGCGACACAGGCGGCGTGAGCGTGGCGCCGACGGCTCGAATCACCCTCCGGCGCGATCAGGACGTGCTCGCTCATGGCGTGCAGCAGCCGCCCGCAGAACGGGCAGCGATACGTGGCCGGCTTGCTGCTCCCCGCGCGGCGGACCGCCCACCAGCGCGGGCTCTCGCCGACGGCCAAGTCAAGCTTCCTCGTCGAGCCCGAGCGCCTCGAGCGCGGCGGCCAGGTGCGGGTACTCCTGGACGCGGGCGACACGCCCGTTGCGGACGGTGACGACGGCCGAGTAGCGGCCGACCGTGAAATAGCGGCGGGTCTGCAGAGGCCGGTCGTCCGACGCGTCTCGCTCCTCCCCGGCAACCCTGAAGGAGACTGCGACCTCGTCGCCGATCCCGACGCAGCGCTCGATTTCGACCCGGTAGCCCTCCTCGAAGCGCTCCGCGAGGATGTCGAGCACGCTCTCGTGGCCGGCCGCGCTCTCCGGGTCGACCGATACCCACTCGATCTCCGGGTCGAGCATCTCCGCGACCGTGTCCAGGTCGCCGGCGACGAAGGCCCAGTAGCCGCGCAGCACCAGCTCGACGTTCGCTTGCCTCACGCCGGAAACCGTACTAGCGAGTAAGAGACCGGGGGAGAGCCGCGGTCGGCGGCCCTCCCCCGAGGAGTGGCTGGTCTAGCAGGCGCAGAAGAACGAGTTGTCCGTACCGGATCCGGCCGGATTCTTCACCGTCCACTTGGCGAGCCCGGTGACGCCGGTCGGGACCTTCGTCTTGATCGTCGTCGACGTCTTGCTGATGATCACCGCGCTCGTCGAACGCAGGAGCACCTGGGTCGCGTTCCCGAAGTTCTGCCCGGTCAGCGTGACCGCGGTTCCCGCCCGGCCCCGCGAGGGCGAGAAGCTCGAGACGATGGGCTTGCCGCCGCCCCCGGTGACGGAGTACGTCTGGACGCAGGAGTGGCTGGCGTTCGAGTACTCCTCCTGAAGCCAGTAGTGGTGCCCGTTGATCGTGTTCGAGTACTCCGAGCCGTTCGAACCGGAGCGCGTGCCGAACGTGTAGACGCACTTGTCGCCGATCTCGTAACCGGCGGCGTCGTACCAGGCGCTGTTGATGTTCACCTGCGGATCCGTGATCGCCTCGTTGTGCTCGTGGCTGACCACGTTGATCGTCGGATCGGCCTGGTTCGAGATGCCGTTCGGGTACTGGCCGACGTCGCAGCTCGGTGTGAACGCATACGGCTGGTTGGCGTAGATCGCACCGCTCGGGGTGTACCCGTGGTAGGCGCAGTACGCCGTGTAGGCGCACGAGCCTCCGCCCGCGTCGAAGCAGCTCCCGACGTTTTCAGGCGTGAACATGAAGAACATGTTCGTTCCGTTCCGCGTCCAGCCCTGAGCGGTGATCACGTTGTTGATCTCCGCGATGATCTGCGCGTCGGTCAGGCACTCCGTGAGGCCGTTGTAGAGCGGACAGCCGCTCGCAGGGAACGCATTCGTGTCGGTGACGGAGCTGCCGACGGTCGAGGCGTACTGGATGCCCGAGTACTGCGTGTCGACGGCGTACACGTTCGTTCCCATGCCGCTGTCGTGAGCGACGTCGGTGAAGAACTGGTTGATCGTCGTGTCGTACCCCGGCGCGATCGAGTAGCCGCCCGGCACCCAGTAGATCGCGTAGGTCTTGTTCGTGGTCATCGTCGGGCCGCCGTGGTACAGGAGATCCCCGGAGCCGCATCCGCTCGGGGGGCAGTTGTCATCGGGCCTGACGTGACCCACGGTCGGGACGACACCGGCGATATGGCTCGGGACCGAGGTGCTCGATCCGTGCGCCGACTGGAGCTGGCCCGCGAGCGCGGCAACGGCCGCGATCGCGAGCAGCATGGCGAAGAGCAGTCGCTTCATGGCTGCGGGCACCTTTCATAGAAGGGCGGAGAGAACAGCCCCTGGACTCTAAGGGCTTTCGGGACGTGCGTCGAGAAGCCGTGGCCGCCCGGCCACCCGGCTCAGCAAGCGCAGAAGTAGGCGCTCGTCGCCGTCCCGCCGGGCGTGGTCACCGTCCACTTGGCCAGGCCCGCGACACCGGCTGGAACCCGTGCCTGGACCCTTGTGGTCGAGACGACGGTGAAGCTCGTGGACACCCCGCGCAACTGCGCCTGCGTGGCGCCGAGCAGGTTCTTCCCGGTCAGGGTGATGAGCGTCCCGGCGCGGCCGTGGCCCGGCGAGAAGCTCGTGATCTGCGGCGCCAGGATCACGGCAGTGAGCGCGCAGCTCGAGAGCAGGTTGCTCCACTCCTGCTGCAGCTCGTACTTGCCGCTCGAGATCGCCTGGTTGTAGGAGCCGTACTGCGTCGATCCGAGCTGCTGGCCGAACGTCCAGGCGCACTTGTCGCCGATCTCGTAGCCGCCCGAGTCGTACCAGGCGTTGCCGAGCGGGTCGGTGATCGCCTCGTTGTGCTCGTGGCTCGTGACGTTGATCGTCGCGTCCGCGTCGTTCCCGTTCGGGGACGACTCGATGTCGCAGTTCGAGCCCGCGCTCGGCTGGTCGGCGTACGGCATGTTTGCGTAGATGATCGTGCTCGCGTCGCCGCTCCCGATCCAGCCGTGGTAGGCGCAGTACTGGCTGTACGTGCACGACGTGGACGTCGAGTCGAAGCAGCTCCCGACGCCGATCGGGAAGAACACGAAGTAGATCGTCGACATGCCCCGCGGCAGGCCCTTGGCGGCGACGAAGCTCTTCAGCTCGCTCTGGAGCTGGCTGTCCGTGAGACAGACCGGCGTGAAGGGCGCGTCCGAGCAGCCGCTCGCCGGATACGGATCCGTGTCGGTCAGCGAGCCCGTGAAGGTCGAGGCGTACAGCGCCGGGCCGCTCCCGTCGGTGTACTGCTTGTCGATGGCATAGACGTTCGACGTCTTGCCGCTGTCGGTGGCCACGTCCTGGAAGTACTTGTCGATCGTGGCGCTGTAGCCGGCCTGGTAGCCGTACCCGGGCGGGGCCCAGTAGACCGAGTAGACGCTCGTCGAGTGCATCACCGGCCCGCCGTGCCAGCTGAGGTTCGGGCTGCCGGCCGCGTCGACGGCGCCGCCCGCCGCGCCCGGCTCGAGCGCGCCGAGGAAATGCCCGTTCGGGTTCTGCGAGTCGACCGCGGAGGCCGTGCCCGTTGCGAGCACGGCCCCGGTCGCGAGCAGCATCGCCAGCATCAGCGTGCGCTTGATCCCCACCCCGATCTCCCCTTTCCGACCGAACCTCGAGGTCTGACTCTAAGCGGGTCTGCCGCCTCTGACCAGTGCCCCTTTCGGGGACGACGGACGTCCCCCACCGTTGGCGCTGTAGCTGCGGCCGCTTGCGGCCGATAACGGAGACGATGGCAACCGATCGCGAGAAGCAGGCCGGCTACGACGAGGTCGTGGCCGCGCTGGCCGAGCCGCCCAAGCCGTCCCAGCGCGAGCTCGAGCTCCTCACCCTGATGGCGGACGGCCTCACCGACGCGGAGATGGCCGAGAAGCTGTCGATCTCGGCGAAGACCATGCGGAGCCGTCTGCACGCGCTGCGGATGAAGATGCAGGCGAGGACGAGGACGCACGCGGTCGCGATCGCGTTCCGCCGCGGACTGCTCGAAGTCGAGCGCCGCGGCAGCAAGCCCTGAGCGTCACGCAGGGTCAGGTTCGCTGCAGGATCGGGACGTTCGTCCCCGGCACGATTTCGAGCGGCCTGTAGTCGCGGGCCAGGATGCGCGCGAGCTTGCCGCTCGAATCGACCAGCGGCGCAGATCGGAACACGACGACGAGCCGGGGCCGCCGGGCTCCGGAGAGGAGCGAGCGGAGTTGCCCGAGGGCACCCGGCACCTCCTCCAGGGGATGCCCCCAGAGGTAGCGGAACGGCGCGGGGCGGTCGGCTATGAAGTACAGATCGGCCTCGGAGTCGAGCGCGTAGATCGCCTGTCCGGGTCGGGTGAGCCTGTCGACCTCCGTCGCCACCCGCTGGTCGCGCACGAACTGGCCGTAGTAGGGGATCACGCGCTGCCGGGCGGGCGGCGACAGCTGCTGGAGGTGTCGGAGCTCGAGCAAAGCCGGCACGACGACGAGCGCGACCACTCCCAGCGGGAGCAGGCGTCCCGGCAGGCTCGCCCCGCCGACGGCGACCAGCAGCGCGAGCGGTGGTAGGAGCTGGACGTAGTAGTGAGGCCAGTACAGCGAGGCCGCATTCATGCCGATGAAGGCGGCGCCGAGCCAGAGCGCGGGCAACCAGATCCGCTTCCGCTGTGCGACGGCGAGGGCGACGAGGGCGAGCACGACCAGGACGATCGTCCCCAGGTCCCGCCGAGCGCCGAGCCAGCTCGTGCCGAGCGCGCCGAGGCGAGACGTGACGTCCACGCTGGCGCCCGAGGGAGCGCTCAGCTTGTACCCGACCACGGCGAACCAGTAGTCGCCCCAGCCGGTCAGCGCTCCGTGGATCGCCGACGCCCCGAGGGGAATCGCCGCGCCGGCAGCGAGCACCGAGGCGTTCGCGAGCCGCCGGCGCGCGCCGTGACCACCAGCCAGCGCGACCGCGAGCGCGACGACGAGCCCGTCGAAAGCCGACTGCTTCATGAGCACCCCGAGCCCGGCAGCCGCTCCAGCCGCGACCAACCACCGTGCCCGCCCGTCCCGGCGCCAGGCGAGCGAGGCGACGACGCACCCGGTGACCGGGAGCGAAGCCACAAGCTCCCCGTTGAAGGTGAAGCCCTGCAGGTGCGGCGCGACCCCGACGACGGCGTACACGACCGCCGCGACGGCTCCGGCCCGCGGCCCCGCGAGCAGCCAGCCGGCGACGCCGAGCAGTACCGTGATGCCCGCCGCGAACAGGAGCGCGCCGAGCCGGATCGCCCACGCGGAATGCCCGACGTCGAGCAGCAGGCGGTAGGCGACGAGCAGGCCCTGCGGCCGGTCGACCCAGTCCGTTCCGTACAGCCGTGCACCTCGAGCCCACTGGCTCGCGACGTAGGCGTAGCCACCCTCGTCGGGGCTGAGCCCGGTGGAGAGGAACGGGATCCTCAGGAGGACGGCGAGGACGACCGAGCCCGCGATCGCCCCGGCAGCGGCAACCGAAGCTGACCCGACTCGAGGCCGACGGCGCGCGAGGGCGGGCAGGGGCCGACCATCGTGCCCGCCCGCGGTGGTGACGTGGCCGACGCTCGGTCCCAAGCGGGACGGAGTGTCTCAGCTAGGAGATGAGGGCACCGTGAGCCTGCTCAGCCGACGATCCGCTTCGCGCCGTAGTAGTTCGCGGCGGACCACGGGTCGGAGAGCGGAGTGATCTTGACGACATCGCCCGGCTGCGGAGCCTGGATGTACTCGTCGCCGCCCGCGTAGATGCCCACGTGGCCGAGGTTCTCGAAGAAGACGAGATCGCCGGGCTCGAGCTGGTCTCTCGGCACGTACGCGCCGTAGTTCCACTGCGCGGCCGCGAAGTGGGGCAGAGAGATTCCGAGCTGGGCGAAGACGTAGGTCACGAGGCCCGAGCAGTCGAAGGCGTACGGCCCGGCCGCTCCCCAGACGTAGGGGTGTCCGAGCTCCTGCTCCGCGAGCTGGACCACACGCGCGCCCACGGCCGAGGGCGGCAGGACGACGGCCGACGGGAAGCCGTTCGCGCTCGGGCTCTCCGCCGTGGCGCCGACGACGACCGAGCTCAGAGCCTGCTGCTCCAGAAGCCGCTGCTGGATCATCCGGGCGCGAGCCTCGGCCGCGAGCTGAGCCTGGCGCGCCGCCTCCGCGGCTTGCAGTCGCGCGATCTCGCCGCGGATGGACGCGAGCAGGCGTCGCTGCTCGGCCAGCCCGTGCGCGATCCGGGCCCGCGCGGCCGCGCGCTCGGCGACGAAGTGCTCCTGGGCCTGCCGCGCCCGCTGGAGCAAGGCGTTGCGGCTCGTGACCTCCGCCCTGAAGCGGTTGACCTCGGTCACCAGCTGTGTGTCCTGCTCCTCGATCCGGCTCGTCGCATCGAGCGCGCCCAGGACGTCGTCCAACGAGCGGGCGCCGAGGATCACTTCGAGCGTCGGATCGGCCGGGCCGGAGATGTACAGGTCGCGCAGGTGCGACGCGAGGTTGCGCTCCGCGATCCGGTAGTCGTGGCGCGCGACGCGCAGCTCGAGGTGGGTCTCGCGGAGTGATGCACGGATCCGGCCGAGTCGGTACGTGGCGCCGTTGTACGCCTCCGTGGCCAGGTCGAGCGAGTGGCCGAGCTGATCGATCTGCGCCAGCACCCGCCGCGCCTCGGCCTGCTTCTCGCCGATGTGAGAGTCGGGCAGCGCCGAGCCGGCGGCGGCGAGTGCCGTCGCGACCACGAGGGAAACGAACGCCGCCCGGAGCAGGCTCCACTATTCGGCGACAGCGGCCGCGAACCTCTTCGGAGTCGACCGATTCGCCTTCACGGATGTCTCATCTGCCGGCGCTCAACTTGAGGGGTGCCGACTCGTCGCCGTCTGCCTCGACTGACGCTCCTCCTCGGCGCGCCGGTGCTGGCTGCGCTGATCCTCGCGTCCGTCATCGCCGCGGCTCCGCACCGTCAGGGCCCGCTCTACCGCCCGCGACGGATCCCGCCCGTGCTCACGGCTGCGGGCTCCGATGACGGTGTCTGGCACGCCCTGGGCGCGTTCGTCGCGGGGGCGCCGCCTCTCCTCGTCACGACCTTCCACCCGGATCCGGGCAACCCGCTGGCGATCGCCTACGTGGCCTGGATCGACCACGCCCGCACCGGGCTCGCGCTCTATCCAGGCCTCTACGAGCCGCCGGGCGCCTCGCCGCGAGGCCCGGCGCAGATCCCGAGCGGCGAGCGGTGGCGGCTGGTCGCGGCCTTCAACGGTGGGTTCAAATACGGGCACGGCGCCGACGGAGGGTTCTCCGTTGACGGGCACACGTACGTCTGGCTCCGGCGCGGGCTCGGCACCCTGATCGGGTACCGCGACGGCGGGGTGGACATCGTGTCGTGGCGCGGCGGGCCGACGCCCGGGCCGGAGGTCGCGTTCGCCCGGCAAAACCTGCCCCTGATCGTCCAGGGCGCCCGGCCGAGCCCGACCATCGGCAACGGGTGGGAGTGGGGGGCGACACTCGGCGGCGCGACTGCGGTCTGGCGGACGGGCATCGGCGTCGACAGGCGCGGGAACCTGATCTACGCCGCGGCGCCGGCTCAGACCGCCGCCGGCCTCGCGGACATCCTGATCCGGGCCGGGGCTGTGCGCGCCATCGAGCTGGACATCAACCCGCAGTGGCCGACCTTCAACGTCTACGTCCACCGGCACGGCCTGCAGCCGAGCATGTTCGTCCCCAACTACCAGCAGAGCGCGGCGCGGTACCTCGCTCCCGACACGCGCGACTTCTTCGCGGTCTACAGGCGGACGAGCGGAGAGCCGGCCGTCGTGCCCTTCCGCTGACGTAGGCTGATCCGGTGGCCGGTCGTGCCCGGATCGGGGCCCTGACGCTGCTCGTCGTGGTCGCCGCAGCGACGCTGGCAGCCTCGGCGCCTGCCGGCGATCCGGGGAGGCTGCCGCAGACGACGGTGCTGCCGTCCTCGAGCACGCCCCGCTTCCGGGCCCGAATGGCGGCGCTCTGGCGCGGGATCGTCGAGGACTCGCCCGGCGCGGCCCGGCCTGCGTTCTTCCCCGAGCCGGCATACGAGCAGGTGAAGCAGATCCCGAATGCGGCCGCCGACTTCCGCTACCGGCTGCTTGCCAACTACCGCGCCGACATCCACGCCGCCCATGTCCTCCTCGGCCGCGGAGCCTCGAGCGCCAGACTCGTCGGCGTCCTCGTCCCGAGGCAGTGGGCCTGGATCACGCCCGGCTACTGCTACAACCGCGTCGGCTACTGGCATGCGCCCGGCTCGCGACTCGTCTACCGCGAGCAGGGCCGGACGCGCTCGTTCGGGATCTTCTCGCTGATCTCGTGGCGCGGTGAGTGGTACGTCGTCCACCTCGCGGTCTACGACCGCCCCGGCACCGTGGACGATCCGTCCGCGGGCACCGGCTCCTTCGGGGCGGCGGGAGGCTGCTAGAGGCTCAGGCGGCGCGGCGGGGCCGCAGGCCGTGGGACGCGTGGCCAGGCCCCGGGTTGCCGGTCAGCGACGCACGGAGGACGCCGGCGAGGTCGTGGCCGAGCTTGGCCTGCAGGCGCGCCGCCGCCGACGGGCGCGTCTCCTGCACCAGGCCGAGCGCGACGAGGTCCCGCAGCAGCCGTTGCGTGCCGCGCAGCGTCGCTCCCTCGGGAGAGGCGGGGATGTTCACAAGGGCGATGTCTCTCAGGCGCATATCGGCTCCTTCCTCCATTTCGATCGTGTACCCGGAGAGACGCCGCGGCGAACGGAAACCTGCGCGGTGGTCGCGAAGTTCCCTCGATCGAGGGAGGCCCGCGCGAACAGAGCCCGTGCCGGTGGGCCGATTCAGCGGGATGCGCTCTGGCAGGGACGCCAGAGTTCTCAGGTCAGGCCGTCGTGCGTCCGCTCGTACTCGTCGCGCGTCTCCAGGTGTGGGCTCTCCCAACGCCGCCTTCCGGTCCGCGGGTCGCGCAGCCGGTCGACGTGATGCGCGAACGGGCTCACCTCGAACAACCCGTACGCGACAAACGCCAGCACGGAGAGCACGAACACCACCGCGAGAATGATCCACAGAGCGCTCATGGCACCTCCTTTCGCGATCACGGTCGCACGGTCGGTTTGCCGTGCCCTCAGGGCAAACCCCGATCCGCGATCAGGGTTTCACCATCCGCTCGCCACGGCACGCCGCGTCGCGCAGCTCGCGACGGCGCGGTGTGCTCCATGAAAACGGTGAGTCGGCAAGACGCGGACCAGCTTCAGCTTGAACACGGTGGCTCTCTACTGGGACGGTTACGGGCACGGTGGGTTTGCGGCCGGCGCTTGAACGCACACGTCACAGCTGTCACTCTCCCGGGGCCGGACGTCGAGCAGCACGATTCGTGGAGGGCGAAACGATGACCGATGGACAGATCCGAGGAGCGATCGACGACCTGCTCGAGCAGAGGAAGTCCCCCATGCAGGGCTGCGGTTCCTACTTCTGGGTGCTCGGCCGGTTCCATGGGATCGACGGCCGACTCGCCGTCGGGATCGCCGCAGCCGAGACGAGCTTCGCGACCGATCCGCACATGCCGCAGGCCGATCTCAAGGGCCACAACGCCTGGGGGTATGGGCACCCGCCCGGCGCGAAGCACGGGCATCAGTTCGCGTGCTGGGAAGACGGCATCGCCGCCGTCACGCAGTGGCTCGCCCAGGAGTACGTGGCCAAGGGCTTCAACACGGTCGCCAAGATCGAGCCGAAGTGGGTCGGCAACCCGTCGCCGAACTGGATCAAGAACGTGACGGCGATCATGCAGCAGCTCGGCGGCGACCCGAACAAGCTGGCCTGCTCGGCCCTGGCCGTGTCTCCGTAGCAGTAGGCTCCAGCGGGATGCGCGTTTACGTCGGCGCGGCCGTGCTGGTTGTCGTGATCGTCGGGGGTGCCTGGCTGGGTTTCGCTCTCACCTACAGCCGCTCCCCGGCCGGCGGGGACGCGTTCACGAGGTCGGCGACGTGCGTTCGGAACGACCGCTCCCTCGCAGCCGACCGGACAGGTGCGGCCCGGTTCGAGGCGACGGGGCTGAAGACGCTCGGCATTCGCTGGAGCGGTGTCCGAGCGGTCGCGCTGTTCGCCGACTCGCCGGGCCCGGTCACGAGGGCGGAGGCGCGGATCGTTTCCACCCTGAGGCGCCAGGGCGTCTCGGCCGCCGAGATCGACACCCGCCTCCTGCGCGAGGACACCGTCGGGCTCTTCTACCTCGACGGGTCGCCGTCGGAGGCGGCGCAGATCGCGATCGGACGGTGCGTCTACCTGATCCGCTTCAATCGGATCGCGTCCTTCTTCGGGCTGTACGTGTCCCCGCACGCGAGGCGACCCTTCCTCCCGGGCGCCCGGCGGGACGATCCACCGGCTGCCTGATCCGGTCTCCCGGCCGGGCCGCATCCGCTGGGTCATGATGAGATCGAGGGCGGGCGGGTTCGAGACGGGAGTTGGCTTGGTCGGGTCGAAAGAACCTGCTGCACAGGTGGTGGGCCGCGAGGCCGAGATGGCGCTCCTCGGGGAGGTCGTCCGGCCGGATCGGTTTCCGTGGGCCTGTGTGCTGGCGGGAGAGCCCGGCATCGGGAAGACGACGCTGTGGGAGTTTGCGCTCGATCTCGCGCGAGCGCGGGGATTGCGTGTTCTGCTGACCAGACCGGCCGGGAGCGAGGCTCAGCTCATGTTCGCTGGGCTCTCGGATCTGCTGGACGACGTCGACCTCGAGCGGGTGGACGGCCTCCCTGCTCCGCAGAGGCGCGCGCTCGAGGTAGCGCTGCTGCGGGCGGAGCCGACCGGGACGGCGGTCGAGCCACGCGCGATCGCCGTCGGGCTGCTGAGCACGCTGCGGTCGCTGGCCGCACAAGGGCCGCTGCTCGTCGCCGTCGACGACATCCAGTGGCTGGACGGCGGCTCCGCCGACGCGCTCGCGTATGCGGCGCGTCGGATCGAGCAGGAGTCCGTCGGGTTCCTCCTGGCCCAGCGTCCGGGGCAGGCGCCGGCCCTCGAGCAGGCCGTTCAGCGGATCGGGTTCGAGCGTGTCGAAGTCGGGCCGTTGAGCATCGGCGCAACGCGCCGGCTTCTGCACGAACGCTTCGGCGTCCCCTTGCCGCGGCGCTTGCTGCGGCGGCTCTTCGAGCTCTCGCAGGGAAACCCACTGCTGGCACTCGAGCTGGGGCGGACGCTGGCCGCGCGCGGATCCTCGGAGCTCGAGGACGACCTGCCGGTTCCGGACGAGGTCCAGGACCTGATCGGCGTGCGCGTCGCCCGGCTCCCCCGCCGGGTACGACGGCTCCTGCTCGCGGTCGCGTTGAGCCCCAACGTCCGCGTTCCGCAACTCCTGGCGCTCAGCGACCCGGAGTCGGTCGAGCAGGCCCTGGAGGACGGAACGCTGCTCGTCGAGGGGGAGCGGGTCCGGGCTTCGCATCCGCTCCTCGCTGCAGCGGCGAAGCAGCGCTCGAGCGCCCTCGAGCAGCGCGAGCTTCATCTCGAGCTGGCGGACGTCGTCACGAGCGACGCGTTGCGAGCCCAGCACCTGGCACTCGGGACGGACCAGCCCGACGAGACACTCGCGGCCACGATCGCGACCGCGGCCACGGGAGCGGCGGCGCGCGGTGCCCGGCAGGACGCGGCCGAGCTGGCCGAGCACGCTCTGCGCCTGACGCCGGCCGGGTCGGCTGAGCACAGCGACCGGGTGCTCGCGCTCGCCGGGCACCTGGAGGCGACGGGTGAAAAGCAACGTGTCACCGATCTCTTCGCGCGGGAGCTGGCGTCACTGCCTCCGGGCGCGCCCCGCGCGCACGCCTACCTCCACATGATGGGCGGCAAGGTCGCGAACAACGACGAGATCCGGCGCTACTTCGAGCACGCGCTCGCCGAGAGTCGGTCCGCCCCTGAGCTCCACGCGTTCGTGCTCGGGCAGATGGCGGTCAACGATGCTGCCATCCGCGTCGAGCGGATTCCCGAGGCGGAGTCATTGGCGCTGGAAGCGTTGCCGGCGGCGCGGCGCGCGGGGCCGCACGCCGAGCGGCGCGCGCTGAAGGCGCTCTCCTGGCCGCAAAGCCTCGCCGGCCGCCCGATCGACGACCTCTGCGAACAGTTCCGGTCCGCGTCGCAGGGTGCAGGCTCGATCGAGAGCTCGCCCGAGCGGGTCGCCGGCCAGCGGCTCGTCTGGCGAGGCGAGGTCGATGGAGCGCGGACGCTCCTGACCCGGTTGCTGTCGCTTGCCGACGAGCAAGGGGAGGCCTTCTCGTACACCATGCTGCGCCTCCACGTGTGCGAGCTCGAGCTGCGCGTCGGTGGCTGGAAGGCGGCCGGGGACCTGCTCGACGAGTGGGCGGAGTCTTCCGACCGCATGATCTGGCCGATGTATGAACGCTGCCGTGCCCTGCTGGCGGCAGGCCGCGGTCTTCCGGACGAGGCGGAGGAGTGGGCGGCGAAGGTGATCGCGCTCGCAGAGGACACCGGCGGCCGCTGGGATCTCCTCGAAGCGCTCAGAGCACGGGGGATCGCGCTCCTGCTCTCCTACGAGCATGAGCGGGCCGCCGACAGCCTGCGCAGAGTCTGGGAGCACACGCAGCGCGAGGGTGTGGAGGAGCCAGGGGTGTTTCCGGTCGCGCCCGATCTGGTCGAGACGCTCGTCGAGCTCGGCGAGTCCGAGGAGGCCCTTGCGGTGGCGGAACGGCTGCGGGCGCTCGCGGAGAACCAACAGCACCCGTGGGGGCTTGCGACGGCGAAGCGCTGCAACGGGTTGGTGCGGTTCTCGGCGGACACGTACGACGACGACGCGACGGCGCTCACCGAGGCGGCGGCCGCCTACCGGTCGCTCGGCCTGCGCTTCGACGAGGCCAGGACCCTGCTCGCGCTCGGCAGGGGCGAGCGGCGGCTGAAGAAGTGGGGCGCGGCGGGGCGCTCGCTCGAGCAGGCGGTGGCTCTGTTCGACGAGATCGGCTCGACCGGCTGGGCGGAGCAGGCGCGCTCGGAGCTCGAGCGGGTCGGAGCCCGGCGACCGAAGCCGCCGGGAACCCTGACGCAGACGGAGGAGCGCGTGGCGGTGCTGGCGGCCGAAGGCCCTTTCCAACAAGGAGATCGCAGCCACCCTCTTCGTCACCGTGCACACGGTCGAAGTGCACCTGTCGCGCGCCTACAAGAAGCTGGGGATCCGCTCGCGGTCGCAGCTCGCGGGCCGCCTGGCTTCCTGACTCGCGCCCGTCCGATGTTGATGGTTTCCGCTATTTCGCTCTAGCGGGGCGGCGCCTACCGTCTTCGGCATGGCCGAATTCCTGCTCGAGTTCTACCTCTCGCGGCTCGAGGACGCAGCCGTCGAGGCGCGAGCAGCCAAGGCCCGCATCGCCGCGGAGGAGCTGACCCGGCAAGGAACGCCGGTCAGATACCTGCGCGCGATCTTCATTCCCGAGGACGAGACGTGTCTCTTCCTCTACGAGGCCGCCTCCGCCGACACGGTCCGGGAGGCGGCCCTTCGCGCCGGCCTCTCCTTCGAGCGCGTCGCGGAGACCCTCGTCAACCCGAAAGGAGCAACATGATCAAGCGCCATCTGCGGCTCTCGCCCGCGACCGTCATCTCGATGGTCGCGCTGTTCGTCGCCCTCGCGGGCACCGGCTATGCCGCTACGTCCCTGCCGAACAACAGCGTCGGCACCAAGCAGCTGAAGGCCAACGCGGTCACTTCGGCGAAGGTGCTGAACGGCTCTCTCGTCACGGCCGACTTCAAGGCCGGCCAGCTGCCGGCCGGCCCGCAGGGGCCTGCAGGCCCGGCCGGCCCCAAGGGCTCTCCGGGCTCGTCCGGAGCCCAGGGTCCCGCGGGGCCCGAAGGTCCGAGCAATGCGCTCGTCCACTATGTGAGCGGCCCGGTCACCATCGTCGCCGACGCGAAGATCACGATCGACGATCTCAACATCCCGCAAGCGGGGACATACGTCATCTTCGCGAAGGCGTTCTTCGGCACGGGGCCCGAGCCGTTGTGCACCCTCGTCGCCGGCGGCGACAACGACATGGGCATCTCCCAGACCGCCGGCGGGCCGCAGACGATGACGCTGACCGTCGACCACGTCTACGCGGCGCCGGGAGACGCGCAATTCCAGTGCACGACCGGCGGTGGCGGCTCCAACATCGCCCAGTTCATCGTCGTCAACGCGATCAAGGTGGGGTCGCTGACGAGAGCCGACGGTTAGCCGGCGTCCCAGGTCGAACATGGCGCGCTCGAGCACTCAGGCTCGAGCGCGCCTCGGAAGGAGAAGCTCGATGAACGGAGCGAGATCACCAAGGGTCAGGCACACGGCTCTCGTCGTGCTTCTGCTCACACTCACGGGGGCGATCGGCGGAGCCTCTCGAGCGAGCTCGTCCGTGAGCGCGACGCTGTTCGCCGACAACTTCAACAAGGCGAACGGAGCGAACAGCCTCGTCACCAATGAGTACGCGAACCTCAACCCGACCGATCCGCGGGCCGTCCGCTCGAGCAAATGGGTGGCGACGAGCGGCTCGTTCTTCGTCAAGCGCGGCACCGGCTGGACCGGCGTCCCGGACGGCTGCCACGTCGACCGTTACTCGCAGCACTGCAACGACTCCGCGGTCTTCCGGCTCCACACGCGCCGCTACGACTTCGGAAACGTCACGGTCTCGCTGCGCCTGCTCAACCACGGGCTGACGACGACGACGCGCACGCCGGCACGCGCAATCGACGGCGTGCACATCTGGCTCCGCTACCAGTCGGAGACCGAGCTCTATGCCGTCTCCGTCAACCGCCGAGACAGCACGGTCGTGATCAAGAAGAAGTGCGCCGGCGGGCCTTCGAACGGCGGCAGCTACTACAGCCTCGCGACGGTGAAGAACGAGCCGATCCCGTTCGGCGTCTGGCAGCGAATCGCCGTCACGATCCGGAACAACCCCGATGGGTCGGTCGGCATCTCGCTCTCGCGGAACGGCGTCGCGCTCGCGAGCGCGACCGACAACGGCACCGGCTGTGCGCCGATTCTCGCGCCGGGTGCGATCGGCATCCGCGGCGACAACGACGACTTCAGCGTCGACAACCTCTCGGTCACGAAAGCGCAGGGAACGTGAACCGCGTGACCGCCCTGATCGGGGTAGGCGCGATGGCTCTGGGTTGTTTGTTCGCGGCGTCGAGCGCCGGTGCGACGGGAGCCGGGCAGATCGCTGTCGTGAGCTCGGGCGCGAGGCCGGGCTTGCTCGGGCCGGCCGCGATCGACCTGATTCCGAGTGACCGCCTCGCGACCGCCGGCAACTCGAAGCTGCTGGCGTCGGTCAATGGCGGGTTCTTCGACCTTCAGTGGACGCCGGACGGAAAGACGCTCGTCTACGCGCAGCAGACGGGCAAAGCGTCGAGCGCTCGCGAGAGCATCTATGCAGTCGACGTCACGACTCTGCGGCGCCGGCTGCTGGCTGCGAACGTCGTCGGCGGCCACCCGGAAACCTTGTCGCCCGACGGCAAGACCGTCGCCTACACGCCCGCGACCAAAGCGCCGTACGGCGTGTACCTCGTCGGCATCGACGGAGGCTCGCCCCGGCGCCTGATCGACGGTCGGTCCGCGACGTGGTCGTCCGACGGCAAGCGCCTCGTGGTGGAGAGCGACAACGGCAACGACTTCGTGACGGTGGGGGCGAACGGCAAGGGGGCCGTGCGGGTGCGTTTCAGTCCGGCCCGGTTCACGCTGGTTCAGTCGATCGCCTGGGGGCCGACGGGGAGCCTGCTCGTGGACGTAGCCGGCTCAGCCCCCTTCGAAGACGACATCGAGACCGTCGGTCTCACCGGTCACGTCCAGCACAGGTTCACGAGCAAGGCAATCGCGTTCACGGCTGCCTGGTCGCCACCGGGCACGCAGATCTCGTTCGCCGAGCTGGGTGCCAGGGAACCCGGCGTGGTCGTCGTCCGACCGGACGGCGGCGGCCGACACTCGGTCTACGCCGGCAACGGTGATCTCTCGCTCGGCTGGTCGCCCGACGGGCGTTCAATCGTGACAGCGAACGGAAGCCAGGTCCGGGTCGTCCACGCCGACGGGACGGGAGCCCGCATCGTCGCGAATGCCGTCGGCAGCGGCAGCCTGGACGACCCGGCGTGGCGACCGGGTTCATGACAGTCATCAAGCAGAGGAGGAGAGAGATGAAGCGTGTTCGAGGGTTGGGACGCGGCGGCAAGCTGTTCGTGACAGTTGCCGTCGCCGGAGCCGTCTTCGGGATCGCGACCGCCGTGCAGGCGAGCATCCCGGATTCGAGCGGCGTGATCCACGGCTGCTACGCGAAGACCTCGAAGGGTCAGCAGCCTGCCGGCGCCCTGCGGGCGATCGACACCGGCCACGGCCAGGTCTGCTAGGCGAACGAGGTCGCCGTGAACTGGAGCCAGACCGGGCCGCCCGGCGCGAAGGGCACGACCGGTTCCCGTGGGCCGACAGGGCCGACGGGCACGGGCATACGAGGGCCGACGGGCACGACCGGAGCAAAGGGGACCACCGGGCCAGAAGGCCCGTCGGTGAGGTTGGACACGGTCACGGCGACCTGCTCGTCGTAGGTGCCGGGGCAGACGACGACCGTGCCGCCCGCGCTCGACGCGTTGACGGCGCTCTGGATCGACGAGTACGCAGCGCTCGCGCAGGACTTGTCGTTGTTGGCGCCCGATCCGGACGGCGAGACGTACAGCGTGTGCGCGCCGCCCGCACTGGCAGCGGAAGCCGCGAGCGCGGCGGCCACGAGCACCGCCGCAGCAAAGAGTGAGCGTCTCAAAGGCTTCTCCCTTCTGGCAGGCAGTCGGCAAGGTCCGGGAGCCCGAACGGGTTATCGCCCGCCGATCTGCCTTGTGTACTGGCTGTCCGCATGCTCTCCCCAAGGCCGCAGTGGCCTTCCCCGTGTCGCGGCGTAGGCCGAAGTTGCGCGCTTTGCAACGAGAACCGGTCGCCTGTCGTGCCCCGCGGCCGGCGCCGGAGGCCGATTCATTCGGCCGCAGGCCATCTCCAGCTCGGATTCCTGCCTACAGGGAAGGGGGCCCACGGGGGAAACCGGCCGTTTCCCCCGTGCTCAGCAGGGGAGACAGGACTCGAACCTGCAACCCCCGGTTTTGGAGACCGGTGCTCTACCATTGAGCTACTCCCCTGGGTTGCCCGGCCAGTGTACTTGCGGGTCCTGCGGGCTGGATAGAGTCGGAGGGTGGCCGCACGGCAGCCTCGACCCACGCTCGGAGCGCTCTTCCTCCTCCTCGCGGCGGCCTGCGCCGGCAT
The DNA here is from genome assembly GCA_003134505.1 of Actinomycetota bacterium. Classification (GTDB taxonomy): domain Bacteria; phylum Actinomycetota; class Thermoleophilia; order Gaiellales; family Gaiellaceae; genus PALSA-612. The sequence continues at coordinate 6,269 of PLBK01000012.1, read as the reverse complement.
GGCGTACGAAGCCGGAGCTGCGGCACGGAGCCACTCGGCGTTGTGGGTCGTCTCGGTCTGCGCGGGCCTGATCGCCCTCTGGTTCGTCGGCCTCTGCGTGCGCGCCTTCCGGGCGCACTAGGGAACAACCGGACCACTGCGTATTCTCCCGGCGTGGCAGATGACCTCAAAGGCCTGTGGCGGGAGTTCCGCAAGACGCAGGACAAGGCGATCCGCGACCGGCTCATCCTCACCTATGCGCCGCTCGTCAAGTTCGTCGCCGGCCGCCTGGGGAGCGGCCTGCCGGCTCACGTCGACGAGAACGATCTCGTCTCCTACGGGCTGCTCGGCCTGATCGGCGCGATCGAGCGCTACGACCCCGATCGCGACGTCAAGTTCGAGACGTACGCGATCACGCGCATCAAGGGCGCAATCATCGACGAGCTGCGTGCCATGGACTGGGTGCCGCGCTCGGTGCGCGCGCGGGCGCGCGAGATCGAGCGGGCGATGGCGTCGCTCGAGGCGCAGCTCCACCGCGCGCCCAGCGACAACGAGATCGCCGAGAAGATCGGGATCACCGAGACCGAGCTCGACGACAGCCTCACCGACATCGCGCGGTCGTCGATCGCCGCGCTCGACGAGGTCTGGACGATCTCCTCGTCGGGCGGCGACCAGGTGGCGCTGATCGACACGATCGAGGACACGTCGGGCCTGGAGCCGCAGAGAGCACTCGACGAGACGGAGACGCGGGAGGCGCTGGCGGAGTCGATCGCGGCCCTGCCGGAGCGCGAGAAGATCGTGATCACCCTCTACTACTACGAGGAGCTGACCCTGCGCGAGATCGGCGACGTGCTCGGCGTCACCGAGTCGCGCGTCTCCCAGCTGCACACGAAGGCGATCCTGCGTCTGCGCTCGCGCCTCGCGGGCGTCCAGGTGCGCACTCCCGCCGGCGAGTAGGCGGCCGTCGTCCGGCCCGGGCCGGAGCGGCGTTAAGCTTGGCTCGCAAACGCCCTTCTCAGGAGGTGACCCCTCTCTATGGCTGTATCCGAGCCGGGAAAGATTCGTAACGTCGCTGTCGCCGGCCACCGCGGAACGGGAAAGACGTCGCTGGTCGAGGCGATGCTGTTCCAGTCGGGCGGCGTCAACCGGCTCGGCACCGTGGAGTCCGGCACTACCGTCGGCGACTGGGAGGAGGAAGAGCACAAACGCCAGATGACGCTCTCCGCCTCGATCTGCCACGCCGACTGGCAGGGGCGGAAGATCAATCTCCTCGACACGCCCGGGGACGCCGGCTTCCAGGGCGACGCGATCGCGGCGCTGACCGTGGCCGACGGTGCGCTCGTCGTGGTGAGCGCCGTGATGGGAGTCGAGGTGGGCACCGGCCGCGCATGGCGGCGGGCCGAGGAGGGCGGGCTCGCGCGCGTGCTCTTCGTGAACATGCTCGACCGCGAGCGGGCCGACTTCTTCCGCGCGCTCGACCAGATCCACGACCAGCTGGCCGGCTCCTGCGTGGCCGTGGCGCTGCCGATCGGCGCCGAGCACGAGCTGAACGGGGTCGTCGACCTGCTGCACATGAAGGCGTACACGAGCCCGGAGGGCGGCAAGGAGGCCGGGCCGGCCGAGATCCCCGCCGACCTCGCGGAGCTGGTCGCCGAGCATCGCGAGAAGCTCCTCGACGCCGTCGTCGAGACGGACGAGGCGCTGATGGAGCGCTACCTCGAGGGCGAGGAGCTCGGCGTCGAGGAGGTCGCGAAGGCGCTCAAGGACGCGGTCACACGCGGGACGCTCTTCCCGGTCGCCTGCGGCGTGGCGACGAAGAACCTGGGCACGACGGCGCTGCTCGACCTGCTCGTCGAGGGCGTGCCCTCGCCGGCGCGGAAGGGCTCCTCGATCGACGTCGGCGACGCGGGCGCGGCGGCGTTCGTGTTCAAGACCATCGCCGACCCGTTCGCCGGGCGGATCAACGTCTTCCGGGTGCTCTCCGGGAGCGTCAAGGCCGATTCGACGCTCGCGAACGTGCGCACGCATTCGAAGGAGCGGATCGGTCAGCTCCTGACGCTCCAGGGCAAGGAGCACGGGACGACGTCCGAGTTCGTCGCGGGCGACATCGGCGCGATCGCGAAGCTGAAGGAGACGCAGACCGGCGACCTGCTGCTCGACTCCGAGCGCCCGGTCGAGCTCCCGACGATCCCCTTCCCGTCGCCGGTCATGAGCTTCGCGGTGTCCGCGAAGGCCAAGGGCGACGAGGACAAAGCCAACGCGTCGCTGCGGCGCCTGGCCGAGGAGGATCCGACGCTGCAGCTGCGGCGAAACGAGCAGACGGGCGAGCAGCTCCTCGCCGGCCTCTCGCAGATGCACGTCGAGGTGGCGGTCGAGCGGCTCAAGCGGCGCTTCGGCGTCGAGGTCGAGCTGCACCAGCCGCGCGTCCCGTACCTGGAGACGATCCGCAAGGAGGCGCGCTCCCGGGCCCGCTACAAGAAGCAGACCGGCGGCCGCGGCCAGTTCGGCGACTGCGAGATCGTCATCGAGCCACGCCCGGGGCACGAGGGCTACGAGTTCCAGGACAAGATCGTCGGCGGCGTCATCCCGCAGGGCTTCCGGCCCGCCGTTGACAAGGGGATCCAGGAGGCGATGCTGCACGGCGAGCTCGCCGGCGCACCGGTGCAAGGGGTGACCGTGCGCCTCGTCGATGGTCAGTACCACACCGTGGACTCGTCCGAGATGGCGTTCAAGATCGCCGGCTCGATGGCGTTCAAGGACGCCTACCAGAAGGCCGATCCGGTGCTGCTCGAGCCGATCATGGAGCTGGAGGTGACGGTTCCGGACGAGGCCGTGGGTGCCGTCAACGGCGATCTCAACTCCCGCCGCGGGCGGCTGCACGGCATGGAGCCGACCGCGGGGATGACGACGATCAAGGCCGAGGTGCCGATGGCCGAGATCCTCACCTACTCCCAGTCGCTGACCTCGCTGACCGGCGGCCGCGGCGACTACGCCATGCACTTCCTCCGCTACGAGGAGGTCCCGACCCACATCGCCCAGAAGCTGATCGACGACGCCAAGAAGGCCAAGGAGGCAGTCAAGGCGTAGGTCACGGGGGCGGCACCCCTGGCAGCAGACGGAAGCGGCCGTCATGCGGCCGCGTTTGCGCGGGTTTACAGCCGCGAGCCGCAGGGCCGGATCGGCCCGAGGCTCTTGCGGCTGCGGCGTGAGCAGGGCCGGATTGGCCCAAGGCTTTTGCGGCTGCAAGGGGTAGAGTCGAGCCGTGGTGGGTGCCCGGGCAGCGGTGACTTGCGCGATCTGCGGTCGCTCGATCCTCGTCGGCGAGCGCCCGTTCCGCTTCTCTCCGGACGGCCGCGAGTTCGTCGACGTCTGCCCGCTCTGCAAGGAGCAGGCGCTCTCGTACGGCTGGGTGAGCGAAGGTGGGCCGGGTCTCCCCGTGCAACCGGGCGACCGGCCGACGCGCGGCCTGCTCGGCAAGCTCCTCGGGCGGCGTCCGCCGGTCGAGCCGATGGCCGAGCCCATGCTGCGGCAGCTCTCCCGGGGCGAGCAGGCGATCGTCGAGGCGGCCACGCTCTTCAACCTCAGCCCGCACCGGCGCACGGTCGAGGGGCTGACGCGCAGCCTGGGCTGGCCCGCGGTGAGCATCGTCGCGCTCTCCGGAACGAACCCCGAGGTGGTCATCACCGTGTGCTGGGAGATCTCGTGGTACCAGTACCGGATCGTGCTCGGCTCCGCCCAGGTGCGGCTCGCACAGCGCGGCCTGGAGCCGGACGATCTCGACGCGATGTTCAAGGACTGGAACGCCGAGCTGAACGAGGCCGGCGTCGTCGTTCCCAAGCTTCCGGACAACTGAACGGCCTCCTGGGGCTAGCGCTCGCCGCTCAGCGCCCTAGAATCAGACCGTGATCTACTGCGTCGTTCCGCCGGAGCTCGTCGACGAGCTCTACGACACGCTGGTCGCGCATTACCGGAGCAATCCGGACGTGACCGTGATCGTCGACCGCCGCCGCGGGCCCGACCGGCGCAACGTCGGCGCGGTGGCGGAGCGCGACGAGCGGCGGGTCACGCGCGACCGCCGGCGGGCGCGCGTCACCGGGACGTTCCCCTCCGTCGAGGTCGCGGCGCTCAACTAGCTTCAAACCCGAGCTAGACTCGAATCCGTGGCCACTGCGGCGCGGACGTTCCAGAACTTCATCGGCGGCGAGTGGGTTGACGCCGCCGGCGGCGAGACCTTCGAGAGCCTGAGCCCCGCGACGGGCGAGGCGATCGGCACGTTCCCGAGGTCGGGCCCCGAGGACGTCGACCGCGCCGTCGAGGCGGCCAAGGAGGCGTACCGGAGCTGGCGGCTCGTGCCCGCGCCGAAGCGCGGCGAGATCGTCTTCCGCTTCGCCGCGCTCGTCGCCGAGCACAAGCAGGAGCTCGCCCAGCTGATGACCCGCGAGATGGGCAAGGTGATCGCCGAGGCCGGGGGAGACGTCCAGGAAGCGATCGACATGAGCTACTACATGGCCGGGGAGGGCAGGCGCCTCCACGGCCAGACGACGCCGTCCGAGCTGCCGGACAAGTTCAACATGAGCGTCCGGATGCCGATCGGCGTCGTCGGCGTGATCACGCCCTGGAACTTCCCGATCGCGATCCCGTCCTGGAAGATCGTCCCGGCGCTCGTCTGCGGCAACACGGTCGTCTTCAAGCCCGCCAACGACACGCCGGCACTGGGCGAGCGCTTCGTCGAGCTGCTCTCCGAGGCGGGCGTGCCGCCCGGGGTCGTCAACGTGGTGCACGGCTTCGGCCGCGACGTCGGCGACCGCATCGTGCGGCACCCCGACGTGCCGGTCGTGACGCTGACCGGCTCGCGCGAGACCGGCGTCGCCGTGCTCGAGGCGGCCGCCGACCATCTCAAGCACGTCCATCTCGAGCTGGGCGGCAAGAACGGCATCATCGTCATGGAGGACGCCGACCTCGAGCTCGCGGTCGAGGGCATCCTCTGGTCGGCGTTCGGGACCTCGGGGCAGCGCTGCACCGCGGCGAGCCGGGTGATCGCACACGAGCGCGTGTACGACGAGCTCGCCGGGCGCCTGGTCGCGGCCGCCGAGCGGATGCGGCTCGGGCCCGGGTGGGAGCCGGACACGGACGTCGGCCCCGTCATCAACCGCAAGGCGCTCGACAAGATCCACTCCTACACGGAGATCGGCCAGGACGAGGGTGCGCGGCTGCTGACCGGCGGCGAGGTCGCGACCGGGAACGGCCTCGACCGCGGCTTCTTCTACCGGCCGACGATCTTCGGCGACGTCGAGCCGCAGATGCGGATCGCGCAGGAGGAGATCTTCGGCCCGACGACGGCGCTGATCCGCGTGCGGGACTTCGACGAGGCGATCCGTGTCGCGAACGGGATCCGCTTCGGCCTCTCGTCGGCGATCTTCACGCGCGACGTCAACCGCGCGTTCCGCGCCATGCGCGACCTCGAGACCGGCATCACATACGTCAACGCGGGCACGACCGGCGCCGAGGTGCACCTGCCGTTCGGTGGCACCAAGGACACGGGCAACGGCCACCGCGAGGCGGGCCAGGCGGCGCTCGACGTGTTCACGGAGTGGAAGTCGATCTACGTCGACTACTCGGGCCGGCTGCAAAGGGCTCAGATCGACTAGCACGGGGGAAACAGCCGGTTTCCCCCGTGAGCCCCCTTCCCCACGTGGTCGACGTCCGAACGGCCCGGGCTACGCCGCAGCGAAGCCACGGCTGCGCGGACACTCGTGTCGAATGGCGTCTGGAGCTTGCAGAACGATGGGCTCGGTCGTCCACACGGTCTGGGAGACTCGGCCGGTGACGACGAAGCTCTTCACGGACGGCGGCGCCCGCGGGAATCCCGGGCCGGCCGCGTTCGGCTATGTGCTCGAGTCCGAGGACGGCACCGTGCTGGCCGCCGAGGGCGAGGCGATCGGCGTCGCGACCAACAACGTGGCGGAATACCGGGCGCTGCTCGCCGGCCTCGCGCGGGCGGTCGAGCTCGGGCTCGACGAGATCGAGGTCGTGTCCGACTCGGAGCTCCTCGTCAAGCAGATGCGCGGCGAGTACCGGGTCAAGAACGCGGCGCTGCGAGAGCTCTCCCTGGAGGCGGCGCGGCTTGCGCGGCAGGTGGGACGCGTCACCTACACGGCGGTGCGCCGCGAGCACAACGAGCTCGCCGACCGGCTCGTCAACGAGGCCCTGGACCGGGCGTCGCTATAATCGGGTCGCCGGGCGGATGTAGCTCAGTTGGCTAGAGCGTCTGCTTGCCATGCAGAAGGTCG
>PLBK01000048.1 GCA_003134505.1 Actinomycetota bacterium | reverse complement strand
GCCTCCTCGGCGTCGACGCGATCGAGCGCGTCGGTGACGTAGAGCTCGCCGATCTGCGCGCGCGTGATCTCGCCGTTGGCGCGACACCAGGCGATCTGCTGGCCGCGGCGCACGGTGCCGTGGCGGACGCGGCACAGCGCGAGGCGCCCGACGTAGGGGGAGGCGTCGAGATTGGTCACGAGCGCCTGAAACGGATGCTCGGGATCGTGCAGGGGGGGCGGGATGTGGTCGAGCAGCAGGTCCATCAGCGGCCCGAGGTCGGTTCCCACAGCGCCCTCCTCGAGTGCCGCCCAGCCAGCCCTGGCGTTGGTGTAGACGATCGGGAACTCGATCTGCGTCTCGTCGGCATCGAGGTCCAGGAACAGCTCATAGACCTCGTTGACGACCTCGCCGATCCGCGCGTCGGGTCGGTCGACCTTGTTGACGACGAGGATCACCGGCAGCTGCGCGTCGAGCGCCTTGCGCAGCACGAAGCGGGTCTGCGGCAGCGGCCCCTCGCTCGCGTCGACGAGCAGCAGCACGCCGTCGACCATCGTCAGGCCGCGCTCGACCTCCCCGCCGAAGTCCGCGTGCCCCGGCGTGTCGACGATGTTGATCTTGACGTCGCCGTAGCGGACGGCCGTGTTCTTGGCCAGGATCGTGATCCCCTTCTCGCGCTCGAGGTCGCCCGTGTCGAGGACTCGCTCGGCGACGTCCTGGTTCGCGCGGAACGCTCCGGACTGCCAGAGCAACGCGTCGACGAGCGTCGTCTTGCCGTGGTCGACGTGCGCGACGATGGCCACGTTGCGGATGTTCGAGCGAACCGGCACTCATCGAGGGTACCGGTGGGGGGCGTTCGACCCGCTGCGGGGTCGCCGGGATGACGAACGCTGCCGCTGCTGCAACACTGAGCCGGTGCAGGTCAAGTCCCGCTCACGGCCGGTGTTCGAGATCACCAGGGTCGGCCCCTACGCCTCGCGCTCCGACGCTCGCAGGCGCCGCCGGTGGCCCTGGGCCGTGGGCCTGGTCGTGCTCGTCGCCGCGGGGGCGCTGGCGTTCGCGTTCTTCGCCTGGCCGCGGGGCGGCCTGGTCGTCGACGCGAACGGCCTGGCGCGGATCGTGAGCCCGAGCTTCGGCGGCGGGCGCGTTCACGTGTCCGTGCGCACCTCCGGGGGAACGGCGATCCCTGTCAGCCTGCGGTCGCACGGAGTCCTCTGGCCGACCCGCCCGGTCGCGCCCGGAACGCGCATGCAGGTCGAGATCGTCTACACGCGGCCGGGCTGGGTCGGCTGGATCGCCGGCCGGACGCAGCGGCTGTCGCTGTGGGTGACGGCTCCGCGCGCGCGGGTCGCGCTGCGCCTGCTGCGGGTCAAGGCGGGGGCGCCGGTGAGCGTGCGCTTCGACCGGCCGGTGCGGGCGGTGCAGACGTCCGGGTCGCGGGTGCGGGTGCTGCCGCGACCTCGACGCACGGTGGTGCTGGGGCGTCTCGGTGAGGCGGGATCGATCGGGGTCAGCGGGGCGCCCAGGTCGTGGGAGCGCCTGCCCGCGCCCGTGAACGTGATCTGGTTCCCACCGGGCGGGCGGGCGAAGCTGATCGCCTCGCCGGCACCCGGGTCGCAGCTCGGCCCGGACACGCCGCTCCGGCTGACGTTCTCCGAGCCGGTCAAGCAGCTCTTCCACGGACGGCTGCCGTGGGCGGGGATCGTGCCGGGCACGTGGCGCCAGACCGACGCGAACACGCTGCAGTTCAGCCCGCACGGGTTCGGCTTCGGCGTCGACACGCCGGTGCGGGTGAGGCTGCCGGCCGCGGTCGAGACGATCGGACGCGGCACGGCGGCGACGCGGCTGGTCAGCTGGACGACGCCCACCGGCTCGCAGCTGCGGCTGCAACAGCTGCTCGCAGAGCTCGGCTACCTCCCCCTGCGCTGGCAGCCGGCGACCACGGACGGGGGCGGGACCGTGACGAGCCAGATCGCAGCCGCGGCCGCTCCGCCGCAGGGCCGGTTCACGTGGCGGTACGCGAGCACGCCGGCCTCGCTCGTCGGGCTGTGGCGGGCCGGAGGCGAGAACGCCGTCAGCCGGGGCGCGATCATGGCGTTCGAGAGCGACCACGACCTCGCCACCGACGGAGACGCGAGCCGCAGCGTCTGGCAGGCGCTGATCGCGGCCACCCTGGCCGGCTCGCGGTCGAGCAGCGGGTACAGCTACGTGATCGTGCACCGGGACGGGCGCCCGCAGACGCTCGTGCTCTGGCACAACGGCCAGTCGATCCTGACCACGCCCGCCAACACCGGCATTCCCGCCGCGCCGACCGTGTTCGGCACGTTCCCCGTCTACGCGCGCTTCACGGTCACGACGATGAAGGGCACGAATCCCGACGGCACCAAATACTCGGACCCCGGCATCCCCTGGGTGAGCTACTTCAACGGAGGCGATGCCATCCACGGCTTCACCCGCGCCTCCTACGGCTCCCCGCAGAGCCTCGGCTGTGTCGAGCTGCCCGCGTCCGAAGCGGCGAAGGTGTGGCCGTACACGCCGATCGGCACGCTCGTGACGGTCACGTCCTGACGGACGTGGCGGAGGTGGCGCCGATCGGAGGGCTCGACGGTGCCGTCGCCGTCGTCACCGGCGGCGCGTCGGGGATCGGCGCCGCGTGCTGCGGGCTGCTGGAGGCGAGCGGCGCCTCGGTCGTGGTAGTCGACCGGGCCGGCGAGCCCGCCGTCGACGTCACCGACAGGGCGGCGCTCGACCGGCTGGCGGCCGGGCTCGGACAGGTCGACGTGCTGATCAACGCGGCGGGGGTGCTCACCGAGAACAAGCCGGTCGACGAGCTCTCAGCCGAGGACTTCCGGCGGAACTTCGAGGTGAACGTGCTCGGGATCGTGAGCTGTTGCCAGGCGTTCGCGTCGCTGCTGCGCGCGAGCCGCGGCGCGGTCGTCAACGTCGCCTCCCAGGCGGCGCTCGTCTCGCTCCCCCAGCAGGCGGCCTACACGGCGAGCAAGGGCGCGGTCGCGGCGCTCACGCGCTCCCTGGCGATCGACTGGGCCGATCGCGGCGTGCGGGTGAACGCCGTCGCGCCGGGCTTCACCGTCACGCCGATGACCGAGGCATTCTTCGAGAACGAGACCTTCACGCGGGCTGCGACCGGCCGCATCCCGCTCGGGCGGCTGCTCCGGGCCGACGAGATCGCGGCCGCGATCGTCTTCCTCGCCAGCCCGCTGGCGAGCGCGATCACCGGCGTCGTCCTCCCCGTGGACGGCGGCTGGACGGCCGGCGAGCCGGCGCTCCCCTGGTAAGAGGGACTCTAGGGCGAGCCGGAGTCGTTTCGCTACGGTGACGCGATGAGCGAGAGCGCTCGCGAGCGGGTGCATCCGAAGGTCACGATGGCCGTGCTCTCGGGGGCCGGGCTCGCGTACGCGGTGCTGAGCTCGGCGGTCGTTCCGGCGCTGCCGACGATCCAGCACAGCCTGCACACGAGCGAGACGGGCGTCACCTGGCTGTTGACCGGCTACCTCCTGTCCGCCTCGGTGGGGACGGCGATCCTCGGGCGTCTCGGCGACATGTACGGCAAGGAGCACGTGCTCGTGTGGACGCTCGTGATCCTGAGCGGCGGGACGCTGCTCGCCGCCCTGTCGCACTCGCTCACGCTGCTGATCGCAGCGCGCGTGATCCAGGGCGTGGCCGGCGGCATCTTCCCGCTCTCGTTCGGGATCGTCCGCGACGAGTTCCCGCGGGAGAAGGTCGCGGGCAGCATCGGGTTCCTGTCGGCGGTGCTCGGTATCGGCGCCGGCGTCGGCATCGTGGCCGGCGGATTCATCGTGGAGCACCTCAGCTGGCAGTGGCTGTTCTGGATGCCTCTGGGGGTGGTCGTGCTGGCCGCCGTCGGCACCTGGCGCTTCGTTCCCGAGTCGCCCGTGCGTGTGCCCGGCCGCGTCAACTGGCTCGCCGCCGCGCTCATGAGCGTGGGGATCTCGGCGATGCTGATCGCGATCAGCGAGACGACCACGTGGGGCTGGGGGTCCACCCGGACGCTCGGCCTGCTCGGCGCCGGTGCCCTCGTCTGCGTCGCCTGGGTGGCCGTGGAGATGCGCAGCCGCGAGCCGCTCATCGACATGGCGATGATGCGGATCCGCGGCGTGTGGACGATCAACCTGACGGCGTTCCTGCTCGGTGCGGGCATGTACTCGTCGTTCATCATCTTCCCGCGATTCGCCCAGCTGCCGACGAGCACGGGGTTCGGATACGGCGCGTCGGTCGTGCTCTCCGGCGTCTACCTGCTCCCGTCCACGATCGGCATGGTCGTCGTCGGGTTCGCAGCCGGGTCGATCGCGTCGCGATTCGGATCGAAGCCCACCGTGATCGCCGGATCGGCCGTCACCGCAGCTTCCTTCGGCCTGATCACGGTTGCGCACGACCACCCGTACGACATGCTCGTGAGCGCGGCATTGCTCGGGATCGGAATCGGCCTCGCCTTCGCCGCGCTCGGCAACCTGATCGTCCAGGCGGTGGCGGCGCACCAGACCGGCGCTGCCGGCGGCATGAACACCGTCATGCGCACGATCGGGGGCGCGCTCGGCGGGCAGCTGGCGGCGACGTTCATCGCCGACCACACCCACCTGGGCGTCCCCACGGTCACCGGCTTCACGGACACCTTCGCCATGGCCACCGGCTTTCTCCTGGTCTGCACCCTGGCCGCGTTCCTCATTCCGGGCCGGCACGCGAGCCACCCCGCCGCGCACGAGCTCGAGCCCGCCCTCACGCTCCTCGACGACTGAGCGTCCGTCAGGTGTCGCGGCGGACGAGCAGCATCGCTGCGATCGCGAGCGAGAGCGCGGTGTAGCCGCAGAACAGCGCCAGGCCGGGGCCGGGGGCGAGCGTGTCGGAGCCGTGCGTGAGCGAGAAGATCGCGTCGCCCGCGGTGCTGGGCAGGTACGGGTTGATGGCGTTGTTCCAGCTCGACGGCAGGATGTTCAGGAGCGGCGGGATCACGAACATGATCGCCGCGAAGGTCGCGATCCCGCCGGCGGTGTTCCGCACGATCGCCCCGAGGCCGAGCGAGAACACGCCGATCAGCATCAGGTAGACGGCGCCTCCGATGACGGTGCGGGCCACGCCCGGGTGCGAGAACGAGATCTCGAGGATGTGGTGGTTGCCGAGGATCGCCTGGCTGCCGAAGAACGCGATCAGGACCGCCGGCAGCATCAGCACGAACGTGACCGCCGCGTAGACGCCGGCCTTCGCCCACAGCACGGGCAGGCGCTTGGGGACGGCGATGAAGGTCGACCTGATCATCCCGGTCGAGTACTCGCCTGTGATCACGAGCACGCCGAGCACCCCGATCGCGAGCTGGGCGACGTGAACCCCCGACAGCGCGACGTCGAGCGGGTGACGATGGGCGCGCTCGCGCAGGCTCAGGTGGCCCCAGCGGTTGGAGAGGATCGTGGCGAACAGGAGCGGGAACCCGATCGCCAGCACCGAGCCGACCAACAGCGACCACCGCGTGGAGCGCAGCGACCGGAGCTTCGTCCACTCGGACAGCACGACCCGCAGCTGCGTGACCTTCCCCTTGCGCTCCAGGCGCGGGAGCGCTGACGCCGTGCCCGCGACGCTCATGCCGCGGCCTCCTCCTTCTTCGCGGGCGCTCCGACCGCCCGGAACTCGACGTCGGCCCGGGTCAGGTCCATGAACGCCTCCTCGAGCGTCACCTGCAGCGGCGTCAGCTCGTGGAGCACGATGCCGTGGGCGGCCGCGGCCTCGCCGACGAGCTCCGCGGTGAGGCCGTGGATCTCCAGGGTTCCACGGTCGGCGCTCGTCACCACGACGTCGGGGCCGGCCAGCACCTCGCTCAGCCGCTCCGCCTGGGGCGATCGCACGCGAACGACCTTCCCGGACGCCTGCTGGACGAACTCGTCGACGCTCATGTCGGCGATCAGGCGACCGCGACCGATCACGATCAGGCGGTCGGCCGTCAGCTCCATCTCGCTCATCAGGTGCGACGACACGAAGACGGTCCGCCCCTCGGCCGCCAGGCCCTTGAGCAGGCTCCGGATCCAGTGGATCCCCTCCGGATCGAGCCCGTTCACCGGCTCGTCGAGGAGCAGCGTCGCCGGATCCCCGAGCAGAGCCGTTGCGATCCCCAGGCGCTGACCCATCCCCAGCGAGAACTCCCCGGCGCGCTTCCCCGCAACGTCGTGCAATCCGACCAGATCGACCAGTTCCGTGACCCGGCTCTTGCCGATCCCGTGCGTCTGCGCCAGCGCCAGCAGATGGTGATAGGCCGAGCGCCCGGTGTGCACCGATCGTGCCTCCAGCAGCGCCCCGACCTCGTGCAACGGCGCCGAAAAGTCCCGGTAGCGCTTTCCGTTCACGATCGCCGTCCCGGCCGTCGGCGCGTCGAGCCCGAGCACCAGGCGCATCGTGGTCGACTTTCCCGACCCGTTCGGGCCTAGGAAGCCCGTCACGACACCGGGCCGCACGGTGAACGTCAGACCGTCGACCGCACGCTTCGCGCCGTAGTCCTTCGTCAACCCCGAGGCCTCGATCATTCGCTTCCAAGCTACCCGCAACCACCGGAACCCGCCTCCTCCGCGAGGAGGAAATCCGTCACTCCCGAGAATGAGACGCGGGCGCGACCGCGGACGTCGGCCCGAGGATCAGTAGTGTGGTCACGAGCGGAGAGCATTCGACTCTCCCGTCGCCGGCGCTGCTGACCCGCCGGCGCTCCGAAGCTGAGCAGCGTGTCCGCGTCAAGAGTCGGCGAACGACGATCCGGAACGGAGTCCCATGCCGAAGAAGAAGGTGCTGACCAGCCTCACCGACCCGGGCGAGTACGAGGTCGTCCTCAAGGACGTGCGCGTCGAGCGCTTCAACCCGGGGCGTGGCGTTGTCGGTCAGCGGGTGTGCTGGACGCTCGCGGTCGACGGTGGCGAGCACGACAAGCAGCCGATCTACCTGACCATGCCGCTGCTCGACGAGCTGCCCTGGTCGGCCTGCAAGGCGCTCCGTGCCTTCGGCCTCGAGGTGAACGGGAAGTGGTCGCTCCAGTCCGACGCGGCCGGTCGAGTCGTCGATCCGAAGCTCCGGCCCGGCGCCCGCGCACGCGCGACGATCGTCAAGGACAGGCTCGGCAAGGCGTCGGTGCGCCTCGGGCCGGCGGCGAGCGCCGTCAGCGGCTCCGCGTAGGAGTCCACGATAGTTATCCGTGCTACTATGTCGTCCATCGAGGGCGCCTCATTCCCCGGCGCCGTCGCCTCTGACGGTCAGGGTCAGAACCGCCCGTAGCCAACTGGACGGTGCTTCGTGTCCGTAGGTTGAGCTAGGAGGTCGTCGTGATCCTGTCCGTCGTGTCGGGCACCACCTTCGGTTGGCTGTTGCTGATCCAGTTCTGGATTCTCCTGCTCTGGTTCAGACCGGGCCGGAATCCCTTCGCGCGCAGGCTCGACCAGCTCCTTGCTCTGCTGCTCCCCGGGACCGCGCTGACCCGGAAGCTGAGAGGCGGCGCGCGGCGGTGGCGAGCTCAGCTCCGAGCCGTGTACGCGCAGGGCTACCAGGTGGCCTCGGAGACGATCTCGTCCCCGGGCGAAGTCGCGCGGGGCCGAGAGCTCGTGCAAGAGGCCGTCGAGGCGCTGAACACGGAACGGGCCGGCGGCCGCGCAGGAGCGCCGACCACGGACGATTCGGTCGTGGTGTTCGCCTACGGGCTCGGGGCGTGGCCGTCGGGGGTCGACCTCACGAGCCTGGAGCAGCTGCTCGAGGAGCTCGGTGTCTCGCACGCGGAGCTGCGCAAGCGATTCGAGAGCCTGATCCGAACGGTCGCGATCGCCAACCGGAACCGCGAGTTCCGCGAGCTGGCCGCCGCGTCGTTCGTCCTCGGCGCCGCAGCGCGAATCGTCGAGGCCGCCGGTGCGCCCGGCCGCAGCCTCCCACCGCCGCGGTGGCTTGCGACGATCAAGACGCATCTGCGCTGACCAGGGAAGGGAGTCGAATGAATCACGTCAGGTGGGTTCTCTCGACGGCCGCGTGCGTGGTCGTCTCGCTCGGTGTGGCCTACTTCGCCTTTGCGCCGAGCACCAACGCTGCCCAAACCGGGCAGATCTCGCTGCGGGTCGGTGACCATCTGACCGCACCGGCGATCGGGTGGGCCTGTGACTTGACCAGGACCCAGCCCGGCGTGGCGCTCGTCTGCAGTCCCGGCACGCCCGGGACACCGACTCAGGGCTCACCCGCCGTGTCGATCCAGACGGCTCGCGTGGCGGTGGCGACCGGCACGAAACCGTCGGCGGCGACGGTGCCGATCGGAGGCGGGAAGAAGATCCTGATCGTCACCTTCAACGTCGCCCGCAAGCACTAGCGCTGCGGAGGCGGCCGGGCCTCGTTGCTAGGGGTCGGCGGTGAGGCGGGCGAAGCCGGGCGCCGTGCCGGCGGCGGCGAGCTCTTGCAGCGACCCGTCCTCGAGATACCTGTCCAGGAAGGCGATCGTGACCTGCTCGACGATGCGGAGCTCGGGCTGCTGGTAGGTGAAGGGCGGGAGGTGCCCCGCCCGGAGCAGGCTGAGCAGGAACTTCGGGCGCGAGGCGACGTCGAAGTAGTCCGTGGTGAAGTGGGGCGGGTTGAGCTTGTCCCTGGAGCCTTGCGCAGCGAGCAGGGCAGGGCTTCCGGGCGGGAACGCGTATCCGCGGACGCCTGTGATCTCCGCGCCCGAGAAGATCATCGCCGCCCGGATGCGGGGGTCGCGGAGGTGCCGGTTGTAGGCCGCGGCGAGGGCGGTGTCGGCGCCGTCGGAGTGGCCGGCGACGGCGATGCGGGCCGGGTCGATCAGGCCCGCCAGCGGGTCGGCTGGGTCGTCGCTCGCGGCGAGGAGCTGCGAGATGACCACGTGCAGGTCGGTCGGCTGGTTGATGAGGTCGGCCTCGTTCGGGCCGCCCGGGGCGTTCGCGTTCGTGAGCGGGAAGACCGGGGCCGCGACGACGTAGCCCGCGCGGGCCCAGGCTCGCAGCAGGTGCCCGTAGACAACCGGCGTGACGGCGTACCCGTGGGCGAACACGACCAGGGGGAACGGGCCGGCGGAGCTTGCGGCGGGGGCGTCGGCGCGATCGCTCTCCGACGGAGTCCCGAGCGCGGGATAGCGGATGTACGTGACGAGCGGCCGCGGTTCCTTCTTGCCGCCCGGCAACCGGATCATCCGCGTCGGATCGACGAGCCGGCGGATGCGCAGGCCGACGGCGAACGGCGGCTGTGACTCGGATCGGGTTGGCGTCGCCGCCGCGCCTCGGTCGACGAGCCCGCCGGCGAGACCCGCGCCGAGCGAGAGCGCGACCAGGCCGAGCAGGCCGCTGCGGCGGAGGCGGAGCGCCGGCCCGGCCTTCGGTTGTCTCCGCCGGTGGTGGCGAGTCACGCTGGACAGGCGCTAGCCGATGATGCGCCGCGCCCCGAAGTAGGCCGATTCCGACCAGGGATCGCTGAGCGGTGTGATCTTCACGACGTCGCCGGTCTGCGGGGCCTGGATGTAGTCGCCGTTCCCGATGTAGATCCCGACGTGGTCGAGGTTCGCGAAGAACACGAGGTCGCCGGGCTGGAGCTGGTCCTTCGACACGTAGACGCCGTAGTTCCACTGCGAGGCCGCGTAGTGCGGGAGCGAGATTCCGACCTGGGCGAACACGTACATGACCAGCCCGGAGCAGTCGAAGGTGTTCGGCCCGGCCGTGCCCCAGACGTACGGGTCGCCGAGGTAGCGCATCGCGATCGACACGACCTGGCTCCCGACCGCGGACGGCGGCACCACCGTCGTCCCGAACGTGTCGGGCGTGCCGGGGCTCTGCACCGTCGCGCCGACCGCGACCGAGTTCAGCGCTCGCTGCTGGGCGATCCGCTCGGAGAGCAGCCGGGCACGCGCCTGCGCCGCGAGCACGGCCTGGCGAGCCGCCTCTTCCCGCTTCAGCTTGTCGATCTCGCTCCTGATCGACGACAGCAGCCGCTGCCGCTCCGCGATCCCGTCCTCGATCTGCCGCTTCGCCGCCGCGCGCTGCGCCACCAGCCGCGACTGCGCGGCGCGCGCCTTCCGGAGCGCTGCACCTTCGCGTTCCACGACGCCCCGGAAGGTCCGCACCGCCCCCAGGACCTGTGCGTCCTCGGACGACAGCCGGTTGGCGGTGTCGAGCCTGGAGATGACGTCGTCGAGGCTTTTCGCGCCCAGGATCACCTCGAGCGTCGAGTCGCTGCCGCCCGAGATGTAGAGGTCGCGGAGATGGCGCGCGAGCCGGGAGTCGGCGATCCGGAGGTTGCTCCGCGCCACCTTCATCTCCCCCCGGTTCACCACCAGTTGAGCGCGAATCTGGCCCAGCTTGTAGGTGGCGCCGTCGTAGGCCTCGACGGCCTTTCCCAGCCGGCCGTTGAGCTGCTGCAGCTCGGCGAGAACCTGCCGCGCCTCGGCCTGCTTCGCGTTGATCCCGGGGTCGGCGAGAACCGGAAGCGCCGACACGAGCGAGACCGCGACCACGCCGACGACGACCGCTGCTCGACGCCGCGTCCACGACATGGGACGACGGCGGCCAGCAAGCAATCGGAGGCGAACCGGGAGGGGCCGGTACCTCACCAAGGCGCGCGAGACTACCAGGAAGACGAAAATGCTGCAAATCGGAACCTTTGCCAAACTGGTGCGGATGGCCGCTCGTCGCTTCCCGGCTCGCTCGCGCCGGGCAGTGCCGTTCGCGGTGCTCATGACGCTCGCCGCCGCGGGGGTCGTGTCAGCCGCGAGGCCGCCGGCACCCCCATACCGTCCGCCGCCGATCCGACCCGTGATCAGCCCCGCGCGGCCGGGCGAGGGCGCCTGGCGGGCGGCCGGCAAGCCGATCGCCGGCGGGCCGCCGGTGCTCGTCACGACCTACCGCCCGGACGCCGGCAACCCGTCCGTGGTCGCCTACGTCGCCTGGATCGACCACACCCGCACGCAGCTCGCCCTCTACGCCGGCACGGGAAAGCCTCCGTTCGAGTTCCCGCGCGACCAGGGCGAGATCCCGTCCGGTCAGCGCTGGCGGCTGCTGGCGGCCTTCAACGGCGGCTTCGCGTACGGGTCGCACTCGGGTGGCGGCGGCGGGATCGCGGTCGGCGGGCACACCTACGTCTGGCTGCAGCGAGGGCTGGGGACCCTGGTCGGCTACCGCGACGGCCGCATCGACGTGATCGCCTGGCGGGGAGGACAGACCACGGGACGAGGCATCGCCTTCGCGCGCCAGAACCTTCCCCTGCTCGTCCACGACGGCCGTCCCGGCCCAGATCTCGCCAACCAGGCCGTGTGGG
Source organism: Actinomycetota bacterium (assembly GCA_003134505.1). Lineage (GTDB taxonomy): Bacteria > Actinomycetota > Thermoleophilia > Gaiellales > Gaiellaceae > PALSA-612. Next base: position 1,493 of record PLBK01000048.1, on the reverse strand, counting down.
GATGGACGCTCGGCGGCGGCGAGACGGTCTGGCGAACCGGAGTCGGGGTCGACCGCCGCGGCAACCTGGTCTACGCCGCCGCCGACGAGACGACCGCCGGATTCGCCGCGATTCTGATCCGGGCCGGAGCCGTGCGCGCGATCGAGCTCGACATCAACCCCCAGTGGCCGACGTTCGACGTCTACGCGCACCGGCACGGCCTGCTCCCGTCGAAGTTCGTTCCCAACCCGCAGCAGCCGGCGACGCGCTACCTCTCCTACCCCGACCTCCGCGACTTCTTCGCGGTCTACCGNNGTCGGTTCGCATCGCGTCGAGCCAGCCGGCGCGGAGCGACTCGTGGAGGGCCTGGCCGATCCGGAAAGCCTCGTCGTGCCGCGCGAGCATCGCGGGACCGACCTCGCGTACCTCGGCCAGGATCGCAGGCTCGTCCACGCGCGTGGGTGGGGGCCATTCCGGATGGTCGGTTCAAGTGTTTTGGTGTTAGCCTGTTCGTGGGAGCTGAAGCGATCAGCTCGCCGGATTTGCGCGGGTACCGCAACCAATGGCCCGCTTGCATCCACCCTCAGCAACTGGGTCGGAGCCGGTTTTTCGGGCTGCCCAACCCTTGGGCGGCGACGACCCCCAGCTTGGGAGGTTCACGATGACTGCTCAATTCAGACGCGCCCGGTCGGGGCGGGCTGCGTGGCTCAGCCTGCCGCTGGTCGCGCTCGTCGGTATCGCACTTGCCTTGCTCGTTCCGACCTTGGGGTCGGCGCGGTCGCAGGCAAAACCCGTGAATACGAAGGAACCACAGATCTCCGGTGTGGCTGTCGAGGGCGAGACGCTGACCGCCACGACCGGCAAATGGCAAAACAACCCGACCAGCTTCTTCTTCCAGTGGCTTCGCTGCCCTGCGAACGGCGGGAACGGAAACGGATCGAACTGCGCCGCGATCGGGGGAGCGACGACCAGTAGCCACCTGCTCGGAAGCTCAGCCGTCGGCTTCACGATCCGCGTGCGCGTCACGGCCACCAACGCCGACGGGAGCGGCGTCGCAGCTTCGAACGCGACGGCGATCGTCACAGCCGGCGGAGTACCGAAGTTCACCTCGCCGCCCACCATCTCTGGAACGACCCAGGTCGGCCAGACGCTGACGGCGAACAAGGGGACCTGGGTCGGCACGCAGCCGATCAACTACAGCTATTCCTGGCGACGCTGCGACAAGAATGGCAACAGCTGCTCCGTCATCAGCGGCGTAACGATCCCGACCTACACGCTCCAGTCGATCGATGCAGGCGCCACGCTGCGCATCCGAGTGACCGCCACGAACACGCGCGGGTCGACCTCCGCTACCTCGGTGCCAACCGCCGTCATCACCACGACGCCACCCCCGTCGGCACCCGGCTGCCCGACCGGCACCGGCCCCGTCCAGGTGGCCGCCGTCAAGCCGCCGGCACGGTTGTTGATCGACCAGCAGCAGGCCAGCCCGTCCGTGGTTCACCGCGGGGCGCAGC
>PLBK01000025.1 GCA_003134505.1 Actinomycetota bacterium | reverse complement strand
ACGCCTGCCTGGGGACCGGCGACGCCGGCTGCCTCCGGGTCGGTCGCCGTCGTGCTGCGGCCGTTTCCCGCCGCGGCGCCGAACACTGACCTCACGGGCACGTCGGCGCAGGTCGTTATCGCAGGCGCCGTCGCGATCCCGCCCGACGGCGCCGTGCTCGTCGCGCGCGGATTGGCGGCCGCCGCGCTTCAGGCCGAGGCGCCGGTCGGCCAGGCCGTCGGCGTCCGCTTCGCGCTGCTGCCGGACTGGCCCGGGATGGGCGTGACCGCCGCGCTCGGCGGCGGGCCGCTGCTGGTGAAGAACGGCAAGCCCGTCTTCGACGCCGCCGAGTCCGTTCCCACCGCGTCGCTGGCGCTCCGGCAGCCGCGTACCGCCGTCGGCCAGAAGGCGGACGGCAGCGTCGTGCTGGTCACCGTCGACGGCGGTCTCCCGGGGGCGGGCCTGACCAACTTCGAGCTCGCGCAGACGCTCGCCCGTCTCGGCGCGGTCAGCGGCGCTGCGCTCGCCGGCGGCCCCGCGAGCGCCATGGCCTTCGACGGCCGGCTGCTGAGCGCGCTCCCATCCGGCGGCGAGCAGGGAATCGCGGACGCGCTGCTGGTCGAATACGCCGGCGTCTATGCGTCGCTGCCGGTCGCGCCGGTTCTGTCGCCGAACGGGGACGGCGTCGGCGAGACCCAGTCGCTCACGTACAGGGTCGTCAGGCCGTCGACCGTGACCGTCTCGCTCGTCGGGCCCGACGGCGTCCCCCGGCAGACGACGCAGACGCAGCTCGCCCCCGGGACGTATCCGTTCCAGTGGAACGGCCGGAAGGCGGACGGCTCTCCCGAGCAGGAGGGCCTCTGGCGCTTCACGGTGGGAGCCGTCGATGACCTCGGGCGTGCCTCGAGCATCGAGCGCGACTTCTCCCTCGACCTGACGCTCGGCTCGCCGGCGACGATCGCGCCGGCGCTGACCGTGCCGCGGGCCAAGCCGCGCCCCGTCGCGAGCTTCGCGCTGACGCGGCGCGCGCGCGTGACGACGCGGATCGAGACGACGTCGGGCGTGGTCGTCCGCAGACTCGGGACCGCGACCGCCGGTCCCGGCACGCTCGCCGTCGCCTGGGACGGGAAGGCGGCCTCGGGAGCCACCGTCTACTCCGGCCGGTACGTCGCCCATGTGATCGCGGCGAGCCCGATCGGGACGAGCGAGCTCACGGCACCGTTCACCGTCCGGCGCCGGGCCGCGTAGGATCGAAGCGTGGTCGTCGCCTCCCTCACCTCGTTCGTCGGCGACCATGGCGTCTACGCCGTCTTCGCGCTGATGGCCGCGGCCGCCGTCGTCCCGGCGGCGAGCGAGCTCGTGATGGTCTACGGGGGCGCTCTGGCTTCGGGCGCGGTGTCGGGGCACGTCGTGCTGTTCGGCGACCGGATCCACTCCCACGCCTGGGCCTACGTGACGATCGTGGTCGCCGGCGCGCTCGGCAACACGCTCGGCGCGGTCGCCGGCTGGGCGATCGGCGACTTCGGCGGCAGGCCGCTGCTCGAGCGCTATGGCCGCTGGCTCCACATCACACCGAAGCGGATCGAGCGCGCCGAGGCCTGGTTCGAGCGCTTCGGCCGCGTCGCCGTGCCGCTCGGCTTCGCGGCGCCCGTCGTGCGCTCGTTCGTCGCCATCCCGGCCGGCCTGTTCCGGGAACGGCTGTCGCAGTTCGTGCCGCTTGCGGCGCTCGGCTGCACGGTCTTCTGCTTCGGGCTCGCCGCGGGCGGTTGGGCGCTCGGCTCGAGCTACAACTCGCTGCACGACGCCCTCCAGTACGTCGGCATCGTGCTGGTCGTCTGCGTCGTCGTGACGGCTGGTGTCGTCTGGTACAGGAAGCGCTCGTCTACCATGTCTCGGCGTGCCGAAGATTCCGCTCGTTGACGTCAGGGCGCAGTACGCACCGCTGATTCCCGAGCTCCAGCAGGCGTTCGCCGACGTGCTGGACCAGGGACAGTTCGTGTTCGGCCCGAACGTGGCCGCCTTCGAGCTCGAGGCAGCCGCTTATCTCGGCGTCCCGGAGACGATCGGCGTCGGGAACGGCACCGATGCTCTCGTGCTGGTCATGGACGCGATGGGCATCGGCCCGGGCGACGAGGTGATCTGCCCCGCCTTCACGTTCTTCGCCACGGCCGAGGCGATCGCCCGCCGCGGCGCGACTCCGGTCTTCGCCGAGATCGACCCGTCGACGTGCAACCTCGACCCGGAGGATGTGGCCGGGCGGATCACGAGCCGCACGCGCGCGATCATGCCCGTGCACCTGTTCGGCCGTCCGGCCCGGCTCGACGACCTGGCCGCGCTCGGGCTCCCGCTGATCGAGGACGCCGCGCAGGCCTTCGGCTCGGCCGACATCGCCGGTCACGGCGTCGCCTCGACGTTCAGCTTCTACCCGACGAAGAACCTGTTCGCGCTCGGCGACGGCGGGCTCGTCGGCGTCCGCGACCCCGAGCTCGCCGAGCGCATCCGCATGCTCCGCTTCCACGGGTCGAAAGCGAAGAAGATGTTCGAATACGTGGGCTACAACTCGCGTCTCGACGAGATCCAGGCCGCCGCGCTGCGGATCTTCTTGCGGCATCTCGACGAGTGGACGCGGCTGCGCCGTGAGGCGGCGGCGCGCTACCGCGAGCTCGGGCTCGGCGACCTCGTGGAGGTGCCCGACGACGAGCCGGGACATGTCTACCACCTGTTCGTCTGCCGCTCGCCGCAGCGCGACGCGATCTGCTCGGCGCTGGCCGAGCGAGGGATCTCCACGGCCACCTACTACGAGCCGCCGCTCCATCTGCAGCCGGCTCTCGCGTACCTCGACTACGGGCTCGACTCGCTGCCCGTGACGGAGCAGCTCGCCCGCGACAACTTCTCCGTGCCGATCTGGGCCGGGATCGACGCGGACACCCAGGAGCAGGTCGTCGACGCGGTCCGCGAAGCTATGACGGTGTCCGTCTCGTGAACTTCCCGATCAACAAGCACAGGCTGTGGCAAGTGGCGGTCGACGCGGGGCTGATCGCCGCCGCCTGGTACCTCGCCTTCCAGCTCCGCTTCGACAACGGCATCCCGATCTACTACGGCACGCTGTTCGAGCGCTCGGTCGCAATCGTGATCGGCGTCCAGCTCGTCGTCTTCGTCGCGTTCGGCTTCTACAACCGCTGGTGGCGGTACGTGTCGACGCGCGACATGTGGGGCGCGGCGCGGGGCGTCACCGTGGCGTGCGGGATCTCGAGCCTCGTCGTCTACTTCGCCAATCCCGTCTCGCACGTTCGCCTGCCCCGCTCGATCGCGATCATGGACTGGCTGCTGCTGCTCGCCTTCGTCGCCGGCACGCGGCTGCTCGCCCGGTCGCTGATCGAGCGGCCGGCCGCGCGCGACCTCGTCGCCCACGGCAAGGGGGTGATCATCGTCGGGGCGGGAGACGCCGGGCACCTGGTGGTCAAGGAGATGCTGCGCCGGCCGGCGCTCGGCTACACGCCGATCGGCCTCGTCGACGACGACCCGAAGACCCGCAACCTCCGGGTCCACGGGATCCGCGTGCTCGGCACCACCGACGACCTGCCGGGGATCATGCACGAGCAGCGTCCCGACGAGGTGCTGATCGCGATCCCGTCGGCACCGGGCAGCGTGCGCGGCAAGGTGGTCGAGATGGCGCGGGTGGAGTCGATCCCCGTCAAGACGCTGCCGGGGATCCACGAGCTGATCTCCGGCGACGTCGACCTGGCCGGCCAGATCCGACCGGTGCAGGTGGAGGACGTCCTCGGCCGCGAGCCGGTCGAGGTCGACCTCGAGTCGATCGCCTCGTACCTCGCGGACGAGACCGTGCTCGTCACGGGCGCCGGCGGCTCGATCGGCTCCGAGCTCTGCCGCCAGATCGCCCGTCTCGGCGCGGCTCGGCTCGTCCTGGTCGAGAACTCGGAACGGGCGCTGTTCGAGATCGAGCGGGAGCTGGTCGGCGAGCGCGGCTTCCCCGCCTGCGCCGCGGTGCTGGCCGACGTCGGCAACCGCCGCAAGCTGCGAGAGGTGTTCGAGCGCTACCGGCCGGGCGTCGTCTTCCACGCGGCGGCCTACAAGCACGTCGGCCTCCTGGAGGCGAACCCGATCGAGGCCGTCCGCAACAACGCGCTCGTGACACGGATCGTCGCCGACGTCGCGGTCGAGTTCGAGACGAAGCGGTTCGTGCTCGTCTCCACCGACAAGGCGGCCAACCCGAAGAACCTGATGGGCCAGTCGAAGGCGCTCTGCGAGTGGATCGTCGAAGCGCTCGGCCATCGCGCCGACGTCCCGACCCGCTTCGTGGGCGTGCGCTTCGGCAACGTGCTCGGCTCGTCCGGGAGCGTGATCCCGATCTTCCGCCGCCAGATCGAGCGCGGCGGCCCGGTCACGGTCAGGCACGCCGAGATGACGCGCTACTTCATGACCATTCCCGAGGCGGTCTCGCTCGTCGTGCAGGCCGGCTCGATCGGCGGCCGAGGCGAGATCTTCGTGCTCGACATGGGCGAGCCCGTGCGCATTCTCGACCTGGCGCGGAACATGATCCAGCTGTCCGGCCTCGAGCCCGATCGCGACGTCAAGATCGAGTTCACCGGCGCGCTGCCCGGCGAGAAGCTGCACGAGGAGCTGTGGTCGGCCGACGAGACGGTCGGCGCGACGAAGCACCCGAAGATCCTGCGCGTGACGAGGCCTCAGATCGATGCGGCCTGGCTCGACGAGGAGCTGGCCGAGCTCGAGCGCCTCGTCACAGACGGCGAGACACTCGAGCTGGTCTCGCTCCTCGGTGCGATGGTGAAGGAGCCCCGCCGGGAGACGTCCACCGCACCCGCCGATGCCGCGCGAGCCGGCGGCGAGCCGTTCGCGTCCGGCTAGCCATGGTGCGAGGCTGCTTGCTCGTTGTGGGATCGGCGCTCCTCGCCGGGCTCGTGGCCGCGGCCGCCTTCGCTCAGGCCCACGCGAGTGCCGTCCAGGTCTTCAGCGTCCCCGGCACCGTGACCGCGATCGCCGCCGACGGCTCGCGCGCAGCGATCGCGGTCGGGAATCCCGGCGGTTGCGACCGCGCCGTCGTCTGGACGGCTCCGGGAACGACCTCGGTGACGTACGTCTCGAAGACGTCCTGCGCCGGTGCCGTCTTCCACGGCATCTCGGAGATCGCGATCGCGGGCAACCGCGTCGAGTGGGTCGCGACCACCGGCGGCAACCTGCAGGACATGACCCTGGAGGCGGCGACCCTCGGCAAGCCGAAGATCTCGCAGGTCACGTTCGCCGAGAACGACGCCGGCGCCGAGGGAGGCGTCGACGGGGACTGGATCGGCGGGCTCTTCGGCGACGGCACGCTGCTCGTCTACAACAGCTGGCACGAGTGCGCGCTGGCGCGACCCGAGGGCGCGGCCCCGTGCGACCAGGGGCTGATCTCCGGGAGCACGATCTACACCAAGCAGACGCTGTGGAAGCTCGTCGGCACGACCAAGGCACGGATCCGGTCCGGGGACGACGCGTTCGAGGCGGTTGCCGTCGACGGCGGCCGGGTCGCGCTGCAGAGCGTCCGGGACGGCTCGGTCATCGTCGTCGACAGCCACGGCAACAGGCTGACCTCGTCGGCGATCACCGGCGCGACGAGCTCAGGGACGGCGATGCAGGCGTCGCAGGTCGTCACGCTCCGCAACACGAGCCTGCAGGTGTGGGACGCCTCGAGCGGGCACCTGAACGGCGTCGTCCCGCTGCCGGTGGGTGCCGGGGCGCCCCATCTCGAGGACGTGCAGAACGGCGTTGCCGTCTACCTGCGCGGCCGCGCCGTTCACGCCATCCGGCTGGCGGATTCCAAGCACGTGGCCTTCGTGGTCCCGGGCCGGCGTGCCGTCGGCGCCCAGATCGAGGCGTCGGGGCTCTTCTACGCCTACAACCTGAAGAGCGGGAGCTCGCGCGGACGCGTCGTGTTCGTCCCCTGGGCCACCCTCCAGGCGAAGCTGCACTAAGAGTCCCTTTCAAAATGACGCTGGTGCCGTCGGGCCGCGCTGGGCGGCGCGATGCGGCGTCCATCGCACCCCGTCGGCGAAGCCTCATTCTGAAAGGAACTCAAAAGGCGCAAAGCCGTTACGCTCTCGTCACGTTTTCGGGGCGTCGCCGTCTGCGTGGGCGTCTAGGGTGGCTGCATGGACCCGGAGCGCGTTCTCGAAGGCCTGAACCCCGAGCAGCGGCGGGCGGCCGAGCTCGTTCGCGGGCCGGTCTGCATCCTCGCGGGGGCCGGCACCGGCAAGACGACGACGATCACGCGCCGGATCGCGAACCAGGTCGCGACCGGGGCGTTCGCGGCCGGAGAGATCCTGGCCGTGACCTTCACGGACAAGGCGGCGGGCGAGATGCGCAGCCGACTGGCCGCGCTCGGCGCCGACGGCGTGCAGGCGCGCACCTTCCACTCGGCCGCCCTGGCGCAGCTCCGCCACTTCGCCCCGACGGCGGTGGGCCGAATCCTGCCGTCGAAGGCGCTGACGCTCCGGCACATCGCCAACTCGCTGCCGACGCCGTTCCGCTTCCGGCCGGCCGGCGATCTGGCCACCGAGATCGAATGGGCCCGGAACCGCCGGATCACTCCAGAGCGCTACGTCGCCTCGCTCGGCGACCACCAGCCTCCGATCCCCTCCGACCTGATGGTGCGCGTCTACCAGCAGTACGAGGAGGTCAAGCGCTCGCAGGGCCGCACCGACTTCGAGGACCTGCTCGAGCTCACGATCCAGCTCTACGACTCGAGCCCCGAGGCGGCACGCGCCTTCCGCGAGCGCTATCTCGCCTTCACGGTCGACGAGTACCAGGACGTCAACCTGCTCCAGCAGACGCTGCTCGAGCGCTGGCTCGGCGATCGCGACGAGCTGTGCGCGGTCGGAGACGACAACCAGGCGATCTACGGCTTCACCGGCGCGAGCCCCTCGTACCTGCTGGCGCTCCCGGAGCGGTTCCCGGGCGCGGCCGTGGTGCGGCTCGAGCAGAACTACCGCTCGACACCGCAGGTGCTCGAGCTCGCGAACCGGCTCGCTCCGAAGCTCCGCACCGAGCTGCCGCCCGGGCCGGAGCCGGTGGTGCGCCCGGTCGTGTCCGTGGAGGTCGAGGCGGCGTTCGTCGTCGAGCGGATCCGGGCGGCGTCCTGCCCGCTCGAGGAGGTCGCCATCCTCTGCCGCACCAACTCGCGGCTGGTCGACTTCGAGCAGGCGCTGCACGAGGCCGGCATCCCGTTCCAGGGCGCCGCGTTCCTCGGCCGCGAAGCCGCGCGCTTCCTCCTGCGCCGCCTGCAGGACGGCGACGGCCGGGTCGACGAGCAGGTGCGCAGCCTGACGCTCCAGCAGGGGTGGCTCGAGACGCCGCCCGAGGGCCTCGGCGAGCGCGAGCAGATCCGCCAGGACGATCTGACGCGGCTCGTGCGGCTGGCCGAGTCGCTCGCCCCGGCGAGGGTCGGCGACTTCGTGGCCGAGCTCGAGCGGCGGTTCGGCGACAGCGGCGCTGAGCGTCGCGGCGTCCACCTGCTCACCTACCACGCCGCCAAGGGGCTCGAGTTCGAGCTCGTCTTCCTGCCGCGGCTCGAAGAGCGCGAGCTGCCGGCCAAGCAGGCGCGCACCGATGCCCAGATCGCCGAGGAGCGACGCCTGCTCTACGTCGGCATCACCCGCGCCAAGCGCGAGCTGGTCGTGACCTGGGTCAAGAAGCCGAGCCGGTTCCTCGAAGAGCTAGGCGTCGGACCGAGCCGGACCGAGCCCCCGCCCGGCTTCGACGCGCTGAAGGCGTGGCGGCTCACCCGCGCCCGTGAGGACGAGGTGCCGGCCTACCTCGTCTTCCACAACACGACGCTGGAGGAGATCGCGGCGCGGCGGCCGCGGACGCTCGACGAGCTCGCCGCCGTCCCGGGTGTTGGCCCCGCGAAGCTCGAGCGCTACGGCGAGGGCGTGCTCGCCGCGCTCGATGCTCTAGTCGAGGCCTGAGAGCAGAAGGTCGAGCAGCTCCGTCGGGTCGCGTCGGGCTCGCTCGAAGCCGGTGCGCTCATCGCGCTTGCGGAGCTCGATCGCAGTCGGATCGGTGAGCGGCCGCAACCGGCCCTCGCGGACGAGCTGCTCGTCGACCGCGCCCAGCCGTCCGCCGAACACGGTGTAGACGGGGACGCCGAGCGAGACCGCCTCCCGGTTCATCGTGCCGCCGGCCGAGACGACGAGATCGGCGAACGCGATCAGGCTCTGCGCGTCGACGGCGTGATCGGGGACGATCACCGACGGCAGATCGAGGCTACGAACGAAATCGCGCTGGCCGGCGATGCGCGGCAGCACCACCGCATGCACGTCCTCCCGCCGGCCGAGCGCGCGCAGCGTCTCGGGAAAGAGCGGGTTCGCGTGCCGGTGGTAGAGCGAGACGTCGGGCGGCGGGCGCAGGACGACGACGACCCGGCTGCGGTCGACGCCGAGCTCGTCGAGGACGGACGGGTCGGGCTCGAGGTCGGAGAGGTAGTAGTCCTCCTTCAGGCCCGGGTAGCGACCCAGCTTCTGGCCGCGCACCCCGTAGCGCTCGAGCCGCTCGGGCGGGATCGCGTCGGGGACGACGACCCGCGTCGCGGCGCGACACCCGAGCTGGTGCTGCAACCACGCGAACTCGTAGTCGAAGGTCGTCGCGCTCGGAATGCCGAGCCGGCGCGCCGTGAGCGTGAGGTCGTACGAGCCGTGAGCCAGCGCGATGTCGTAGCCGCGTCCGCGCGCGAACCGGTGGAGCGCCGAGAGCCGCTCCCCCATCGCGCGCGCCTTGCCGAGCGCAGACGCTCCACCGTGCCGCCCGACGACGGTCGTCTCGATCTCGTGCAGCGCGAGCAGCTCGAGCGTCTGCGCATACTCGCGGGCCGTGACGTCGACCTCGGCACCCCGCTCGCGCAGGATCCGGATCAGCGGCCGGAACACGAGCACGTGGGGCGAGTTCGTGATGTCGATCCAGACCTTCACGCCCGCATCCTCGCAGCTAGCCACGTCGCGGGAATCGCCCCGCCCGCGCGCGCACGCGCATAATGGATGCTTATGGACACTCGGCAGCTTGCAGCCTTCTGCGCGGTCGTCGAGCGCGAGAGCTTCTCGCAGGCGGCGGCCCGCCTCGGGGTCACGCAGCCGGCGGTCAGCCAGCAGGTGCGCGCGCTCGAGAAGCGTGTCGGGCAGCAGCTGCTCGACCGGTCCGGCCGACGAGTCGTCCCGACCGAGGCGGGTCTCCGGCTGTACCGGGGGGCACAGCGCTTGCTCGCGCTCGAAAAGCAATTGCTCGAGGTCGTCGCAGCCGAGGACGAGGGTGCTCTGCGCGGGCGGCTCGAGATCGGCGCCTCGACCGGCCCGGGCGCCAACGTCGTCACGCTGCTCCTCTGCGAGTTCCAGCAGCGCAACCCCGAGCTCACCGTCGCGCTCTCCGTTCACGACACCCAGCGCATCGTCGAGCTGGTCGCGGGGCGCGAGCTCGAGCTCGGTGTCGTCGGCGCGGCACGACGGCAGCGCTCGGTGTCGTTCGAGACCTTCTTCCGGGACGAGGTCGTGCTCGTCTGCCCGCCGAGGCATCGCTTCGCCGGGAGAACGCTGACGCTCGACGAGCTTCACGGCGAGCCGCTGATCATGATGCAGGCCGGCGCGGGCGTCCGGGCGGTGATCGAGGAGGAGCTCCGCGCCGCCGGGACGAGGCTCCGCGACTTCGACGTCCACCTCGAGCTCGGGCTGCAGGAGTCCGTGAAGAGCGCCGTCGTCGCCGGCTACGGCGTGACGTTCATCTCACGGTCGGCCGTCGAGTCCGAGCTCGCTGCGGGAGCGCTGGCCGTCGCGCGGGTCGAGGGGCTCGAGGCGGTGCGCGAGATCTCGCTCGTCCGCTCGGTCGGGCGCGCGCCCAGCCGGATCGCGGAGGCGTTCCTCACGTTCGCGCGCGACCGTCTGCCGAAGTGATCGTCCGCTGGGGCCTCGACGGGCTGCCCGGCGTGCTCGAGGCGTACTTGCGACCGCTGCTGGTCTCGACCGAGCGCTGGCGCGCGCTCGACGTTCCGATCGCGGAGCGCTTCCACGGCGCGCGCTCGCACGCCGAGCTGGCGGGCGTCGAGGCTGCGACCGCCAGAGCCGGGGACACGCGCGCCGATGCCATCGTCGGCCTCGGCGGCGGCAGCGCGATCGACACGGCCAAGGCGGTCTCGGCGTCGACCGGCCTCCCGCTCGTCGCCGTGCCGACCACCTACGCGGGAGCCGAGTGGACGCCCTACTTCGGCATCCGGGACGAGGCCAGGCGGGTGAAGGGTGGCGGAACCGGCGCGCACACCGCCGCGATCGTCTACGAGCCGCGGCTGACGCTCGACCTGCCCCGCGACGAATCGGGCGGCACGGCGATGAACGCGCTCGCACACTGTGTCGAGGCGCTGTACGTCTCGGACTCTCCGGACGCGCGGCAAGGCGCGGAGCTGATCGACAGGTGGCTGTCACCCGTGCTCGAGGACGGCCGGGACGAAGACGCACGACGGAACCTGCTCGAAGGAGCCATGCACGCCGGCATCGCTCTCCGCGACCACGGTCTCTATCTCGGCCACGCGATGGCCCAGGCGCTCGGCGGACGCTACGGCCTGCCGCACGGAGCGCTGAACGCGATCTGCCTGCCCGCTGCGATGCGCTTCAACGGCGCGACCGAGCCGCTCGGGATCGAGCGCGTCGAGGAGCTCGCCCGGCTTTGTGGATTCACGCGCCTTCGCGACCTGGGCGTCCCGGAGGACGAGCTCGCTGAGGTCGCGGCGGCGACGTCTGTGCGCGGCGGCGCGAAGGCGAACCCGCGGCCCGCGAGCCCGGCGGAGATCGAAGAGCTGCTCCGCTCGGTCTGGTAAACGGGAGCCCGGCCGGCTAGCCGCAGCCGGGTCGGAAGAAGCCCGCGGCGCTGGCCCAGATCCCGACGAGCGCGGCGGCGCTGACAGCAGCCAGACCGATCCGGGCCCAAAAGGCACCTGTCCCGCCTCGGCGGACGGCCCGGACGTCGACCACGATCGCGAGCGTGGCGAGGCCGAACAGGAGCAGAGGCGTCAGGTCGAGCGAGGTGGATCCCTCGGGGGTCGGGCACGCCTGTCCGTGCGAGCCGAAGAGCGAGGCGACCGCCAGTCCGAGCGCCGAGAGCGAGAGCGCGGCGCCGATCCGCCCGCGCCACGGGCCCGCGCCCGACCGAGGGCGTGCGACGTCCATCGTGCCGTCATCGGCACGAGCGTCGTGCCGCCTGAGCCGGTTCCCTCTGACGGGTCGGGCACGTGCAGGTATCGTCAGGGCGCTCGGCGAAAGAGGGCTCCTGTGAAGAAGAACCGTGCGCTCATCCTTCCTGCCGTCGCGCTCGGCGTGGTGCTGATCGCGATTGCGATCGTCTACTGGGTCGAGCCGGCGAAGTCGCTTCCGAGCTTCTTCCCGGGACACGACGCCCATTCGACGACCCACCACCTGAAGCACGGGATCGCGGCGTTCCTGGTCGGGCTGGCGGTGCTCGCCTTCGGCTGGTTCCAGACCGGCGGCGCGAAGCCCGCTCGCAAGTGATCCTCGGATCGCTGATCTCGTACCCGCAGGCGATCGTCCTCGGGCTTCTCCAGGGCGTCTCGGAGCTGTTCCCGGTCTCGAGCCTCGGGCACTCGGTGATCCTGCCGCGGCTGCTCGGCTGGAACATCCACCAGAACGACCCGTACTTCCTCAGCTTCCTGGTCGCGACCCACCTCGCGACGGCGCTCGTCCTGCTCGGCTTCTTCCGGGCCGACTGGGTGCGGATCGTCAAGGGGCTCGGCCGCAGCCTGCGGGATCGCGAGATCGCACCCGACGACACCGACGCCAGGCTCGCCTGGCTTCTGATCGTGGGGACGATTCCCGCCGGCATCCTCGGGCTGGCGCTCGAGCACAAGCTGCGCAGCGTGTTCGCCTCGCCGCGCTCGGCCTCGGTGTTCCTGATCCTGAACGGGGTCATGCTCTACGGAGCCGAGCTTCTGCGGCGCCGGGCGCCGGTGCACGAGGAGGGGGACCCGGACGTGCGGATCGTCAAGCGGGTGGGCTGGAAGGAAGCGATCGGGGTCGGGACCGCGCAGGCCGTGGCTCTCATTCCCGGCTTCTCGCGCTCCGGGGCGTCGATGGGCGGCGGGCTGCTGGCCGGCCTCTCGAACGAGGACGCGGCCCGGTTCGCGTTCCTGCTCGCGACGCCGATCATCGGCGCCGCCGCGATCCTGAAGCTCCCGGACCTGTTCGGCCACACCGGCGACGGCGTTCGCTGGCAGGCGCTCGTCGCCGCGCTCTGCTCCGCCGCGACCGCCTACCTGGCCGTCCGCTTCCTGATGCGCTTCTTCGAGACCAACCGCTTGACGCCCTTCGCCCTCTACTGCTTCCTGGCCGGTCTGGGCTGCTTGTTGTATTTCGTTTCATAATCCCAGGGATTAGCCGGTACAATCGATCTTCGTGTCCGGACGGTCGTCATTCGACGTGCTCGTGGTCGGCAGCGGCGCCTCCGGGCTCGCAGCCGCGCTGTCCGCGGACCGCGCCGGCGCGAGCGTCGCGATCGTGACGAAGGGAACGCTCCAGTCCTGCAACTCGGCGAAGGCGCAGGGCGGGATCCAGGCCGCGTTCGCGGACGACGACTCGCCCGAGCTGCACGCCGAGGACGTCTGGCGCTCCTCCCACGAGACGGCCGACCGCCGCCTCGTCGAGGTGCTGACCGGCGAGGCGCCGGACGCGATCCACTGGCTCGAGGAGCTTGGCGTCGAGTTCACGCGCTCCAATGGCGGCTACCGGCTCGCGCGCTGCGGCGGCGCCTCCCGCAAGCGGCTGCTGCAGGTCGGCGACCGGACTGGGCATGCGATCACGACCGCGCTTCGTGACGCCGTCGAGGCGGCGACCGTCGAGACGTTTCCGAAGTCACCCTTGCTCGGGCTGGACCAGACCGGGAGCGGCTGGCGCGCACGCTGCGGCGATGAGACGCTCGAGGCGGCCACGGTCGTCCTCGCGGCCGGCGGCCGGTGCTACCGGGAGGCCGAGGAGCGCGGCGAGCTGTCGACGAACCACCCCGGCGCGACCGGAGAGGTGACGCAGATCGCACTCGATCTGGGCGCCGAAGGGCGTGACCTCGACGCGCTCCAGTACCACCCGAACGGCGGCGCCTGGCCCCCGAACACCCAGGGCTACTCGATCCCCGAGACGACGCGGGCGTACGGCGCCGTGCTCGTGAACGCCGACGGCGAGGAGTTCACCGACTCGCTGGGGCCGCGCGACGCGGTCTCGCAGGCGATCTTCGACGAGGTCGAGAAAGGGAAGGGCGTGACGACGCCGGACGGGCGGCCTGCGGTCTACCTGGACACGACCCGGATCGCCCCGGCCGACGCCGAGATCTCGCTTCCCTACATGCTCCGTCGCTACCGGGCCGCCGGCGTCGACCCGCTCGGCGAGCCGATTCTCACCTACCCGGTGCTGCACTACCAGAACGGAGGGCTCGTGATCGACACCGACGCCGAGTCGACGGTCGAGGGCCTCTACGCCTGCGGCGAGATCGCGGGCGGAACGCACGGCCGGAACCGGATGATGGGGAACTCGCTGCTCGAGTGCTGCGTGTTCGGCCGTCGTGCGGGCCGTGCCGCGGCGGCGGGGGCAAGGGCATGACCACGGCGGTCGACACCGATCTCTACGGCGTCGTCGAGGACGCGGCCGCGTACCTCTACGTCTGGGCGCTCAAGGACATTCCGCAGGACCTCCGGGACGCGCTCGCAGACGCCGCGGCGCGGGAGACGAGCATCCCGGGGCAGCGCGTCCTCAACACGATCCTGAAGAACGTGCAGGTCGCCGACGACGGAGGCAACCTCGTCTGCCAGGACACGGGGATCGCGGTCTACACGTGCCGCGTCGGCGAGCGGTTCCCGCTCCACCCGGTGCGTATCTACCAGGCGCTGAAGGCCGGCACCGAGCGCGCGACGATCGAGCACCCGCTGCGCTCGAACTCGGTGCACACGCTCACCCGCGAGAACACCGGGCCGAACACGGGCTACCGGCTGCCGATCGTCCACTGGGAGTTCATCCCCGACTGGGACGGCCTCGACGTCAAGTGCGTGCCCAAGGGCTCCGGCTCGGAGAACATGAGCTTCCTGAAGATGTGCGTCCCCGCCGACGGGGTGAAGGGCATCAAGCAGTTCGTGCTCGAGTCGATCGTCGGCGCCGGCGGCAAGCCGTGCCCGCCCGGGATCGTCGGCGTCGGGATCGGCGGCTCGGCCGACTACGCCATGTACCTGGCCAAGGAGGCAATCGCAAGGCCTATCGGCACGCGCAACGCCGATCCGCACGTCGCGAAGCTCGAGGAGGAGCTCTTCCAACTGCTGAATGAGACCGGGATCGGCCCGATGGGGCTCGGCGGCGACGTCACCGTCCTCAACTGCCACATCGAGCACGCGGACACGCACATGACCCTGAACCCCGTCGCCGTCAACTACCAGTGCTGGGCCGCGCGCCGCGCCTCGGCGCACATCGGCTCGAACGGCGACGTCGACTATGACCGGGAGGCCTAGGCGTGGCCGTGCACAGACTGACGTTTCCGACCACCGAGGAGGCGATCCGCGAGCTGCGTGCGGGCGACGAGGTGACCGTCGACGGGCACGTCATCGGCATCCGCGACCGGACGCAGATCCGCATCTTCGACCAGGGCGTGGAGCCGCCGATGGACCTGCGCGGCGCCTTCCTGCTGCACACCGCGCCCGGCGTGCGCAAGCTTGGCACCGATGCCGAGGGCAGAGGCCGCTACGAGAAGGTCTGCATCGGCACGACCACCTCGGCGCGCATGGTGCGGTTCACCGAGCCGCTCGGCGAGCGCTACGGCGTGCGCGCGATCTGCGGCAAGGGCGGCTTCCCGGACGAGGCGATCGAGCCGATGCGCCGCCTGGGCATGGTCTACTTCGCCATCGTCGGCGGGGCGGCGGCGCTCGAGACGACCCAGATCGAGGAGATCGAGGAGGTCGCCTGGGAGGAGCTGATGCCCGAGTGCCTGTGGAAGTTCCGCGTCAAGGACTTCGGCCCTCTGACGGTGGGCATCGACGCGCACGGCAACTCGCTCTACCACGACGTCCAGGCGGAGGCCAACCGGCGACTGGAGGGGATCCTTGAGCGACTTTGACCTCGATCTCGGCATCAAGCGCGACGGCGGCCTGACCCACGTGCTCGACAAGGGCCTCGGCCCGCGCGCGTGGGAGGACGTCCTCGAGACGAGCGGCGAGTACATCGACATCGTCAAGCTCGGCTGGGGCACCGCCTGGGTGACCGGCAACCTGCGCCGCAAGCTCGACGTGCTCCGCGGCAAGCCGGTCGTGATCGGCGGGACGTTCTTCGAGGTCGTGTACGCGCGCGACCGGCTCGACGACTACAAGCGCTGGCTCGGCTCCCTCGGGATCCGCCACGTCGAGATCTCCGACGGCACCGTCGAGATCCCGCGCGAGCGGAAGTTGGAGCTGATCGCGGACTTCGCACGCGACTTCACCGTGCTCTCCGAGGTCGGCTCGAAGGACTCGGAGGTCGTCTTCGCGCCCTACGAGTGGGTCGAATGGATCACGGAGGAGCTCGCGGCCGGCGCCTGGAAGGTGATCACGGAGTCGCGCGAGAGCGGCACCGCCGGGATCTTCCGGCCCTCCGGCGAGATGCGCACCGGGCTCGTCGACGAGATCGCGCACTCGATCGACGTCCACGACCTGATCTGGGAGGCGCCGACGAAGAGCTCGCAGGCCTGGTTCGTCAAGCACTTCGGCCCCGCGGTCAACCTCGGCAACATCCCGCCCGACGAGGTCATCCCGCTCGAGACGCTCAGGCTCGGCCTGCGCGGCGACACGTTGAAGGAGGTTCTGCTTGGCGACGCCGAGCCTGAGCCTGCAGCCTGACCTCGAGGCCATGTCCGCGGAGGATGTGATCCGCTGGGCCGCCGGCGAGTTCGGGGAGAAGCTCTGCCTGACCTGCTCGTGGCAGAAGCAGTCGTCCGTGCTCGTGCACATGGTCTCCGAGCTCGGCCTCGGCATCGACGTGATCGAGCTCGACACGCACCTGTTCTTCCGCGAGAGCTACGAGACCCGGGACCGGCTGGTCGAGCGCTACGGCCTCAACCTGCTCCGCCCGCGGATCGCAACCGTCGCCGAGCAGCACCGCGACGAGGGGCCGAACCTGTGGGAGCGCGACCCCGACCGCTGCTGCCACATCCGCAAGGTCGAGCCGCTCCTGAAGGCGCTCGAGCCCTACGGCGCCTGGATCTCGGGCATCCGCCGCGACCAGTCGCCGAGCCGCGTGGACACGCCCAAGCTCGAGTGGTCGGAGAGCTACGGCGTCTGGAAGCTGCACCCGCTCGCCGACTGGGACGAGAAGCGCGTCTGGGCCTACATCAACGTCAACGAGATCCCCTACAACCCGCTGCACGACGTCGGCTACCGCTCGATCGGGTGCATTCCCTGCACCCGGCCGGTCGCGCCGAACGAGGAAGAGCGAGCCGGCCGCTGGGCGGGCTCCGACAAGCTCGAGTGTGGCATCCACATCGAAAGGAACGAATGACCGAGCACATCTACGCGCACGAGCACCCGGAATCGGAGCGGCGCCGCGAGGGCGGCTTCACGCTCTGGTTCACCGGCCTCTCCGGCGCCGGCAAGACGACGATCGCGCACCTCGTCGGGCCCGAGCTCGACCGCCGCGGCCTCGTCGTCGAGTATCTGGACGGCGACACCGTCCGCACGCGCCTCTCGAAGGGCCTCGGCTTCTCGAAGGAGGACCGCGATACGAACATCGAGCGGATCGGATGGGTCGCCTCCCGGCTGACGCGGCAGGGCGGCGCAGTGATCGCCGCCGCGATCTCGCCGTACGAGGAGACGCGGCAGAAGGCGCGCGCGATGGTCGAGGAGTGGGGTGCGTTCGTCGAGGTGTACATCGCCGCTTCGGTCGAGGAATGTGCCCGCCGCGACGTGAAGGGCCTGTACGAGAAGGCGTTCCGCGGCGAGATCAAGGGCTTCACCGGCGTCGACGACCCGTACGAGCCGCCCATCGACCCGGAGCTCGTCCTCGACACGGAGGCGCACGAGCCGGAGGAGAGCGCGCAGCTCGTCGTCGCCAAGCTCGAGGAGCTCGGGCTCGTCCGCTCCGCGGTGAACGCATGAGCGTAGGCTCGACGGAGCTCAAGAGAGAGCGGAGGCGCCGGCTTCGCCGGCGCCGGGAGCGGGGATCAGCGCGGTGACGACGACCGATCACCTGATCCGCCCGCACGGCGGCGAGCTCGTCGACCGCACCGGCGAGCGGCCGGACGACGTCGAGGCGCTGGAGCAGATCACGCTCACGTCGCGGGAGCTGTCCGATCTGGACATGCTCGCCTCGGGCGCGCTGTCTCCGCTCGAAGGCTTCATGAGCCGCGAGGACTACGAGCACGTGGTCGAGGAGATGCGGCTCGGAAGCGGCCTGCCGTGGGCGCTGCCTGTGTGCCTGGCCGTCGACGAGGCGCCGCGGGGAGACCGCGTCGCGCTCGCCGACGAGACTGGCCGGCCGCTGGCGGTGCTGGACGTCCGCGAAAGCTTCGAGTACGACAAGCAGCACGAGGCGGAGCAGTGCTTCCGCACGACCGACGCCGAGCATCCCGGTGTGGCCCGGCTGTACGGGCAGAAGCCGCTCTACCTGGCCGGGCGCGTCACCGTCTTCGAGCGGGCGGAGCCGTCGTTCCCGGAGCTGGCGCTCGACCCGGTCGACACGCGGCGCACGTTTGCCGAGCGCGGCTGGCGGCGGGTGGTCGGCTTCCAGACGCGGAACCCGATCCACCGCGCACACGAGTACCTGACCAAGGTCGCGCTCGAGACGGTCGACGGGCTGCTCATCCACCCGCTCGTCGGCGAGACGAAGTCGGACGACGTGCCGGTCGCGACCCGCGTCGAGTGCTACCGGTTGCTCGTCGACGGCTATTACCCGGCCGACCGCGTGCTGGTGGCGGCGTTCCCGGCCGCGATGCGCTACGCGGGCCCGCGCGAGGCGATCTGGCACGCGATCTGCCGCAAGAACTACGGCTGCTCGCACTTCATCGTCGGCCGCGACCACGCCGGCGTCGGCTCGTACTACGGCTCCTACGACGCGCAGCTGATCTTCGACGACTTCTCACCGCACGAGCTCGACATCGAGCCGATGTTCTTCGAGCACACGTTCTGGTGCACCACCTGCGGGGCGATGGCCTCGGCCAAGACCTGCCCGCACCCGGCGGAGCAGCACGTGTTCCTGTCGGGGACGAAGGTCCGTGAGATGCTCGAGGCGGGTGAGCTGCCGCCGGTCGAGTTCTCCCGGCCCGAGGTCGCGGCCGCGCTCATCGAGGCGTACAGGTCGTGATCCGCTAGCGCCATGTGGTGGGAGCTGGCGCTCACCGGCGCGCTGATCGGGACGCTCGTCGGGATGACGGGCATGGGCGGCGGCTCGCTGATGACGCCGATCCTCGTCATCGTGTTCGGCTTCAACCCGACGGTCGCGATCGGCACCGACATCGCCCACGGCGCGATCTTCAAGACGCTCGGCGCCGTGCAGCACCGGCGGATGGGCAACGTGCGGGCGCAGCTCGCCGGCTGGATGCTGCTCGGCTCGGCGCCGATGTCGCTGCTCGGCGTCTGGCTCGCCGACTGGCTCCAGCACCACTACGGCAAGGGCATCGAGTCGACGATGGGCCGCGTCCTCGGCGGCGCGCTCCTGTTCGGCTGCGTCGGGCTGGTGGCGAAGAACTTCATCACCTCGAAGCCCGTCGGCGACGTCGACTTCACGCTCGAGCGCCGCGACCGACTCGCCGCTGTCCTGATCGGCCTGTTCGGCGGCTTCGTCGTCGGCCTGACGTCGGTCGGCAGCGGCGTCTTCTTCGGGCTGACGCTGCTCGTGGTCTTCCCGCTGCGCGCCCACAAGGTGGTCGGCACCGACATCTTCCATGCGGCCGCGCTGCTCTACGTGGCGGGCATCGGGCACTTCATCGCCGGGAACGTCGACATGAGCACGGTCGGCTGGCTGTTGCTCGGCTCGCTTCCGGGCGTGCTCGTCGGTGGTCGCCTGTCGCTCCAGGTGCCCGACCGGCCGCTCCGTTTCGTGCTCGCGCTCGTGCTCGGTCTCTCCGGCCTGAAGCTGGTCGACGTCCCGGGCGCGGGCGTCGCCATCGTCGTCCTGCTCGCCGTCGGCATGGCGGCGATCCTGATCTACATCGGCCGCCGCAGCTGGGTCCGCATCCAGCGCGGCCGGAACGGCCAGCTTCCTGCGGTACCGCCGCAGAGGGTCGGCTCCGAGCCGGCGTAGGCGGCTGTCGCGCTCCGGCGCGACGCGACGAAACTACAATCGCCCGGCCTTGAGCCGCTTCTCCCGCTTCGCCACGACGGCGCTCGTCCTCGCCCTGCTCGGCGGGACGGCGGTCGCGCTCGGCGTGATCGAGGGCTTCAAGCTCGAGAAGAACCCGATCAGCGGCCCGTTCGTCGACTACAGCTTCTCGCCCGTCTGCGGCTGCCCGCAGCACGTCGCCCGGATCAAGTTCAAGCTACGGAATACCGGTACCCTGACGCTCGAAGTGATCGGGCCGGACGGTCGCGTCGTGCGCACGCTCGTGAACAGCCGCCGCTTCCGCCACAACCCGCTGCACTTCGAGTGGAACGGGCGCAACGACGCCGGGCAGCTCCTGCCGGACGGCCTCTACCGGTTCCGGCTCCACTTCGGCGGCCAGCACCGGACGATCGTCCTCCCGAGAGGGACGAGAGTGGACACGAAGCCCCCCGCCGCCGTGCTGCTGGCCGTGAAACCGCTCGTGATCTCACCCGACGGCGACCACGTTCGCGACGCTCTCAGCGTGCGCTACCGGGTGACGGAGCAGGCCCGCGTGCGGTTGCTCGTGGACGGGCACGTCGCAGTCCGCGGCCGCCCGACGCGGCTCCAGGCCACGCTGTACTGGCCCGGAACGCTCGGGGGCGTGCCGCTTCCGGCCGGCATCCATCGCATCTCCCTCGTGGCGCAGGACCTTGCGGGGAACCTCTCTCGCCCGACGCGGTCGGTCCGAATCCAGATCCGCTACGTCGCGTTCGCCCTGAAGGTGATCCGTGTCCACCTGGGCTCGACCTTCACGGTCCGTGTGCTCGCGGACGCGAAGTCGGTCCGCTGGCAGTTCCTGGGCAAGACCGGCACGTCTCGCCCGCACCACCTCGTCCTGCGCGCGACGAAGCTCGGCCGCCACCCGCTGGTCGTCGCGGCGAACGGGCACTCCGCCCGCGCGGTCGTGGTGGTCGTCAAGCGCTGAGCGTCCCTCATACGGGCGGTACCGCAGTCTCATAGTGGAGCCGAGCCGGGCCGATAGCTCGAGGGAGATGCGATTCGTGTCCATTCTGCTCGCGTGCGGTGCCATCGGCTTCTGGGGATGGACACACTTCCAGACATCGAAGCCGGTCACCTACCCGCCGGACCATGACACCGGCGTCCACTTCGTCCGTTCGCACGCGCACCTCAACACGCGGACAGCGATCGAGTCCTACGTGCTGAGGGTCTACGACAACGGCGGGTGCCACACGATGTACGGCGGTTACCGCGCTACCTGCCCAAACGCGGTGGCGGTCACCTGCGCGGTCCGCGTGCCCAGGAGTGCCTTCACCGCGAGGGAAGCTGCTTGGAAAGCAAGAAGCGGGCCGCCAATCGTCAGCAACTTCTACGACTGCACCATGAGATTCAGCGACGCGCCGAATCTGGCGGAGTGCTGGTTCCTTGTCCACGAGCCTTATGTGGTGTTCAACAAACGCTTCGAGGCTGTCATGGCCGCGGAGGCGGACACCCGCACCGCCCGCCACGTAACCTGCGCAACAGCAGCCACGGACCCCACCGCTAACTCAAGCATCTCGGGCTGAACCGAGCGTCGGGGAACCTCCATCTGGTGTCTCGGCGCCCGCGAGCAGCAGCGCGAGCGCCGCGCCCGCGAACGGCCAGATGAGGTACGACGTCTGGAACACGCGTGCGAGGAAGAGCAGCAGGAACATCGACACCGTGAACGCCGCCGCTCCCGTCCAGGCCGCCTGTGAGCGCCACTGGACGCGCAGGAGCCAGGCCGTCACCGGAGCCCAGACGGCGAGGACGAGCGGCACGAACGGGTAGGAGCCGGTGCGGCTCGAGAGGGCGTGCGCCCGCAGGAGCAGCGCGGCGAGGCCGTAGCCGATGATCCGGTACGTCCCGGCGCCGTACGTGACCGTGTCGCGCCAGAGCGCCCCCGGGCCTGCGACCAGGAAGGGGAGGAAGCCGGCCAGGAGGACGGCGCAGAAGGCGGCCGCGGGAGCCGCGAGCCGGTCGCGGCCGGCCCGGCGGAGCAGCAGGAGCACGAAGAACGGCAGCGCGACGAGCGCGAACTGCTTAACCAGGATCGCGCCGCCGAGCGACGCGGCCGCCCACGTCCACCGGGAGCGGCTGGCCAGGCCGAACGCGAGGACGAGCAGGAGCAGGCTCGGCGCGTCGGCCGTTCCGAACCAGGCCGCGCGCGTGATCAGCGGGCCGGCGGCGAGCCCGGCGCCGACGGCGAGGCGAAGGCCGACCGGACCGGGGAAGAGCAGGGCGGCCGGGAGCAGGCAGAGCGCGCAGAGCGCGACCAGGAAGCGGTAGTCGTCCAGCGGCTTCGGCAGCACGCCCCATGCAGCGGCCGCGAGCGCCGTGCCCGGGAAGTACGCGAAATGACGCAGCGCGACCTGGCGCTCCGCGTCGGGCTTCGGTCTCGAGCCGTCGAGGCTGTAGAAGCGCTCGAGGCCCGACGAGCCGTAGTCGTGTCCGTACGGGTCGTGGCCGTCACGGATGAGCTGCCCGGCCAGCTCGATCTGGTAGGTCGAGTCGTTCGTGTAGAACCACGGCGCCGTCGACTGCCGGAGCCCGGCCTGCAGGATCACGCCGGGGAGGAGCAGGAGGACGGAGGTCACGACCGTCCCGCCGACGGCGAGGCGCAACGGGAGCCGCCCGGACGCGAGCAGCCAAATCGCGAGCGCGACCACGAGGACGCCGCCCAGCACGGCCGGCGTGCGCAGGATTCCGAGGTCCCAGCGCTCGTGCGCGGCGCGGACGGCGGCGGCGAAGATCCCCGTCGGGTGGACGGGCCCCGGCCGGAACG
This sequence comes from Actinomycetota bacterium, assembly GCA_003134505.1. Taxonomy (GTDB): domain Bacteria; phylum Actinomycetota; class Thermoleophilia; order Gaiellales; family Gaiellaceae; genus PALSA-612. The sequence continues at coordinate 23,385 of PLBK01000025.1, read as the reverse complement.
GCCACGGGTCGGAGCCGAGCGCCGGCACGCCGAGCACGACGAGCGCGCCGAGCGTCCCGATCACGAGCCAGGCCTGGCGACCGGCGATCGTGCAGTGCTTGGGGGTCGCAGCCGTGCTCAAGGCTGCCTATCACTAGCAGACCGCTCGGCTCAGCCCGTCGCGCGGCTCGCGTACTTGCCCTGGTAGGCGATCAGAAGGCCGTTAAACGAGAAGTAGTAGAAGCGGTTCGTCGCGATCCCCGGCGCGTACTTGCCGGCGTGGAAGTGCCAGACGACGCGCCCGTCCACCGTTTGGATCGCGTACGTGTTCCCCTCGAGCGACGAGCAGTAGACGAGGCCGCCGACGACGAGCGTCGGGCCAAGGATGCGCCCGCCTACGTGGGCGCGCCAGAGGAGCTTGCCGGTCGTGGTGCGGAACGCGTTCACATCCCCGTTGAAGTCGCCGACGAAGACGCGGCCGTTCGCGACCGAGGGCGTTCCGTAGGCCGTCGTGCCGAGGCCGTACGTCCACAGGATGCGCCCGTCCTCGGCCGAGAGAGCCACGACCTTTCCGGACCGGGAGACGGTGAACACGCGGGTGCCGTCCGTGGACGGGCTCGCGTAGAAGCTGTCGTACTGCACGAAGTCGCGGCGCACGGCCGTTGCCCAGATCAGGCGGCCGGTCCCGACGTGCAGGCAGAGGACGAGGCCGCTGTAGGTCGTGATGCAGACACGGCCGCTGAAGACGGACGGGCTCGAGCTGATCCGCCCGCCGACGTCGTACACCCACCGTGGTCGCCCCGTCACGACGTTCAGCGCGAACAGCCTCCCGTCGGCCGCGCCCACGAAGACGGTGCCGCCCACGACGACGGGGGACGACTCCACCGGTGCGTTCGTCTTCAGCTGCCACAGCGTCTGGCCGTCCGAGCGCCGGAAGGCGGTCACGGTGCCGCCGTGGGAGCTGACGATCAGGCGCGGCCCGGCGATCGCGGGCGTCGACGCCGTGAAGCCGGCGGCCTTGCGCCTCCAGATCGTCCGGCCCGTCCTCGCGTCGATCGCCAGCGTCTCGCCCTGCTCGAGGTTGACGTAGAGGCGCCCGTCGCAGTAGCTCGGCGGGTACTCCATCAGGCCGTGGAGGCCCTTGGCCCAGAGGACCTTGGTCGGTGTTCCGAGCGCCGTGTTCGCCAGCGCGAGCGTGCGCTCGGGGTTCCCGCCGAAGTTGTCCCAGCACGTCTCCTTCGGGCCGGTCGGCCTGGGGTGCTTGACGGGCTTCGGCGGCGGCGGGTTCGCCGTGCTCACCGAGACGTCGGTCAGCGACGACGTGACCAGTCCGCCGACCGAGGGGCGGCGATTGTGGAGCGCGAGCGCCGCGCCGAGCGCACCGAGTCCGGCGAGCGCGACGACGGCGAGCGGGATGACGACCCTCTTGCGCCTCAGCCAGGAAGGGAGGCGGGACAAGAAGCCCAGTATGCCTGCGGCTCAGCCGACCGCTGCGGGAGAACGGGCCGCGGCGAACGCCGCCGCGAAGGCCAGCGTCCCCCACGTGATCGGGTCCTCGAAGAAGCCGCTGTAGAAGAGCGAGTGCACGAACAGGACGAAGAAGACCGCGGCCATCCCGAGCCCGATCGTCGAGTCTCGTCGCCAGCCGTCGCGGAGAACGGCGGCGGCGCCGAGGAGCCAGGCGAGGTACCCGGCGAGCCCGAGGATCCCGAGCTCGGCCGCGACCGTGACCGGCGTCGTGTGCGAGACGTCGCCCTTCGACGGCGTGCTCGACTTGGCCAGCTCCCGGCTCGCGAGCGGCTGCGCGCCGACGCCGACGCCGACGAGCGGATGGTCGAGGAACACGCGCCCCGCGACGGCGACGAGGTGCGACCGGCCGCTCGTCAGCGAGCGCGCCGACTGCCCCTTGACGTTCGCCGCGACGAGGCCGGCGCCGACCAGGACGAAGCCTGCCGTCGCGATCGCGACGACGCGCCGCCCGCGCCTGTCGCCGCCGACGAGCGTGACGGCGACGACGACCACGAACAGCGCCACGAGGCCGGACTGCGAGTACGAGTAGTAGAGGCCGAACCAGAGGATGGCGCCCGCCAGGGCCGCCCACGCGATCCCGACGTGCCTCCGCCAGAGCGCGAGCAGCAGCACGGTGATCGCCAGCACCAGGTGGCGCGCGTAGATGTTCGGGTCGTAGAAGAGCGAGTTGACGCGGAAGTACGTCGTGTAGGCGTTCGCGACCTCGAGGTAGCGGGAGAAGAACACGTGCTGGGTCGCCTCCTGCCACAGGCCGATCACGGCGAAGATCAGCGCCTCCCCGACGAGCGTGACGCCGAGCGCCCGCGGAAGCCACGTAGGGCAGGGGCCGTGGGCGACGGCGGTGACGAGCGCTGCGAACGGGAAGAGGAAGAACAGGAGCTCGATGCTCCCGGCGTGCACGTCCTTCGTCCAGAGCAGGGAGAGCGCGTAGAGGCCGATCAGCGCGGCGCTCGGAACGGCGAGCCAGGGGGCGATCGGGCGCACCGCCGGGCCGTGCACGAGCTGCCAGGCGAAGGCGAGCACGGCCGCGGCGAGGATGCCGTACAGCGGCAGCAGCAGCATCGCGTGCTGCGAGCCGAGCGTGACGGTGATGCGAAACGGTGCCGCGGCCAGCAGGAGCACGACGGCGATGCCCGGATAGCGCGCGAGGACGGCCGCGAGGACGAGGACGGCGATCGCGGCCACCACGAGCACGCCGATGCGGGCCGCCGACTCGATCCGCCTCAGGTCGCTCCCCGGGACGAGCGCGACCGCCAGCGCGATCTCGGCCGCCGTCAGCAGCACGAGCCCCGACAGGACGGCGGCGCGAGCCCGGCCGAGCAGCAGCGGCAAGGTCGCGATGGCCCCGAGGACTGCTGCCGAGTGGGCGAGGTCGGTGTGGGGCATGGGGCGACCGGCGGCGAACACTAGTAGACGCTTGGCCGAAAACGCCGGCCAACCGTCCACTAGAGCTGTCGGCAGACGCGCCACTACAACCGCCGTCAACTAGGGATTGATCGGACCATCCGATCAATCCCGCTGCCGTTCTGGAAGGATGAGCGAGAAGTGATTGCCGGTTGGGAGCGAGCTCTCGTCTTGGCGCCGCACACCGACGACGGCGAGTTCGGGTGCGGCGGCACGATGGCGCGCCTCGTCGAGCAGGGTGCCGACGTCCGCTACGTCGCCTTCTCGATCGCCACCAAGTCGCTCCCCGAAGGATTCCCGCCGGACACGCTGGCCCGCGAGGTGCGCGAGGCGACGACCGAGCTCGGCATCCCGGAGGCGAGCCTGACCGTGCACGACTTCGACGTGCGCAGCTTCCCGGTGCACCGGCAGGAGATCCTCGAGCTCCTGATCGAGCTGTGGGAGGAGTGGAAGCCCGACGTCGTCTTCCAGCCCAGCCTCCACGACGTGCACCAGGATCACCAGGTGATCGCCGCCGAGGGCCTGCGTGCCTTCAAGCGGACCACGATCCTCGGCTACGAGATCCCCTGGAACAACTTCGACTTCACCTACCAGGCCTACATCTCGCTGGAGCGCTCACACGTGGAGCGCAAGGTCGCCGCGCTGGCGAAGTACGCCTCGCAGCAGCACCGCCGCTACGCGGACCCCGAGTACGTCTGGAACGTCGCGCGCATCCACGGCGTGAACGTGAACCGCGAGTACGCCGAGTGCTTCCAGGTGTACCGCATCGTCGCCTAGCGAAGGTCGCGGAGCCGGCGGTCACGGACCGGCTGGGTGCCGAGGAGGAGATAGGCCAGGCACAGCGGGAGGCTCGCGAACGCGAGCGCCGCCGTCGCGATCTGCCAGTTCGCGCCGTCGAGCACGTCGACCAGCGCCCGCACCGACCACCCGAGGAGCGCCAGCGAGACGATTGCCAGGGCCACCGCGATCGGGAACAGCTTGCCGATCCGCGCGAAGAGCAGATTCTGGGCGGAGCCGAGCAGAGGCAGCTTCACGGTCTGGAGTGCCGGCACGCCGACGAAGATCAGGCCGAGCGCCAGCCAGACGAGCCAGGACGGAGGCTCGGTGGTCCCTCGGCCCTGGCGAGCGCCGGTCGCGTGAATGGTTGCGTCGGCGTCGAAGGTGCCGCTCCCGTGGACGGTGCCGCCGGCTGGGGCGGTGCCGCTCGTGCGAACGGTGCCGCTGGCCTGGACGGTGCCGTGGGCGTGGATCGTGATGGCCGTCTGAGGACCATTGCCGGCCTGTGGGGTGCCGACGACCTGGATGGCTCCGAGCCCGCCCCAGATCAGGGCGAACCCGAGGGCGGCAAGCAACGGAACGGCGAGGCCTGCCGCCCACGCGGCCTGTCCCGCCTTCCGCCAGCCGCTTGCCGAGCGGACGGCGCGGATCATCGGAACGAGAGCGACTCCGAGCAACCCGATCGCCGCGACCCAGCTGAGCAGGACCCATCCCGACCAGAGCGAGTCGAGCGAGGCGGTCCCGTCCTTGCTCGTCTGGACGAGCCGGCTGGCCACGTACGCCGCCGCGCTCACGAACGATGCCAGCACCGCGGCCCGGGTCACAAAGCTCCGCGAGGCCACGCCCGAGATGGAGAGCAGCGGAATGCGCAGGACGCCGAGCAGGCTTCCGAGCGCCGCGTTTGCGCCCCGCGCCATGGACAGGGCGACGAACATGGCGTGCGTGATCGTCTGGAGAGCGAGGTTGCTGACCGACTCGTCGCCGCTGTCGCGCCCGAGCCGTAGAGGCAGGTAGGTCTCGGGCTTGTCCCAGCACTTGCGGAGGCTCACGACCGCGTCTCGAACGCTCTTGTCGTCGGCAGACTGGAGGTCGAGCGGCGCCGTGAAGTCACCCAGCCGTGCGTCGACCTCGGTCTGGGCGACGAGCGGCCCCAGCTCCTGACCCACGATCTCGAGCTGCGCGGCTCGCGCGCACACGGTGCGCGTGAAGAGCTGGCGCCCGGGGTCGGACAGGTCGGCGCGCAGAGCCGCGTGCATGAAGGTCCGGAGCTCCGCCGCGGGCGGCGGGTCGTCGCCGGACGGGTAGTCCGTAACTGCCGCGAGGATCCCGGGTGGAATCTTGCGATCGGGGGGAGCAGGCGACTTCGCGTCCACCAGCGCCTCGTGGGCGAGCCAGTGCCGGTCCTTCGCGTCGTCCTCGGCATCGTCGGGCACGAGCGTTTCGGCTAGGGCGCCGGCGATCGCGTCGCAGTCGATGCTCGCGGCGCGGCTGTGAGCGTCGCTGAGCAGGAGATCGACGATCCGGACGGCGGCGTCCAGCCTTCCCCACATGAAGTCGTTCGCCCGCCACGAGCTCCGGTAGAAGCCCGAGAAGTGCGCCAGCCTGATTCCGGCGAGCTTCTTGTCCGGGCTGTCCGGTCCGTTCTCCCGCAGGGGTTGCCCGGTGAAGATCGGTGAGGGGCAGACCGGCGTGAGCTGGACGAATCTGATCTCTTCGGCCGTGTCGAAGTCGTTGTCAGCGGCGATCGCTCGGCGGATCACCTCGATCGCGAGCCCGCGCTGGAGGAACTCCTCGATCCCGGCGACGCGTCGGCTCTCGACTGCGCCGATGAAGGCTTCGGTGGCCCGGAAAACGGAGGCCGCGATCGAGGGTTGATACGGATCCGGGAGCGCTCCGAACTCCTCTCGCGTCGCCGTCGGCGACGCCGCCAGCCGGAGGGCCGCCTGGTGGATCAGGTCGCTGGCGAGGAAGGATGTCCTCAGATCGGCGAGCGCTGCGAGCTCGGCGTCGATCGTCTTCCAGGCGTCGGCGAGCATGCTCGAGGTGGCGACCGTCTCGGGCTCGTCCCGGAGCAGGTCGCGCTCGAGCAGGAGCAGGCGCTGCGCGGCCCGGAAGCCCCAGGACCACCGGCCCGCCGCAAGGTCTCCCGCGAGGTTCGTGAAGGGATGCTCCCCCGGCAGCCACGGCAGCGGAACGTCGCCCCCGAGCGACTCGAAGACCCTCCGGGCCTCCGCCACGCTCTTCAGAAGCTCGTCGAGGGCGAGGAAGGTGCGCCGGCGGCGGTAGACCGGGAACAGCGCGCTCGCGAGGCCGAGCAGGCCGTCGAGGTTGCCGAACGCGAACAGGTGGTCCTGGATCTCGCCCGAGAACCCGGAGTCACGGACGGCCTGCTCGACCGCGTAGAGCTGGTCGACCACGCGCGCGTTGCGCGGAAGATTGACGACGTAGCCGATCACGGCGGCGAGGTCGGGTTGAGGCGATTCGGGTGGAGCCTCGGCACGCCGGTCGGGTGCGGCGTCCAGGTAGCAGAGGAAGCGCTTCGCGGCGCGGTCGCTCCCGCCGGAGACCGGGATCAGGTCGATGGCGTACTTGACGGGGGCGTTCTCGAGCAGGCCGCCGTCGACCGCCCAGCGGACATCGCCCGCGCCCAGGCCTGCGCGCACCGCGACGTCGCCCGAGAGCTTGACGGGCTCGAACGCGGCCGGGAACGACGACGACGCCCGAGCCGCCGTCGCCAGCGCGAGGAGCGTGAAGTCGTCGGTGTTCCGGAAGCGCGCGGGCGCCCGGTACTCACGCGCGACGAGCTCGTTGCTCCAGTAGTCGGCGTAGCCGTGAGGCTCGCCGAGGACGTCGGTCATCATCACGTCGAGCAGAACCGGAAAGGACGCGAGACCGTTCGCCACCTGGTGGGCCGGCGGCTCCGTTGCGGCGAGGTCGTTCGCGTATCCGCTCGCGTCGACATGGGGTGTCGGCGGCGGCTGTGCCTCGCCGAGGACGGCCGCGAACATGAGCTTCATCTCGTCGAGGAACAGGTCTCCCTGCATGAGCGATTGCGGGGCACGCTCCTCGGTCGGATGCAGGAGCTTCGAGAAATCGCCGACCTGCAGCCACTTCTCCCGGAGCAGGTTCGGCGGCAACTGCCGTCCCGAGCGAATGACGGCCGCCAGCAGCGCGCCGTTCAGGCCGCCCGCGCTCGCGCCCGTCAGGATGTCGGGGACGAGTCGGCGCTCGAGCACCCGAGAGAGGGCTGCGTAGATCCGCCGTGGCGCCGGAGCGTCCCTGGTGCCGGCATCCTCCTCGCCGAAGGCCGCGCGGCGTGCGCAGTCGAGCTCCACCGCGACGCCGCCCATCCAGACGGCGAGGCTGACCCCGCCGTTCCAGGCGATCGCGATCCGGATCTCCTCGTCGTCGATCCGGGTGTGGCCGCCGGTGGCGGATTGCCCCTGTTCCGGTGCTGGCTGTTCTGCGGTGTGCACGAGCATCTTCCTCGCGTGAGGTCACCCCGGCCGCAACGAGGTGTCACGAGATTGGCCTGTCTGTCACGAACGAGCCTGTCAGGGGTCGACCGCGGTGTCAAGGCAGGCGGGAAGCGGCAGACGGCGATCGGCTAACTGCTCCGCACTGTGGGCGTCCCACCCCGTGACGGCGGCGGTCGGCTAAGAATGCGGGGCGGGGATGTGGCGGTTCCTCATCAGGCGCTTGTTCTGGGCGATCTTCCTCGTCTTCGTCGTCACTGTCGTCACCTACGCCATCTTCTTCCTGCTCCCGACCGACCCGGCGGCGCTTGCGGCCGGGCGCGGCGCCTCCCCCGACTCGATCGAGCGGGTCCGCCACCTGCTGCACCTCGACGAGCCGGTCTGGAAGCAGTACGGCCGGTTCGTCTGGAACCTGGTCGTGCACCAGTCGCTCGGCATCTCGTTCATCAACCGGGCGAGCGTCAAGGCGCTGATCGAGGACGGCCTGCCCGTGACCGCGTCGCTGATCGTCGGCGGCGCGATTCTCTATCTCACCGTCTCGATCCCGATCGGGATCCTCTCCGCCATCCGGCCGCGCTCGCTCCTCGACCGCGTCTCGATGATCCTCGTGCTGATCGGAATCTCCTCACAGCCGGCCTGGCTCGGGCTGATGCTGTCCTGGATCTTCGGCTACAAGCTCGGGATCACGCCGATCGCGGGCTACTGCAACGCCTTCGCGGACCAGTACCAGGACTGCGGCGGGGCGTTCCAGTGGGCCTACCACATGCTCCTCCCCTGGATCACGTTCAGTGTCCTGTTCGCGGCCCTGTACGTGCGGATGATCCGCGCACAGCTCCTGGAGGCGCTGAGCGAGGACTACGTCCGCACCGCCCGGGCGAAGGGCGCGTCGGAGCGGCGCGTGATCCTCCACCACGCGGCGCGGAACAGCATGCTGCCGGTCGTCACCATCCTCGGGATGGACGCCGGCCTCGCGTTCGCGGGCGCGATCTTCATCGAGTCGGTGTTCAACTTGCCGGGCGTCGGCCGCCAGCTCCTGATCGCGACGAATCAGCTCGACCTGCCGATGATCTGCGGCATCGTCGTCTTCACCGCGATGATCGTGATCGCGCTCAATCTGGTCGTGGACATCGCCTACGGCTTCCTCGACCCGCGCATCCGCCTGGCCGATCCGGTCAGGCTCGGCTAGCAGACCGGGGCTAACTTCCGAATCGAAGGACCCACTCAGCCAAAAACGGCTCCGCGATCCTGTACGCCCCGGGGGCATCCTTCGCGATCAGCTCGTCGTCGAGCAGTGCATCCACGGCCCGTTGCACGCTCGAACTCGTCGGCAGGCCGTGCCGTCGACGGAAATCACCGCTTGTGATCTTCTGGAGAGGCTCTCGGGCGAGCGCCTGGAGCAGGAGCTTCTGGCTGGTCGGCGAGTCGTCCCAGATGCGAGTGAAGTGCGCATTCTCGGACCGGAGAACCCGGTCGAGTGCCGCACGGAAAGACGTGTCAGCCGCAGTCTCTCCGTCCGGCGTCTCCTCCCAGAGGGCGTAGCACAGCTCCTGCGTCCCGTACGGATGACCTTGCGTAACGGCCAGGACCGCGTCGACCACGCTGTCCTCGACTCCGCGGGCGGTCGACTGGAAGCGCTCACGGATGAACTCGGCGAAGGCGGTTGGGGCGATGACACCGAGCTCCATCTGCTTCGCGCTTCGCCAGAACGGCTCGTTCTCGTCGTTGAAGAGCCGCTCCATCATGCTGCGCTTGCTCCCCAGGTACACGTGCGCGACGTCCGGCTGGGCCTGGAAGCTCGCGCGCATGAGGCCGGGGAGATGCGGGTCGATGTCGAGAATCTCCTGGAACTCGTCGAACACCACGGCTGCTCGTCGGCCACGCTCGGCGGAGAGCTCCGCCGGAAGCTCGAAGAGCTTCTCGATCGTCGCGTCGACATCCGTGTCGGTGTGGCCGGATGTGAAGCTGAAGCCCAGCGTGCCGTCACTGGCATCCACTGTCATCACGGGCAGGATCCGAAGTCCGCGGAACACCTGGGAGGCTCGCTCGCGTGCTCTGAAGAGCGGCGTCGCGATCTGCTCATAGACGGCTTGCGCGAGCTTGGCAGCGAACTGCTCCTTGGTCGCCGTCCTCATCAGATCGACCTGCGCGACGAGCACGTCGTCGTCGCTGACGAGCTCCTGCGTCGCGCGCCAGACGAGCGACGATTTTCCGTATCGCCGCGGCGCGAAGACGACCACGTTCTGGCCGTTCAGCACGTCGGACTTCAGCTCTGAGAGCTCTACCTCGCGGTCGGTGAAGCTCTCGTCGAGCGCCAGATCCCCGAAGTTGAACGGGTTCCGGGATGTCATCGCGTCAATGTAGCATTATGCGAGCGAGTTTATACGCAAACATGCGACTCGCAAGATTGCGAGTCGCAAACGTGCGTATTCGCGCGAGGTCGAGCTCGGGCGGGCTACTGCTCGTAGTTCTCGACGGTCTCGGCGCTGCGCGGGCTGGCGTCGTCAGGATCGCGTCCGTACTGCTCGAGCGCGCGGCGCTGCCGCAGCAGGTCCCAGCACTGGTCGAGGCCGACCTTGAGCTCGTCGAGCCGGCGCCGGTCGTCGTCGCTCGCCCCGCCGGCGGCCTCGGCATCCCAGAGCCGGTGCTCCTCGGCCACGAGCTCCTCGATCCGCCGCTGTACCTGTGCGTCGTCCATGTCCGAAGGCTAGCGCGCGACGGGCACCAGCCGCCGCAGCCGTTGCAGCTCCGCCGGCAGGTAGAAGCCGAGCATGAGCAGCACGAAGGGGTAGCAGAGCACGAGCACGACGGCCGCGGCCAGCGGGACGTGCAGCGCGCCGCCGAGCACGTTCAGCCCCACGGCGGCCGTCGCAGCGGTCAGCACGCGCCGCCACTGGTAGGGCACGTAGTAGACCTCCTGCGAGTAGATGATCATCCCGAGGAAGAGCGCCAGGTAGGCGGCTGCGGTGGCGATCGCAGCGCCCATCATTCCGTACGGCGGGATCAGGATCACGTTGAGCACGACGTTGACGACGGCCGCGATNNAGCACGTGCACGATCCAGGGCGAGAGCAGGCCGAACGCGAGTGACACCCAGCAGGTGAGGAGCACGACGTAGGTGAGCACGTACGAGTAGGTGCGTCGGGCCTCGCGGTCGTCCTGGATCGAGTACGCGAAGGCCGGCCAGGCGGTGCGGAAGGCGATCATCAGGAAGACGATCGCGGACGAGACGCGGACGGCGACGGAGTAGACACCGACCTCTCCCTGTCCCTTGAACAGTGCGATGAAGAGCCGGTCGATGAAGTTGACGGCCCAGAGCGCGAGCGCGGCCGGAACGAGCGGCATCCCGAACTTGTTCATCGCCCGGAAGAGCTTGCGGTCGAACACGAGCCCGAGCTGGTAGCGGCGGTAGCCGACCAGCACGAAGTAGACGCAGAGGGTGCCGATGAAGTTCCCGACCAGCACGCCGAGCGGGCCCTTGTGGAACGTGACGACGAGCAGGACCGTGGCTCCGACCGTGATCACGATGTTTGTCAGGCTGGCGACCACGAAGCCGACGGCGCGCTCCTCGGCCCGGAACAGCGAGGTCAACTGCTCGTAGTTCATCTGCGCCCAGGTGCCGACCGCGGCCGCCTGCACGAGCCCGGCCTCGCTGCCGAGCCTGAGCGCGTGCGAGATCTGGTCGGCGAGCAGGAGCATGACGATCAGCCCTGCGGTCGCGCTCACCATCGTGAACCAGAAGCTCGTCCGCACGACCAGAATCCGTCCCTCGTCGTCCTTGGCGTCGAAGTAGAAGCGGAAGAAGGCGCTCGAGATGCCGAGCCTGAGCACGATCACGAGCACCGACGAGGCGGCGACGAGAGTCTCGATCTTCCCGTAGTCGGCCGTGGACAGGTAGCTGGTGTACAGCGGCAGCAGCAGGACGGCGAGGATCCGCGAGACGAGCCCGCCCAGGCCGTAGATGGCCGACTGCTTCGCGAGCCGCGTGATCTGCTCGAAGATCGGCAGGCGTCCCGAGTCGGACGCTAGCTCGGGAAAGGCCTCCGGCCGGCGCTCGCTCGCGATCTCCTCGTAGATGTCGAGCAGGCGCTCCGCGTTGTGGTCGGCGTCGTGCACCTGCTCGACGTAGGCGCGGCTCTCGGCACCGATCCGCCGCCGTTCCTCGGGCGAGTCGACGAGCGGCCGCAACGTCTCGACGAGCGTCTCCTTCGTCGCGTGGACGAGGGGCATGGTCACGCCGAAGGCGCTCTCGGTGCGGGCTACGGCGTCCTCGTGGAGCGAGGTGACGACCGGCTTGCCGAGCGCCATCGCCTCGATCGCGAACAGCCCGTACCAGCCGGCGTTCAGCTGGTCGACCACGATGTCGGCCTGCTCGTAGCGCTTGCGCGCCTCGTCGTGGTGGAGCCCCTCGACGATCTCCAGCTCCACGTCGAGCTCGCGGCAGGCGGCGATCACGTGCTCCGTGCCCTTGCGCGTGCGGTTCGAGGGCGCGTGGACGATCAGCGGGCGCTCGCGCTCGACCTGCGGAACGGGCGTGAACACGCGCAGGTCGATCCCCGGCGGCACCACGTGGGCGTCCGGCACCCAGCGGATCGCGTCGTAGGAGCCGACGATCTGCGCGTCGGCCGAGTTCGTGTAGGACAGCTCCTCGGGCGAGCGGCCGCGGATGTCGGAGCCGAGGAAGTGGAGCACCGACTTCTTCTTCAGCATCCGCAGGATCGGGAACTGCAGGGACTTCGGCACGAGCGTGAGGCCGAAGTAGAAATGGAAGACGTCCGTCTGGGGCAGCAGCTTCAGGAAGGCTCTCCACTGAGCGAGCTGCCGGCGGAAGAACCCTCCGGAGCGGTCGAGCGACCAGTCCGCTTCGGGGTGGAGCCGGTAGCGCTCGAAGACGACGAGCTTCGCGTCGACGCCGTGACGGCGCAGCGCCTCGACGTTCTGCCACGGAACGCCCGCGGTGTTCACCGGGCAGTGGACGACGCGGAGTGGCCGGCCCTCCTTGCGTCTCATACGTCCCATTCGACCTGGTCGAAGTAGCGCAGCGCCCGTCGGCCCGGGCGGATGCGGCCGGCGAGGGCCTCGAGCTCGTCCGGGCCGATCTCGCCGAGCGCGTGCTTGACGCCGAGCCAGGGCAGGTTCAGGTCCTCCTGGTAGACGATCGTCGAGATCCGCGGGTTGATCTCGATCACATGCTCGCCCACGAGCTGGATGTTGAAGAAATGGTCGAGGTCGAGCTCGGCGACGATCTTGCCCGCGATCTCCATCAGGGCCGGGTCGTCGAGCGTCTCGAAGTACATCGCCAGCCCGGCCCGCATCGCCTCGCGCGTCTTCGGGTGGCCGAGGAGGATGCGCCCGCCGGAGGCGATGCCGTCGATCGTCCGTTCGGTGCCGGTCGCGAGCTCCATCACGAGCAGCTCGGTCTCGTCGCCGGGCCCGAGCAGGTCGAGCAGGTCGTCGAGTCGCATCGCCTCGGCGACCCCGGGGCGGTTCGACAGCAGCTGCTCGCGCCGGTCGGCCGAGGCGGACAGGATCCGGAAGCCGCGCGATCCGGACGAGAAGACGGGCTTCATCGCCAGCTCCCGGTCGGGATACCCGAGCCCGTACGCCGCCGTCGCCACCGCCTGCGCGCCGCGCACGCGTCGCCAGGCGGGGCCGCGCACGCCGATCGCGTCCAGCATCGCGTAGCTCTCGGCCTTGTCGTTCGCGCGCCGCACGGCCTCCGGGGACGCGACCAGGACGGCCACTCCCTCGGCGGCGAACCGCTCCTTCGCGGCCGCGAGGCCGGGCAGGTCGAACGACGACTGCGGCAGGACGGCGCGGGCACCCTCGCGGCGGGCGACGTCGAGCACGGCGTCGGCGAAGCCCGGATCGGAGCCGCGCGGAACGAGCGAGAACGCGTCGCACAGGTGCCGGCCGACCGCCTGCTCGGACATGTCCGTTCCGACCAGGCGGACGTCGCGCTCGCCGTTCTCGCGCAACGCCCGCAGGAGGGCTGCCGTCCCCGGCGCCCCGGATGCCGTCACGACGACGGTGAGCGTCACTTCACGAGCAGGGCGAGCTTGGGGCCGATCTCGATCGGCTCGCGGCCCTGCGCCGAGGCGAACGCGGCGAAGGCGTCGTTGGCGGCCACGTCGTCCGCCGCCAGCACGCCGCCCTCCCGCAGCGCCGCCCACGCGGCCTCGAACTCGAAGCGCATGCACGTCTCGGAGTGCTCGCTGTCGTGCATGAAGAAGTCGATCGGCCCGAGCCGCTCGAGCAGTGGCGGAAGCTCCTCCTGGCTGCGCCCGATGACGAGGTGCCAGCGGTCGCGGAGCCGGGTCGGCACCATCCAGCCCGGCTCCTTGCCGGCCGGGATGACGGCGCCGCCCTTGCCGTCCCAGAACGTCCCGGGCTCGTAGTCCGCGCCGGCGATCTCGGGCAGGTCGATGGAGTGGAGCTCGCCGGCGCCGTTCTCGGCCAGCGCGAGCAGCAGGAAGGCGGTCGAGACGCCGTTGCAGACGCCGGTCTCGACGGCGATCCGTGGGCGCAGCTTGCGGAGCACCGCGTAGAGCCGCAGGCCCTCGCCATAGCCGTCGCGGCCGGTGGCGCGCCCGGTGTTGTAGCGGTGGCCGCGGGTTTCCCCCTGGACGCTGCGCCAGAACAACGCGGCCTGCGCCTCGAGGTGCTCNNCGAGGAAGCGTTCCGTCAGCTCACGGTCCAGCCGTTGGTCGAGCGGCTTCTCGGACGCCAGCACGCGGCTCATCGTAGCCCTGTCCCTCCCTGCGAGTCGCGGGAGGGCCGTCACTCGAGTCCGGNNCCGGACCCTCGGCGACATCGCCTCGCCGGTCGTGCCGCCTGCAGCCTGCGCGCCGGTCCGGAATCCGCACGACGAACTGATCTGCTTGTGGACGAAGAGTCACACCTTGGTCACAGCGGACAACTTGACAAAATTCGGTGTCTGACACCGCAGTTTGGCCATGGCTCGACGGGTCATGGCCGGCGGAGGCAGGCCGGACCGGTCACGACAGGTCGATCCGATCGGCTTCGAGCTGCTCGAGGCGCAGTCCGCGCTCGGCGTCCAGCATCGCCAGCATCGTCTCGCGCATCGTTTCGCCCGGGTAGACCCAGATCTCCGGGTGGATCAGGAGCTGCAGCCAGTCGAACTCGTGCCCGGCCAGGCCTTCGTGCGGGCAGCCGTGGCGCCAGCGCTGGTTCGAGTCGGAGCGGTAGTGATCGGGGTCGAAGAAGCCGGGCTGCATGGCGTTGACGAGCCCCTCGACCGGTGCCGTCACGTAGTCCGGGTCGGGGTTGTGCCAGGCCAGGACAGGATCGAAGCGCGCGTCGCGTGCCGAGTCGGGGTAGACGGCGTGCAGGCCGACGCGATGGCCGAGCCGCCGGAGCCGCTCGATCGCCGCGTCGCCCGACGGCGAGTCGAGGTTGTAGAACTCGCTCCGCGTCATCAGGAAGTAGGTCGCCGGCGCGTCGAGCTCCGCCTCGAGCTCGGCCATGGCCAGAGCGGCCTCGAGCGAGAGATCAACGTCGTGCCGGAGCAGCAGGTCACCGGGCCGCGGGGTCGAGTCGAAGAACGCGAACCGGTAGCCGCCCGCGCGGGCCGCCTCGACCAGCTCGCGGAGGTGCGCAAGGTCGAAGCGGCAGCTCATCGCCGGGCCAGGATCCACTGGAACTCCTCCACAGCGCCCTCCGGCTCGGCGAAGGACACGACCTCCTCGCGCAGGATCTCGAAGGCCGCCGCCTCGACCAGCCGGCTGTTCTCCGGCGGCCGGAAGCTCGCGAAGAACGTGTCGGCGCCGAGCCATTCGCCCGTCCAGCCCCGGTTGTCGGAGGCGCCGAAGGCGTTCAGCGCGAGCCCGCCGGGCCGAAGCCAGCCGGCGATTCGGCGCAGCAGCCCGGCCAGGTGCTCGCGCGGCACGTGGTTGAAGACGTAGAACGAGCAGACCGCGTCGAACGACTCGCCCGGGAGCTCGACCTCGAGGAAGTCCGCCTGCAGGAACTCGGCCCCGGGCAGCCGCTCCCTCGCCCGGCGGATCTGCTCACCCGATACGTCGACGCCCGTGAGCCGGAACCGCTCGGTGAGCATCGCGGTCTCGGACGAAGCCCCGCCGCAGCCGAGCTCCAGCACCCGGGCGTCCGGCCCGAGACGTGACGCGAAATCCTCTGCCCACTCCCGCCGCGGATCGCCCTCGAGACGGTCGCGCCAGTCGGCGAAGCGATCCGCGATCCTGTCGTAAGCCCTGGCGACGATCTCGACCCTCGGATCCGTCACTCGACCTCCACTTCGATCAGGCTCGCGGCTGCCTCGGCGCAGGCCAGCGCCTCGTCGCCCGTCTCGCCGAGCGCGATCACGTAGCCGCGGCGGTCGCCGTCGACCCGGACCGGGCGGATCGTCTCTCCCGGCACCAGGTAGGACTCGGCGGCGACGACTCCCGGCGCCGCCAGGACGTGCTCGAAGCCGTCGACCGACCGCACCGTGCCGGTCGGCAGCGGCCCGGGCTCGGCGGTGAGGAAGCGGATCGCCAGCGGCTGACGGAGGCGCGGCCGCACCATTTCCTCGGAAACCGACTCGCCGAGCGCCTGCCGGAGCGCGATCTCGACGAGGTCGACGCCGATGCCGAGCCGCGACACCTCGTCCATCAGCCCTGCCGGGACGCGCGCGGCGATCTCCACCAGGCGAACCCCGTCCGCGGAGACGAGCACCTGCGGATAGGCGACCGAGTCCGCGAGCCCGATCGCCCGCACCGCGGCGGCTGCGACCCGCGCCACCTCGGCCGCTGCCTCGCTCGCGACCGTGGTGGGAAAGACGTGAACCAGGCAGACGCCGAAGCCGGAGCCGTCCGGGCGGCGCCGATCCGAGAGCGTCAGCACGCTCACGTCCCCGCCACGGGCGACCGCGAGGCAGTTCACCTCGACGCCCTCGTGGAAGCGCTCGAGGATCGCCTCGCCGCCCTGCGACTCCGCCAGCGCGTCGTCCAGCCTCGCCTCCACCTCGTCGGCCGAGCGGACGAGCGACAGGCCTCGCTGGCCGGCCGAGTCGGCCGGCTTGAGCACTGCCGGCAGGCCGATCTCCTCGACGGCGGCGAGCGCGTCCGCGTGCGTCCGGACGGCGGCGAACCGCGGCTGGGGGACGCCGGCCTCGGCGAGGCGACGCCGCATCGCCGGCTTGTTCGTGGCCAGGTGAGCCGTCTCGAGTCCGATGCCCGGCAGGCCCAGCTCGCGGGCGATCGCCGCGACGACGGGCACGGCTCGGTCGGACGAGACGGTCAGCACGCCTTCGGGTCCGATGCGACGCGCGGCCTCGACGGCTGCCGGGACGTCTACGAAGTCGACCGTCTCGGCCACGTCCGCCTCGGCCAGCCCGGGCGCGTCGGGGTTGCGGTCGATCGCCCCGACCCGCAGCCCGAGCTCCTTCGCGCGCCGGATCGCGCGTCGCTGGTGCCGTCCCGCGCCGACGAAGAGAACCGTCTTCACCGGCAGCCGATGCTACTGACGCGGCGCGATCGCGTCGGCCACGAGGCGCAGGACAGGCTCGACGTGGACATCGAACCCGGCGCTCGTCTGCAGCGCGATGCCGTCGAGCAGCACGCCGAGGAACTGGCCGATCTCCTCCGCCGGCAGGTCGTCGCGGACCTCGCCGCGCTGCTGCATGTCCTGCAGGTGCTCGAGCGCGCGCAGGTCGATGTCGGCGTTGCGGGACTTCCAGCGCTCGCGGAGCTTCGCGTCCGTGCGCAGCCGGCGGACGTGCTCCACGTAGACGCCGAGCCAGTCCGGGCTTTCGCCGGCGATCTCGTGCAGGAGCGCCGGGAAGCCGCGGTCGAGCCAGACCTCGACGATGCGTGCCTGGTCGGCTGTTGCGAGCGCGAAGAACAGATCGAGCTTGCTCGGGAAGTAGTTGAAGATCGCCCCACGCGAGAGGCCGATCTCCTGCTCGAGCTTCGCGACCGTCGCGCCCGAGTAGCCGTGGCGCGAGAACGTGCGCCGCGCGCCCTCGAGGATCTGCGCGCGGCGGGCGTCGAGGTGCTCCTGAGAGCGTTTCGGCACGATCCCACTTTACAAAACCGTACGGACGTTTTATTTTATCGGCGTGCTCAGGAACCGCTCCGCGCTCGCCCTCCTCGTCGCCGAGCTCGTCTCGACGACCGGCATCCAGATGACCTTCGTGGCGCTGCCCTGGTTCGTGCTGGTCACGACGGGCTCGGTGGCGAAGATGAGCTAGGTCCTGGCGGCGGAGATCGCGCCGGTCGCGCTCTTCGGCATCCCGAGCGGCACCCTCGTGGCACGGCTGGCGGCCGCCGGACGATGCTCGGCTCCGACCTCTTGCGCACGCCGCTGATGGTGGTGATCCCCGTCCTGACTGGACGGGGGCGCTCTCCTTCCCGCTGCTGCTGGGGCTCGTCTTCGTGCTCGGCCTGTTCTCGGCGCCCTACTACGCCGCCCAGCGGACGATCATCCCCGAGCTGTACGGATCGGACGAGCGGGTCGTCTCGCAGGCCTCGGCGCTCTTCGGCGGCGTCACCCACCTGACCTTGATCGTAGGCCCCGCGCTCGGCGGCGTGCTCGTCGCCTCCTTCGGCGCGCCGGCCATCCTGGTCGTCGATGCCGCGACGTACGTCGTCGCCTTCGTCCTCGTCCTGACGCTGGTGAAGGCGGGCCGTCCCGTGCCGCAGGACGAGAGTTCGCGCGGACTCCTCGCGGGGGTCCGGTTCCTCGCCCGCGACCGCGTGCTCGGGCCGATGACCTTGACCGTGATCCTGCTGGACGCCTGCGGCTCGGCGCTCTTCACCTCGCTGCCGGCGCTCGCGTTCATCCGCTTCCATCGCGAGGCCCAGGTGGCGGGCTGGCTGTTCGCCTCGTTCGGCATCGGCGCGCTCGCGGGGAGCGTGATCGCGATGAAGGCGCTCGAGCGGTTCACGCCGCTCAGGCTCGCGGGAGGGTCGATCGTCCTGGCGGTGCTGCCGCTCTGGGTACTCGTCGCAACGCTGCCGTGGGAGGCGGTCGGCGCCGTTCTGCTGGCGTGCGGCCTGTTCGTGCCGCTCGTGAACGCGCCCGCGATGGGCCTGCTCACGACGCGGCCGCCGGCGGCCCTGCGCGCGAAAGTGATGACCGCGCTGATGACCGCGAGCGCCCTCGGCGGCCCGGCCGGGCGGATCGTCGTCGGGCCGCTGTTCGAGCACTGGGGCATCGCGGCGACCTACGCGACGATCGCCGGCGCGATCACGCTCGCGGCCGTCCTCTTCCTGCTCGTCACGTTGCGTGCCGATCCCGGCCCGGCGTCAGCTCCGGTGCACGATCTCGCAGTCTGAGGCGACGACGTCGACTCGGTCGGCGTAGACCGTGTCGCGGCCGTTCTTGCCGTAGCCGTTCTTGCCGCACGAGATCCAGTCGCGCTGCCCGTCCACCGCGTAGATCGTGTCTCCCCCGCCCCCGCCGTCGATGTGGTCGTGCCCGGGACCGCCGTTCAGGATGTCGTTGGATGGGCCGCCGGTGAGCGTGTCGTCGCCGGGGCCGCCGTAGAGGATGTCCTCCCCGGAGCCGCCGATCAGGGTGTCGTTCCCGGGCCCGCCGTAGAGCGTGTCGCCGTCGAAGTAGTAGTACGTGTCGTCGGCGTAGAGCGTGTCGTCGCCGGCCAGGCCGAGCACGACCCGCGACCAGTCCGCGTGCAGCACGTCGGGTCCGGCGGTGCCGACGATCCGGCAGCTGTTCGAGACGCGGCGACGGTCGCTCCCGTCGGGCCTGGCGACGTAGATCCCGAGGCGGTCGCGGCACTCCCCGCCGGCGGAGTAGGCGATGAGCGAGCCGTTCGGCGAGAAGACGGCGTTGTCGATGCCGACCAGCGTCCTGCGCCTTCCTCCGGCGAGGTCGATCCGGACAAGGCCGTTTCGCCCGGACGCTAGGACGGCCCGACCGTCGGGGGTCCAGACGAGGGGGACGTTCGTGGCTGCGTCCGGTACCTCGAACGTCCGCGTCGCTCCGCCGACAGCCGCGACGCTGACCCAGCCGCTCGTGAGGTCGCTCGTCCAGAAGGCCACACGGGTCCCGTCCGGCGACCACACCGGCCGTCCGAGCGGTCCTGATCCCCGGCTGAGCTCGGTCTCGCCGGCGCCGGTCGGGGAGACCACGAAGATCCCGCCGCTGTGTGGTGTGGCGTGGATGTAGGCGATGCGGTCGCCGGTCGGGGACCAGGAGGGTGCGGCGACGGAGCCGTGCACGATCACCTCCCGCCCGCTCCCGTCGACGGCCGATACCACGAGCCCGTCGGCCCCCGCTACGGCGACTCGCTTCGAGTCGGGCGACCAGGTGACGTAGCTCCAGTCGCCCGTCTCTTCGATCTGGTGCTCATCCGTGCCGTCGACCCTCGACACGATGATCCAGTTGTCGATGCCGATCTCCCGGCCGAACGCGACGTGCGTCCAGTCCGGCGAGCGAACGCCGTCGGGGATTCCGGGAATCAGCTGGTCACCACCGCCGAGCGGACTGGTGACGCCGACGGTCAGGTTCGAAGGGCCACGGATCGTCGAGAACACGATCTGCGTGCCGTTCGGAGACCATTGCGGACGGATATCGCCATGCGGCCCGTAGTAGCTCCCGGCTCCGACCGAGCCCGGAAGCACCGCCAGCGTGACGAGTCCGACGAGTGCAGCCCCCCGGGCCCCGGCAACGGCGATCACGAGGAGCGCGACGATCCTCCTCATGTGACGAGGGTAACGGGGCTTTGTGAGCGCCCTGTCAAGCCCCGGTTACACTCGCCGCATGGCTCTGGTGGGCAAACGCGTCCTGATCACGGGCGGCGCCGGCTTCATCGGAACGACGCTGGCGCGGCGGCTCGTCGACGCAAACGAGATCGTGGCGCTCGACAACCTGCATCGCGACGCGCTTTCCGGCACCGAGCTCGCAGAGCACCCGAGCTTCTCGTTCCACGAGGCGGACGTGCTCGACCCCGACGCGCTGGCCGGGCTGATGCCGGGGGCCACCCACGTCGTCCACTGCGCGGCGATCGCCGGCGTCGAGACCGTCATCGAGAGCCCGGTGCGGACCATGCGCGTGAACGTGATCGGCACGTACAACACGCTCGAGGCGGCGCTGGCCGCGGGCGGCACGCTCGAGCGGTTCGTCGACTTCTCGACCAGCGAGGTCTTCGGCCAGAAGGCGATCAACGTCGAGGAAGGGCACGTGACGACGACCGGCTCGGTCGGCGAGGCGCGCTGGACCTACGCCGTGTCGAAGCTGGCGGGCGAGCACATGACGCACGCCTACCACGACGAGTTCGGGCTGCCGACGGTGACGGTGCGGCCGTTCAACGTCTACGGCCCCGGGCAGATCGGTGGCGGGGCCATCCGCGCCTTCATCGAGGCCGCGCTCGCGGGCCGCGACCTCACGATCCACGGCGACGGCTCGCAGATCCGCGCCTGGTGCTACGTGGACGACATGGTCGACGCCCTGCTCGCCTGCCTCGAGCGGCCCGAGGCGGTCGGCCAGACGTTCAACATCGGCAACTCCCGCTCGACCGTGACGATTCTCGAGCTGGCCGAGCGGATCAAGCGCCTCACGGGCTGTCCGGGCGAGATCGTCTTCCGGCCCATCGAGTACTCCGACGTCGAGATCCGCTTCCCGAACGTCGACAAGGCGCGCGAGCTGCTCGGCTTCGAGGCGAAGGTCGACCTCGACGAGGGCCTGTCACGGACGATTGCTTGGTACAGGGAGCGGCAGGCCGCCGCAGCTTCGTCGTGAGGGATCAGGTGGAGGGGGGCCGGGGGAACCTGGGCTCGGAGGTTCCCCCGAACGAAGAAGGGGGCTCGGGGGGGAAACATGGTTTCCCCCCCGTGAGGCTCGCGTGGCCCGATGTGGGCGCCGAGGAGGCTGCCGCTGTCGCCGAGGTGCTCGCGTCCGGGCGGCTGACCATGGGCCCGAAGGTCGCAGAGCTCGAGCGGCTGCTCGCGGCGGCCTGCGGGGTCGAGCACGCCGTCGCCGTCTCGTCCGGGACGGCCGCGCTGCACCTGGCCGTGCTCGCGCTCGGGCTCGAGCCTGGCGACGAGGTGATCGTCCCGGCCTACACGTTCCCTGCCACGGCCAACGTGGTGGCGCTCGCCGGCCTGAAGCCGGTGCTCGTCGACGTCGACCCCGTGACGATGAACATCGACCCGGCCAAGGTCGAGCCGGTGCGGCGGACGAAGGCGATCATGGCCGTGCACCTGTTCGGCCGGCCCGCCCGCCTCGAGGAGCTGCCGACGGTGACGCTGATCGAGGACGCGGCCGGAGCGCTCGGCGCTCGGCGGCAGGGACGTCCGTGCGGCGGGATCGGCCTCGTCGGCTGCCTGTCGTTCCACCCCCGCAAGATCGTCACGACGGGCGAGGGCGGCGCGGTGACGACGAACGACGCTTCTCTGGCCGAGGCGGTCGCACAGCTCCGTCACCACGGCTGGAAGCCGCCGGAGCTCGCCGACCTCCCCGTGCCCGGCCTCAACTATCGCCTCTCCGACATTCTCTGCGCCGTCGGCATCCCGCAGCTGCTTCGGCTCGAGGAGCTGCTCGCAGCCCGCGAGCGGATCGCGGCCGGCTACGCCGAGCGGCTCGCCGGGCTGCCGGTCGTGCTGCCCGGAGCCGACGAGGGCGACCGCCACGGCTGGCAGGCCTACGTGATCCAGGTCGAGCGGCGCGGCGAGGTGCTCGAATCGCTGCGGGTCAAGGGCATCGAGGCGCAGATCGGCACCTATGCGCTCCACCGCCTGTCCGCGTACGCCGACCAGGGGCCGTTCCCCGGCGCCGACCGGGCCTTCGAGCGGGCGCTGGCGCTGCCGTTCCACACGCGGCTCACCGAGTCGGACCTGGACAGGGTCGTAGAAGCCTTGACAGCTATGTGAGTGAGTGGT
Source organism: Actinomycetota bacterium (assembly GCA_003134505.1). Taxonomy (GTDB): domain Bacteria; phylum Actinomycetota; class Thermoleophilia; order Gaiellales; family Gaiellaceae; genus PALSA-612. The sequence goes on along the minus strand of PLBK01000025.1, from coordinate 1,362 downwards.
AACTTACAACGCGTGAGCACGCAGACGACAGTCCGTAAGACGGCCGGCGAGCGGCGCGAGGCGATTCTCGAGGCGGCGCTGACCGAGTTCTCCCAGCACGGCTACGGAGCCACATCGACGGATACCATCGCGCGCGCGGTCGGGATCTCGCACCCGTACCTGTTCCGACTCTTCCGCACGAAGAAGGAGCTCTTCATCGCCACGGTCGAACGGTGCTTCGCCGACACGTACACGCGCTTCGAGGCGGCCGGGCACGGTCTCCAGGGCGAGGAAGCGCTCGAGGCGATGGGCAAGGCCTACCATCAGATGATCGCCGAGGATCCGCGTCGCCTGCGCGGCCAGATGCAGTCCTACTCGGCGTGCGACGACCCGGACGTGTGCGCGGTCGTGCGCAGCGCTTTCGGCCGGCTCGTCGAGCTCGTGGAGTCGAAGGGCGTCCTCCCCGAGCGCGTGGTCCAGTTCTTCGCCTTCGGAATGCTGATCAACGTCATGACCACGATGGACCTCGACACGTCCGACGACGCCTGGGCGAAGCGGCTCGTCGAAGCTTGCGCCAAGGACTGAGCGGCNNATGGTCACGCTCGACAACCTGGTCGTGACGACCGCGATCCCTGTCATCCGCAAGGACCTGCACGCGTCGCTGCAAGGGCTCGAGTGGACGGTCAACGCCTACACGCTGACCTTCGCCGTCCTGCTCCTCACCGGCGCCGCGCTCGGTGACCGCTTCGGCCGCCGCCGCCTGTTCGTGCTCGGGGTCGGGATCTTCACGGCCGCGTCGGCGTTCGCCGCGCTCGCGCCCTCGATCGAGGCGCTCAACGTGGCGCGCGCTCTCCAGGGCGTGGGCGGAGCGATCATCGCGCCGCTGACCCTGACGATCCTGAGCGCCGCCGTCCCGGCCGAGAAGCGCGGGCTCGCGCTCGGCGCCTGGGGCGGCATCGGTGGCCTGGCCATCGCGCTCGGACCGCTCGTCGGAGGCGCCGTCGTGCAGGGCCTCTCCTGGCAGTGGATCTTCTGGCTGAACGTGCCGATCGGCATCGCGCTGATTCCGCTCGCCTGGCGCCGGCTCGGTGAGAGCCACGGCCCGAATGCCGCTCTCGACCTGCGCGGGCTCGTCCTCGCGAGCGCCGGGTTGCTCGGCGTCGTCTGGGGGCTCGTCCGCGGGAACAGCGTCGGCTGGGGCAGCGGTGAGGTCGTGGGCGCGCTGGTCGGCGGCGCCGTGCTCGTGGCGATGTTCGTGCTCTGGGAACTCCGCGCTGAGGCGCCGATGCTGCCGATGCGCTTCTTCCGCAACCGCACCTTCACGCAGGCGAACGTCGCGTCCCTGTTCATGTTCTTCGGGATGTTCGGCTCGATCTTCCTGCT
>PLBK01000031.1:40968-42485 GCA_003134505.1 Actinomycetota bacterium | reverse complement strand
ATCGGCGTGTCGATCAGGCGCTCCGGCCCGAACTCCTCGTGGAGGCCCTTCGTGACGCCGAAGGCGCCGCCGAAGTGGCCGATGTCCTCGCCGAGCAGGAATACGCGCCTGTCGTCCCGGAGCGCGTCGCGCAGGGCGGCGGTGATCGCCTCGAGGTAGGTGACGCCGCTCTCGGCTGCCTCCACCTACGTGGCCAGCGGCAGCACCGGTCCGCCGCGTCCGAGGCCCATCTCGCCCGTCTCGCCGACCGTCCGGTGCTCGACCGGGTGCTCCGGCCCCGGGACGGAGTGCTCGAGCCGCGACAGGACGCGGCCGTTGCGAACGCGGGCCGGGAAGTCGTGGATCGGGATGACGTAGTCGCCCGAGTTGAGCGCCCTCTTGATCGCCGCGCGCTCCTGCCGCTTCGACATCGACTGGTTCCCGGTCGACTGCGGCTCGTAGTCGAGCACCTGATAGATGGGGTCGATGATCTGGTTGTGCACGTCGTAGATCACGTCGCCGCAGATGCAGGCCTTCTCGCCGCCTTCGAGCGAGACGACGATGTTCATCGAGCCGTCCGTGTGGCCGCCGGCCGCCTCGCAGACGATGCCGGGGAAGATCTCGTCAGGCCCGGAGAGCTCGAGGTCGAGCAGGCGCAGCGCGCCCGGGGTGTGCAGCCGGTCGATGTGGTGCTTCACGTACTCCGGCGGATACTGGCCGCCCATGATCCCCGAGGCAGAGAACTCGAGCTCGCGGCGGTTCATGATCACCGTCGTCGACATCGGGAAGCCCGCGTCCTGCCCCGCATGGTCGATGTGCGTGTGGGTGTGCAGGATGTGGCGGATGTCCGAGCGATCGAGGCCGTGCTCGGCGAGCCCGGCGTCGAGTCCCTGCCCCTCGCCGATGTACCCGGTCATGTGCAGGCGCTCCATGATCGCCGGCTCGCTGGCGCCCGTGTCGACGAGGATCGGGCCGGCCGGGTTGCCGAGGATGAGCACGCCCCAGGTCGGCACTCGCGTGCGGATCCCCATGTTGCGGGCGAGCACGAGGAAGCTTGACTCGAGCTCGATCTCGATCAGGGGAAGCAGCTTGATCTCGTGGGTCATCTCTCGGTACCTCCTCGCGGGGTCGCCGAGAGCGTAAACCCGCCCGCGCGAAGGCTCAAGCCGGGCTCGGGACGTAGCGGGCGGCCGCGACCTCGCCGCGGCGCACGTCCAGGATCCACGTCGACCCCTTCGCGAAGTCGAGCCTGCCCGTGAGCGGCACGCCGGCTGCGGCCAGGGACTGGACGGCGAGCTGCTGCACGTCGCCGTGGGTAGAGAGCGCCACCGGCCCGAGCACGGCTACCGCCCGGACGAGGTCGAGCGCCGCGTCCACCGGAGCCCCCTCGGCGAGCGCGTCGTGCTCTTGGACGACCAGGCCCTGCGCGTCTGCGAGCGGCGCGAGCGTCTCGACGCAGCGGACGTAGGGGCTTGAGACGAGCGCGGCGAAGCTCGTGGCGGCGAACGCGTCCGCGAGCGCCTGCGCCTGGCGTCGGC
>PLBK01000031.1:0-40961 GCA_003134505.1 Actinomycetota bacterium | reverse complement strand
TCGAGCCGGTCGAGCAGCGTCTGGTCACGCTCATAGCTGAGCCGCTCCGCCGCCTCCTCGCGGCTCGCCCAGCGCACCTCGTCGACCTCGTTCGCCGGTCGAGGCTCGCCGGCCGGCGCCGCCATCACCCGGTAGCGAGCCACCTTGGGCCGCCCGCGCGCGTCGTGGTACTCCGTCGACCCGAGCTCGCGACCGAGCAGGCAGGCGAGGCCGGTCTCCTCCTCCACCTCGCGGACGGCCGCGTCCGCCTCGAGCTCGCCCGGCTCCAGCTTGCCCTTGGGAAACGTCCANNGGTGGACGAGCAGCACCTCGAGCCCGTCGCCTCCCCACCGGACGACGAGCCCGCCGGCGGCGCGAACCACGTCGTTCATGCGAACGACCGGGGCCGGGCCGCGACGAGCTCCTTCCAGGCCCTGCGCCAGCTCGCCCGCCGGGCAGCGGCGGCGGCCCGCTCGAGCCCGGCGAGCTCGCCGGCGGCGAAGACGACGGCCGACGCCTTCCGCCCCGCCGCCCAGTCCCGGAGCCACGTCTCGGCGACGACGGCGTCGTTGAGCTCCCCGAGCGCATCCTGGAGGCCGGCAGCCGCCGCCGCGAAGCCCGCCGCGCGCTTGCCGAGCACGGGAGCGGCGGCCTCGGCCGCGTACCGGCAGCGCTTCGCCTTGATCCGCACCTCGTGCAGCTCCTCGTCGGAAGGGCGCCTGCCGAGTGCCGCGACGGCTCGCTCGAGCGAGCGCCAGGGACGCCGGGCGAGCCCGGGCATGACGTCCTTCGCCGGCGCGGCCGCACGAGCCGTCAGCTCCGGCGAGCCCGCCGCGGCCACGAGCCGGTCGAGCAGGGCGACGNNAGCGCGTCGAGCAGCTCGGCGTACGCCCGGGCGCGCTCGGCGGCAAGCGTCCGGAGGATCGGAGCCGCGGCCTTCGCCGTCGGGCCGGACAGGCGCTCGACCAGCTCACGCAGCCGCGCGAGCATCACGTCCGCGTCGCGGACACGCCCGAGCAGCGCGGCGAGCCAGCCGAGCTCCGCCCGCAGGCCGTCGCTCCAGGCCTGGTCGACGAGCGGCGCGAACGTCCGCAGGTCGGAGCGCAGCGTCCGGGTCGCCACACGCGTTTTGTGCACGCCCTCAGGGTCGGCATCGAGCCGGACCACCGGGTCGTGCTGGATCAGCCGCACCACCGGCGAGGCAAGTGCACGTCGCACGACGTCTCCGGCCGTGGCGTCCGACGCGAGCTCGCCCACGATCACGTCCGCCGGCGCCTGCGCGGGAGGCCCCAGCGCTCGCACGACCTTCGGCAGCTGCTCGAGCGGCCCCGCGCCGCCGTCCTGAAGCAGCTTGACGAGCCGCTTCACGAGCTTCGCCGGGGCCGCCTCGGTCACCTCGAGCTCGAGCTCGCGGAACGCGTCGGCGACCCGCCGGTGCTCGTCCAGCACCGAGACTCTGTCGTCGACCAGCTCGCCGAGCTTCGTCCCCTCGGCGTCGGCGAGCTCGACCACGCGCCGCACGGTGCGCAGCCGCGCGCGCGGCTCCACCGGCCGGTCGCGCGCGTACGCCCTGACGAGCTCGATCGCCTCGGCCGGGAGGTGACGCGCGTCGCCGGGGAACACCAGCTCGTTGCGGACGAGGAAGTCGCCGCCGCCGCCCTCGGGGAGCTTGAGCGTCCAGCCTTCGCCCGTCCGGTGGCGGAGCGTGACCCCGAAGCGGGCGAGCCGCAGGTCGTCCGTGTCGAGATAGGTCGCGAGCAGCTGCTTCCGCTCGCCCGGGACGGCCGTGACGCCGCTCCCGAGGGCATCGAGCGGCGGGACCTTGAAGCCGTCCGGTGCGGAGAGCTTCAGCTCGCGCTCGCGCGAGGACTTCACAGCTCGGCGCGCGAGCGCTCGAGCGCCAGCTCCGAGAGCCGCACCTGGCTGTCGAGGCCGACGAGCGTCGGCACCTTGCTCCACCCGGCGTAACCGAGCTCCCAGGCGAGCATGTCGTCGGCGAGCGCGACGGCGAGCATCTCCTCGNNATCAGGTCGGCCGAGCCGATGTAGTAGCGCGGGCCGCGCTCGTCGCCGCCGAACCGGAAGATGCGCGAGTGCTCGAGGTAGCGGCCGACGATCGAGCGCACCCGCACGGTCTCGGACAGCCCCTTGACGCCCGGCTGCAAGCAGCACATCGAGCGCACCACGAGGTCGATCGGCACGCCGGCCCGCGAGGCCTCGTACAGCCCCTCGATGATGCCGGGGTCGATCAGGTTGTTGACCTTGAAGACGATCCGTCCGGCAGGCCCGGCCTCGGCCTCCTCGCGGATCAGGTCGAGGAGGCGCTTGCGCAGGGTGCTCGGCGCGACCAGCACCTTGCGATAGCTCCGCTGGTGCGAGTAGCCGGTGAGGTAGTTGAACAGGTCGGCGATGTCGGCGGTCAGCTCGGGGTCGGCCGAGAGGAGCCCGACGTCCTCGTAGCCCCGCGCCGTGACCGGGTTGTAGTTGCCCGTCCCGACATGGCAGTAGCGGCGGATCAGCCCTGTTTCGGCGCGGACGACGAGGACGGTCTTGGCGTGGGTCTTCAGTCCGACGACGCCGTAGACGACGTGCACGCCGGCCTGCTCCAGCCGCCGCGCCCACCCGATGTTCGCCTCCTCGTCGCCGCGCGCCTGCAGCTCGACCAGCGCGACCACCTGCTTGCCGGACTCGGCGGCCTGCACGAGCGACTGCACGATCGGGCTCTCCTCGTCGGACGTCCGGTAGAGCGTCTGCTTGATCGCGAGCACGTCGCGGTCGTCCGCGGCCTGGCGCACGAACTCCTCGACCGAGGTCGAGAACGAGTCGTACGGGTGCTGGACGAGCACGTCGCCCGTCCGGAGCACCTCGAAGATGTCGGGCGACGTACCTTTCGTCGCGGCGAGGCGCGGCTGGGTGACGCCGATCCACGGCTTCGCCTTCAACGACGGCCGCCGCAGCTCCGTCAGGGCCTGCAGGTCGCCGAGGTCGAGCAGGCCGTCCGCGACGTAGACGTCGGAGCTCTTCAGGTCGAGCTCGCGCTGCAGCAGCGAGCGCATCTCCTTCGGCATCGTCGGGTTGATCTCGAGCCGCACCGCCTCCGGCGAGCGGCGGCGGCGCAGCAGTTCGGTGCGGAGCGCCGAGAGCAGGTCCTCGGCCTCGTCGACCTCGATCTCGATGTCGGCGTCGCGGGTGACCCGGAAGACGTGGAACGACTCGATCTTCATGCCCGGGAAGAGCAGATCGAGGTGCGCCGCAATCACCTGCTCGATGGGCACGAAGCGCCGGCCGCCCGAGACCTTGAGAAAGCGCGGCAGGAGCGGCGGCACCTTGACGCGAGCGAAGCGGGGCTCGCGGGTCAGCGGATCGCGCGCGATCACGGCCAGGTTGAGCGAGAGGTTGGAGATGTACGGGAACGGATGCGCCGGATCGACGGCGAGCGGCGTCAGCACCGGGAAGATCCGGTTCTCGAACATCTCGGCCAGCTCGGCGTGTTGCGCCGACTTGAGCTCGTCCCAGTCGACGATCCGCACACCCGAGGAGCCGAGCTTCTCGCGCAGATCGGAGGCGAAGATGCGGGAGGCACGGATCGACAGCTCCTGGACGCGCGCGCGGATGGCGTCGAGCTGCTCACGAGGGCTGAGCCCGTCCGGCGAGGTCGTGGCCAGCCCGGCCGCCGCCTGCTCCCTGAGCCCGGAGACGCGGATCTGGAAGAACTCGTCGAGGAAGCGGCCGAAGAAGGCGAGGAAGTTGACGCGCTCGAGCAACGGCTGGGCGTCGTCGGCGGCGAGCGCGAGCACACGCTCGTAGAAGTCGAGCCGCGAGAGCTCGCGGTTCAGGTAGACAGGCTCGGTCCGGGCCGGCTCCTCGATCTCGTGATGGGTTTCCGTCCTCGCCACTCGGCTTCAGATCTGTGATTGTCTCAGCCGGGCGCATCCTCGGACGAGGGAAGAACGCGCGTCACCAGATCGACGCCGAAACGTCACCAGTTCGTATCCCATGGCGAGCAGGCGGTGCAGGAGGGTTCGCGGTCCGTGACCGGCCGGGCCGACCACCCTCACGTCGAGCCGCCCAGCCCTCGTCCCCTGGACCGCGAAGAGCTCGAGACGCTCTCGGACGACGACCTCGAGGCCGAGCTGACGATCGCCGCGTACGCGCCCGGCCACCTGCGCTGGGACCGCTACCAGCACCTGCTCGTCGAGCGCCTGCGCCGCAGGCCCGTGGCCGCGTAGAGATCTAGGCCGCTGACTGCTGCTCGGCGGCGAGTGCCAGCGCAGCGCCCTCGCGGACGCCGCCGCGGCCCACGACGAGCGGCACGGCGAGGCGTAGCTCGAGCTCGGCGAGGATGAGCGCGCCGCCCAGCAGGGTCCGGGCGCGCTCCTGGTCGATCCCGTGTTCGGCCGCGATCTCGGACGACGGGCGCTTGCGCAGCTGACGTACCGCGACCTGCAGCTCGTCACGTCCGAGCGTGCGTGTGCCGAGCAGGCGGCGCAGGCCGCGGGCGCTGCCACCGACGACGAGCGCCTGCTTGGGCAGCGGGAAGGCGAGCCCGTCGAACTGCTCGGACACGAGGCGCCGTGCAGCGGCGACGGCCTTCTTCCCGGGCGGGTCGGTGCCGAAGGCCTGCGCGGTCAGCCGCAGCGAGCCGATGTCGATCGAGCGGAGCCAGGTCGGCCCGCCGCCGGGAATCCCGATCGCGAGCTGCGTCGAGCCGCCGCCGACGTCGCAGACGGCGACGGTCTTGGCGCTGATCCGCATCGACGCGACCGCTCCCTCGTACGCGAGGCGCGCCTCCTCGTCCCGGCGCAGCACGCGGACGGTGGTCTGCGACGCCGCCTCGAGGCGCCGCCGGAGCTCGCTGCCGTTCTCGGCCTGGCGGCCGGGGGAGGCGACGAGTGTCTCGATCCTCATGCAGCCTCTCCGCCGCGCCTCGGACGCGAACTCCGCGACCGCCTTCGAGGCCGCCTCGAGCCGCGGCTCTGAGATGGCGCCCTGCCCCGCGATGTCGGAGCCGAGCTGGACCCATGCGGTGCGCTCCTCGACCACGCGCAACTCCGCCCCTCGCACCGAGGCGAGGAGCAAGCGAATCGTGTTCGACCCGACGTCGATGACCCCGACGTTCATCGCCATCGATCCTTTCAGCCACGTCGGCCGACGGGTGGCCACGAAGTGGTGACGAAGTGGCGACTTCGCCTGCAAGCCGGGTGGTTTCCGCGCGAGGCTGGGGAAGACTCTGCGCGGATGAACGGCCTGGCGAGACGGCTGACGCAAGTCCTGAATCAATCGACGTGTACCTGCTGGAGGCGGACACATCGTCCGCGAAGTCCGGGCTTTGCCCGGGCGTAGCTCACGCCGCCGGGAACGCGCCAACGATGGGAAGGGGGCCCACGGGGGAAACCGGCCGTTTCCCCCGTGTTACTCGAGGTCCTCGCGGGTCAGGCCGAAGAGGACGCCGTCGACCCACTCGCCGCTCCGGAGATAGGCGCGGCGCTTGACGCCTTCCCGGACGAAGCCCGAGCGCTCGGCGTGCGCGATCGCCCGCTCGTTGAACCCGTAGACCTCGAGCTCGAGGCGGTGGTAGTCGAGGTCGAAGATGAGGTGGCGCTGCATGAGCCGCGCCGCCCGGTCGCCGACCCGTCGCCCACGGAAGTCCGGGTGGACGGCGAGCCGTTGCAGGAACGCGATCCGGCTGCGGCGGTTCCGCAGCTCGAACCCGACCGCGCCGGCCTGTTGCCATTCTCCGCCCTCGTCGACCTCGATCACGAAGCGGCCGAACGCCTCCGGCTCGGCGAGCGAGCGGTCGATCTCGTCGAGCAGGTCGCCGCGATCCCGAGCGCCGGCGGCGGCGAGGAACGGCTCGACCTCCTGATGGGTCAGCAGCTCGACGAGGAAGTCCACGTCCTCCCACTCCGCCCGCCGAAGCCTCACTCCCTCCGCCTCGATCATGGCGCCGTCCTCAGCAGGGCACGCCGCCTCAACCCCACGACGCCGGAGCCGAGCGCCACGCCGAGCAGGATCAGCACCAGCCCGCCGAGCGCGGACCAGCGCAAGGGCTCGCCGAGGATCGTGGCGCCGTAGAACACCGCGAACGGCGGCATCAGGTAGGTGACCAGCGCGAGCTTGGCCGCGCCGTGCAGGCGGAGGACGTGGAAGAGCAAAAGCTGGGCGAGCGCGGTGCCGGCGAGCGCGAGGGCGAGGAGCGACGCGACCGGCTTCCAGCTCGGGGGGTGCGTGGGCAGATCGACCAGCCCCCAGGGCAGGAGCAGAAGCGCACCGTAGAGCGTCGTCGCGGTCGCGAGGACAGGCCCGGGGACGGTCGTCGTCCGCGTCTGGCCGTAGAGCCCGCCGGCCGCGTAGGCAAGCGACGAGAGCACGACGAGGAGGGTGCCGCCGACCGCCCACCAGCCCTTCCCGGGGTCGATGCCGGTCAGCACGCCGACCCCGACGAGGCCGAACGCGATCCCGACCAGCCGCGCGCCGGTAACCCGCTCGCTCGGCTTGAACCGGAACGCGAGCAGGGCGGTGAAGACCGGCACGCTCGCCTGGGCGACCCCGGCCACTCCCGAGTCGATGTGCTTCTCGCCCCAGGCGATCAGCGTGAACGGCACGGCCGCGTTCGCGAGGCCGAGCGCGAGGCCCTCGCGCCAGACGCCCGCGAGCTCGCGGGCGGCGCGACGGGCGCCACCTCTCGTCAGCGAGAGGTACGCGAACAGCGGCACGAAGGCGATCACGAGCCGGGCGGCCATGAGCGTCGGCGGCTGGAGGTCCCGCACGCCGACCTTGATGAACAGGTACGAGGCGCCCCAGACGGCCGCGAGCAGGAACACCGAAGGCAAGTACCGCTGGCTCACGCGCGCACCGCCGCCGCGCGACGCCTGACGTTGCGGATCGCGCCGGTGCCGAGCGAGACGCCGGCCAGGATCAGGGCCAGGCCGGCGATGTCGGTCAGCTTGAGTGACTCGTCGAGCACCGTCACGCCGTAGAAGAGCGCCATGGGCGGCACGAGGTACGTGACGAGGATGGCGCGCGACGCCCCTGCTCCAGTGATCAGGCCGAAGTAGAGGACGTAGGCGACGCCGAGACCGAGCACCCCGAGAGCCACGACCGACCCGATCACCTTCCAGCCCGGCACGCTCGCGGGCAGCTGCGCGATCCCGAACGGGAGCGTCAGCAGCGCGGCGACGGTGGTGGTCCCGAAGGCGATCGTCGCGGGCGGGACGTCACGCAGGCGGAGACCGGCGGCAAGCGAGGACGCCGCGTAGCAGAAGCCGGTCAGCACGACCGCGAGCGCGCCGAGCACGCTCCCTCTCGGCACCGCCCCGACGAGCAGTGCGACACCGCCGAAGCCGACCAGGACGCCGAGCAGCCGCACGCCCGTGACCCGCTCCGAGCGGACGAAGCCCGCCGCGAGCAGCGCGGTGAAGAGCGGCGCGCACGCCTGCAGGAGGGCAGCCAGGCCGGAGTCGATCCTCGTCTCGCCCCAGGCGAGCAACCAGAACGGAACCACCGAGTTGAGCAGCGCGACGACGAGGAAGGAGCCGATCCGTGCCCGCACCGCGGCCAGCGCGACCCGTACCGGCGTGCGCGCCGCGACGATGACCACGAGCGTCAGCGCCGCGAGCACGAGCCGGCCGGCGACGAGGGTGGACGGCTCGAGCTGCCGCACGCCCACCTTGATGAACATGAACGACGATCCCCAGATCGTCGAGAGGACGAGCAGCATCAGCAGCTGGCGCCGGCTCATGTGCGGACAAACGTATCGGCGGCCCGTCGGGTTCCCCATCTAGACTCGTACGAACTGACGACGCTCGCCCAGCAGCGGCCTCTCCATGCAGCCCTCGGTCTCACCGACGGGGAGTTCGAGCGCATCCGGAAGCTGCTCGAGCGGGAGCCGAACCACTTCGAGCTCGCGGTCTTCTCGCTCTTGTGGTCCGAGCACTGCGGGTACAAGCACTCGGCGCCGCTCCTGAAGCGGCTGCCCTCTGGAGGCGAACGCGTGCTGCAAGGGCCGGGCGAGAACGCCGGCGTCCTCGACCTCGGCGAAGGCGTCGCCGTGACGTTCAAGGTCGAGTCGCACAACCACCCCTCGGCTGTCGAGCCGTTCCAGGGCGCGGCAACCGGGATCGGCGGCATCCTGCGCGACATCATCGCCATGGGCGCACGACCGATCGCGCTGCTCGACGGGCTCTGGTTTGGCGCGCCCGACCATCAGTTCGAGCGTGCCGTCGCCGGGATCGGCGGCTACGGGAACTCGGTCGGCGTCGCGAACGTCGGCGGAACGACGGTCTTCCACGAGGCGTACGCCGGCAACTGCCTCGTCAACGCAATGTGCGTCGGGATCCTCGATCCAGCGCGCCTCCAGTCGGCAAAGGCCCAAGGTCCGGGCAACATCGTCGTCCTCTACGGCGCGACCACCGGCCGCGACGGCATCGGGGGCGCGTCGGTGCTCGCGAGCCAAGAGCTCGGCGAGGACGACGCGGACAAGCGGCCCTCGGTGCAGGTCGGCGATCCCTTCACGGGCAAGAAGCTGATCGAGGTCTCGGTCGAGCTCGTCGAGTCGGGGCTTGTGGAATCGCTGCAGGACTGCGGCGCTGCGGGACTCGCTTCGTCGCTCTCGGAAATGGCCCGCGACGGCATGGGGTTGGACGTGCAGCTCGACCGCGTCCCGCTCCGCGAGGACGGCATGGAGCCGTGGGAGATCATGATCTCCGAGTCGCAGGAGCGGATGGTCGCGGTCGTTCGCCCGCAAATGCTCGAGGCGGTGCAAGCGGTGTGTGCCCGCTGGGAGCTCGAGTGCACGCCGATCGGCGAGGTGACCGACCACGGTGAGCTGCGAGCGCTCGTCGACGGCGAGCCGGTCGGCTCGATTCCCGCTTCCTTGCTGACCGATGAATGCCCGCGCTACGAGGTCGAGCAGGCGAAGCCGGATTCATGGCCTGCCAACGCGACAGCGTTGGGCGAAGCGAACCGCGCGGACAAGACGTGGATCACGGAGCAGTACGACCAGCTCGTCGGCTCGCGGACGGTGCGCCGCCCGGGGCTCGACGCGGGCGTGTTGCGTCTGCGGCCGTCGTTGCGTGGAATCGCGGTGTCGCTGCAGGGGCCGCGGCCCGGCGAGAGCGATCCATTCGCCGCCGGCGTGCAGGCCGTGCTCGGCGCAGCGCGCAACGTCGCGTGCGCCGGCGGCGAACCCATCGGCCTGACCGACTGCCTCAACTTCGGCAACCCCGAGAAACCCGAGATTGCGTACGAGCTTGCGCAGGCGATCGAGGGACTCGCACGCGCGGCCGAGGCGGTCGGGATCCCGGTCGTGTCGGGGAACGTGTCGCTCTACAACGACACGAACGGCCGCGCCATCCCGCCGACGCCGGTCGTCGGCTGCGTCGGGCTCATCCGGGACGTGACGAGGATTCCGAACCGCTGGCGGCGCGGAGACACCGTGGCGCTGCTCCGCGGCGAGGGCGCGGAGCTCGTCCGCTTCGTCTGGCAGAACGCGCACCGGTTCTCGCTCGCCCATGACGTCTCGTGGGGCGGCCTCGCAAAGGCGCTCCACGAAGCCGCTACCTGGTCGGGCATCGAGGCCGACCTGTACGTCGTCGAGGGCAAGGGGCCGGGTGTGATCGTCGCCTACTCCGCCGAGCCGCCCGACTGGCCGCGCGTTCTGGAGCTCGGAACCGTTTAGGTGCCCCGTCCAGCAACACATGCCGGCTTCTGGCCCGCGATCACGCGGCGCGCTGCTTTCCCGCTCCGGCGCTGGCAAAGCCACCGCCTCCGCTCCTGGGCCGGCTCCGTCGAGCCTACGCCGGCTGCGTCCTCAGTCGCGCCCGTATTTGCCAATACGACCGCTCCCTGCGTCCTTGCATCGCTTGGTGCTCACGACCCAGAACCTCGGCGGCGTCACTGGAAGGGGCACTGATGTGCGGCGTGTTCGGCATCCGTGCGCCCGAGCGAGACGTCGCGCGGCTCACCTACTTCAGCCTACACGCGCTCCAGCACCGCGGCCAGGAGTCGGCCGGCATCGCCGTCTCCGAGGGCGGCCGCCTGACCGTGCTGCGCGAGCTCGGCCTCGTCGCACAGGTGTTCACCGAGGAGAAGCTGCACGCGCTTCCCGGCGAGCTCGCGATCGGGCACACGCGCTACTCGACGACCGGCTCGAACGCGTGGGAGAACGCGCAGCCGCTCGTCCAGCACGGGCGTGTCCGGACGATCGCGCTCGGCCACAACGGCAACCTCGTCAACGCCTCCGAGCTGCGCAGCGAGCTGGCCGCGGAAGGCGTGCGGCTCTCGTCGACGTCCGACTCGGAGCTGATCGCCGCCCTGATCGCGAACGACGAGCGGCCGCTCGAGGAGGCGGTCGCCGCGGCGATGCAGCGGCTCGAGGGCGCGTACTCGATCACGGCGCTGTCGGAGGGCAAGCTGCTCGCCTTCCGCGACCCGCACGGCTTCCGTCCGCTCGTGCTCGGGCGGCTCGGAGACGACCGGGTCGTCTCCTCCGAGACGTGCGCGCTCGACCTGCTGGGCGCCGAACTCGAGCGCGAGGTCGGCGGCGGCGAGCTGCTCGTGATCGGCGAGTCCGGGGTCAACTCGATCCAGGCCGTCGAGCCGGCGGGCGACGGTGCGCTCTGCATCTTCGAGTCGTTCTACTTCTCGCGCCCCGACTCGTACCTGGCCGGCGTCGAGACACACGGCGCTCGTGTGCGCATGGGCGAGCGGCTCGCCGCGGAGGCGCCGGCCGAGGCCGACTTCGTGCTCCCGATCCCCGACTCCGGGACACCCGCAGCCGTCGGCTTCGCGCGCGCGAGCGGGATCCCGTTCACCGAGGGCCTGATCAAGAACCGCTACGTCGGCCGCACGTTCATCCAGCCCGACCAGGCGCTGCGCGAGCAGGGCATCCGGATGAAGTACAACCCGCTGGACGAGGTCGCCGGCAAGCGCGTGGTCGCCGTCGACGACTCGATCGTCCGCGGCAACACGACGCGGCAGATCGTGCAGATGCTGTTCGACGCGGGCGCGGCCGAGGTGCACGTGCGCGTCTCCTCGCCGCCGATCGTCGGGCCGTGCTTCTACGGCATCGACCTGGCGGACGAGAGCGAGCTGATCGCCGCGAGCCGCACCGTCGAGGAGGTGCGCGAGTTCATCGGCGCGACCTCGCTCGCCTACCTGTCGCTGGAAGGCCTGACCGAAGCGACCCTGCGGCCGGGCTCGACGCTCTGCCGCGCCTGCCTGACACGCGACTACCCGACGCGGATCCCGGCGGACAGGGCGCTGGCGAAGCTCCGTTTCGAGCCCGCGCGAGCCTGAGCCGCACCGTGACCGACTGGCTCGAGTGGCATGGAGCCTACGACCGCGACTCGTCCCTGAGCAGGCGGCTGCAGGTCGTCCAGGGTCAGCTGCGATCGGCGCTGGACAGCCGGGCGGAGGGCGAGATCCGTCTGATCAGCCTCTGCGCCGGCCAGGGCCGCGACGTGGTTCCGGTCGTCGCCGCCCACCCCCGGCGCCCGGACGTCCGAGCCCGGCTGGTCGAGCTCGACCCGGACAACGCCCGCATCGCGGCGGCGGCGGCCCAGGCAGCCGGCCTGACCGGCGTCGAGGTCGTCACGAGGGACGCATCGCTGACGGAGAGCTACGCGGGCGCCGTTCCCGCCGACATCGTCCTCGCCTGCGGTGTCTTCGGCAACATCAGCCCCGAGGACATCGAGGCCACGATCGAGCAGCTCCCGCGCCTCTGCGCGCGCGGCGCCACGGTCGTCTGGACGCGCGGGCGCGGCCGCCGCGATCAAGACCCCAGGCCGACAGTGCGGCGCTGGTTCGGCGAGCGGGGCTTCGAGGAGCTGTTCTTCCAGGGCGAGCCGGAGGAGTTCGGCGTCGGCGCGCACCGGCTGGCGGCCGAGCCGACGCCGTTCGACCCGAGCCGGAAGCTCTTCACCTTCATCCGGTAGAAGTCCCGCGCCGGCCTCCGCGACCCGAGGCCGACGCGGGATGCCCGGCCCGGCGCTAGCGGATCGACACCTGCACGAGGCGGCGGTTCGAGATGCCGCCGAGCGGCGGATCCGACCCTCGCCGCGCGCGGAGGAAGATGACGAGCGCGCCGGTCTTGCCGACCGGCAGGTTCGAGGTCGGGCGTGCGGGCTCCGGACTTCGGAAGCGTACGACTAGCGGCTCGCGAGCTCCTCGCCGCGGCCGTACCGGACGGCGCGCGAGGCGAGCGCCGGGTCGTGGCCCTCCTCGATCAGGCGCTGCTTCAGCTCGCTCTCGCCGGCCAGCCTGAGGAAGAGCCAGGCGATCGCCCCGATCGTCACGAGCGAGTCGACGATCATCATGATCGAGCCCGCGATCCCCTGGTCGGACTGGGGCGTGATCCCCCAGCGGGCCGCGTGGTCGTACGTCGAGTAGAAGACGCTCGACGACCACAGCATGATGTTCGCGAGCACCATCCCGATCAGCCGTGCGGCGACGATGTAGAAGAGCTTCGCGCCCGAGCCGAACCAGCTCGGGCCCGGCAGCGGCTCGAGCACGGCGGCCCAGAACAGCGCGCCGGTGGTGAAGAAGAGCGTGTGCTGGAGCGCGTGCACGACGTCGTGGTGCAGCGCCGCCTCGTACAGGATGGGCAGGTGCCAGACGTACAGGTTGACCGCCCACAGCGGCAGCGCGATCAGCGGATGCCCCAGGGCCCGGAGCCTGCCGATCACCGGCAGCGCGAGCACCGGCCGCAGGACCGGTCCCGTCAGCCCCGCGACCATCAAGAGCGGCGCCAGGTCGCCGATGACGATGTGCTGGATCATGTGCACGAACAGGAACTGCTTCTCGCCGAGCGCCTCCACCGGCGAGGTGAGCACGAAGAACAGCAGCGCCAGGCCCGAGCCGAACGACCACCGCCGCCAGGCCTCGACCGGCGTGCCCCGCTCCGCGAGCGTGCGCACGCGGCGGAGGTACAGGAACCCGATCAGCGCCAGACTCGTGAGCTGGATCGGGTCGAACGTCCAGCTGGTCAGCGGCGAGACCGCGGCGAGCACGCAGCCAGTGTAGTCCCGCCCACCTCGGGCTCTAGACTCGATGCCGTGAGCCATGAGCACTCGTACGAGGGCGCCGGCGTCTCGCTCACCAAGGCGGTCGACGTCGTCGGGCGGCTGCGGGCGGCGGTCGAGTCGACGGGAGCGGGGGGCTTCGGCGCCTTCGCGGGGCTCTATCCGCTGGACGACCGGCGCTTCCTCGCCGCCTCGCTCGACTCGATCGGGACGAAGCCGATCGTCGCGCGCGAGCGCGGACTGCTCCGCAACTGCGGCGCCGACATGGCGGCCCACTGCATCAACGACGTGATCACGACCGGCGCCGAGCCGCTGTTCCTGCTCGACTACGTCGCCGCCGCGCGGCTCGATCTCGACGAGGTCACCGAGCTCGTCGAGGGAGCCGCCGAGGTCTGCCGCGACGCCGGCTGCGCGCTGATCGGGGGCGAGACGGCGGAGCTGCCCGGCGTCTACCGAGAGGGCGAGCTCGACTTCGCGGCCACGTGCGTCGGGATCGTCGATCGGGAGGCGCTGATCGACGGATCGCGGGTCGCCTCCGGAGACGCGGTGATCGGCCTCCCCTCCGCGGGCGTCCACGCGAACGGCTTCACGCTCGTCCGGCGAGTGCTCGCCGAGGAGGGCTACGACGGGCCGGACCTGCTGGCGCCGACGCGGCTGTACCTGGACGGGGTCCGCCGGCTACGCGACGCGCACGACGTCCGGGCGCTCGCCCACGTCACCGGCGGCGGCATCCTCGGGAACCTCGAGCGCGTGCTCCCGATAGGCCTGCGCGCACACATCGACTGGGACACCTGGGAGCGCCCGCCGGTCTTCCGCTGGCTCGCACGCCACGTCGCCGAGGACGAGCTGCGGCGCGTCTTCAACCTCGGCATCGGCTACTGCGCGGTCATGCCCGATCCCGGCGACGAGCTCGTGATCGGGCGGATCGAATGATCGGCGTCCTCGTCAGCGGCGAAGGGACGAACCTGCAGGCGCTGATCGACGCGGGCCTGCCGGTCGTCGCCGTCGCGTCGAGCCGCAAGGACGCGTACGCGCTCGTGCGCGCCCACGCGGCCGGCATCCCGGGGGCGGCGTTCAGCCTCGACTGCCATCTCGTTCGCGAGGAACGCGACCTGCTCATGGCGACCTGGCTCGAGGAGCACCGGGTCGACCTCGTCGTCCTGGCGGGCTACATGCACCTGCTGACGCGCCCCTTCCTCGACCGGTTCGCCGGCCGGATCGTCAACGTCCATCCGTCGCTGCTGCCGGCGTTCCCGGGCATGAAGGCGATCGACGATGCGCTCGCCGCGGGCGTCGAGACCACGGGAGTCACCGTTCACTACGTCGACGAGGGCATCGACACGGGGCCGGTGATCAGGCAGGAGCCGGTGCCGGTCGAGCCGGCCGAGACGCTGGAGGAGCGGATCCACGCGGTCGAGCACCGGTTGCTGCCTCAGGTCGTGGGCGAGCTGTGCGCGCGCTGATCTCGGTCTCCGACAAGGCCGGCGTGGCCGAGCTCGCGCGCGGCCTCGTCGACCTCGGGGCCGAGATCGTCGCGAGCGGCGGCACCGCCGCGCACCTCGAGGAGCAGGGGATCGAGGTCACGCGGATCGAGACGCTGACCGGTTTTTCCGAGCTCCTCGGCCATCGCGTCGTCACGCTCCACCCGGCCGTGCACGGCGGCATCCTCGCGCGGCGCGACGTCGCGACCGACGTCGCCGACCTCGAGGCGCACGGCATCGCGCCGTTCGACCTCGTCTGCGTCGGCCTCTATCCGTTCGACGAGAACGAGTCGGTCGAGATGATCGACATCGGCGGCCCGTCGATGCTGCGCGGTGCGGCGAAGAACTTCGAGCACGTCGCCGCGGTCTCGAACGCGGAGCAGTACGGCGGCGTGCTCGAGGAGCTCCGCCGGGACGGCTCGATCTCGCTCGAGACGCGACGCATGCTGGCCGCCGAGGCATTCGCGGCGACGGCCGCGTACGAGTCCGCCATCGCGGCCTGGTTCCAGCGCGGAGAGCAGCTGCCCAACCGGCTGACGCTGTCGCTGACGAAAGCCGCCGACCTCGCATACGGCGAGAACCCGCACCAGCAGGCTGCGTTCTACGGCGACGTGCGCTCGATCGGAGAGCAACTCCAGGGCAAGCCCCTCTCGTACAACAACTTGCACGATCTTGCGGCGTCGCGCGCGCTCCTCGCCGAGCTGAGCGGGCCCGCGTGCGTGATCGTCAAGCACGCGAACCCGTGTGGCGCCGCGGTGGCGACGTCGCTCGACGCCGCCTTCGAGGGCGCGCTGGCCTCTGACCCGGTCTCGGCCTACGGAGGCGTGGTCGCGCTCGACCATCCGGTGACGCCGGCGCTGGCTCGCAAGCTGGCCCAACAGTTCGTGGAGGTGCTGTCGGCGCCGGAGTACGAGCCGGAAGCGCTCGCCGGGCTTGCCGCGAAGCCGAATCTCCGCGTCATCGTCGCACCCAAGCGCCTTCGCCGGGGACGTCTGGACGTGCGGAGCGCCTTTGGCGGGATCCTGGCGCAGGAAGCGGACATGAGCATCGATGCGCGAACGGAGATGCAGGTCGTTTGTGGGGTGCCGTCAGAGGCCGAGTGGGCCGACCTCCTCTTCGCCTGGACGGTCTGCAAGCACGTGACGTCGAACGCGATCGTGCTCGCCCGGGCCGAACGGACGATCGGGATCGGCGCCGGCCAGATGAGCCGCGTCGACGCGGTGCGGATCGCAGTCGAGAAGGCGCGCGAGCACGGGCACGATCTCGCGGGCGCGGTGTTGGCGTCGGACGCGTTCTTCCCGTTCGCCGACGGGCCGCGGCTCGCGCTCGAGGCCGGCGTCCGCTCGATCGTGCAGCCGGGCGGCTCGAAGCGCGACCCGGAGGTGATCGAAGCCGTGCGCGCGGCAGGGGCGGCGATGGTCTTCACCGGCCGGCGGCACTTCCGGCACTGATCGCGAAGGCCTAGCTGTCGTACGGCTCGTCCGCGGCTTCCGCGGCGAGCGCGGCGAGCGCGGTCATCGCGTCCGCCAGCATCTCCTGGAGGTGCGCCAGGTCGGCGCGTGCCTCACCGAGCTCGGCGCGAAGCGCGGCCGCGTCGTCCGGCTCGGGCTCAGGCTCGGGCTCGGCCTCGGCGGCAGGTTCCAGCTCGGGCTCCGGCTCCGGCTCGGACTCCGCCTCGGGCTCCGGCTCCGGCTGAGCCTCGGCGGCAGGCCCAGGCTCGGGCTCCGACTCCGGCTCGGGCTCGGGCTCGGGCTGAGCCTCGGTAACAGGCTCGGGCTCAGGCTCGGGCTCCGGCTCCGGCTCCGGCTCGAGCCTGGGCGCCGCAGCAACCGCTTCGATCGGAGTGGGCGCCGTGTATTCGGCCTTGATCTCCTCGAGCTCCTGCTCGAGCTCCGGATCGACCGCAGCCGGCGGCAGCGCGATCGGCTCCGGCTCGGGCTCGTGCGCGGGCTCGTGTGCGGGCTCCGGCTCGGGCGCGGGGTCCGACGGCGGGACGAGCGAGATCTGCGGCCCCCCGTGTGCCTCGGGCTCTTCCTCCTCTGATCCGTCCGGAAGCACGCGCCTGTGGCGGCGCTTGATCTCGGCCCAGAGACCGGAGCCGAAACCCTCTTCCTTCGTGATCTCGACGCCGAGCTGGTCCATGAGCGCGCTGGTCAGGTCCGGCCCGGACACGAGCCCGCGCTCGACGAGGATCTCACCGAGGCGCTTGCCCGTCGCGGCCTGCTCTGCGAGCGCCGTCTCGAGCTCGGCCTGGCTGATCAACCCGCGGTTGACGAACAGCTCACCGAGCGGACGCCAGGGGACCTGTGCAGCTTCCACGTTGCCGTTATCGTCACCGGGCATCCCGAACTTGAGGGATCTGGCCAGTACGCTTCTCCCGTGCCACGGGAGTATCCGACCGTCCTCGACCTGATCGGCCACACGCCGGTCGTCCGCCTCCAGAAAGTCGGCGCCGAGCTCGACTGCACGCTGCTCGCGAAGCTCGAGTACCTGAATCCCGGCGGCTCGAACAAGGACCGGATCGGCCTGCTGATGGTCGAGAGCGCGGAACGTGACGGGAAGCTCCGCCCCGGCGGGACGATCGTCGAGCCGACATCGGGCAACACCGGCGTCGGGCTCGCGCTGGCGGCGGCGATCAAGGGCTACCGGATGATCATGGTGCTCCCCGACAAGGTCGCGCCCGAGAAGATCTCGCTGCTGCGCGCGTTCGGGGCCGAGGTCGTGATCTGCCCCACCGCCGTCGATCCCGACTCGCCGGAGAGCTACTACTCGGTCTCCGACCGGCTCGCCGAGGAGATCCCCGGCGCGTACAAGCCGGACCAGTACTCGAACCCCGACAATCCGGCCGCGCACTACGCGACCACGGGGCCCGAGATCTGGGAGCAGACCGGCGGCGAGCTGGACGCCGTCGTCATCTCGGTCGGAACCGGAGGCTCGATCACCGGGGCGGGCCGCTACCTGAAAGAGCAGAATCCCGACCTCCTGATCGTCGGGGCCGATCCGGAAGGCTCGATCTACTCGGGCTCGGACGTGCACCCCTATCTCGTCGAGGGCATCGGCAAGGACACCTTCCCCGACACGTTCGACCCGTCCGTCGTGGACGAGTACGTGCGGGTCTCGGATCGCGACTCGTTCCTCGTCACGCGCCGCCTGGCCCGCGAGGAGGGCATCCTCGCCGGCGGCTCGGGCGGCACGTCCGTGCACGCCATGTTGGAGACGGCCAGGAGGCACGGGCCCGGGATCACCGTCCTGACCACGATCCCCGACGGCGGCCGCGGCTACCTGTCGAAGATCTTCGACGACAACTGGATGCTGGAGCACGGCTTCCTCGAGCGGCGCGGCTCGGCGGCGACGATCGCCGAGGTGCTCGCCTACAAGCATTCGTCGGACGGCCGGTTGCCCGACCTCGTCGTCTGCGGGACGCACGAGAAGGTCGGCGCCGCGATCGAGCTGATGCAGCGCTACGGGATCTCGCAGCTGCCCGTCGTCCGGCACGAGCCGGTCGAGTCGCTCGCCGACGTGATCGGGTCGCTCAACGAGCGCGGGCTCCTCGACCGGATCTTCAAGCACCCCGACTCGCTCGGCGAGGACGTGGCCGCGGCGATGGGGCCGCCGCTCCCGGCCGTGGACGCCAACGACTCGCTGGACGAGGTGTTCGCCGACCTGACCGGCGGCGGAGCGGCGGTGGTGGTCGTGCGCGGCGGCATACCGCTCGCCGTGCTCACGCGTTCGGACTTCCTCGAGTACCTGGCGCACAACCGCACCGAGTAACACGGGGGAAACAGCCGGTTTCCCCCGTGAGCCCCCTTCCCCGCGGGGTCGCGTGACGAGCGGCTCGAACTCCGCCGTGGCAAAGCCACGACTCCGCGGCGGAGGGTCAACGCGTGGCGACGGCTCGGCCGTCAGCCTGTTCAGTCAGCCCGTCGGCCGATCGACAAGCGGTGTCTTCGTATGGCCGGAACGACACGCGATGCGCCAAACTGCCAAGACCGAAGGAAAGCGACCCGGCGGTGCGAGTTCGTCGGCGCGCGGCGGGTCAAGCGCCACAGGTCCTGCGCTCGACGGACGAGCAGGAGCCTGCACTGAACCGGCGGCGACGTACGAAGCTCCCCGCCACATCGCCAGCAGAAGTGCATCACGCTCTCGGGCGGGTGTCGACCCGGCGGATCCAGCTCTCCACGCGCGGGTGCGTGTCCCCGAGCGGCTGGTAGTCACGGAGCACGCGATGGAACAGCTCGTCGTCACCGTCCGGCAACGGCAGCACGGCGTACTCGAGGAACGGAAAGGCGACGCAGTCGGCGGCCGAGAAGTCCTCGCCGAGCAGATGGCCCCGATCCGCGAGCAGGCGCTCGAACAGATCGAGCCGCGCGAGCAACTCGGCCCCCCACTCCGCGATCCGCTTCTCGTTCGGCTTCGCCTTGACGAGCTCGGCCGCGATCGCGTTCGGCGGCACCTTCCAGACGCGGTTGAACCAGTCGACGAACACGTCCATCTCGGCCCGCGAAGCCGCGTCGTCCGGGTACAGCGGCCGCTGCGGATAGCGCTCCTCGAGGTACTCGAGGATCCGGGTCGAGTCGAAGACCACCTCGTCGCCGTCGACGAGCACGGGCACGAGCGGCTGGCCGCTCGCCTTGCGCACGTCCTTCCGGTCGGCCGGGTCCACCCATTCCGACTCCGCCTCGAGCCCCTTGTGCGCGAGCGCGAGCGCCACCCGCTCCACGTTCGTCGAGTGCGGGGTGCGATAGAGGCGCAGCACGGCACGAGGTTACGGCACGAGGTCGACGGCCGTGGCCAGCCGAACCTCGAGAAGCCCGCCTGGCCACATGGCACCGGCGAGTGGTCAGCTGATCGAGATGAGCCAGAAGACGACGGTTGCGGCGAGGGCGGCCGCGAGCGCGATCGGAAGCAGCACGCGCGCATGCGGCCGCTCGCCCGCGAGGTCGCCGGCGATCAACGTCGCCACGGAGCCCTGCGGTGTCGCAAGCGCTCCGACCGACAGCCCGGCGAGCGCCGCGTAGGCCGCCGGCCCCGACGCGAGCCCGGCGGCGACGATCGCGCTCGCCGGGAGGTTGTTCGCGAGCGCCGCCAGCAACGAGACGCCGACGGCGACGCCCAGCATGAGCGGCAATCCGGCTCCCGTGACCGTTGCCCGTCCGGCCAGCGGCAGCACGACGACGAGCAGCGCGACGATCTGGAGGACGACGCGGAGGACCCCGAACAGTCCCGGAGCGAGCGGCGACGCGGCGGCGGACGTCTCCCTCCTGACGAACGGCGTCCCGAGAGCCCGGCGCTGGGACCAGCCGATCGCCGCAGCGCAGAGCAGCGTCGCGATCACGCCCGGGAGCACCATTGTCGTCGCCGCCCGTCCGAGCGGAAGGCCGAGCCGCTCGATCACGACCAGGTTCGTCGGGTTCCCTTCCGGCAGAGCGAGCGACGAGGCATTCGCCACGGTGACCACACCGAGCAGCAGCGGCCGTAGCGGCGCACCATGCTTGCGGTGGAGCTCGACGAGGATGGGCGCCATCACCACCACGGCACCGTCGAGCGAGACGACCGCGGTCAAGAGGACGGTGACGAGGCAGACGAGCACGAAGAGCCGATGCCCGTCCCCACGAGCGAGCGCCCCGAGCCGGCGGGCTGCGCCGCGGGCTACGCCGAGGCGGACCGCGAGAGCCGCGGCGCCGACGGCGACGAGGAGAAACGCGGCCATGGGCGCCACGGTTCGGACAGCCTCTCCGAGCGGGTCGGGCCGACCGCCGAGCACGACGCCGAGCCCGGCGAGGCTCACGGCCGCGCACGTCGAGGCCCACGACCGTGGGCGGAGAGCGACGACGAGCACGGCCAGCCCTGCAATGATCAGGTCGGAAACCACTCTTAACAGTTAAGCATACTTATCTAATGCCCCCACGCCCTCGCTCGGCCTCGGCCGCCGTCGACAACCTGACCGGGGCTGCAGCGCTCGCGACCCGCTGGATCAAGCGCCTGCTGGCAGCCCACGACCCGCCGCTGACGGTCGCTCAGTACCTCGCGCTGCGATCGATCGACCGTGAGCGGCTGACGGCCGGAGAGCTGGCCCGGCGTGCCGGCGTGTCCGGGCCGGCCGTGTCGCAGCTCGTCTCGAGCCTCGAGCGCGAGAGCTGGATCGTCCGCAGCCACGTCGCAGAAGACCGGCGGCGGCAGGATCTCGCGCTGACGGACTCGGGACGCAGCCTGCTGGCCGCAGCCTCGTCGTCTCTACGCGATCAGATCGGCCCGCTCCTCGCACACCTTCCGCCACCCGAGCTCGACGCGCTGGAGCGCCTGCTCTCCCTGCTCGAGAGCGCGCTTGCCGGTACACCGCCTCCCAGACGCCCTCCGCCTCCTCCGCATCTCCCGCATCCTCCGCCGCCGCCTCCGCGGCCGCCGCGGCCGGAAGGGCCACCCCCGAAGAGGCGTTGAAGAAGCGCATGGAAGCCGTTTCCGTCGCCCAGCTGCGCCGTTACGTGGTCGCCCACCAGGGGTTCGCCACGCGGGCGCGGACCTCCCGGCCGGCCGACGTCGCGGACACGGTCGGCCGGCTCGGCTGCGTCCAGCTCGACTCGATCTCGACCGTCGACCGGGCGCACCGGCTGACGCTCACGTCGCGGCTCGGTCGCTACCCGGCCGGGACGGTGACGCGCCTGCTCGAGCAGGCGCGGATCTTCGAATACTGGGCCCACGAGGCGTGCCTCCTGCCGATCGAGGACTTTCCGCTGTTCAAGCGGCGCATGGTGCACCTCCGCGACCGGCACTGGTGGGGTCGCGAACGGCAGGACCGCAACACGGAGGCGCACGTGCTGGAGGCGATCCGGGAGCGAGGCGCGCTGCCGTCCCGCGCGTTCGAGGGCAAGGGGCCGATGCCGGGCGAGATGTGGAACTGGAAGCCCGCGAAGCGGGCGCTCGAGCACCTGTTCGCCGCGGGCGAGGTCGTCGTCTCGGGCCGTGACGGGTTCCAGCGCCTCTACGACCTGCCCGAGCGGGTGATCCCGAGGCGCTTTCTCGACGCCCCCGCACCGTCCGAGGACGAGTTCCGGAGCGGCTACGCGCTGAGAGCCGTGCAGGGCCGGGGAGCGCTGACGGAGGCCGGGATCGCCGACCACTGCCGGCTCCCGGGCGGCGCCGGCGGGATGCGACCGGTCGTCGACGAGCTCGAGCGGCAGGGGCACGTGCGGCGGGTGCGGGTCGCAGACGGCGGCGCACCGGTGGTCGTCCCCGCGGGCGCGGAGCTGGACGGGAGCGTGCCGGGCGGCGGCGTCCTGCTCGCCCCGTTCGAGAACATGCTCTGGGACCGCGCGTTCGTCGAGCGCATCTTCGGCTTCCGCCACGTGATCGAGGTCTACAAGCCAGGTCACGAGCGCGTCTACGGCTACTACGTGCTGCCCTTCCTCTACGGCGACCGGCTCGTCGGCCGCGCCGACCTCAAGACCGACCGCAAGGAGAGCGTCCTGCGCGTCAAGGCCTTCCACCTCGAGGCCGGCGTCCGCTCGTCGCGCGCGCTCGGCGACGCGTTCGAGCGCGCGCTCCTCCGCCTCGCCCGGGCGTTGCGGATCGAGAGGGTCGAGCGGTGAGCGAGCCCACGCTCGAGCAGGCGAGGCGCATCGCCGTTCGGGCCCAGCTCCTGGACGGCCGCGCGGCCGGAGTCGAAGAGACCGTTCGGCGGCTCGGCTTCCTCCAGCTCGACCCGATCTCGACCGTTGCGCCGGCGCAGCACCTCGTCCTCTGGAGCCGGCTCGGAAGCAGCCATGACCCGGCCGAGCTCGACCGTCTCCTCTGGGAGGATCGGAAGCTGATCGAGTGGGATGCGTTCCTCTACCCCGTCGAGGACCTACCGCTCCTGAAGGCGCTCATGCGCCGACGCGACCGCCCTCTCGACCGGAGGCTGATCGCGTGGCTGAAGGAGAACGCCTCGTTCCGCCGCTACGTGCTGAAGGAGCTCGAGCGCCGGGGCCCGCTGCTCTCGCGCGACATCGAGGACCACGCGCACACGAGGCGTGAGGCGCACCGCTGGTGGGGTGAGCGCAAGATGGGGCTGCTGCTCGGCGTGCTGAACGCGCGCGGCGAGGTCGCCGTCGTCGGACGGCGCGGCAAGCAGCGGCTCTGGGACCTCGCCGAGCGCTGGTACCCGGAGACCGAGACTGTGCCGCTGCAGAAGGCGAGGCGGCTGCTGCTCGAGCGGCGGCGCCGCGCGCTCGGCGTCTGGCTCGAGAAGGGCCGCGTGCGCGTCCACCCGGAGGCCGACGACGCTCCGGTGCCGGCGCGGACGACCCTGCTCGGCCCGTTCGACCGGCTGATCCACGACCGCGACCGCGCCGAGGCCCTGTGGGCCTTCCGCTACCGGATCGAGATCTACGTCCCGGCCGCCAAGCGCGAGTTCGGCTACTACGTGCTGCCGATCCTGCACGGTGACCGGCTGATCGGGCGGATCGATCCGTTGTTCGACCGCAAGGCGGGTGTTCTGCGCATCAACGCGGTCTACTCCCAGCCGGACGCGCCGTCCGATGCCTGGCCGGCAGTGCGGGCTGCGATCGACGATCTCGCCGCCTGGCTCGGCGCCTCGGAAGTTGCGCTCCCGAAGCTGCCCGCCCCCTGGCGCTAGCCGGCCGCGCGCTTCCGCTCGAGCTCGGCCCAGCCCTTTTCGGCGAGGTCACGGAGACGCTTGATCGTCTCGTCGACGTGCGCGTTCCAGGCATCGCGCTCGGCCTTACTCCTCCAGATCTTCTTCCTCTTCTTCCCCATCGTCACCCTCGAGAAAATCACGAATGGCTCGGACCTCATCAAGAATATCGGTCACGGCGAACATCACGCCCAACGCCTCTTCGCGATACACGATCGGCTCGAGGCTCATGCGAACAGGGTGCCCGATCGGCGCCCGCCGCGCTAGACGCGATTCGGGCCAGGGCCGGAGGTAGCATCACCGCATGGACTTCGAGACGCGCGCGATCCACGACGGGCAGGAGCCGGACTCCGCCACCGGCGCCGTGACCGTGCCGATCTACCAGACCTCGACCTACGTGCAGGAAGAAGTCGGCGTCCACAAGGGCTACGACTACTCGCGGGTCGCGAACCCGACCCGGACGGCGCTCCAGGTCTGCCTCGCCTCGCTGGAGGGCGCGGAGCACGGCATCGCCTTCTCCTCCGGCCTCGGCGCGACGACCACGATCATGCACCTCGTCAACCCGGGCGAGCGCGTCGTGTGCGTCAACGACGTCTACGGCGGCGTCTACCGGATGTTCTCGCAGGTCTACGAGCCGAAGGGCTACGAGTTCACCTACCTGCCCGCCGCCGATGTGAGCGCGAACCTCGCCGACCACCTCGACGAGCGCACGCGCATCGTCTGGATCGAGACGCCGACCAATCCCACGCTGAACATCGTCGACGTCCACGCCGCCGCTGAGGCCGCGCACGCCGCCGGCGCGCTCGTCGTCGTCGACAACACCTTCGCGACGCCCTACCTGCAGCAGCCGCTCGCGCTCGGCGCCGACGTCGTCGTCCACTCGTTGACGAAATACCTCGGCGGGCACTCGGACCTGATCGGCGGCTTCGCGGCGACGAACGACCCGACCGTGGCCGAGCGCCTTTTCTTCCTGCAGAAGTCGCTCGGCGCCGTCCCCGGCCCGTTCGACTGCTGGCTGGTCCTGCGCGGCCTGAAGACGCTCGCCGTGCGCATGCGGCAGCACTGCGACAACGCGCGCGCCGTCGCCGAGTTCCTCTCGGGCCACCCGCGCGTCGAGAGGGTGCTCTACCCGGGCCTGCCGGACCATCCCGGCCACGACGTCGCGGCGCGGCAGATGCGCGACTTCGGCGGCATGGTCTCGTTCCTCGCCGAGAGCGAGGAGGGGGCCGTCGAGCTCGTCGCCCGCACGAAGCTGTGGCTGCTCGCCGAGAGCCTCGGCGGCGTCGAGAGCCTGATCGAGGTCCCGGCGCGGATGACGCACGCCTCGACCGCGAACGCCCCGTTCGCCGTCCCGCGCAACCTGGTGCGGCTGTCGGTCGGGATCGAGTCGGCGGACGACTTGATCGCCGATCTCGAAGCGGCGCTGGTGCGGGCCCCGGCCGCCCGCGCCTGAATGACGCTCGCCCCGATCGACCTCTTCCACCAGGGCCTCGAGCGCATCGTCGGCGTGTACGTCTTCGAGACCGACGACGGCCCGGCGCTCTTCGACTGCGGACCGTCGTCGACGGTCGCGGCGTTGAAGGCCGGCCTCGCGGAGCAGGGGCTCGAGCTGAAGGACATCCGCCACCTGCTGCTCTCGCACGTCCACCTCGACCACGCGGGCGCCGCAGGCACGCTCGTCCGCGAGCACCCCGCGCTGCACGTGCACGTCTCGCCGATCGGCGCGCCGCACATCGTCGACCCGTCACGACTGGAACGGAGCGCCCGCCGGCTCTACGGCGACGCCTTCGACGCGCTTTGGGGCGCTCTCGAGCCGGTGCCCGAGGAGAACGTCCATCCGGTCGGGTCGCACGCCGTCGGGCTCGAGGTCTTCCCCACGCCCGGCCACGCGTCGCACCACGTCTCCTACCTCGCCGCGGACGGCACGCTGCACGCGGGCGATGCGGTCGGGGTGCGGATCCAGCCGGGTCGCTACATCTTTCCGGCCGCGCCGCCGCCGGACATCGACCTGGAGGGCTGGGCGCAGACGTTCAACGAGATCGAGCGGCGGCGCCCCGCGCGGTTCGCACTGACCCACTTCGGCGTCGCCGACGACCCCGAGGAGCACCTCGCGCGGATGCGAGAGGGACTCGCGAAGGCCGCCGAGCGCGTGCGCTGCGGGATGAGCCAGGAGGAGTTCATTGCCGCGACCCGCGCAGACGTGCTCGCCTCCGACGAGGGCGACGTCACGTACTACGAGCGCGCCGGCCCGGTCTGGCAGACGTACCTCGGCCTGAAGCGCTACTGGGAGAAGAAGGCCGAGGCCGCGACGGCCTAGACGAGCTGAACGACCTTCTGTATGGCCGAGCCGCGGTAGTTCTCGCCGAGTGCGTCCGCAAGCTTCTGCTCGAGCTCGCCCGAGGCGGCCAGCTCCTCGGCGATGTCGGCGCCACCGACCAGCTCGCCCTTGATGAACACCTGCGGGATCGTCGGCCAGCCGGAGATCGCCTGGAGCTCCTGCCGGATCTGCGGGTCCGGGAGGATGTTGATCGCCGTGAGCGGCGCGCCGGCGCTGCGCAGCGCGTTGATCGCCCGCTGCGAGTTGCCGCACATGGCCAGGTCCGGCGTGCCCTTTATGAACAAGGCGACCGGCTCGTTGTCGATCACGTCCTTGATCCTGTCTCTCAGCTCGTCGCTCATGGTGATGTCCCTTTCGTCGTGATTCGCAGCTCGTGGATCGTGCCGTCGGCGAGGGGCTCCTCGAGCGCCGCGTAGACCAGCTTGTGCTGGTCGACGAGCGACAGACTGTCGAAGCTCGAATCGCGGACGAGCACGTGGAAGTGGTCGCCCGTACCGGTGCGATCGATTACGCGCAGGTCGCTCGCGTCGGGGAAGGCTTCACGCAACAGCGTCTCGAGGCGCTCCATCCGGACAAGCCTAGCTGATCCGAAAACGCCTGCATTTCGAATGCATTTGACGAGACCCACCTCGATTTGAGTGAATGTCTAGTGAGTCTGTAGACAAACGCGGAAGATAAGAGGTGCGGATGAGACGTATTAGTTTGTTGGCGTTGGCTGTGATCGTTAGCGGTGTCGTAGTCGCCGCTGCTGGTGCCGGCAAGAAGGACGTCACGCTGTCGCTGGTCGCCTATTCGACGCCGAAGACGGTGATGGCGAAGATCATCTCGGCCTGGCAGCAGACGCCGGACGGCAAGGGTGTGTCGTTCACGACCTCGTACGGGCCGTCGGGCGATCAGGCGAAGGCCGTCGCCGCCGGCCTCAAGGCTGACGTGGTCTTTCTGTCCACCGGTGACGACGTGAACGCGCTCGTCGATGCCGGTCTCGTCTCGCCGAATTGGCAGAAGCAGTCGTACGGCGGGGACCTGGCGTACTCGGTGGTCGCCTTCGCCTTCCGGGGCGGCAACCCGAAGCACATCAAGACGTGGGACGACCTGGTCAAGCCCGGGGTGCAGATCGTGACGCCGAACCCGTTCAGCTCCGGCTCGGCGAAGTGGAACGTGCTCGCGGCGTACGCTGCCGCGCGCCGCGAGGGCAAGACCGACAAGCAGGCGCAGGCGTTCGTGACGAAGCTCTTCCACAACGTCGTCTCGCAGGACAGTTCAGGCCGGAATGCGACCAACACGTTTCTCGCGGGCAAGGGCGACGTGCTGCTCACGTACGAGAGCGAGGCCGTCGCCGCGAAGCAGGCGGGCCAGAACCTCGGCTACCTCGTGCCCGGGAAGACGATGCTGATCGAACTGCCGATCGCACCGATCAAGACGAGCCCGAACCTCGACCTCGTGAACAAGTTCATCGCCTTTGCGAAGAGCGCGCCTGCCCAGACGTTGCTCGCCCAGTACGGCTACCGGCCGGTGCTCAAGTCCGTGGCGAAGCAGTACCGGTCGGGCTTCCCGACCCGGGCGCTGACGACCATCGCCAACCCGTGGTTCGGGGGCTGGCGCAAGGTGGACAAGCGCTGGTTCGATCCGCAGAGCGGGTTGATGGTCGGGATCGAGAAGTCGGTCGGAGGCCCGACTGGCTAGCACCGCCTCAGTCACCCGGCCAGTACGGATCCAGAGCGGGAGGGCGCAGACCGCCCTCTCGCTCGGCTTTGTCACCGCCTTTCTCTCGGCGGTCGTCGTGCTGCCGATCGCGGCCGTCGTCTGGGAGTCCCGCGCCAATGGTGCTGCCGGCTTCTGGAGCGTCGTCTCCGACTCGCAGGCCGTCAGCGCGCTCGAGCTCAGCCTCGTCTGCGCGCTGATCGTGGCCGGGATCAACGCGGCCACCGGCACGATCATCGCCTGGGTGCTCGTCCGTGATGACTTCCGTGGCAAGAGCCTCGTCAACGCGATCATCGACCTCCCGTTCGCGCTGCCGACGATCGTCGCCGGACTGACGCTGATCGCCCTCTACGGGCCGCGCTCCCCGGTCGGGATCGACGTCACGGACACGCGCACCGCGATCGTCCTCGCCCTGTTGTTCGTCACGCTCCCCTTCGTCGTCCGCACGGTACAGCCGGTGCTGCTCGAACTGGACACGGAGATGGAGGAGGCGGCGCGGTCTCTCGGCGCCGGCGAGGGAACGGTGTTCCGGCGCATCGTGTTGCCGAACATCCTGCCCGGGATCCTCTCCGGCGTCGCGCTCGCCTTCGCCCGCGCTGTCGGCGAGATCGGGGCGCTCATCCTCATCTCCGGCAACCTCCCGTTCAAGACCCAGGTTGCGTCCGTCTTCATCTTCCTGCACATCCAAAGCGGCGACACGGCCGGCGCCTCGGCGATCGCCGTGGTGTTGCTCGCGATCTCGTTCGCCGTCCTGCTCGTCATCGGCGCCATCCGGTACTTCGCCACTAGGCACGAGCATGCACGGTAGGACGCTCCGGCGCCTCTCACTGCGTGGCTTCGCGCTCTTCTACCTGCTCGCAGTGCTGGTCGGGCCGGTCGCGATCATCTCCTGGCGAACCTTCGACAACGGCATCGGGCACGTCTGGAGCACGCTCACCGATCCCGCGACCGTCCACGCGTTCGTGCTCACGCTCGAGATCACCGCCATCGCCGTTCCGATCAACACCGTCTTCGGCATCGCCGTCGGGCTCGCGATCGTGCGGCGCGACTTCCCGCTCAAGGGCCTGCTCAACGCGTTCATCGACCTGCCGCTCGCCCTCTCCCCCGTTGTCGTCGGCCTTTCGCTCTTCCTGCTCTACGGGCGCGGCGGCTGGCTCGGCGACTGGTTCATGCGCCACGGCATCCAGATCCTGTTCGCGCTCCCGGCGATGGTGCTTGCGACGATCTTCGTCTCCCTGCCCTTCGTCGCCCGCGAGGTCATCCCGACCCTCCGCGAGATCGGCGACGAACAGGAGCAGGCGGCTCACACGCTCGGCGCCACCGGCTGGCAGACGTTCCGGCGCATCACGCTCCCGGCGATCCGCTGGGCGGTCATCTACGGCGTCGTCCTCACCACGGCCCGCTGCCTCGGCGAATACGGAGCCGTCGCGATCGTTTCCGGCCGCATCGAGGGCCAGACCATGACAGCCACGCTCACCGTCGAGGACCACTACGACAACTTCGACCTCCCGGGCGCCTACTCGATCTCTATCGTGCTGGCCTTGATGGCCATTCTCGTCCTCATCGCGATGATCTTCCTCAGGCCCGAGGAGGCGACCGCGTGAGCATCGAGATCCGCAACGTCGGCAAGCGGTTCGGCGACTTCGTCGCGCTCGACGACGTGACGCTCGAGGTCGAGACCGGGTCGCTGACCGCGCTCCTCGGCCCGAGCGGGAGCGGCAAGTCGACGCTGCTCCGCATCGTCGCCGGGCTCGAGCGGCCCGACGCCGGCTCGGTCGCGCTGGACGGCGAGGACGTCACCGCACGTGCGCCGCAAGCCCGGGGCATCGGCTTCGTCTTCCAGCACTACGCGGCGTTCAAGCACATGACCGTGCGCAAGAACGTCGCGTTCGGCCTCGAGATCCGCCGGCGTCCGAAGGCCGAGGTGGCCGAGCGAGTCGACGAGTTGCTGCATCTCGTCCAGCTCCACGGGCTCGCCGACCGCTACCCCGCCCAGCTCTCGGGAGGCCAGCGGCAGCGCATGGCGCTCGCGCGGGCGCTCGCAGTCGAGCCGAGCGTCCTGCTCCTGGACGAGCCGTTCGGCGCCCTCGACGCCCGCGTCCGCAAGGAGCTCCGCGTCTGGCTGCGCCGGCTCCACGACGAGCAGGACGTCACCACCGTCATCGTCACACACGACCAGGAGGAGGCGATGGACGTCGCCGACCGGATCGCGCTCATCCACGAGGGCCGGATCCAGCAGATCGGCGAGCCCCGCGAGCTCTACGACGCGCCCGCGAACGACTTCGTGATGACGTTCTTCGGCCCGGTCGTCCGCACGGAGGGCGGCCTCGTGCGGCCGCACGACCTCGAGCTCTCGCTGGACGAGCGGCCGGGCGCGTCGGAGGCGATGGTCGCGCGGGTCGTGCACCTCGGCTTCGAGGTGCGCGTCGACCTGCTCGACGGCAACGGCCGCGCGTTCTCGACGCAGCTCACGCGCGACGAGGAGGCCGAGCTCGAGCTCGAGCGCGGCCAGATCGTCTTCGTCTCGCCGCGAAACGGCTCAGTGGGGACGCCAGGCCTCGGGGTCGGCGAGGAGCTCGTCCAGTGAGGACGGCAGCTCACCACGCGCCACGTCGGCGAGGGTGACCGACTCGAGCACTCCGCGCAGGCTCGCGCGAACGGCGATCCAGACGCTGCGCAGCGGCTCGGCGGAGCCTGTGTACTCGACCGCCTCCGGCCGCGTGCCGCGCACGTTGGCGAGCGGCCCCTCGACGGCGCGGATCACCTCGGCGAGCGTGATCTCGGCCGCCGGCCGCGCCAACCAGTAGCCGCCCTCGACCCCGCGCTGACTCTGCACGAGCCCGGCGTGGCGGAGCTCGAGGAGGATGTTCTCGAGGAACTTCAGCGGGATCGACTGCGCGTGCGCGAGTTGCTCGCCCTTGATGTGCCCCTTTCCCTCCGCCGCGGCCAGCTCGGCCGCGGCCCTCAGTGCGTAGTCGGCCTTGGCGGAGACGCGCATACGGCCATTCTCACGCAGCGACGGGTCAAGTCACGCCGGGCGCACTCTTTGTCCAGGATCCTGAGCACCTGGTCGGCCAGAACGAGCGCCGGGGCCCCTTCGCCGCCGCGATGCCCGGCGAGCTCGCCCTCGCCGACCGGGACCCGGAACTCCCGCTCACTCCACGTGCCGCCGCTCGACCGCGCCGAGCTGGACCACGGCGGGCCGGGCATGGTCGACCTGGAGCGTCGTGTGCTCCAGGTCGAAGCGCTCGCTGAGCACGGACTCGATCGTGCGGCGGACGGCATGGCAGTCGGCGCCCGGATCGACGAGCACGTGCGCGGACACGGCCTGGAAGCCGCTCGTGACCGTCCAGACGTGGAGGTCGTGCGCCTCGACGACCTGCGGGACCGAGACGATCGCGCGACCCACGTCCGCAGGATCGATCTCGCGCGGCGCCGCCTCGAGGAAGATCACCGTCGAGTCACGCAGGAGCGAGCACGCCGCCCAGAACATCAGCCCGGCGACGAGCAGGCTCGCGACCGGATCGGCACGGTCCCAGCCCGTCGCCAGCACGACGCCGCCGGCGATCGCCGTGCCGACGAACGCGGCGAGATCCGTCGCCACGTGCAGGAACGCCCCGCGGACGTTCAGGCTCTTGCGATTCGCCCGCGACAGCACGAACGTGGCCGCGAGGTTGACGCCGATGCCGGCGAGCGCGACGACGAGGACGATGCCACCCGACACGTCCGGAGGGGACACGAGCCGACGAACCGCCGAGTAGACGATCCAGATCCCGACCAGGCCGAGCATGAGCCCGTTCGCCTGCGCGGCCAGGATCTCGAGCCGCCGGAAGCCGAACGTCCAGCGGCCGCGCGCGGGCCGTGCCGCCATCGCGGCGGCGACCAGCGCGAACCCGAGCGCGGCCACGTCCGAGACGAGGTGGCCGGCGTCGGCCAGCAGCGCCAGCGAGTGCGCGAGGATGCCGGTCGCGACCTCGGCAACGGCCAGCCCCGCGATCAGGACGAGGGCGACGGTGAGCGCCCGCCGGTCGCTTGGCAACCGCTCGTGCTGGTGAGAGTGGGCCGCCACGAAGCCGTACAGGCTAGCGCTGCGAAAGCCGCTGCTATCCGAACGCGTCGCTTCTCCGCCTCGACCCGCTCCGCTGACGCGGCGCCCGCTCGCGCGAGATAGCACGTAACGCGTTCGTAAATCCGTCCCGCAAAGGAGCGATCCGCCGAGCGACGCCGCTATAAAGAACTCGCAGCACGAAGTTTGACGCGACCACAACGGAGGTTGAGATGAGCAAGAGAGCAGGTCGCCTGGGAGCAGCCTTCTCGCTGCTCGCGCTTCTCGCCCTGGTCGCCGCCGGCTTCGCGACGGCAGGCTCCACGCCTCCGCCTGCCGGGCCGGCGAAGCCGGGGAAGGTTCGGCTCATTGGACAGAGCGGCCCCGGAAGCGCGACCGCCCCGTCGGGCTCCACGCACGCGATCGGCTACCAGCTCGGCGCCAAGCTGACCCCGTCGAGCGGCTCGTCGACCGCGACCGGCCGCTGGGATGGCGTGCTGGTGCACACCATCGGCACGGTCAAGGCGGGCGCGATGCCGTCCGTCCCGGGCTGCTCCGTGACGGCGCCGAAACCCGGCGCGCCCGGCAATCAGGGCTCGCCGCCGCGCGCGAGCGGCGTCCCTCACAAGATCAAGTGCGGCGGCGCGGTGCCGCCCTTCGCGGTCCCGAGCTCGGGCCAGCACTGGATCCTCGGCTGGAGGCTGTCCTACTCGAACCTGTCGAGCGCGGTCAACGGCGCCGACATCCGCCTCAACTCGCCCGGCGCCGCCGGCGTCGTCGCGGCGAACCTGTGCGGGCCGTGCACCGCGGGCAAGTTCGGGCGCACGATGCTCACCGACGATCAGGCGAGCGCGCTGCTCAAGGGCAACGGCTACGTGGTCGTGCGCACGGCGAACAGTCCGGACGGCGAGATCAGCGGGCAGATCGTCAAGGTCCCGCCGACCGCCCTGGGCCACTAGAAGAACTGTCGCATCGCCAACCGAGCGGGGCGGGTCACACGACTCGCCCCGTTTCGTTTCCGCGCAGGCCGATGGGCGGTGACGGGGTCGAACCGCCGACCTCCTGGGTGTAAACCAGGCGCTCTCCCAGCTGAGCTAACCGCCCTTGTCGCCGGAAAACCTAGCTCGCCGTGGCGCGGACGGGCGCCGATGCTCGGCCGGCGCGACCGTCGAGGTTGTACGGGATGACGCGGTACCAGCCTCCCTTCGCGCTCGAGCTCAGGTCGACGAACCCGTCGTCCAGATCCGTTGCGCAGCGCTTGCAGAGCGTCGTCCAGGGACCTCTCGCGGTGGGCGCGCGCTGGACGCTGTAGTTCCGCGCACCGGCCGAGCCACGCCAGTACACCTCGACCCCGGCCGGGCTCGAGGAGTGCACGGCCGAGGTCACCACCGGCGGCGGCGGGATCGCATGTCGTGGCCGCCGCACGCCGTCCATCGCGTAGTTGTGGCTGCGAATGATCTGCGCGCGCGCCGCCATGTCGTTCGCGGGCATGACGAGGGTCGGGACGCCGGTGTAGTACATCGCCCACCACTGGCCGCTCTCTCCGGTGCGCGCGATGACCGGGTCCGAGGTGTCGGCCGGAACCGGCATCCAGCCGTGCCCGTCGGCGTGCGCCTCGAGCGCCCAGAAAGCGTCGCCGGCGATCTCCGGGTCGGCCAGGAGCGTCGCGAGGAAGCCGCTCAGCGAGGGCCGCGTCGGGAAGTTGGTCAGGTCCCAGCCGTACTCGTAGACGATGTACGGCTTCCCGGCCGCGCGGCAGGCATCGATCCAGCTCTGGACGAAGGAGAGCGGCAGGGACCAGTGCGGATAGACGAACGAGACGCAGGCGTCGACGGCGGCGAGGCCGACGTTCGCCGCACCGGACAGGATCAGGTGATGGCTGTCGAGCGAGCGCACGTACTGGGCGATCTGTCTCGTCCAGGGCGTCGGGCTGCCGCCGCCGTTCAGGAGGTCCCAGCCGAGGATCGTCGGGTCGTCCTTGTAGGCGACCCCCGTGTAGACGTTGACGTGATCGAGCAGCGCCCTGATGTGCTCCTCGACGTCGCCGATCACGGTCGGATCGGTCCAGAACGGCTCCATGTCGATGATCGAGCAGCCGGGGACGGAGATCGCGCGCCAGCGCAGGTAGACGCAGCCCGAGCCGCCGGACAGGGCGTCGTCGCCGATGATCGTCGGGATGATCCTGATCCCGCGGTCGCGGGCGGCTTTGAGCACGTAGTCGATGCGCTCGAACGCGGCCTGGTTGAACTGCCCGAGCGAAGGCTCGAGACACTGCGCGCAGCCGACAGAATCGCCCATCGTCTGGCTGCGGACGACGCGAACGCCCATCTCCTTCGCCGTCGTCAGCGCGTCGTCGATCTCGTAGTTGCTCGGGAAGTGCGGCCCGGCCGGGTCCGACGGCCCGTAGCCGGCGAGTCCGAGCCACTCGATGTTCGCCCCGCCGAAGCGGAACGGGAGGCCGGCGAGCTCGAGGCGCGGCCCGGCCCTGGTCACGAAGGCGCTAGACAGCTGCCGGCCCGGCGAAGCAACAGCGAGCGGAACAGCAACGAGCGCGGCGGCGGCGAGCGAGAGCAGGACGGGGCGAGGAGCCACCTTCACTGCTCCATCATGTCCCAAGACCCCGTCCACCACCGACCTTGACACGTCGCCGAGCGCCTGTTAAACGAAGCGCTCTTACCCTCGCGAGTCTTGGAGCCGTCAACGATCACCGCGGGAGAGCAGAGATCGAGGCGTATCGCCGTCGCGATCCCGACCGTCGCGCCTGCCGGCCGGCTCGATGCATGCGTTGAGTCTGTCCTCGCCCAGGACGGTGTCGAGGTAGACGTCCTTATCGTCGAGAACGGCCCGAAAGCGGTCGAGGAGTGCCTCCGGTGGGAGGCAAGCGGCGTGACGATCGAACGGCCCGGCTGCAATGTAGGCGTTGCAGCCAGCTGGAACCGCGCGGCGACCTGGGCCTGGGGCCGGGGCCACGACGCAGTCGTTCTTCTGAACGACGACGTTTGCCTGACCGATCCGCGGGCTCTTGCAACCATGCGGACGGCGATCGGGCTCGACCCTCGTCGCGCTCTGTTCCTCGTCGGGCGCGGCTTCAGCGCCACGTGCCTGAGTCGCGTCGTGCTCGACGAGATCGGTGCGTTCGACGCCGGATTCTGGCCCGCGTACTTCGAGGACAACGACATGCACCGCCGGCTGCAGCTGGCGGGGATCCCCTCGCTCGATCTCGATGTCGCATCCGAGCACAGTGGTTCGGCGACGATCCGCGGCGACAATGAGATCGAGCTGCTCGTCGCAACGACATTCCCGGGGAACGCGGAACGGTACAGGGCGAAATGGGGTGGCCGACCCGGCGAGGAGCAATTCGGTCGGGCCTGGAACGGCTGGTCTCGCGGCGGCGCGCGCATCGTGATCGCGATCCCGACGGTGGTCGAGCGCGCCGACGTCTGCGCAACGACCGCCAGCGCCTACCGCGATCGCACACCCGTGCCCGTCCACGTCGTCACCTCGACTGCGACCGGCGGCTGGTGCGCGGGCCTCAACGACATCTGGCGTCGCTGCCGTGGGGCCGACGTCCTCGTCTGTGCCTCCGACGACATGGTCCCGGACGACGATCTGTGGCTCGCGCCGCTTCTCGAGCAACTCGAGCGCGGCATGCTTCCCGCACCCTGCGTCATCGACCCTCGCTGGACGAACTACGGGGGATTCGACGAGCCGGTGCCGGACGGAACACCCTCACCGCGATGCACGTTTCCGGTGCTTGCACGTCACTGGCTCGACCACGTCTTCCCACTCCCGGACGACCTGCACTACTTCGGGGATGATCTGATTCGCGCACGCCTCGACCGCGCCGGCATCCCGTGCGCCGCAGTGCCGTCGAGCCGCATCGTTCATCTGCTGGACCAACGAGTCCGCGGGGCGGGCAGCGGCTCGGAAGGCGCACGAATGGCTGTCGACGCGCCGCGGTACGCCCGAGAGCTCGAGGCGGCGCGCGACCCTCGGCGTCTTGCTTCCGAGCCGACCTTCACCGTTGTCGTGCCTACCTGCGGCCGGCCGACCCTCCGGCGCACGCTCGAGAGCCTCGTGCTCCAGCTTCGAGACGAGGACGAGGCGATCGTCGTCGCCGACGGAGTTCAGCCGGTCGCGAGAGAGATCTGTGCCGACTTCCCGCGCCCGCGCTGGCGATACGTCGAGCACGGACCCACGGGCGACTCGGGCAACAGCCAGCGCGAGGCCGGCATCGAGATCGGCAGGGGCGACTACCTGTGCTTCATGGATGACGACGACGCGTATCTCGACGGCGCCTTCGCGACGATGCGCGCGGCCGTCACCGATACGCCCGGTCGCCCGATGCTGTTCCGGATGGACAACTACGGCACGCTGCTCTGGCGCGCACCGGAGCTCATCTACGGCAACGTCGGCACCCCGATGCTCGTGGCGCCGTTCGATCGCGAGCGCCTCGGCCGATGGAACGCGGACGACTTCCAGTTCATCGAGCAGACGCTTGCCCTTCAGGGCGATCCCGTGTGGCGCGAGGAAGTCGTGGCCGTCGTGCGACCACACGCGCGAACCTAGTTCGCGGTTCTCGTCAGGGCGTGCCTACCTCGTGGACTCGGTCGGCGTGGCCGTGCCGCGTGTATCCCGGTAGACCGGTTCTCCACCCGGCCTCGGGATCGGAACGGAACGGTTCAAGCCGCTCAACCCCTCCAACAGGTCCCAGACGGGAGACCCTTCCCCCGTTTGACCGCCACCCCTCGTCCACCAGAAGACGGTCCCCCAGCATTCACCGAACTGCGTCTTGAGCGTCTGCTTGACCTGATCGTTCTCGGTCTGCTTGGCCTTCCAAGCTGCTTCAGGGCCCGCGGCGCTGATCGTCCCCCGGGAGCGACGGGCCTGCTCCAGGAACTCGGCCTCCGCCTTTTCATTGAGGATCGACATGCGGCGAAGAGCCTCCTCGCCCGTTTCCACCTTGACGAATGTGACGTCCACAGGCGCCTGGCCAACCTTTACGTCCGGGAGGAGATACGGACCCTTCGCAGCCGGTCGAGTGGAGGATCCGCCTGCTGCTCCCGTGTTCGGCTGGCGCATGATGCGTGCGCCCGCCTGACCTGGCCCCTGGTTCTGCTGCACCACGTGGGTCAGCTCGTGAGCCAGGAGGCTGCGTCCGCGGGTACTGGCGGGGTCGTAATGCCCACGCCCGAAGACGACGTCGCGTCCCACGGTGTAGGCAACTGCGTCCACGGCCTGCGCCGACTCTGCCGCGCGTGCGTCAGTGTGCACCCGGACCGCGCCGAAGTCGTGGCCGAAGCGCGGCTCCATGAACGTCCGGGTGGCGGGATCCAGGGACTGGCCGGGAGAACGCAGCACCTCGTCGACGATGGGAGGCGCCTGACCGCCGGTCGCGGGGCTCGCCCGGAACCGCGTTGTCTCCGAGTGCTCCGGAGCGTCAACTCGTGGCACACCGGCGCGCATCACCTGCTCCGCCGCGCGTTCTGCCTCTCGTTCGTACGCGTCGTCGGACGGGCCGAGCGACAGCACCTGGATGCCTGCAGGCGCCCTGGGGTGCACGGAGACCTGACGGAGATCATGACCAGCCGGGGGCTCGGCCGACCTCCTAGGCGCGCTCGAAACGCTGCTCCTGCGCACGCTCACCAGCTCACGGCTGATTGCCTTCTGGACTTCGCGCACCCTCAGCCTCGACCTCGCTCCTCCCCCGGCCAGGCGACTATGACCTTGCCCCCGACGGATGTCAAACCTCGTGTCTCCGGGCCGTTGCCCATCGACCCAGCCCGGCACTCGTATGCCCCCAGCGGGATTCGAACCCGCGCTACGGCCTTGAAAGGGCCGTGACCTGGGCCGCTAGTCGATGGGGGCCGCGGCCAGCATACCCGCGGCCCGAGAGCCGGATCGCACGCGCTTTCGAGCCTCCGACCTTCAGGTTCTACCCGGAGAGGGCCGCGGCGAGGTGCCCTCTTGCGTGCCCGTCGGCCAGGATCGGTTCGCCGGCCTGTGTGTGGTGGTCGTAGTCTTCGAGGGGCAGCCAGATCGCCTGCCGGCAGCCCAGGTCCGCGCATTCGCAGAAGAACGGGACCGGCTGCCGTCCTTGCGCGCGGACGGCGGCGCGGATCGTCTCGTTTGCCACGGGGGTCAGTTCCGGAGCAGCTGCGCCGTTCGCACGAGCGGGCGCTTGCGTGCTCGGTTGCCACGAGCGCCGGGGCGACAGATACCCCTCGGTGCGCGCGCGGTGGCGCGCCGCCGATCGCGGTCGCCCTGCTCGCCTGACTCGATCGGCGAATGGCTCCTGGAGGCCCGGAAGACCTCCCGCGTCAGCGCCGGGCAAGCCGCCGTCCGCTCTTGGTGATGACGCCTTCCTTGACGGTTCCGAACATCGGCTCGTCGGTCTCGACGTCGACGTAGACGTCCTCGAGCTTGCCGATCTTGTCGCCGTCACGATCGACGAGTTGCTTGCCGTGCCAGTCGGAGATGTTGCGATGCATGATCATGTCTGCGCCCTTCGATCGTCGTCGTGAGGAGAGGCCTTCGCGGCCTGCCTCTCCCGGATCTTCTGCTCAGTGGCTAGTGGGCCGAGCTCGTGACCGTGCCGCGGATCTCTCCGTTGGGCTTGTGGGCGGTATTGATGCCGGCGTAGTCCTTGCCGAGCAAAAGCGCCTTCGCCTGGTCATTCGTCACCGACACGCTTCCCCTGGCCGGAGTCACGGTCACCTTGGGGGCCGTGAACAGCGTGAGCTGCAACAGGCTCGGGGGAAGGCTCGTGTGGATGTCGCCGGCCATCGCCGTCCCGCTGAGGTGCGCGAAGCTGAGTGTCCACGCGAGCGTCCAGCCTGCCGTCTTCGACAGCGTGATGATCAGCTTGCCGTGATCGCAGCTGACACGGTTCGGCAATCCACTGCGGGGCTTCACGGTGTTGATGCAACCCGCCGGCAGCAGGCCGATCGCACCGCCCCTGTTCCAGACGAGCACCGCGTCGAAGCGGCCCTTGGCCGCCGACATCGGGCTGGTCTGCGTCGGAGTGAGGTTTGCCTTCAGCGTGTAGACATGGGAAACAGGCACGCTCGGAGCCGCGAGAGCGAGTCCCGTGGCGACGAGAGCGACAACGCCGCCGGCCGGAATGAGCACGCTCAAGAGCCTCGTCCTGTTCCTGATCTGGTTCTCCATTCGAGTACGTCCTTTCGTATCGAGTCGGTATTCGTCGGAAGGTCTGGTGGCAGCCGCCGCAGGCCGAGGCGGCGCGGCGGCTTGCGCGCCCTAGCGCCAGGCGCCGCGGGTGCGACCGTGTCTGCCGCCCATGAGGAAGCTGAGCAGCCAGACGGCAGCCAGGACGGCGGCGATGACGAAGAGCCAATGCGCCGTGAAGGCCACGCCGAAGACGACGATCGCGAGCAATGCGAGCAGTACGAGAACGATCATGACGACCCTCCTGATCCAACAACCGGTTAGCTTCGGAAACGAACGCCGTCCAGTTGGCTGCGGGCGGATCTTCAGAAGAGCAAGCGCTGTGCGCTCTACGATCGCGGGGAGCCGGGAGATG
Source organism: Actinomycetota bacterium (assembly GCA_003134505.1). Classification (GTDB taxonomy): domain Bacteria; phylum Actinomycetota; class Thermoleophilia; order Gaiellales; family Gaiellaceae; genus PALSA-612. The sequence continues at coordinate 2,221 of PLBK01000031.1, read as the reverse complement.
AGGCTCCTTCGATAAGGACAATTGTAGCACGAATCACTAGTGATACACTCGCGGCTGAAGCATCGCTCTCGGGGCCCCAGCGAACTGGTTCCGCGAGCGGCAGAGCGAAGGGTGTCGTTCTGCGAACTGTCTGCCCGCAGCAGCTGGGCCGACGCAGGTACTTGGCGACCGGTGTCCTGGTCGACAACCGCGTTGGGAGGTAAGGGTGGACGAGTTCGGGGTAGCAACCGCAGCGTCTGACACGGGGACGTTCGTCGTCTCCGCATACGGCGACGTCGATCTCGTGACGGCGCCCGAGCTCGAAACGGAGCTGCTCGATGCCGTCCGACTGAGAGCGCGCCGCGTCTTCGTCGACCTGACGAGGACGACGTTCTTCGACTCGAGCGCCGTCCACGCGCTCCTGAGAAGCGGTGAGCGGCTCCAGGCGAGTGGCCTCCATGTCGGCATCGTCTGCAGCAATCCCAACGTCCGGAAGGTCCTCGAGATCACCGGCGTCGATCGGACCTTGCGGATCCACGCGACGATCGAGCAGGCGATCAGCCTGATACCCGCCGGCAGCTATGCCTGACAGCCCGGTAGAGCACCTCCGCGTCCTGATCGCCAACGAGCGGGCCGACCGGCTCGAGCGGGTCGCGGCGATCGTCGCCGGTCTCGGGCACGAGGTGATCGCGCGCGAGCTCGAAGTGACCGAGGTGGGCCTGGTGACCCGCGAGGAGCGGCCCGACGTCGCGCTCGTCGGTCTCGGCGCGAGCTCGGAGCACGCGCTCGAGCTGATCTCGAAGATCGTCCATGAAGCGGCCTGCCCCGTGATCACCCTCCTGGAAGCACGCGACTCGACTTTCGTGCGCGAGGCGGCCAAGCGCGGCGTCTTCGCCTACATCACCGATACCGACCCGGAGCAGCTCGCGGGAGCGATCGACATCGTGCTCCGCCGCTTCGCCGAGTTCCACAACCTGCAGGGAGCGTTCGGACGCCGCGCCGTGATCGAGCAGGCGAAAGGCATCCTGATGGCACGCCACGCGATCGGCGAGGAGAAGGCGTTCGAGCTGCTTCGCACCCACTCGCAACGCAGCGGGCACAAGCTCGCCGACGTCGCGGAGGCGATCGTCGACAGCCACCTGCTGCTCTTGCCCTCGGTCCCGGCACCGGCGTCGGCGGCTCCGGACGGAGCCGCTGGAAGGGCCGAGGGCGTACTCAGCGCCTGACCGCAGCAGCCGCGGTCTTCCTCAGCGCGCGACGGCGAGGTACAGCCTCAGCGCCAGGCCGAGCGGCGGGTCGGCCGACGCCGCCAGCGCCGCTCCCGAGTCCGCGGCCCCGACCGCCGCGACCCCGAGCGCGAGGCGCACCCGCTTCACGGCCAGTGCTTGTCGGCCGGATCGAGGTCGAGCTTGCCCCCGTCGCGGCACTGCGGCGACCAGTACCCGGCCGGCAGGTTGCGCCGGCTGTACCACGCTGCGGCCAACCGGCCCAGCCTCTCGGCGTACGCAGGTCCCGCGCCGAGCAGCCGGCTCGTGTCCGGAACCGACTGCAACCCGTAGCACGTGATCTGCGCGAGATTGACGTAGCCCCTGCTCTGCTCGATCTCGCTCGCCAGGACGAGGACCGCGACCGCCGTGCCCTTCGTCGGGGCGGCGATCGGCTTCCTGTACTCGATCAGGTCGAGCCGGGAGCAGATCCGCGGCGACAGCCCGATCTGCCGCGGCTTGGCCGGGTCGACGTAGCCGCCGGTCGCCTTCTCGTCGAACGCCGGCTCGAGGATCGCCCAGTCCGCCGCGCTCCAGCAGAAGACCGAGCGCGACGCCCCGACCACCTTCGAGGCGACGCGGCTGTAGCCGGGATCCTTCCGGCTGCGAGCGCTCGGGCCGGCGATCGCCGGCAGCCGCTCGGCGGCGGGAAGCGCTGTCACGTCGAGCTGGATCGAGGACTGCGACTGGACACCGGCGGCGTCGGTGACGGCGAGCGAGACTGTGAACGTCCCCGCGCTCGCGTATCGGTGGAAAGCCAGCGGGATCTTCGTCTGCGCCGTCGCGCCGTCGCCGAACTGCCACGCGTAGGAGGCGGCTCCGAACGTCACCGCGTCGAAGCGCACACGCCAGTGGGCGTAGTGCGGCGGAGCGTCCGCGCCGAAGAACGCGCTCACGCCTCCGGGCGGAGGCGGCGGCCCCGGCGGAAGCGGCGGCCCCGTGGGCGGAGGCGGGCCGGGCGGAGGCGGGGGTGGTGG
>PLBK01000042.1:4902-13800 GCA_003134505.1 Actinomycetota bacterium | reverse complement strand
CACAACGGCATCGAGTACGGGATCATGGCCGCCTACGCAGAGGGCCTGAACGTCCTCCACAAGGCGAACGCCGGCAAGCAGGGAACTGCCGACGCGAGCGCCGAGGTGTCGCCCCTGCTCGACCCCGAGTACTACCAGTACGACCTGCCCGTGGCCGACGTCGCGGAGGTCTGGCGGCGCGGCTCGGTGATCGCCTCCTGGCTCCTCGACCTGACCGCGCACGCGCTCTCCGAGTCGCCGACGCTCGCCGACTTCGGCGGCTTCGTCTCCGACTCCGGGGAGGGGCGCTGGACGGTGCTCGCCGCCGTCGAGGAGGGCGTGCCGGTACCGGTGCTCTCGAGCGCCCTCTACGAGCGCTTCTCCTCGCGCGGCGACGCGCAGTTCGCCGACAAGCTCCTCTCCGCGATGCGCAAGGAGTTCGGCGGACACAGCGAGCTCGTCATCCACAGTTGATCCTCGCGGGGGACATCGGCGGCACGAACACGCGGCTGGCGCTCGTCGGCGACGATCCGCGCGCTCCGGACGCGATCGAGATCTACCCGAGCGGCGACCATGCGTCGCTCGAGGAGATGGTGCGCGCGTTCCTCACCGCTCACCCCGCCGAGCCCGCCGCGGCCTGCTTCGGCGTCGCCGGCCCCGTCCGCGACGGATACGTCAGAGTCACGAACGTGGCCTGGCCGGTCGACGCGGCCAGCCTGGCCACGCTCCTCCGCCTCGAGCACGTGCGGCTCCTGAACGACCTCGAGGCGAACGCCTGGGGGATCGCCGCCCTCGGCCCCGAGGACTTCCACGTGCTCAACGCCGGCCGGCCGGACGCTCGAGGGAACGCAGCCGTCTGCTCGGCGGGCACGGGTCTCGGCGAAGCCGGGCTCTACTGGGACGGCGAGCGCCATCATGCCTTCGCGTGCGAGGGCGGTCACACCGACTTCGCACCGCGGAGCGAGGCGCAGGAGCGGCTCCGCGCGTTCCTGGCCAGCGAATACGGGCACGTCAGCTACGAGCGCGTCTGCTCCGGCATGGGGCTCGTCAACATCTACCGCCACCTCGCCGGCGGCTGCGACCTGGACGCGGCCGGGATCTCACGGCTGGCGCTGGCCGGCACCGACGAGACCGCTGCAGCGGCGCTCGATCTGATGGTCGAGATCTACGGTGCCGAGGCGGGCAACCTCGCACTGAAGCTGATGGCGACCGGCGGCGTCTACCTCGGCGGCGGCATCCCGCCCCGAATCCTCCCGAAGCTCGAGGAGGGCTGCTTCATGCGGGCGTTCGCCGACAAGGGCCGTTTCGTCGACCTGCTCGCGGGGATCCCCGTCCGGGTCATCCTCAACGACCGGACGGCGCTGCTCGGCGCGGCGCTCGCCGCCGAGGCCTCGATCGAATCAAGCCTGCGAGCCTGAGCCCGCGCCGCGTTCCGCGTCGGCTTTGATCAGCGCGAGCAGGCGCCGAACCAGGAGGCGCAGCCCGGCCCCGACAGCGAACCAGGTCGTGTGGAGGGTCGAGCGCGTATCGTCGTCGGTCGCCCGCACGCGCACCTCGCAGCTGAGCAGCGTCCCGCCGGCGTCCTGCGGATGGAGCGAGAAGGCGACGACGGCCTTGAGATGGCCGGGCTCGGCGAAGGCGGCGAACTGCCCGGGCTCGAGCCGCTCGACGCCGCGATCGAAGGCGCTGTAGCGAAGCACCAGCCCGACCACTCGCTCTTGGCCGGCTTCGTCGGCGAGCGGGACGAAGCCGAGCTCCGGGCCGAGCAGCTCCTCGAGCGTTCTCGGCGTAGCCGCGCTGCCCGCGACGCCGTCGACGAAGTCGGCGAGACCCCCGAGCGGGCCGAGCAGCCGGTTTCCCGAGGCATCCGCCCGGCCGATCGCCGCGTAGGTGCGCGCTGCGTCGGCGCCGACGACGGCGTGCTCCGTCACGGATTCGTCCGGATCGGGGAGGAAGCGCTCGAGATCGGCCACGGCGCGAGCCTACCGAGTTGCCGAGCGCCTACAGTTACGACGTGCCCTCCTGCGTGCTGATCAAGTTCGGTGAGATCGTGCTCAAGGGGCGGAACCGCTCGCTCTTCTACACGCAGCTGCGCCGGAACGCCGTGCGGCTCCTGCGCGATCTCGGCCCGCTCGAGCTGCGGCAGCGCGGAGGTGCGCTGGCCGTCCTCTCGCCGGCCCCGGCCGACGAGCTGCTCGCTCGCGCCCGCGACCTCCTCGGCATCACGCTGCTCCACCCGGTGCTCGTCCTCGAGAAGTCTCCCGAGGCGGCGTGTGCGGCGGCCGTCGACCTGCTCCGCGACCGGCCTGCAGGGACGTTTGCGATCAGGGCGCGCCGCCGTGACAAGCGCTTCCCGCTCGACTCGCGCGAGCTCGCCTCGACCGTCGGCCGCGCCGTCCAGGACGCGCTGGGGCTCGACGTCGATCTGACAAACCCCGACGTCGAGATCTTTCTCGAGGTCGACAAGCGCGAGATCTTCGCCTACACCGAGAAGGTCACGGGCCGCGGCGGTCTCCCGGTCGGCGTCTCCGGCCGTGCGCTCGTGTTGCTGTCGGGCGGGATCGACTCGCCGGTCGCCGCGTACCGGGCGATGAAACGAGGTCTGCGCTGCGACTTCATCCACTTCAGCGGCCGCCCCTACACCGGCCCCGAGTCGATCTACAAGGCCTACGCCCATGCGGCGCAGCTCGACCGCTTCCAGGGCGGGACGAAGCTGTTCATCGTCCCCTTCGGCGCGACCCAGCGGCGGATCGCGGCGGCCGGCGCGGGCCGCCTGCAGGTGCTGTCGCAACGCCGGCTGATGGTCAAGGTCGCCTGCGCGCTCGCACAGCGGGAAGGCGACGAGGTGCTGGTGACGGGCGACTCGCTCGGCCAGGTCTCCTCGCAGACGCTCCACAACCTGAGCGTCGTCGAGCGGGCCTCCGACCTGCCGCTGCTCAGGCCTCTCGTCGCGTGGGACAAGGCCGAGATCGTCAGGGAGGCCGAGGAGATCGGGACGCTCGCGGTCTCGGTGCTTCCCGCCGAGGATTGCTGCACGCTCTTCGCCAGCCGGCTGGCGGACACGCGCGCGGCGCCGGACCGGTTGGCCACGCTCGAGGATCGACTCGATCTCGCCCAGACGCTCGACGAGCTGCTCTCGGCCGCGGAATGCGTGCGGCCGCGGGTCGAGAGGGCCGAGAGCGATCTGCGGCTTCTCCCGGTCGCGCAGCCGGATGAGCGAGCTACGCTCTCCTCGTGAGGAAGCCGAGCACCGGATTCCGCCGCTTTCCGGCCGATTTTACATTCGGGTTACAGAGGGAACATCCGAGCTTGACCCGCCGTGCCGACGATGGAACCACGATGAGCGTGCGCCGCCTACTCGTCCGCTCGAGGATCACGCTCGTCGGCGCTATCGCGACGGTCGCCGTCCTCGCCGTGTCGGCGAGCGGTTTCGCGGCGGCGGGCGCACCTCCGGGCGCCGCCCGCGACCTCGCCCAGATCTACTTCTCGAACACGCTCGTCCGCGCCGAGGTCGTCGCCGTCGTCGGGCGCGTGACGCACGATTACCGCATCGACGAGGGCCGTCTCATCGCCGTCCGGCCGAACGCGGTCGACCTGCTCGAGCGCGACGGCACCCGCCAGACGATTGCGATCGGGCCGCAGACCCAGATCCTCGGCGTCGCGCGCCTGGCCGGCCCTCGCCTGGTGGCGCGGGCAACACGGGTCGTGGTCATGCGAGACGGTGACGCGCCGGCCACCCTGGTCCGTCCGTCCGGGACGGCGGTGGCGCTCGGCAAGTCCCTCTTCGGGGCGACGCTCGTTCGTGCCGAGGTGCTCACGTACGCCGCCAGGACGCCGCACGACATCCGCATCGACGAAGGACGCGTCGTCCTCGTCCGCCCCGGCTCGATCACGCTCCTGGAGCGTGACGGCACGCGCCAGGCGATCGCCGTCACCGCGTCGACGCTCGTGACCCTGAACGGGCAGCCGATCGATCAGAGCGCCGTGACGCGCGGCCTGACCGCGATCACGATTCGCGAAGGCGGCGGCCCGGCCTCGGAGATCCGCCTCTTCCCGACGGCTCTGGGGTTCGCTCGATGAGCTTCGGCACGTCCGGGCAGACCCTGATCGGCAACCGGATCGTTCCGGCGGGGCGCGCCACCGGCGGCATGATCCTCCTCGTCGAGGACGAGGAGTCGGTCGGAACGCTCGTCCGTACGTATCTCGATCGCAACGGCTTCCGCGTGTGCTGGGTCAGGACCGGGGAGGAGGCGCTCGCCGAGTTCACGCGGCATCCGATCCGGCTCGTCGTCCTCGACATCGGGCTGCCGGGCATCGACGGATTCGAGGTCTGCCGCCGCCTCCGCTCCCGCTCGACCGTCCCGATCATCATGCTCACCGCCCGCGACGAGGAGCCCGACCGCGTCGCCGGGCTCGAGATCGGGGCCGACGACTACGTGCCCAAGCCGTTCTCGCCGCGCGAGTTGCTCGCGCGCGTGAAGGCGATCCTCCGCCGCGCCGAGCCGGCGCCGCGCGAGAACATGCTGGCACTCGGCGACGTGACCATCGACGTCGAGGGGCGTGTGGTCACGGTCGACGGCCACGAGGTCGAGCTGACGGCGAAGGAGTTCGATCTGCTCACCTACTTCGTCGAGAGCCCGGGCGTCGTGCATTCGCGCGACCGCCTGCTCGACCGGGTCTGGGGGATCAGCTACCCGGGCGGCACGCGCACGGTCGACGTCCACGTCGGCCAGCTGCGGCGCAAGCTTCGCCGCCCGGAGCTGGTCCGCACCGTGCGCGGGGCCGGGTACAAAGCCGTCACGCCGTGATCATCCGCCGATCGAGGTCGTTTCCGCCGCTTCGTCGCAGGCTGTTCCTGGCGACGGTGCTGATCGTGATCGCCTCGATCGGCGTCGCTTTCGGCGTCGGCGTCGTACTCACCCGCCGTTCCGTCGAGAGCGCCAACCTCGATGGGCTGAACCGCCAGGCGGAGCTGATCAAGAACGACCAGGAGAGCGGCAGCATCTATCCCTTCAGCCCCTCGAACCTGAAGCAGCTCAACAGGTTCCTGAGCGGACAGCACGAGCAGATCCAGCTCTTCGACCTCGCCAAGCCGACGGTGTACCTCCCGGACGTGCTTCGCCTCGAGCTGCGTCGCGTGGGCTCGGTCAAAGGGACGGTCACGGTGAACGGCGAGCGCTATCTCGCGGCGGCCGGCGCCGGGATCGAGAAGCGCCCCGGCAAGGGCTTCGTCCTGCTGCGCCCGTCGAGCCTGAAGACCGCCGGCTGGGGCCCGTTCCTGCGCGCGCTGCTGATCGCGGGCGCGATCGGCGCGGCGCTCGCGGCGCTCGGCTCGCTGATCATCGCGCGCTGGATCTCGGGGCCGGTGCGGCGTGTGGCCGAGGCGAGCCGCAGCCTGGCGGAGGGGGTCTCTCCGGAGCCGGTCCCGCTGGGAGGCTCCGCGGAGCTGGCCGTGCTGGCTCAGACCTTCAACGACATGGCGGCCCAGCTCAACCAGGCGCGAGAGGCCGAACGGAACTTCCTGCTCTCGGTCAGTCACGAGCTGAAGACGCCGCTCGCCGCGATCCGGGGGTACGCCGAGGGCCTCGAGGACGGCGTGTTCACGAGCGACGAGGCTGCCGAGACGATCCGCGAAGAGGCGCGGCGGCTGGAGCGCCTCGTCCGCGACCTGCTCGACCTCGCGCGCATGAACCGGCGCGAGTTCGTCGTCCACCACGAGCGGATCGACCTCGGCCAGGCCGCGCGCGAGGTCGCCCGGCGCTACGAGGGCGAGGCGCGGGCGGCCGACGTCGAGCTCGAGTGCGTGGTGGACGGACCTGCACCCGCGGTCGCCGACCCGGACCGCGTCCTGCAGGTCGTGTCCAACCTGGTCGAGAACGCGCTCCGCTCGACCCCGACGGGCGGCACCGTGCGGGTTCGCGCCGAGGCCGGCCTGCTCGTCGTCGAGGACACAGGCGTCGGCCTGGCGCCGACAGATCTCCCGCACACGTTCGAGCGCTTCTACCTCCACGACCGGAACCCGGACGGCCGGGCGAGGATCGGCTCCGGGCTCGGGCTCGCGATCGTGAAGGAGCTGACCGAGCGGATGGGCGGCAGCGTCGCCGTCGAGAGCGAGGTCGGCCGCGGGACGACGTTCGTCGTGCGGCTCCCCACCGGGCCTGCCGGCAGCGCCGCCGACGAGCTGGTGCCCGCCGCTACGCGACCTGCGTGAACTTGCCGCCGAGGACCGTGCGCCGGCCCACGCACTTGTCCGCGAGGCGCTGGAAGGTGAGCGTCTTGCCCTTCAGCGACCAGGCGTAGCGTCCCACCGACACCTTCCCCTTGCAGGCGGCGGGGCCCGTTTCTTTCTGGAACGTGATCTTGCCGCCCGCGAGAGTGGCGTGCCCGCTCACGAGCACCTGCGCGTTCGCGGTCGTGCCGACCCGCTTGGCGATCTGGTAGTCGCCTGTCGCCTGGATCCGAATCGCCCATTCGCCGTTCAGAGAGGCGGGTGTCTTTCCCTTCACCGAGGTGGTGAAGATGCCGGTGACGGAGCCCGCCGCCAGCGCGACGGACGAGCCAACGAGCGCCGCTGCCGCGGCGAGCGCGATCAGTGCCTGCCTCATGGCCCGCATTGTGGCAGAGGGGTCAGCCGGACCAGCGGGCTCTCGCGTCCGCGAGCGCCTCGTGGACGCCGCCCGGGCCCGGCGCAGGGCGGGGGGCCGCCGACGGCGCCGCGAACGTCCCTGCCCGGATCTCGGCCGCGACCTGCTCGTGTGCGTCGCGGAACGGCGTGCCTTCGAGGACGAGCGCCTCGGCGGCGTCCGTCGCCAGGAGCAGCGGATCCCGGGTCGCTTGCGCCAGCCGCTCCCGATCGAACTCGATCTCTTCCAGAAGCACTTCGAGAGCCGCTAGCGTGGCGCGAAGATCGCGCCGCGCGGAAAACACGGGCGCCTTGTCCTCCTGCAGGTCCCGGTCGTAGGCGAGCGGGAGCCCCTTCACCACCGCGAGCAGGCCCGTGAGCCGCCCGAGCGCCGTCCCGGCCTTGCCGCGCGCCAGCTCGGCGACGTCGGGGTTCAGCTTCTGCGGCATCATCGACGAGCCGGTCGCGGCCGCCTCGGGCAGCCGGACGAAGCCGAACTCGCTGGTCGCCCACAGGCAGAGCTCCTCGCCGAGGCGCGAGAGGTGCGAGTGGCAGACGGTGCACGCGTAGAGGTAGTCGAGCGCGAAGTCGCGGTCGGAGACGGCGTCGAGCGAGTTGCGGAGCCGGTTCGCGGGCGGCGGGAGCGGCAGCGTCGAGCCGGCGAGCGCGCCCGCGCCGAGCGGCGACGGCGCAGCCTGCCCGGCGGCGGAGCGGAAGCGCTCCCGGTCACGCTCGAGCATCTCCGCCCAGGCGAGCAGGTGGTGGCCGACCGTGACCGGCTGCGCCCGCTGGAGGTGCGTGTAGCCCGGCATCGGTGTGTCCGCGTCGGCCTCGGCCCGGTCGAGCACGACCGCGGCGAACCGCTCGATCGCGTCCACGGCCTCGCGGCAGGCGTCCTCGACGTAGAGCCGGAACGCGGCGGCGACCTGGTCGTTCCGTGAGCGCCCGGCATGGATCTTGCGTCCGACCGGGCCTAGCAGCCGCTCGATCGCCGAGTGCACGTCCTCGTCGGACGGGTCGAGGTCCTCCGGTGCGATCGCCGCCAGCCGCTCGGCCACCTCCGCCAGCTCGTCGTCGGTGAGGAGCCCCGCTGCGTGCAGCCGCCCGGCGTGGAGCCGCGTCGCCGCTAGGTCGTACGGGAGCAGCTCGGCGTCGTCGGCCTTCAGGAACTCCCAGACCTCGGATGCGAGCCCGGATTCGACCCTGCCCGACCAGAGCGTCACGTGGTGGTCTCCAGCTCGAGCGGATCGAGCGGCGCGGCGGGCTCGTGGAGGCGCAGCGACCGCTGCTGGTGGAGCATCCGCCGGGTGTCGTCGATGTCGTTGACCTGTACCGCGAGCTGGCCGATCCGGTCGGCGGCGGTGAACGCGGTCGCGCTCCGCTCCATCGAGAGCCGCTCCGGGTCGTAGGCGAGTGACTCGCCGCTCGTGTCGAGGATCGTGTAGTCGTCGCCCCGTCGCAGTTCGATCGTCACCTCGCCGGTCGCGACCGCGGCGACCCAGCGCTGGAGGGCGTCGCGCAGCATCAGCGCCTGCGGCTCGAACCAGCGGCCCTCGTATAGGAGCCTCCCGAGTCGCCTGCCCTCGGTGACGTACCGGTCGAGTGTGTCCTCGTTGTGGATCGCGGTCAGCAGCCGCTCGTAGGCGATGTGGAGCAGCGCCATGCCGGGCGCCTCGTAGATGCCGCGGCTCTTGGCCTCGATCACGCGGTTCTCGATCTGGTCGGACAGGCCGAGCCCGTGACGTCCGCCGATCTCGTTCGCCCGGTGGACGAGCTCGACCGGATCCGGGAGCTCCTCCCCGTTCACGGCCACGGGCACCCCGTACTCGAACCGGACCGAGACGGCCTCGGGCTCGATCCGAACGGACGCGTCCCAGTGCGCGACGCCCATGATCGGCTCGACGATCTTCATGCTCGTGTCGAGACGCTCGAGGTCCTTCGCCTCGTGGGTGGAGCCGAGCAGGTTCGCGTCGGTCGAATAGGCCTTGTCGGCCGAAGCGCCGTGCGGAAGGCCGCGCGCCGCGAGCCACTCGCTCATCTCGCGCCGGCCGCCGAGCTCGGAGACGAAGGCCTCGTCCAGCCACGGCTTGTAGATCCGCAGGCCGCGGTTGGCGAGCAGGCCGTAGCGGTAGAAGCGCTNNGATGTCGTTGCCCTTGTAGGTCGAGCCGTCGCCCCAGATGTCGATCCCGTGCTCGTGCATCTCGCGGACGAGCAGCGTTCCCGTCACGGCGCGTCCGAGCGGCGTCGTGTTGAAGTAGCGCTTGCCCGCCGTCTGGATGTGGAACGCGCCGCACTG
>PLBK01000042.1:0-4863 GCA_003134505.1 Actinomycetota bacterium | reverse complement strand
CTCGCGCATCCACGCGAGCGCGCAGCACGTGTCGAGCCCGCCCGAGAACGCGAACCCGACGCGCTCGCCGACCGGCAACGAGCCGAGGATCACGTGGCCGTTGGGCTTCGGCGTCATGTGTCCCCCTCCAGGTGGTGGCGCAACAGCTCCTCGAGCTCCGCGCCCGTGAGGCCGTCGCGGGGCGCGACGAAGATCGTGTTCTCGCCCGCGACCGTGCCGGCGACGTCGGGCAGGGCTGCCTCGTCGATCGCGTCCGCGAGCGGCGTCGCGTAGCCGCGCCGCGTGCGGACGACGACGAGCTTGTTCGCTGCCGTCATGCCCGTCGTCCAGCGCTTGAGTGCCGTCGTCAGCGCCGACAGCCGGTCGAGGTCAGCGGCACCGGGGAGCGCGTAGACGAGCCGGCCGTCGGATGCGCGCACCTTGACCAGCCCGAGTTGCGAGATGTCGCGGGAGACCGTGGTCTGGACAGCGTCGATCCCCGTCTCGCGGAGCGCCTCGGCGACCTCGGCCTGCGTCGCGAGTGGACGCTCCTGGACGAGGCGGAGGATCGCGCCTTGCCTTTCGAACTTATTCATCGATTGCCTCCCTGAGGGCCGCGAGGCCGTGGTCGAGCTCGCCTGTGGTGATGGTCAGCGGCGGAGTCAGGCGCACGGTTCGCTCGCCGGCGGTGCAGACGAGCACGCCGCGCTCGAACGCCGCCTGGACGACCTCGGAGGCGGGGCGGTCGACGTCGAGCGCGAGCAGGAGGCCGCGCCCGCGCGCGTCCGGGAACCACTCGCGTACGACCGCCTCCTTCTCGCGGACGCCGGCGAGCAGCTCGTCGGTCAGCGTGTCGACCACCGCGCAGGCGGCCGCGCACGTGACCGGGTTGCCTCCGAACGTGCTCGCGTGGTCGCCCGGGACGAAGGCGCCGGCGGCCCCGTCCGAGACGAGCAGCGCGCCGATCGGCAAGCCGTTTGCGAGGCCCTTCGCGAGCGTGACTGCGTCGGGGCGGATCCCGTACTGCTCGAAGCAGAAGAACGTCCCCGTGCGGCCGACGCCCGTCTGCACCTCGTCGAGGACCAGCAGGGCGCCCAGCTCGTCCGCGAGCGTGCGCGCTGCGTCCAGGAACTCCGCAGTCGCAGGATGGACGCCGCCCTCGCCCTGCACGGGCTCGATGAGGATCGCCCCGGTGTCGGGCCGGGCGGCGCCGACGAGCGACTCGACGTCGTTCAGCGTCGCGAAGGTGACGCCCGGGACGAGCGGCCCGAAGGCTGCGCGCTTCGCGGGCTGCCCGGTCACGGACAGCGCCCCGAGCGTGCGGCCGTGGAACGAGCCCTCGAGCGCGACGAGCCCCGGTCGGCCGGTCGCCTTGCGCGCGTACTTGAGCGCCGACTCGATCGCCTCGGCGCCCGAGTTGCAGAAGAACGCCTGCGCGCCGCCGAAGCGCGTGGACAGCCGCGCTGCGAGTTCGGCCATCGGCTCGGTCCAGTACAGGTTCGACGTGTGCCAGAGCCGGTCGAGCTGCGCGTGCGCTGCGGCCAGCGGTGCCGGATGGCAGTGGCCGAGCCCGACGACGGCGATCCCGGCGACGAGGTCGAGGTAGCGCTCGCCGGAGTCGGCGACGAGCCAGGCGCCTTCGCCCGAGACGAAGGTCACGTCCTGCCGCGCGTAGGTGGGGAGAACAGGGCCAAGTAACAGACTGTTACTTGGCGGGCTCACGCGACCACCGCCGTCTCGCCGATCTCGGCCCGGACGCCGAGCTTCGCGGCCGTCACCGCGGCCCGCAGCTTCGGGACGATCCCGCCTTCCAGCTCATCGGCGTCGAGCAGGCCCTCGGCTGCGCCCGTCCCGATCGCCGTCACGACCGAGCCGTCGAGCATCAGACCGGGAACGTCGGTGAGGAAGAGGATCCGCTCGGCGCCGAGCCCGATCGCGAGCGCCGAGGCGGCCTCGTCGGCGTTGACGTTGAGCGGCCCCTGCGCGAGCGGCGCGACGACGGGGATCAGGCCCTCGGCCAGCGCCGCCTCGATCGCCGCCGGGCGGCAGGAAAGCGGATCGCCGACCAGCCCGAGCTCGGGAACGTGCTGCGCCGCGAGGCCGATCCGGTCGCCGAAGAGCGGGACGGCGCGCGGGCCGATCGTCTCGCAGAGCGCGGCGTTCACGGCCGCGAACGAGTCGCGCACGACCTCGAGCGCCTGGGGCGAGGTCACGCGCCGCCCGCCCACGAACTCGACGGCCAGGCCTCGGCGCCGCATCTCCTCCGAGATCTGCGGCCCCGCCCCGTGCACGACGCAGACCTCGCAACAGTCTGTTGCAAGGTCGAGGATCTGCTTCGCGACCGAGGACGCGACCGCGCCGCCGACCTTGACGACGATCCGCGTCACGTCCGGTAGTCCGCGTTGATGCGGACGTAGTCGTAGGACAGGTCGCTGGTCAGATAGGACGCGGCCCCGGAGCCGAGGCCGAGGTCGAGCCGGATCTCGCAGGTCGCCCCCGAGACGTCGGGCTCGACGCCGAGCGGCGCGCCGCGCTCGAGCACGACCGAGCCGTTGTAGGACAGCGTGACGAGGTCGATGTCCACGTCGGCGTAGCCCCCGTTGAACGGGGCCGAGCCGGCCGCCATCAGCACGCGGCCCCAGTTCGCGTCCCGGCCGAAGAGCGCCGTCTTGACGAGCGCCGACGTCGCGATCCGCTGCGCGATCGCCTTCGCCTGCCGGTCGTCGGCGGCGCCGGTCACGGCGATCTCCGCCAGCACGGTGACGCCCTCGCCGTCGGCGACGATCTGCTCCGAGAGATCGGAGCAGACCTTCCGCAGGCACGCGGCGAAGCTCAGGTCGCTCGCGGGTGTGCGCTCGATCCCGGCGGCGCCGTTCGCGAGCAGGATCACCGCGTCGTTCGTCGAGCAGTCACCGTCGATCGAGATCGCGTTGAAGCTCTCGTCGACCGCCGGCCGGAGGAACTCGATCGCCTCGCCCGGCTCGAGCGGGTAGTCCGTGGTCACGACCGCGAGCATCGTCGCGAGGTTGGGATGGATCATCCCGGAGCCTTTCGCCATCCCGCCGACGGTGAACGAGGAGCCGGCGGCGACCGCCTGCTTCGGCTTCGTGTCCGTGGTCATGATCGCCGTGGCCGCGTCCGTGCCGCCGTCCGGGCCTAGCGCCTGCGTCGCCACGCGCAGGCCGGGCAGCAGCTTGGCCATCGGCAGCGGTACGCCGATCACGCCGGTCGAGAGCACGAGCACCTGTTCGGCGTCCAGGTCGAGCAGCCGCCCGGCCTCGGCCGCGGTCGCGATCGCATCGAGCTTTCCTCGCTCGCCGGTGGCCGAGTTCGCGACGCCGGAGTTGATCACGACCGCCTGCGGCTCGGCGAGCGACAGGTGCTCGCGGTTGACCAGCAGGCACGCAGCCTGCACGCGGTTCTTGCTCCACATCGCCGCCCCGACGGCGGGCTCGGTCGAGCGTACGATCGCCAGGTCCGGCTTCGAATGCCTGATCCCGGCGTGGACGCCGCCGGCGACGAACCCCTTCGCGGCCGTGACGCTCACGCCCCGCTCCAGTGCCGGCAAAGCCGGCACTTCCGCTCATTGGTGAGCTCCGTCGAGCCTACGCTCACACCAGCACCCCCTGGAGCCGCAGCCCGAGCGTCTCGTCGAGGCCGAGGGCGAGGTTCGCGTTCTGGACCGCCTGGCCCGCGGCGCCCTTGCCGAGGTTGTCGAGCGCNNGAGAGCTCCGGCGTCACGCCCTCCGGGAGCACGCGCACGACCGGGCTCGCGGCGTACGCGCTCTCGAGCAGGCCGCGCAGATCCTCGTCCGAGCGCACGTAGCAGGTGGCGAGCAGGCCGCGCCGCACGGGCAGCAGGTGGGGGACGAAGCAGACCGGGAAGCCGAGCTGCTGCGCGATCTCGGGCGCGTGCCGATGCGCGCCGACGGCGTACGGGGACAGGTTCTCGAGCACGAAGCCCGCATGGGAGCTCTGCTTCAGGGATCTGCCGGCTCCGGACACGCCCGATTTCGCGTCCACGACGACCCCCGCCGGATCGACCGCGCCGGCGAGCGGTCCGAGCGCGAGCAGAGCGGCCGTCGCGTAGCAGCCCGGATTCGCGATCAGCGGGCCGAACGGCGGGTAGAGCTCCGGCAACCCGTAGCTCCAGGCTCCCGGCGCGACGCCGTACCAGGCGTCGGCCTGGGCCGTGTCGGCGAGCCGGTGCGCGCCCGACAGGTCGACGACCACGGCGCCCGGTGGGGGCGTCAGGGCTGCGGCGTCCGCGTGGTCGAGGCAGCAGAGGACGAGCTCGGCACCGCTCGCGAGCGCCTCGTCGTTGGCGACGAAGGGCGGCAGCGAGCCGTTCAGCCGCACGTCGAGCGAAGACGCGCTCTTGCCGGCGAGCGAGTCCGAGCCGAGCGCGAGGACCCGTAACGCGGGGTGGGCCAGCACGCGGTCGAGGGTCTCCTGACCCGTGTAGCCGCTGCAGCCGAGGATCGCGGTCTCGATCATCTTGCGTATTATGCCAAACTAGAGCAACTTATGCAGAAGCGATTCGCCCAGCTCGTCCTCGAGGACGGCACCGTGTTCTCCGGCCGGAGCGTCGGTGCGCCGGGCGTGGCCGCCGGCGAAGCCTGCTTCACGACCGCGATGGCGGGCTACGAGGAGTCCGTCACGGATCCCAGCTACGTGGCGCAGGTGCTCTGCTTCTCCTATCCGCTGATCGGCAACTACGGNNCGGCCCGCGTTCGCGGACTGGCTCGCCGAGCAGGGAACGGTTGCGCTCGACGGCGTCGACACGCGCGCGCTCGTCCGGCGGATCCGCGACGGCGGCGTGCTGCGGTGCGCGCTCGGCGAGGCTGGCCCGGACGAGCTGCTCGCGAGGGCGCTCGCCGAGCC
>PLBK01000040.1 GCA_003134505.1 Actinomycetota bacterium | reverse complement strand
TTGACGTTTTTGTAGCCGTACATTTCGGGGATCACTACCCGGACGGGCGCGCCGTGCTCCTGGGGGAGCGGCTTGCCGTCCATCTCGTAGGCGAGCATCACGTCGCGCAGCCCGACCTGCCGCAGGTCGAGGTAGTCGTCGTACGGCTGCTCGGCGGAGATGAAGTGGATCGCCCCGGCCTGCCGGAGCGGCCCGGCCCGGGCAAGGAGGTCGTGGAAGCGGACGCCGCCCCAGCGGACGTTGTCGACGACCCAGCCGGTCACGCAGTGGAAGGTCGACACCTGGTTCGCCTTCGGAAGCGCGAGCAGTTCGTCGTAGGAGAGCTCGAGCGGCCGCTGCACCAGCCCGTCGATCCGCAAGCGCCAGGTCGTGCGGTCGAAGGTCGGCATCGAGTCGGCGACCGTGTAGATCCGCCACCCGCTCGAGGGGATGAACCGCGTTAGCCCGGTCGCGTCCGAGATCGGGTTCGTGACCTTGCTCGTCGCCCGGGAGATCGCCTTCCCGTAGAACAGGGTTGCGACCCCCGCGCCGACGACCCCGACGAACCCGGCCCGGCCGAGTCGGCGCGCACCCAGGTTCTCGCGCGGCGTGTCCGGAAGTTTGTGGAGATCGGCCATCCAGCTCCCTTACATGTGGGCCATGCCGGCGAACAGCTTCCCGCGCAGCTCACCCGGATGAGCCTTCGTATCGACGAATACCGAGTAGGAGCCCGGCTTCGACTCCAGGTGCTCGAGGGTCATCGCCGCCTCCTTCGCGCAGCCCTTGGTCGTGTAGTGCATACCAAGCTCTAGCAGAACCGTCTTCGTCTGGCCGACGTGGATCGACGCCTTCGTGAACCCCGTCATCTTGCCCATCCCGAACGTCCAGCAGAGCTGTCCCGACTTGGTCTTCACCTGCAGGTTGACCACGCCGTGCTCGCCCATGCCTGCAAGCTTCGCTCCGAGCTCGGGATGCATCTGGGTCGCCCGCACAGCGGAGGCCGCCGAGACTCCGAGCGTCAGCGCGGCGCCGGTGGCCAGCACGATCCGTAGAGCACTCAACCGCATCACTCGTCCCCCTTGTCGATTCCAGGCGACCGTAGCCGCCGCAGGGCGTCAGGCACCATTACGAAACGCTGAAGTAATCAACCTTTAAGGACTCGTCCATGCCACTCTTGGACAATGCGCAGATGAGCACCGTCCTCGTTGTGGACGACGAGCCCATCGTGCGCGACGTCGTCGTCCGCTACCTGGAGCAGGAGGGCTACCGGACGCTCCAGGCCGGAGACGGCGAGACGGCGCGCGCGCTGGTCGAGCAGGAGAAGCCGAGCCTCGTCGTGCTCGACCTGATGCTGCCGGGCACGGACGGGCTCGCGCTCTGCCGCTGGATCCGGTCGCACTCGGAGCTGCCGGTGATCATGGTCACCGCCCTCGGCGAGGAGTCCGACCGGCTGGCCGGGCTCGAGGTCGGCGCCGACGACTACCTGACCAAGCCGTTCTCCCCCCGCGAGCTCGTGGCGCGCGTGAAGGCCGTCCTGCGGCGAACGTCGCCCACCGCCACGAAGGCCGAGCGGATCGAGGTCGGCGAGCTGCTGATCGACTCGGGCCGGCGCGAGGCGCACAGGCGCGGGCTGCCGCTCAGGCTGACGACGCTCGAGTTCGACCTGCTCTGGTTCCTGGCCGGCCACCCGAACCGCGTCTTCTCGCGCCACCAGCTGATGGACCGCGTCTGGGGCTACACGTCGGTGCTCGACACGGGCACCGTCACCGTCCACGTCCGGCGGCTGCGGGAGAAGATCGAGGACGACCCGTCCCGGCCGAGGCACCTCGAGACGGTCTGGGGCGCCGGCTACCGGTTCACGCCGTGACCGAGGTCGCGCTCTTCCTCGCCCTCGGGACCGTCGCGGTCGGCCTCGGCGCGGCGCTCGCGCTGCGGGTGCTGCCGACCGTCCGCCTCCAACTCGTCGGCCTCGCCCTGCTCTCGGTCGTGCTTCCGCTCGGCGGAGTCCTCGCCTCCGGCTGGGTGATGTTCCACATGCACGACGACGCCAAGATCCTCGCGGTCTCCTCGGCGGCGGCGCTCTCGGCCGTCGTCGGCGCGCTCCTGCTCGCGCGCTGGATCCTGAAGCCGATCGACCGGCTGCGGGCGGCCTCCGCCGAGCTCGCGGCGGGCGATCTCTCCGTCCGCGCGCCGGAGCGGGGACCCGGCGAGCTCGCCGAGATGGGCGGCGCCTTCAACGCGATGGCCGCCTCGATCGAGCGGTTGTTCGAGGCACGGCGCGAGCTGGTCGCGTGGGCGAGCCACGACTTGCGCACACCGCTCGCGTCGATGCAGGTGATGCTGGAGGCGATCGACGACGGGCTGGCCGATCCGGCCGAGTACCTGCCGGCGCTGCACGAGCAGGTGCGCACGCTCTCGACGCTCGTGGACGACCTGTTCGAGCTGGCGCGCATCGACGCGGGCGTGCTGACCGTCGAGATCAGGGAGGCCGAGATCAACGGCCTCGTCGAGCAGTGCGTCCGCGGTCTCGAGGCCGAGGCCAGGCTGAAGGGGATCCGGCTCGAGACGCGGCTCGAGCAGCCGCCGCCGCGCGTGCGGTGCGCGCCGGACAAGGTCGAGCGCGTCCTCTACAACCTGCTCACGAACGCGCTCCGCCACACGCCTACCGACGGCTCGATCGCGGTCGTCGTCACGCCCGACCGGGGCGACGTGACCGTGTCCGTCGAGGACACGGGCGAGGGGGTGAGCGAGGAGGTCGGCGAGCGGATGTTCGAGCGCTTCTGGCGCGGCGACTCGTCCCGCACCTCGCCGGGCTCGGGGCTCGGCCTGGCGATCGCCCGCGGCCTCGTAGAGGCGCAGGGAGGCCGCATCTGGGCCGAGGATCGCTCCGAAGGCGGCGCCCGCGTGGCGTTCACGCTGCCCGCCGCGGCGGGTTAAGACCCTATTCCGATTGGGGC
>PLBK01000027.1:50270-53727 GCA_003134505.1 Actinomycetota bacterium | reverse complement strand
CTCCCGAGGTGGGCCGCGCCGCGCGGTGCCGGGCGGAAGGGCGCCCACATGCGCCAGCGCGCGGGAATGTCACCCGAGCGGTAACGGGAGCTCCGGGTCTTAGCGTGCGGTGTGTGCTGCGCCGGTGTGATCGCCGCGGTGGTGGTCGCGGCGCAAGTTGACCCAGTGGTGCTGGGCTGGGATTGTCGCGGCGCCGGTGATGAGTCCGGATACCACCGTGGCTGCAATCAAATAGCCGCGCACTCTCCGCCCCTGCACGGATCGTCCGGCGGCCGCGATGATCTCTTGGCGGCTACCGATGAGCGCCCGCTTGAGGTAGACGAGGGCGTGAATAGCGAAGAGCACGAGCCAGACGACCGAAGCGGGTCCGTGCAGCCGGCGAGCGACGACGAGCGCTTGCCCGTGGAGAATGCCCATCGCCACACCGCTGGCAAAGAGAACGACGGTCGCAACCACGAACAGCGGTGCGAGAAGCCGCATCTCGATCTGTGGTGCACCGTGTTCTACATACGCCTCTTTGCGCGTGTAGTAGCGCGCGAAACGCCAGCCGGTGCTCGCCAACTTCAGCAGCACGGGTGGAATCAGGGCGAGTCCGACGAAAACGTGCAGCGACATAAAGGTATGAACGCCGAGCAGGATCGTTCCCAGCTCCACGGCAACCGGACCGAGCAACAGGACCCCAACCATCGCCGTCAAGCGCGCGTTCCCAACGGGGTTCAGCCGAGTTCGTATGCGCCTGTCAGGATCGCCCACAGCCACAAACATCTTGCCAAAAGAGGGGCCAAACGTAATCTGGCTGCGTGGTTGCAAACGGGCTAAGCCGAAAGAGGCCCTGCGAGGCCCCGTGGTAAAGCCCGGCTGCTTGCGCCAGTGCGCGGCAATGCCCCCTGAAGCGTCGCGTTGTCAGCCGACCAAGACGAGTCGGTCACGCTCGCAGAGCAGCTGCGAGAAGATTCCCTTCTCGTAGCGTTCCAGGGGCTCATTGCAGACCGGGCAAGTCACTGGCGGTCGCCAATCCTCGTCGCTCTGAGGTTGAAAAAACCAGAAGTAGCACGGCCGGAGCGCGCTGACCTTCTCCGCCAACTGGCGGCCGTCTGCGTTGGTCGGGCTGGCGGGATCGAGCAGTCTCAACCGCGCCCACTCCTCGTATTCGCCGGATGCCAGCTCCAGAGTTTCAATCGCGCCGTGCTCCCAGTCCCAGCTCGCGATTTCCTCGGCCAGGTCGGCGGCACGGCTAAGGCGCTCCGGCGGAACCTCAAGGTTGCAATCGAGGCAATGAATCGGGTTGAACCCCGCGACCTGCCGCATGGTCATGAGCTTGACGGGCGGCATGCCAGAGCACGAGCACAGTTCGTCCTCGGGCGTCGGTTGCGGAGTTCGAAGCTTCGCGTAAATGTCAGTTACAGGCGCCACGCGGACACGGTAGCGCGGCTCCGGGGCGACATCGCTGACCTGGGCCAGCGTGCCGGAATGTTCCCCGACAAGGGACTACTTGCGCTTACGCCGCTTCTTCGCTTCGCGCCGTTCGCGATCTGCAAGTCCCTTGGCTCGCCCTCGCGCGACGGCCGCGTGGTGTTCTTCGCGAACCCCCGTGATCCACCGATACCGGAACCAAACGACACCTCCAAGGGCTAGCGCGACTACCTCCAGCCACCGCGGTGCGCCGATGATGATCACGAAGACCATGAGCGCGAAGAGCAGGACGGCTCCGAGCGCCGCATATCGCGACCTAGTCCCCACGAGGCGATTATCGGCTCCTGCTCGGATCCCTTGAAGTGGCGCTCCCGGGGAGTCGCCTGCGCGAGTGTTCACCAATGACGCCTGAGAGGCGTCTAGAATTTTCGTCGTGTCTGAGCGTGGCGGAGTCGAGCGCGTACTCAGGCGGATCGACTTTTTCCGTGGACTCGGCGGCCTCCTGTTGCTTGCCGGTATCGGAGTGGCCGCTGTCTTGGCAGGAGGGCTAGCAGGATGGCTTCTCGGCGCGGGCTTCGTTGGTGTCGCGCTGGGGCTGTTCGTGCTTCTCATCCGCAGTCGTTTGTAGCGGCACCCGCCTGGGCCAGTATTCGGAAATGTCAGCCGACGACTCGTTCGATACAAGTCTGGGTAGACGGCCGAGACTGACGCCCCGAGCCTGGTCAAGGATCCGAAAGCTGGCTGCTTCTGCTGCTCGGTATCGCGGAGGTCGCCGTTAGCGTCCCGGAGCGGCGCGACGAAGCGTTCAACGGATCCAGTCGTCGCCCGCCACATTGAAGATCAGCGATCCGTTGGGTGGATGCCGGGCGAGCCATGGTTCGTCCGACGCGTAGCGCCCGCAGCACGAGAGGTTGATCAGCGTCGAGTCTGAATCCCGCTGGCGACCGTCCACGACTTCTGTGTTGATCCACTCCGGAACGCTGCCGTCCCGCCAAAGCAACGCCACGACCGCATCGACGGTGTCGCATTCACGTAGAGCATTGACGCCCGAATCCTGCGGATAGGTTGTTTCGAACTCACGATTCGCACTCGCGTCGGGGGAGCGGTTAAGGAGCACGCGGAACCGGAGGCTAGGCGCGGCTTGACCGCGTTCTCGTTGCGCGGCAACGGCGAGGCTGCGCTCGACCGCGTCGACGAGGAGTGCCTGGAACTCATGTCGCTCCACTCACTGGCAAGGTAATCAATGGCAGGTCACCCTGCCCTGCGCCAGCGTTCGTAAAGACACCTGACAACTGCACTTCACAGAGGCCCCGAGCAGCCGTCTCTCGACTATGTCTGGGTAGGCGTTTTCCAGTCGGGGGGCCTACCCTGTCGCTTGCGATGGCCTCCGTTCTCGTAGACACCCCGGACGGTTGGGAGCTTCCCGTTGGTGGGTGGACGGTTACGCGATGCTTTGTTGATCCGGCCGCGTTCGGCCTGCTTGTTGACGGTGGAACGGGCGACATTCTCCGCGTGTACCTGGAAGCTCCGTTCGCGTTCACCGCCTCGAACGGGGAACGCGAGACGTTCGGCGGCTCGCGTGATCCGCTCAGCTTTGCCCCGTTGCTACGACTCATGGGCCGCGCCGTCAGCGCTGTAAAGATCTCCCCGAACAGCGACCTCGCTATTGAGTTCGCCGACGGCAGCAGACTCGACGCTGCGCCGATCCCTTAAATTCGAGGCATGGGGAATCGAAGGTCTGGGCAAGTTGCTCATCCACTCCCCACCTGGTGGAGGCGACCCTCACGTCTTCGAGTAGCGCGCAAGCCCTAAGGGGCTGAGGTGAGAGAAACCCTGAGTGCGCCAGCGTTCCGCAATGACTCCTGAGCGCGCCTCGAATCGAATAGGTCTCAGGCACTTTTCACGGTGCGCGACATCCCGAGTGGTCCACGGTTCCGGGATGCGCCCCGACCGGGGCAAAAGGATGCGTCGCGTTACCCGTATCAGCCGATTAAGACCACGGATCCTCGTCGTGCTGGGGAAGGTCGTCGAGGATCTCATACCA
>PLBK01000027.1:0-50240 GCA_003134505.1 Actinomycetota bacterium | reverse complement strand
CACCCTCAGCTTCTCGGGCTCGATTTCGCCCCAGGGCAAGAACGCCGAGCCTGTCATCGCGCGGCACCTTGAGCAGTGGCAATTGAACGCGGTGACGAACTCGTCCGAGACTTCGAACGCAACAGCATTGCATGCGCAGCGCCCCCTCAGCACGACCGCACTCTAGAAGAGTCTGGGCGCTGCGGGAACAACGCCAGCGGAGTCGTACGTCCACGACGCACCTTCGAACCCGGACACGAAGAACTCAGTGGACACATACGCACGCTGGCGCGCTCATTCGCGTGGATTCCTAAACCGCGTGCGCTGGTTCGATTCCGGTCGGGGGCATTTGCCGCAGCAGCAGCGGCAAGGGGCCTAGGCGACGCGGATCGTGATCGTTTTTGTCGCGACGACGGTGGCGTTGATCTTGATGAGGAATAGGCGTGTGATGACGCCTGGCTTGGTCGCTGGGATGTGCACTTTCCAGGTTCCATGGCCGGCTCTACAGGTGGCTGTAGCGGTTGCCATGATCCGATAGCACAGGAGCATCCTCCGCGTGCTGTTCGTGGAGATCGTGAGAGTCACCGTGTTTCCCGTGCGTTTGGCGTGTGTCGTCGCCGGTGTCGTGATCATGTAGCGCCTATGCCGCACTACAGGCCCAGCCGTGGCGGTTGTCGTGGCGATCGTCGACGTGCTCGGCGGCGCCGTCGTCTGAGCGGCGGTAGTTGTCGGCGCGGTCGCTTCGGTGGTCGTGGGTGGCGGCACCGGAGTAGGCGTCGTCGCTGTGGTCGGAGGAGGCGTGGTCTGGGTGGTGGCGCCTGTGGTGGCGTTTGTTGTGGCGGCGGTGGTGGTGCTCGTGGTCGCGTTTGTCGTGGTCGCGTTGGTTGTTGACGCGGTCGATGAGGTGGTGGGCGCAGTGATCACGTAGGTTGCTGTAGCGACGATGTTGTTGATGGTGTGAAAGCTCATCGTCAGCGTCATCGTCCCGAGTGGGTCGGAGGGTGAGATCACGATTCCCCAGCTCGCCCCGTAGCTGTAGGCCAACAGGTAGTCGGTCACACCCGCCTGCCCTGCGTCAGGCGACGAGGTGTACGAACACGCTCCGGGAACGGAGTCGGAGATGTGTTCGTTCCCGTCCACGAACGCCCAGAACGGCTCCGACGGTTGCGGCAACGCCGTGCATGGCGCGAAGCCCGGGTCCGACGATGTCGTGCTGGCCTGGGTTGTGTAGGTGCCCGTTATCGTTGCCGTGTCGCCAGCCACCAACGCGGACGCGCTGCCAACGCCGAACAGCAGTAGCGCCGCGGCGATCCCCGGCACAAACGCGAACACGACCACGGCAGTCCTCCACGCGGAGCCGCGTTTTACCACGTTGGACGACCGTCCACCCTCCACGCCCGAATACTCACTCATGCCCGCCTTGTACGCAATCTACTCTCCATCGACACCGCTTCCCGATCGACAGGAGACCAAGGTCGCCTGGGCCAGCGTCCTGTCGCTCGGCGGAGAGCTTTGGGCCGGTCACCGCCACAAGTGGCTCTGCGCGCCGAAAGGCTCCGGCTTCCTGTACGTGCGCCCCGAGTGGCAGGAGAGCGTCGACGGGCCGATCGTCAGCTGGGGCTACGAGGAGCCGGTGACGTTCATCTCACGCACAGAACGCCAGGGGACGCGCGACTCGGCCGCCTATCTCGCCGCGCCCGACGCGATCGCGTTCCAGCGCGAGCACGACGTGCGCGAGCGGTATGTCGCGCTGGCGCGCGAAGCGCGCCGGGAGCTCTGCACGCTGCTTGACACCGAGCCGCTGGCACCCGATGCGCAGGTACTCCAGATGGCGAGCGTGCGGCTTCCCGAACCGCAACCCGACCTCTCGCAGCGGCTCTTCGACGAGCACCGCATCGAGGTCCCCACGATCCGTCACGATCGTGACGATCTGCTGCGGATCTCGATCGCGCCGTACACAGAACGGGAGGACGCGCTCAGAACTTCCCGCAGCCCTGCGTGATGCTCAAGCTGAGGAGCGGGCGCAACTCTGCGCCGTTCTTCAAGGCACCTGCCGTCGTCTTGACGGGATTCCAGAAGCCGACGCCCGTCAGGTCGGCGGTGGCACCGAGCGGCTGCCAGTCGCCGGTTGCAGCCGGGCACTGGCTGAGGAAGCTGTTCCGGGTAGCGAGAACCTGTGCCCGGCCACGCGCCGTCGTCGGCAGGCACGCCGAGCTCGGCAAATACGCGTTCATGTAGGTCGACGTCGAAGTGTCGAACAGCTGGAACACGATCTCACCGTTCGAAGCGACACGGTAGCTCTGGAGCACCGCGGTGAACTTCCAGACTTGTTTCTGGAACGCGGTGCTGCGGGCGGTTGTGATCTTCTTGGGTGCGGTCAGCTTGGCGATGTCGGAGATGCTGGTCGCCGCCGGCATCCAGTGCACGGCCGATTTGCCGGTGTCACTGAGCGTCATCAGCTTCCAGAGTGTTCCACCGCATTGAGGGCCGGGCGCGGACACGTGCGCGCCGGCGGGAAGAGCGAAAGCGGCGGTGAGTACGGCAAGCGCCGCCGCGGCTGCAAGGACGAATCGCATTCTCGGACCTCCGAGGGTCGATCGAACAGCCGCAGGTACCGAGGCATCATCGGCCGTCCACCGAACGGACGTGACGCTCGAACGGGTTACCCCTCTCGCGGCAACTCGACGCCGAGCACGCTCAGCAGCACGAGTAGTGCGATTCCCGCAACCCAGAGAGCGAGGACAAGCCGCGGGCGCTTGGTCTCGCGCAGCCCCTGAAGCGCGACCTTCCCCCACAGGATCAGGAGCCCGGCCACGGCGGCAAACCCGACCACGATCACCGGCGCGAGGTAGACAGCCCGCTCGACCGGCCAGCCCAGCGCCCAGGCGGTGCCTGCGACCATGCAGGCTACGGCAGCGAACGCAACGGGAATACGGAGCCTGCGCACAGCCCAAGGGTACGCTTCAGACCGTGGACGGAGCCGGCAACTACGACTCCGGCGACGACTACGTCGTCGAGTTCCTCGGCTACCGATTCAGCTTCAACGCGGAGGATTTCGAGCAGCGCGTCACGGCAGCCGCCGTCAAGCTCGGCCTCCTCGGAGGCAACGAGCTCGACGACGACGAGACGGCCGACCTGGTCGAGCTCGTCGAGCGGGACGCAATCGAAGAGCCCCGCTCGTCGCTCGGCCGGTACCTCGTTCGCCACTGGGAGAATGTTTCCCTCGTCGAGGGCGAGTCGCTCGTCTACTGGCTCCGGAAGCTCGTCTTCCGCGGCGCCTGGCTCGACCACCGCGTCAAGGAGGGCCGGCTCGAGGTGGCCTGGGACGACGAGGCGACCGACTTCGCCTATCGCGACCCGCAGGGCGACCGCGCGCTGCTCGAGCTCGCTCCGGTGCCGTCCTGGCACGAGCTGCAATTCCGCCGCTGATGCTCGACGAACGCGACTGTGCATCCGCTGGTCGCGCAAATCCGTATGAGAGGTACCGAGTTATCCAGCTAGGAGGTTTTGCAATGCGCTTGATGCGGATTCTTGTGGTCATGAGCTCGCTCGCCCTGGTCAGCGCCGCTGCCGTCTGGGCGTCCGGCGGGGCGGCCCTGAAGGTCGAGAAGACGAAGATCGGCAAGGTGGTCGCGAACTCCAAGGGCCACACGCTGTACATGTTCCGCGCCGACAAGGGCACGACCAGCGCGTGCTACGGCGCGTGCGCGGCGACCTGGCCGCCGCTCCTCACCGTCGGCAAGCCCGTGGCCGGTGCCGGTCTCAAGGCATCGCTCCTCGGCACGACGAAGCGGAAGGACGGCAAGCTCCAGGTCACGTACAAGCAGCACCCCCTCTACACGTACGTCCCCGACAAGAAGCCGGGCCAGACCACCGGCGAGGGCTCGAAGCTGTTCGGAGCCGGGTGGTACGCCCTCACTCCCACGGGCGTGGTGATCGATCGGGACTGATCGAGCGCGTCAGTCGCCGCCGCCCAGCTTCGAGAAGCCGAACGGCGGGTGCTCCTCGGGCGGGCCGAGGCGGAGGCGGAGGATCGCGCCCACAGGGATGACGATCTCCTCCTTGCGCCGGGAGTGCGGCCTGAGCGTGACGAACCCGTAGCCCGGCTCGGGAAGGATCGACTCGAGCGGAAGCAGCGAGCCGTCGAGGAGCTCGATCTCCACCTGGGCTTCTCCGCCCGGCGTCTCGCCGGCGAAGCGTTCGATCTGACGATGGACACGCTCGACGAACTCGTCGATCGAGGGCGCAGCCGACCCGGGAATCCAGAGGTCAGGCATCGAACAGGCGCCCGGCTTCCGTATCGGGCGGCGCCACGGAGCCGACGTGGCGCCGCCCGTGCTCGGTAACGACGCGGCCGCGCGGCGTGCGCTGGATGAAGCCGAGCTGGAGCAGATACGGCTCGTAGACGTCCTCGATCGTGTCGGGCTCCTCGCCCAGCGCGACCGCGAGCGTCGACAGGCCGACAGGCCCGCCGCCGAACTTGCCGACGATCGCATCGAGCAGTGCCCGGTCGGCGCGCTCGAGCCCGTGCTCGTCGACCTCGAGCAGCTCGAGCGCCTCGTGCGCGATCTCCGTCGTCACCACGCCCTCGTGCCGCACCTCGGCGACGTCGCGGACGCGGCGGAGGATCCGGTTGGCGACGCGGGGCGTCCCGCGGGCTCGGCGCGCGATCTCCTCCGCGGCCTCGTCCGCGATCTCGACGGCCAGGATGCGGGCCGAGCGGCGGAGGATGGATGCCAGCTCCGCCGGCGCGTAGTACTCGAGCCTGAACGTCATGCCGAAGCGGTCCCGGAGCGGCGTCGTCAGCAGGCCGGTCCTCGTCGTCGCCCCGACCAGCGTGAACGGCGGCAGGTCGAGCGCCAGCGTGCGCGCCGCGGGCCCCTGGCCCATGACGATGTCGATGCGAAAGTCCTCGAGCGCCGGATAGAGCATCTCCTCCGCTGCGCTGCTCAGACGGTGGATCTCGTCGATGAAGAGGACGTCGCGCTCCTCGAGGCTGGTGAGGATCGCGGCCACGTCCTTCCGCTCGAGAGCAGGGCCGGCGACGGTGCGGATGCCGACGCCGAGCTCCTCGCGGACGACATGGGCGAGACTGGTCTTGCCGAGACCCGGCGGGCCGGCGAGCAGGACGTGGTCGAGCGCCTCGCTGCGGGAGCGCGCCGCCTCGAGGGCGATCGCGAGCTGCTCCTTGATCCGCTCCTGGCCGACGAAGTCCTGTAACCGCCGCGGCCGGAGCGACCGGTCGAGCTCCTCGTCTCCGCCGTCCTGGAGGACGCCGGAGACTAGTCCCACCGTCTTCATGCTGCCTTCCTCAGGGCGAGGCGTACACGCTCCTCCGGCGGCAGGTCCTCGTCGACCGCCGCAAGCGCACGCTCGGCATCGACGAGGCTGTACCCCAGTTCGACGAGCGCGTCGCGGGCGATCAGATGAGGCGAGGCGGTTCCTCTAGCCTCCGGTGCGCCAGAAGCGGAGGCCAGCTTCTCCTTCAGCTCGAGCACGACCCGCTGGGCGGTCTTGCGGCCGATGCCGGGAATCGCCTCGAAGCGCGCGGTGTCGTCGAGCGCGATCGCGCGTCGCAGCTCGGCGGGCCGTGAGCCGGAGACGATCGCGAGCGCCACCTTCGGCCCCACTCCCGTGACCGAGAGCAGGTGCTCGAACAGCTCGCGCTCCTCGCCGTCTGCGAACCCGTAGAGCTGGAGGGCGTCCTCGCGAACATTGAGGTACGTCTCGAGCGTCACCTCTTCCCCGTCGGTCGCGAGGCGGAGCGCAGCAGGCGTCACCTGCACCAGGTAGCCGACGCCCCCCACCTCGAGCACGAGCCCGTCGCTCCGCCTCGCGACCGCGCGGCCGCGGAGCCGGGCGATCACGACGCCACCCGCTGCAGCGGCGAGGCGAGCGCGTGGCAGATCGCCACGGCCAGCGCGTCGGAAGCGTGGTGCGGCGTCGGGACGTCGTGCAGCCCGAGGATCGTCTTCACCATCCGCTGGACCTGGTCCTTCTGGGCGCGGCCGTAACCGCACACCGCCTGCTTGACGGTGCTGGGCGCGTACTCGCGGCAGTCAACGGCGACGAGCGCGCAGGCGACGAGCACGGCGCCGCGCGCCTGTCCGACAGAGAGCGCGATGCGGGCGTCGGCGCCGACGTACGACTCCTCGAGCGCGACGGCATCCGGGGCGTGCAGGTCGATGAGGTCTCGCACGCCCTCGAAGACCGTCTTCAGGCGAAGCGCCAGGGGCTCGCCGGACTTCGTGCGCCACCAGCCGAAGTCCACGGCCCTGAGGCGCCCGTGGTCTTCGTTGACGATTCCGTATCCGCATGCGGCAGTGCCCGGGTCGATGCCGAGGACCTTCACGTGCAGAGGTTAGGCGGGACGGCGGACGTTCCTTCCGGCCGCCACGCGGCTCGTCAGGCGGCCCTGACGCTCACGGAGCGGCGAACCGACGTCACGTGGCCGACGGAGTCGGTCGCCGTCACCTGCACTGTGAACCTTCCCGCCCGAGTGTAGGTGTGCCCGGTCAGCCGGCCGCTCCCGGCGGTGCCGTCCCCGAAGCTCCACGTGATCGACCGCACGGCCGACCACACATCCTTCGCCGTGACCGCAAAGGTCAGCCGCTTGCCGACGACACCGCTCGCGGGCACGGCCAGCTTGTCGAGCTCGGGGCCGCTCCCGTCGTAGCCGACTCCCTGGATGACGAACGACTGCCCGTTGTAGCGGGCCCAGGCCACGGCCCCGTCGCCGACGGCGTCCAGTGCCACCTGGGGGATCAGCGCGTCCGCGCCGGGCCTGGACAGCGCGCGCGGCGACGACCACGAACGGCTGCCCGCCGACAGGCCCGCCGCCTGGACCCGGGAGTACCCGCTCGTCGAGTGCGACCAGACGGCGAGAGCGTCGCCCTTCGGGTCGAGCGCGATCTGCGGCGCAAGGGGGCCCGAGACGTCGCTCACCAGCATCGCCGGCGGGCCCCAGGCCCTGCTGGCGCGACGGAGCAATGCCACCACTCCCAACCCGGACGGGTCAGAGCTCGTCCAGACGACCGCCGCATCGCCCCGCTGGTTGACGGCGATCTCGGGGGCGAGCGCGTCCGGGCCGCTCGGAGAGATCTGCGTCGCCGCGCTCCAGGCGCCGCCGGCGGCGGCTCTCGTCGCCTGCTCGACCACCGTGCTCGTGCCGATCGACCTCGACCAGACGGCGATGACGTCGCCCGTGCTCTCGAGCGCGAGCTGCGGAGCGAGGGATCCGCTCGGGTCGGGGCCGGAGAGCGCGAAGGTCTTGCTCCAGGCACCGTTGGATCCGCGGTACGCGGCGTTCACCCTCCAGCCGCTCCCGGCCGTCGACGCCCAGACGACGACCGCGTGCCCGAAGCGGTCGAGGACGACGTCGGGCGCAGCCGTGCCCGCTTCGGGCGGCTCCACGGCCACCGTAGGCTGCCACGAGCCTCCGGCCGGCCTGAACGCCGACTGGATCGTCCAGCCCGACGCGCTGACGCTCGCCCAGACGGCCATCGCGTCACCCCGCTCGTCGACGGCGATCCGCGGAGCCTGGGCATCCCGGCCGGGCAGCGAGAGCGACGTCGCCGGATTCCAGGCGCCCGTCTTCGGATTGCGGTCTGCGACCTGGGCGATCAGGTTCCTGCCGTCGTAGCGCTCCCAGACGGCGAGCACGTTCGAGCCGGAGACCACGACCTGGGGCGAGGCGACATGGTCCGCGGGAACGGAGAGGGCATGGGGCGCGCTCCAGGTGCCGCCGGCAGGCCGGGCCACCGCCTGCACCGTCCAGCTCGACTGCTTCGCCTGGGCCCAGACCACGACGACGTTCCCCGGCGGATCGACCGCCAGGTCGGGAATGACCGCATCGGCCCCGACCTCGGACAGGTCGCGCGGCGTCAGCCATTTCGGAGGCGCGGGCGCTGCTGCGGGAGCTGCGCCGGCCGCTGCGACGACCGCGGTCAGCGTGCAGCCGGTGACGAGCGCCTGCACGACGAGAACACTCGCGCGACGGCACGCGCGGCTGGACAGGGGGCCGAACAAGGCCTTCCTCAGTCTAGGTAAGTGTCCGCCCGCCCGAAAGGCCTACGGCTACGACGCGACGGTCTCGAGCACCGCTTCCGGGATGTCGAAGTTCGCGTAGACGTCCTGCACGTCGTCGTTCTCCTCCAGCGCGTCCATCAGCCGCAGGATCTTGCGTGCCGCGGCGTCGTCCTCGACCGTGACGTTCGTCTTCGGGACGAGCGCGACCTCGACCGACTCGATCGCGAACCCGGCACCCTCGATCGCCTCGCGGACGCCGGAGAGCGCCTCCGGCGCCGAGCTGACCTGGTAGGTCGAGCCGTCGCGCTCGACGTCGTCCGCGCCGCCGTCGGCGGCGGCCAGCGTCAGCTCGTCCTCGTCGGTCCCGTCGGCCGGGACGAGCACGATTCCGCGCCGCTCGAATAGCCACGCGACCGAGCCCGACCCGCCGAGATTGCCGTCGTGCTTGTCGAAGATGTGGCGCACCTCGGCCGCGGTGCGGTTGCGGTTGTCGGTGAGCGCCTCGACGATCAGCGCGACGCCGCTCGGCCCGTACCCCTCGTACACGATCGGCTCGTACGCGTCGCCGTCACCCTCGCTTCCCGCCCCACGGGCGATCGCCCGCTCGATGTTGTCCTTCGGCATCGAGTAGGACCGCGCCTTCTCGATCGCGTTCTGCAGCGCCAGGTTGGCGGTCGGGTCGCCGCCCCCCTCGCGCGCGGCCACGATGATCGCGCGAGCGAGCTTGGAGAAGAGCTTCCCGCGCTTGGCGTCCGCGGCGCCCTTCTTGTGCTTGATCGACGACCACTTGCTATGCCCTGACACGCTCACGCTCCCGGACGAGATCGAGGAACAACTCGTGGACGCGCGTGTCGTCCGTCAGCTCCGGGTGGAACGAGGCGACGAGCACGCGGCCGTCGCGGAGCAGCACCGGCTCGCCGTCCAACTCGGCGAGCACCTCGACGTCGGGCCCTCGCTCGCGGACGATCGGCGCGCGGATGAAGACACCGCGCAGGGGCTCGGATTGGCCGTCCAGCTCGAGCTCGGCCTCGAAGCTCGCCACCTGGCGGCCATAGGCGTTCCGGTCGACGACGATGTCGGCCATCCCCAGATGGTCACGGTCGAGGACGATCATCCCGGCACACGTTCCGAAGACCGCTCCGTGGAGGCGCCGCAGCGCCGTGTCGAGCCCGTAGAGACGGATGAGCCGCATGATCGCGGTCGACTCGCCGCCGGGCACGACGAGGCCGTCGACGTCCTCGAGCTGCTCCGGGGTGCGCACCTCGACGACCTCCGCACCGAGCCGGCGCAGCATCGCCGCGTGCTCGCGGAAGTCTCCCTGGACGGCCAAAACTCCGATCCTCAGCGGGCTTCCCATCATTCAGATCGTACCCAGGCGAACCCGGGCTCCCTGCGGGATTACCAGCCGCGGGTCTCGAGCAGCTCTTCGGGGCGGAGCTCGGCCGCGGAGATGCCGACCATCGGCTCGCCGAGCCCTGCCGAGACCCGCGCGAGGATGTCCGCGTCCCGGAAGTGCGTCGTCGCCTCGACGATCGCCTTCGCCCGCAACTCCGGGTCTCCCGACTTGAAGATCCCCGAACCGACGAACACGCCGTCGGCACCGAGCTGCATGCACAGCGCGGCGTCGGCCGGTGTCGCGATCCCGCCGGCCGTGAACGTCACGACGGGGAGGCGCCCCTGCTCGGCGACCCAGCGGACGAGGTCGTAGGGAGCGCGGAGGTTCTTCGCCTCGGCGTAGAGCTCCTCGGGGGGAAGCGACTGCAGGCGCCTGATCCCGCCGAACACCGCCCGCATGTGCGTGACCGCGTTGACGATGTCGCCGGTGCCGGCCTCGCCCTTCGTCCGGATCATCGCGGCGCCTTCGGCGATCCGGCGCAGCGCCTCGCCGAGATTGATCGCGCCGCAGACGAACGGCACCTTGAACTGCCATTTGTCGACGTGGTGCTCGACGTCGGCCGGGGTCAGCACCTCGGACTCGTCGATGTAGTCGACCTCGAGCGCCTCCAGGATCTGGGCCTCGACGAAGTGCCCGATCCGGCACTTGGCCATGACCGGGATCGTCACGGTCTCCTGGATCTCCTTGATCCGCTGCGGATCGGCCATGCGCGCCACGCCGCCCTCGGCACGGATGTCGGCCGGCACGCGCTCGAGCGCCATGACGGAGACCGCGCCGGCGTCCTCGGCGATCTTCGCCTGCTCGGCGTTCGTCACGTCCATGATCACCCCGCCCTTCAACATCTCGGCGAGGCCGGTCTTGACGCGGAGCGTGGCGACTTCGGCCATCACCGGGGATTCTAGGGTGCCGGCACCGGCTGGGCGGAGGCCAATTCGCGCGGCTTGGCTCGCCAGGTTAGCCGGCCGGCTCAGGCGAGGAAGCCGGCGACCTCGGCCGCGAACCGCTCGGGCTGCTCCACGAACACGAAGTGCCCGCAGTCCGGGAGCAAGGTGAGCTCGGCGCCCGGGACTCCTTCCGTGAGGTCGCGCGCGCATGCGGGACCGCAGATGAAGTCCTCCTCGCCCGTGATCACGAGCGTCGGCGCGGTGATCCCGGGCAACTCCGGCCGGAGGTCGAACGACGTGAACACCTCGGCGTTGAACAGCTTCAGCGCGTCGCCGACCGGAATCTCGCCGTCGAGCGTCTCCACGTAGGCGCGTTCCCGCTCGCCGTAGGACGCGAAGTAGAACGGCAGCTCGCGCAGGACGAGCCCGGCCAGCTCCTCGTCCGTCCCCCAGTCGCCCGCCTGCTCCGCCTCGGTGGCCGCCTTCGCGTCCTCGTACCAGGGCTCGCCGGACTTCGACTCGATGGCGGCCGTCATCGCCCCTTCCTGCTCGGCCTGGAAGCGGGCGAGCGTGCTGGCGAGGACGAGCCGCTCGACCCGTTCGGGATACCGCACCGCGTAGGCCTGCGCCACCACCCCGCCGTGCGAGTGACCGAGGAGCAGCATCCGCTCGAGGCCGAGGTGCGCGCGGAGCTCCTCGAGGTCGGCGACGTAGTCCTCGGTCGCGTAGGCGCGGGGATCGCTCGGGCGATCCGAGCCTTCCGTCCCCCGCGGGTTCAGCATCGCCAGCGTGAAGTGGTCTCCGAGCCCGGCGAAGTCGCCGAAGTAGCGCGACGAGAACCCCGGCCCGCCCGGATGGCAGACAAGCGTCGGCCCGGAGCCCGCCAGTCGGTAGGCGAGCGTGCGTCCGTCCGTGGTCGTGAAGCTGGCCATGCTGCGCGACCTTATCGCGGTTCGCCAGCCGCCGCGACCGACCTGGCGGGCGCGGCTCGCCTAACGCCGTGTGAGCCCCCTGCGCCCGAAAGTCGCCAGACTTTCGGGCGGGAAGAAGGGCCCGCTAGGACTCGAACCTAGGACCGGCGGATTATGAGTCCGCTGCTCTGACCAGCTGAGCTACGGGCCCGACTCCCAGAGGCTATCGCCGCCGCGACCGACACGGCGGGCGCGGCTCACAAACGCCTGCGCGTCCAAGCGCGACGCGGCCGGAGGCTTGCGAGCGGCCAACAGAGCGCTGCTCTGACCAGCTGAGCTTACGGGCCCGAACGGGTCAGAGGCTACCCCGCACGTGACACCAGCGCCCGGACCCGTCACAATGTCGGCCGAGAGCGAGGAGGAGGAACCCACGTGAAGGTCTTTCAGCGCGAGACGCATCTTCGGACGGCCGGCTGGCTCGCCGTCCGCGACATCACGGACGAGGTGACCGAAGCGGTCAGGGAGAGCGCGGTCCAGGACGGCATCGCCTGCATCTACTCGCCGCACACGACCTGCTGTGTGCGCGTCAACGAGTTCGAGCAGGGCTTCCTCGAGGACTTCAGCGAGCTGCTCCGCCGGCTCTGCCCTCCCGACAGCTACTACGCCCACGACGACTGGGACCGCCGCACCGAGAACATCTGCCCCGAGGACATGGACAAGGGCAACGGACACTCGCACTGCATGGCGATGCTGCTCGGTGGTGCCGGCGAGTCGGTGCCGCTGCGAAACGGCGAGTTGCAGCTCGGCCAGTGGCAGCGGGTGCTGTTCATCGAGCTCGACCGCGAGCGCGACCGGCGCTGGATCGTCCAGGTCGTCGGCCACTAGGCTCGCGCAGATAGATCAATCCCGCAGCTAGATCAAGCCGCACCACCGGGCCGTGTTGGGCCACGGATAGAAGCCCCGGCCCGAGCGGTAGGCGCGCTCGGCGACCCAGATCTGCTCGAGCGGCGTCCAGTGGTCGGCGGTGCCCTTGTGGTGCAGCAGCGCAGCGCCGTACGCCTGCTGGAAGCCCAGGTCCATTTGCAGTCCACCGTAGTACGGTGCGTTGGGATCGTTCCAGGCGCCCTCGTAATGGTGGATGCACAGCCAGTCCTCGAGCCGCGGCGGGTGCTGCGCCTCGCGACGCGCCTGGATCGCACGTCGGCTCCAGAGCGCGAGGACGCTGCGACGGTAGCCGAGACTCGGGGACTGCTCGGCCGACGCGGCGTACCGCAGCCGGGGCGCCGACATGACGGCTTCCCATTTCCAGGCTTGGTCGCGCGCCTCGCGGATGCCGGCGAGGGTCTGGCGGAGCTGCGCCACGTGCACCGTCCGCCTCGCGAGCTGCGCTCGATCGGCGACCGACCCGATCGACCTGGTTGCCTCGGCCTGCTGGGGAACGAGGATCGCGCCCAGTGAAAGTGCTGCTGCCAGCCCCGCTACGGCGACAAGCAGCAGCACCCGTGATTTCCTCACGTGCACACTGCCTCCTTCGAAAACGCCTGCGCGACGACCCTT
Organism: Actinomycetota bacterium; assembly: GCA_003134505.1. GTDB lineage: Bacteria > Actinomycetota > Thermoleophilia > Gaiellales > Gaiellaceae > PALSA-612. The sequence goes on along the minus strand of PLBK01000027.1, from coordinate 37,485 downwards.
GAACCCGGTCCACCAGACCAAGGCGGCCGCCGCTAGTTGTGGTACTTGCTTGTCGGCACGGTAGCAGTCGGACCTGAGGTCACCGTCACGGTGCGCGCAAACGTGCCTGCAAATAGGCGTGTTTGTTCTGGTTTGACGAGGCCCAGCTCAGCTTTGGCGGCTGTCACAAGCTCGGGTCCGAGCCCGGTTCTATGATCCCGGCCGTGGAGATCCGAGCCCGCGACCGCGCCGAGGCGTTCACGACGAAGGACGGAAGCACGATCCGCGAGCTGCTCGGGCCGATGACGGCACCGGTTCGGTCGCAGAGCCTCGCCGAGGCGACGCTCGAGCCGGCGCAGCAGACCGAACGTCACTACCACGCCGAGAGCGAGGAGCTGTACTACGTGCTCTCAGGCGAAGGCGAGATGGAGATCGACGGCGAGCGCGCACCCGTCGGTCCGGGCGACGCGATCCTGATCCCGGCCGGCGCCCGGCACCAGATCACCGCGTCGTCCGGCTCCTTCCTCCGCTTTCTCTGCTGCTGCTCGCCGCCGTACCGCCACGAGGACACCTACTTCGAGTCCCTGTAGGTAGCGTTCGCGCCCGTGATCCGCGCCGGCGTATCGGTTCGCCCGCAGCACGGTGACTTCGGTCCCATGCGCGATGCCTGGCTGCGGGCGGAGGAGATGGGCGCCGACACGATCTTCGCCTGGGACCACTTCTTCCCGCTCTTCGGGGAGCGGGACGGCAAGCACTTCGAGTGCCTGACGCTGCTGGCGGCGATGGCCGAGGTGACCGAACGCGTCGAGTTCGGCGCGCTCGTGATCTGCAACGCATACCGCAACCCGAACCTGCTCGCCGACATGACGCGGACGATCGACCACATCTCGGGCGGGCGCCATTTCCTCGGGATCGGCTCGGGCTGGTTCGAGCGCGACTTCGACGAGTACGGCTACGAGTTCGGGACGGCGGGCAGCCGGCTCCGGGCGCTCGACGCCGCGCTGCCGGTGATCAAGGAGCGCTGGTCGCGGCTCAATCCGCCGCCCACACGCCGCATCCCGATCCTGATCGGCGGCGGCGGCGAGAAGGTGACGCTCCGGATCACGGCCGAGCACGCCGACGTCTGGCACGGCATCGGCGATCTCGAGACCATGCGCCACAAGTGCACCGTCCTCGACGACTGGTGCGCGAAGGTCGGGCGCGACCCGAAGGAGATCGAGCGCTCCACGTTCGTACACGACCATCTCGACCAGCTCGACGAGTATGCCGACGCGGGCGTCACGCATCTGGTCGTCGGGGCAGGCGGGCCCGACTTCGACCTCGAGCCGCTGCGGAAGCTCGTCGCCTGGCGCGACGGCCGGAACGGCTCCGGCTAGCGCCCGGCCTTTACCGGCCGAGCCCGACGTACTCGTCGTTCGGAAGCCAGCCGAGGCCGCTCGCGAGCCGGTTCGTGAAGTTGAACATCGCTGCGACCTCGGCGATGTCCATGACGTCCTCGTCCGTCCAGCCGGCGTCGCGCAGCGCCTCGACGTCCTGCTCCGTGCACCGGGACGACTGCTCGGTCAGCTTGACGGCGAAGTCGAGCATGGCGCGCTCCTGCGGCTCGACCTTCGCGTAGGCGTGGTTCGTCTGCAGCTGCTCGACCAGGATCGGGTCGCCCGTCAGCTTCCGCAGCGCCGCCGAGTGCGAGACGATGCAGTAATGGCAGCGGTTGGTCGCTGAGACGACGACGGCGATCATCTCGCGCTGGGCCTTCGTCAGGCCCGACTCGCCGCGCATCAGGTCGTCGTAGAACTCGTTCCAGAGCCGCAGGTGGCGCGGCCGGATCGCGTAGACCCGCAGCACGTTCGGCACGAAGCCGAGCTTCTCGAGCGGCTTCGCCCACAGCTCCTTGATCTCGTCCGGAGCCTCGTCCTCGGGCGGAAGGTGGAGCCAGCAGAGCCGCTCGGTCTCGATCGCCACCTGGCGAGTCTAGATTAGGACGATGGAGATCGAGCAGCTCTCGACCGGCGCGGCCATCCGCGTCACGGGCACGGGCCCGCGCGCGGTCGTGTGCGTGAACGGCGGTCAGGGGCACGAGGTGGCCGGCACGTGGAGCGCGACGCTCGAATGGCTCGTCCGGCGGCTCGCGCCCGGCCTGCCCGGGCTTCGCTTCGGTGAGGTGCGCTACCGGATCAAGTCCTGGAAGCGGCTCGACCTGTGCATCGACGACGCGCGGGCCGCGATGGAGCGGCTCGGCGGGGAGCGAACCTTGATGCTCGGATTCTCGATGGGCGGCGCGGTTTCCATCGCCGCTGCCGACGATCGTCGTGTCGCGGAGGTACTCGGGCTCGGTCCCTGGATCCCCGACCGGCTGGACGTCTCGCCGCTTCGCAGCAAGCGGCTCGTCGTCATCCACGGTGGGCTCGACCGGTGGCTGCCGGGCATCCCGGGGGTCAGTCCGGCGAGCTCGCGCCGCGGCTTCGAACGCGCGCTCGCTGCGGGAGCCGAGGGCTCGTACACGACGATCCCGGGCGCCGTGCACGGCGTGGCCGTCCGCTCGCCGAGCGGCACCGCCCTCCCTCTCCCCCGCGCACGGCGCTGGGCAGAGCTCGTCGGGCAGGAGCTCGAGCGCTTCCAGTCGTCCTGACCGGCCACGGCCAGGGGTCTGACCCCGAGCACTGTCCGGCAGAGACGATCCAGGCCGTGGAAGCGGGAAACGGCGGACGACCCCTTGTGCCCGCTGAGCAGGCATTTCGGACCAACATGGTCATTCCTGGCCATGGCCGGGGGTCTGACCCCGGGACGCGGCCCGGGCGGACAAGGGCTAAGCGCTGGCGGGCTCGGACGCGGGCCGCTCGACCGGCGCGACGCGGCGGCGCTGCATCTGCTCCGCCGTCGGGAGCTTCACGTCCCACGCGAGGCCGACCTTCTCGAGCCCGCGGATGATCCACCAGGACAGGTCGTACTGCCACCAGGCGAGGCCGTGACGAGCCGAGGACGGGAACGCGTGGTGGTTGTTGTGCCAGCCCTCGCCGAAGACCATGAAGGCGACGAGCCAGTTGTTCCGCGACTCGTCACGCGCGCGATAGTCCTGCCGGCCGAACATGTGGCAGATCGAGTTCACCGCGAAGGTGGCGTGCTGGTAGAGGAAGATCCGGATCAACCCGCCCCAGACGAGCGCCTCGAGGCCGAGACGGGTGCCGCCGAGCCCGTAGCCGATGGCGAACGGAATCCCGAGCGTCAGCCCGACCCAGACGAGGTAGAGCCGGTCGATCCACCTGATCAGCCGGTCCTCGTACAGGTCCTTGCCGTACTCGCGCCCCTGCTCCATGCCCATGTTGGAGAACATCCAGCCGACGTGCGCGTGCACGAAACCCCTGAACGCGTCCCACGGGCCTTCGCCGTCGTGGCCGGCGTGCGGCGAGTGCGGGTCACCCTCCTTGTCCGAGAAGGCGTGGTGCTTGCGGTGGTCGGTCACCCACTGCGTAAGCGGGCCCTGAACGGTCATGCAGCCGAGGATCGCCAGGACGGCCTTGACGCCTGGGCCAGACTGGAAGCTCTTGTGCGAGAAGTATCGGTGGAAGCCGATCGTCGTGCCGAACGCGCACACGGTGTACGAGGCGAGGAGGACGACCACGTCGACCCAGTGGAACGCGACGCCCCAGAGCAGGCCCATCGCCGAGACGATCCCGAGCGGCGGCACGATCACCGCGATCAGAGTCACCACCTGGCTGATCCGGCTCGTCCGGGCGCGGACGGTGCCGACGGCGGGCGTGCTCTGCTCAGCGATCTCCATTTCGGACCAGTCTACGGAAGCGGCATGATCCTGTATGAACCCGTCTCCAGACGAAGCTTGATGACCGTCGGGGTGCGCTGGACGGCGAAGCATCGCCTTGAAACGGGTTCGAAGCACTCGACAACCGATCTTCGGCCCTGATCGAATACCGGTTCGGATGTCGATGAAGATCGCCGTGATCGGATCTGGCGTGGCCGGGCTGGGCGCTGCGTACGTGCTCTCGCGCGCGCACGAGGTCGAGCTGTTCGAGAAGGACACGCGCCCCGGCGGCCACGTCAACACCGTCGAGCACGCCGGCCTCGGGCTCGACACGGGCTTCATCGTCCACAACACGCCGAACTACCCGTACCTCGGCCGGCTGTTCCGGGAGCTCGGCGTGGGCGTCCAGGAGTCGGAGATGTCGTTCTCGGTCGCCTGCGGTGACTGCGGCCTCGAGTGGTCCGGCCGCCGCCCGTTCGCCCAGGCGCGGAACGTCGCCAGCCCGCGCTTCCACCGGTTCCTGCTCGAAGTGACCCGCTGGCTCCGAACCGCCGTGTCCACGCTGGACATGTCCGAGGGTCTGACCCTCGGACAGTACGTGGAGAGACACGGCTATTCGGAGCGGTTCCGCACGCACTTCCTCGTGCCGCTCACCTCGTCGCTGTGGTCGACGGCGCCGGAGCGGGCGCTCGACTTCCCGGCCGCGTATGCGATCCGCTTCTTCGACCATCACGGGATGCTCGGGTTCGGGCGATCTCCCTGGCGCACCGTCTCGGGGGGCAGCCGCCGCTACGTCGAGGCGCTGCTCGACCGGCTCCGCGGTCCGGCCCACATCGGTCTCGGAGCCCGCGCCGTCACCCGCACACCGCACGGCGTCGAGCTCACGACGAACGACGGCGAGACCCGCCGCTTCGACAAGGCCGTGATCGCCACGCACGCCGACCAGGCGCTCGCCCTGCTCACCGATCCCTCCGACGAGGAGCGAAGCGCGCTCACCGCCTTCCGCTACACCGCCAACGAGACCGTCCTGCACACGGACGAGCGCTTCCTCCCCCACGCCCGCGCCGCGCGCGCCTCGTGGAACTACCAGGTGAACGGCTCCGTGAAGCCGACCGTCACCTATTACCTGAACCGGCTGCAGCGCCTCGACGCCGACCAGCACTACTGCGTGACCCTGAACCGCGGCGACGAGATCGACCCGGAGCGCGTGATCATGCGAACCGTGTACGACCATCCGCTCTACACGCTCGACACGTTGCGCGGCCAGCGCGAGATCGGCGAGCTGAACGGCGCCCGCCACACGCTCTACGCCGGAGCGCACCTCGGCAACGGGTTCCACGAGGACGGGCTCGCCTCGGCCGTCCGCGCCGCGGCGCTCCTCGGAGTCGACTGGTGAGATCGGCGATCTACAACGGCACGCTCGTCCACTCGCGGCGCGAGCCGGCGCGCAACTCGTTCCGCTATCCGATCTCCTTCTTCGTGCTCGACCTCGACGAGCTGCCCGAGCTCGAGCGGCGCCTGGCGCTGTTCTCGATCAACAGCCCGAACGTCGTCACGCTGCGCGACAAGGATCACTTCGACGGCTCGCTCCCGGTCAAGGAGGCGGCCGTCCGCTTCTGCGCCGAGCGCGGCGTCGAGGTCGAAAGCGTGCTCATGCTCGCGCAACTCCGCGTCCTCGGCTACGTGTTCAACCCGGTCAGCTTCCACTGGTGCTACGGCCCGGACGGGAAGCTCACGGCGATGATCGCCGAGCTCAACAACACGTTCGGCGAGCGGCTGCCGGAGCTCCTGCACGGGCCGGCGCTCACGTACGAGCACGAGAAGCACCTCCACGTCTCGCCGTTCTTCGGGCTCGACCAGGATTACCAGTACGCGTTCTCGGAGCCGAAAGAGGAGGTCTGGGCGCGCGTGCACGTCCGCGAGAACGGACGCGTGCCGCTGAGCGCCGTCATCCACGGCCACCGCAAGGAGCTCACGAACGCGACGCTAGCCGGCGCGCTCGTCCGCTACCCGCTCATGCCCATGCAGGTCACCGCGCTGATCCACTGGCAGGCGGTCAAGCTCTGGGCCAAGCGCGTGCCCTTCCACCACAAGCCGCCGTTCGAGCCGGGCAAGGGATCGCTGAAGCAGTGAGCACCGTCGAGCGCACCGTCCGCGAGATCCCGCCCGCCCGCGGCGGCCTGCTCGAGCGGGTCGCGGTCCGGCTGCTCACGCGCGCGCTCGCCGGGCTCGACGAGGGCACGCTCGTCGCCCGCCTGCCGGACGGGACCGAGCGGACGTTCGGCAACGGGCCGCCGCAGACGATGGAGATCGCCGACCTGCCGAGCCTGATCCGTCGCCTGGCCACGCGCGGGACGATCGGCCTCGGCGAGTCGTACCAGGCCGCCGAGTGGACGAGCCCGGACGTCGTGGGGCTCCTGGAGCTCCTCTACCGCAACGCCGAGGCGGCCGTCGCGCGCCATCCGCGCCTCGCCCGCGTGATGAAGGCCCGCCCGCGCCCGAACCGGCGCCAGGGACTGCTCCGCGCGCGGCGCAACATCGAGTACCACTACGACCTCGGCAACGAGCTCTTCCGGCTGCTGCTGGACGAGACGATGACCTACTCGTGCGCGATCTTCGAGCGACCGGACGAGCCACTCGTCGACGCGCAGCGGCGCAAGCTGCGCCGGGTCTGCGACAAGCTCGAGCTCACGCCCCGCGACCACGTGCTCGAGATCGGCTGCGGCTGGGGCTCGTTCGCGCTCACGGCGGCAGGCGACTACGGCGCCCGCGTCACCGGCCTCACCCTCTCCCCCGCCCAGGCCGAGCTGGCTCGCGATCGGGTGCGCGAAGCGGGCCTCGAGAGCCGGATCAGCATCGTCGAGGAGGACTACCGCGTGCACCGGGGCTCGTACACGAGGCTGGCGTCGATCGAGATGATCGAGGCGATCGGCGAGAAGCAGTTCCCGGCCTTCTTCTCCGCGTGCGACCGGCTGCTCGCGCCCGGGGGCCGGGCCTGCATCCAGGCGATCCTGATCCCCGACCATCGCTGGGACCGCTACCGCCGCTCGCCCGACTGGATCGAGCGCTACGTCTTCCCGGGCTGCCTGATCCCGTCGCTCGGCGCTCTCCGACAGGCGATGGGCGAGGCGTCCCGCCTCACGCTCGCGAACGTCGAGGAGATCGGCCTGAACTACGCCGAGACGCTGCGCCGCTGGCGGACGACCTTCCACGAGCGGCTGGCTGACGTGCGCGCACTCGGCTACGACGACCACTTCGTCCGCACCTGGGACTTCTACCTCGCCTCCTGCGAGGCCGGCTTCCGCACACGGGCGCTCCGCGACACCCAGCTCGTCCTCGAGCGATGAATCTCTATCCGGCGATTGACCGCCTGACGCGCGGGCCGATGATGCGTGCCTACAAGATCCGGCACCTGGACGCCGAGAAGATTCCTGCGAACGGCCCGGTCGTGCTCGCGCCGAATCACGAGTCCATCCTCGACCCCTGGTTCCTGGGCACGGTCTCGCCCCGACCGGTGCACTACATGACGAAGGCCGAGCTCTTCCGCTACCCGGTGCTGAAGCAGGTCCTGGAAGGGCTCGGCTGCATCCCCGTCCGCCGGGGCAGCGACCTGGGCCGGGCGGTCGATGCCGGTCTCGACGTGCTCGACCGGGGCGAGGTGATCGGGATCTTCCCGCAGGGGACGTGCCTTCCTCACCGCGAGCGCCGGTTCCATCGCGGCGCTGCGCGGCTCGCGCTCGCGGCCGGTGCGCCGCTCGTGCCGGTCCTGCTCGTCGGCACGGAGCGGTCGATCCAGCCGCGCACGCACAGGATCGGCTTCCCGCAGGTGACGATCGTCGTCGGCAACCCGCTTCGCGTCGAGCGGCAGGAGCCGACGAGGGAAGCCGCAGCCGAGCTGACCGAACGGCTCGAGCAGGCGATCGGCGAGCTGCGCGAGCCGTATGGTGAGCCCGACCACGCCTGGTACGAATGATCGAAAGCCCATGGATCGCGCTCGCCATCGGCGCCGGCATCGCGGCGGCGGCGATGACCGTCCTCTGGCTCGTGCAGGTGCGCACCCGGAATGCCACGCAGGTGGACATCGGCTGGGCGTACGAGATCGGGATCCTCGGCGTCGTCTACGCGATCGTGGGCGACGGCGCGGCGTGCCATCGCATCCTCGTCGGCGTCCTGGCCGGCCTCTGGAGCCTGCGGCTCGGCACCTATCTCGTCGTCGACCGCATGCTCGGCCACGAGGGCGAGGACGGCCGCTACCTGGACATGCGCCGCCGCTGGACCGAGCGCGGCATCAGCGTGAACTTCTGGTTCTTCGTCTTCTTCCAGGGCCAGGCCCTGCTCGTCGTTTGCTTCGCCGTGCCGATGCTGCTCGACGCCTACAACCCGCACGGCAGCATCCAGCCGCTCGAGATCGCCGGGACCATGCTCTGGGTCGTCGGGCTGACGCTGAACGTCCTCTCCGACCGACAGCTCCGCCGCTGGCGCGCGAACCCGGCCAACAGGGGCACGACCTGCCGCGCGGGGCTCTGGCGCTACTCGCGCCACCCCAACTACTTCTTCGAGTGGACGCTCTGGGTCGGGTGGGGCCTGATCGCGACGGCCGCTCCCTGGGGCTGGCTCGGCTGGATGACGCCGGCGCTCCTGCTCGGCCTCCTGTTCACGATCACCGGCATCCCGCCGACGGAGGAGCAGGCGCTCCGCAGCCGCGGCGAGGACTACCGCCGCTACCAGCAGGAGACCTCGATCTTCGTGCCCTGGTTTCCGAGGCGAAACTGACGCAAACCCGCATCGATGCGGTGCTACCCTGGTGGCGACAAACAGAACGAGTAACCGGCGGAGCCGTCATCGGCGCCTCCTTACCGTTCAAGATCAAGGGGAGCGTGCTCTTCACATGGCTACCGGTACCGTCAAGTGGTTCAACAACTCGAAGGGCTATGGATTCATCACGCCCGACGGTGAGACGAAGGACGTCTTCGTCCATCACTCGCAGATCGCAGGCGAGGGCTACAAGTCCCTGAACGAAGGCCAGAAGGTCGAGTTCGAGGTCCGCGAGGGCGCAAAGGGCCCGGAGGCGACCAACGTCGTCGCCATCGGAGGCTAGCTCTATCGCCGGCAAGGAAGAGAAGGTCGAGCTCGAAGGCGAGGTCGTCGAGGCGCTGCGAAACGGCATGTTCCGGATCGCGCTCGACAACGGCCACGAGACGCTCGGCTACACAGCCGGCAAGATGCGCCGGTACCGGATCAGGATCTTTCCGGGCGACCGGATCAGGGTCGAGCTGTCGCCCTACGACCTGAACCGCGGCCGCATCGTCTACCGCTACCGCTAGGTCCCGGTCAGGACGCAGGCGTGAGTGGCATTCGACCACTCCGCTGCAGGAAGTACTTGCCCGTCCCGATCAGTGGCATACCATTCACTCGTGGGACCTGGCTCCGCGCCGCCGCCGTTCCCGCCGCAGGGCTGGACCAGGTACGCGCCCGTCTACCTCGGGCACCACCACGGCGGCCACCCGCTCGCCTGGGTGCTGTTCGCGCTCTTGCTCGTCGTCCTCCTGCTCGTGATCGCGAACCTCGTCGCGACACTGACGCGGAGACGGCGAGGCCCGTGGGCCGGTGGTCCCCGGCCGTGGCCGCACCGGGACGCAGGCCCGGTCTTCGCAGACGGCGGGCCCGAGCACGTGCTGCGCCTGCGCTATGCCCGCGGTGAGATCTCCCGCGACGAGTTCCTGCAGGCGAGCGCAGACCTGACCGGGCCGGCGGGCGGCACCGTCAGGTCCTGACGCGATCATCCGGCGCATGAGGCCGCGCCTCCAGCCGCCGCAGTCCGAGGAACGCCTCCCTCGGTTCGACACTCCGAACATCCTCTGGTTCTTCGGCGCGATCGCGACCGCCTCCACGAGCATCGCCGTCATCGGGACGGTGAGCTCCTCCTACCGCGGCGTCTGGATCTTCCTCGTCGCGCTCGTCTTCGCCGCAGCCTACACCGCGCTCGCGATCGTCCTCCGCGCGAGCCGCTGGTGGATTCCGAGCGGGCTGTTCGCGACGATCGTCGTCACGCTCGTGCCGGCGGTCGGCGTCGGGTTGGAGCGACTCATCGGCGTGGGGCCAGGGAGCGACAGCGGCACCACGATCGTGTACGGCACCGCCACGCCGACGTACTCCACCGGCAGCGGCTTCAGCGGCTCGATCTTCGTGCTCGGCCTCTTGACGATCGCGGCGGGAATGGTCGTCTTCTCGCTCACAAAGTTCGACTTCGCCCTCGCTCCGGTCGCCCTCGCCGTCGTCGTGACTGCGCTGCTCTTCGTGCCCGCGGTGGTCGACCAGACGACCGGAACCGACTACGCGGCGACGTTGATCGTGATCGGTTCGGTGCTCGTGTGGATCGGCCTCATGCTGGACGCCCGGCGGATGCGCCGCGCCGCGTTCTGGTGGCACACGATCGGCCTCGGCTCGGTCGCGCTCGGGCTCGTCTCCTTCATCGGCGCCGGGGACGAGGCAGCCGCCTGGGCGGCGATGCTCGCGCTCGGAATCGTCGTGCTGCTCCTGGCCGTGCCGCTCGGCCGCGCGACGTGGGGCGTGTACGGAGTCGCGGGCGGCTACGCCCCGCTCGTCCACTACGTCGCGTCGGGCGCCGGAGGATGGCGGCTGCCGCTCGTGCTCGTCTTCGTCAGCCTCTCGCTCCTCTTCCTCGGCTTCGTGCTCCACCTGCACGGCGACGCCTTGACGGCGCGGGCGCGGACGCGACTCCGGCTCTGATCGCCCGAGCCAGTGGTCGGGCAGCCCGCCGAACCGTCGCGAGCTACACTCGAGCCCTAGCACCCCGGAGGAGGTCGAAGATGCTCACGCGGCTACGCGACAGGCTTCGCGGCCGGAAGAAGGAGCAGGAGCGGGTCCCTCCCGCCATCACCGAGCCTGAGCGCTCCGACGGCGAGCAGGCACGGGCCACGGTCGACGAGCAGCTCCGGGAGGCGACGACGCCGGGCACGCCACGACTGAAGACCGACAATCTCTGAAAGGCGTAGTCTCCCGCGACTGCAAAGCGATGTTCGAGAGGAGAAGACGATGCCAGCACATCCCAACGTCGAGATGATCACGCGCGGGTTCGGCTACTTCAACGCCGCGGACATGGCCAGCCTGGCCGAACTGCTCGACGAGAACGTCTCCCAGCACATGGCCGGTTCCAACCCGGTGTTCTCGGGCGACCACCACGGGCGCGACAACGTCTTCGCCATGTACGGCCGCCTGGGAGAGGCATCCGGAGGCACGATGCGTGCCGAGCTGGAGCACGTCTGGGCGAACGACGACACGGCGATCGCGATCTATCGCGCGGTCGCAGAGCGCGAAGGCAAGCGGATCGACATGCGGAACGCGCTCGTGTTCTCGATCTCGAACGGCAAGGTCACGAAGCTGGTCGACATTCCCGACGACGCGGACGAGCAGGACGCCTTCTGGGGCTGAGCCGGCGCGCGAGAGGGCTCAGAGCTTCCGCGCCTGCCGGTGGCCCTCGAAGACCGCCTCGTACGTCGAGCGGGGAGCCGTCGCGTCGCCGATCGTCTCGACGGTGACCCCCCGCTCTCGGAGCAGGTGGTACAGCCCGTTCTCGGACTGGCGGCCCGTGACCATGACGATCCAGTCCGCCTCGATCGTGGTCACGCGATCCGGCACGTAGACGTTGATCAGCGTGACCTCGGTGCCGTCGATGCCCGTCACGAACAGGTCCGGCTCGACGGAGACGCCGGCCTCGTAGAGCTGCTGGCGCACCCAGAGGTAGTAGACCTCCGGGATCGTCTCCATCCCGATCATCGGCCAGCGCGTGACGAGCCGCACGGACGCACCCTCCTGCGCGAGCTTGACCGCCGTCAGGGGCGCCGCCACGTCCTGCAGGTCGTCGAGGACGAGGACGGAGCCCGAGGGTGAGACCTTGCCGGTGACGACCTCGTCCCAGGTCGCGCAATTGGCTGTCTCCCAGCCCGGAAGCGGCGCCGCCGTCTGCCCCTGCCACCCGTCGCGGCGGTAGCGGGCGCCGGTCGAGACGACGACGTGGTCGGGCCGCTCCGCCTCGAGGAGGGCACCGATGCTGTCTGCCGTCACCTCCTCCCCGGTCCGGATCGTCGCCCCGTTTCCCTGCGCCTGCGCCAGCAGCCAGCGGGCGATCTGCCCGTACTCCTTGCGGCCCGGGAGCAGCGACTGCCACCGCACATGGCCGCCGACCTCGTCCTCGCGCTCGAGGACGACCACCTCGTGGCCCCGCGCTGCTGCGACCCGCGCGTACTCGAGCCCGGCCGGGCCAGCACCAATCACGAGCGCCCGCTTCGCCTCGTCGGCGGCGACGAGCGTCCCCGACCCCCAGCGCGCCTCGCGGCCCACCTCCGGGTTGTAGACGCACTGCACTCGGCCGCCCCGGATCACGCTCCGCCAGCAGTAGTTGGCGGCGACGCAGCGGCGGATGTCGTCGGCCCGGCCCTCGCGCGCCTTCGCTCCCCACTCGGCATCGGCGAACAACTGACGCGCGAGCAGGATCGCGTCCGCCTCGTCGGCGGCGAGGATCTCCTCGGCGATCTTCGGGTGCGTGATCCGCCCGACCAGCAGCACCGGCTTCGACGAGACCTCCTTGACCGCCTTCGTGTAGCCGCGCTCCCAGCCCGGCTCGTACGTCATCGGCGTGTGGATGTACGAGTGATGGACGCCCGCCGAGAGGTTGACGTAGTCGACGTCGGATCTGGACTCGAAGTCGGCGACGATCTGCTTCACGTCCTCCAGCTCCAGGTCGCCGGGCCAGAACGAGGTCGAGTTGATCCGGTAGCCGAGGAACGGCTCGTCGCCGATCGCCGACCGGATCCTGCTCATCGCCTCGAGCGGGAAGCGCAGACGGTTCTCGTACGAGCCGCCCCAGCGGTCGGTGCGGTGGTTGTAGAGCGGCGACAGGAACTGCCAGGGCAGGTAGCCGTGCGACATGTGGAACTCGACACCGTCCAGTCCGGCCGCGATCGCCCGCCGAGCTGACGACTCGTAGGCGCCGAGGATCTCCTCGATCTCGTGCTCCTCGAGCTCCTTCGGCATCGGCGCGTTCGGGTACTCGCCGGGCGGGACCTGGCTCGGCGCGACCATGTACCACTCGGCGTCGAAGTCGTAGGCGGGGTCCTTCTTCAACACGGGCGTCGCGCGGAGGCCCACGTGCAGGAGCTGGCAGGCGAGCTTGCACCCGTGCCGGTGGACGGCGTCCGCGACCTTCGCCAGCCCGGCCACCTGGTCGTCCTTCCACAGGCCCGGGAAGTTGAACTCGGAGTAGAGCGCCTCCTTGTGGATGATCGTGCCGCCGATGATGATCAGGCCGCAGCCGCCCTTGGCGCGCTCCTCGTAGTACGCGACGGCCTGGTCCGTGAACACGCCTTCGTACGGATCGGCGACCCAGGTCGGGCAGGTCGGCGCGAACACGATCCGGTTCGCGACCGTCGTGTTCCGGATCTTCCACTCCGAGAACAGGCGCGGGTACGGCACGGTCGAGCTCATGCCGCGATCATTCCCGCGCGCGGCCCGCTTTGCAAGCGGTCTCGGTTCCGACTCAGCGGCCGCTGACGTAGTCCGTCAGGTACTGGATCTCGAAGCTCTGCTGCTTCGACTTGAACTTGACGAGATCGCCGATCGAGACGACGCCGACGACCTCGCCGCCGTCGACCACCGGGAGGTGACGGATGCGGCGGTCGGTCATCACGGCCATGCACTCGTCGATCGACGTCTCGGGCGTGACCACGATCAGGGGCGACGTCATGATCTCCCCGACCGGCGTGTCCTTGTCCGTGCGGCCCTCGAGCGTCACGCGGCGGAGGTAGTCGCGCTCGGTGACGATGCCGACGATGTCGCCGCCGTCGGTCACGAGCAGCGAGCCGACGTTCGCCCCGACCATCATCTGCACCGCCTCGAACACCGAGGCGCCGGCCTCGATCTCGAGCACGTCGCCGCCTTTGCCAGCCAAGATCTCGGACAGATTGCTCATGGCGCCTCCTTCACTGCTCGCGCGGCGTGTGTGGTCTCCATGCGACGATAGCTACTCGAGACCTCCGGCGAGCGCGATCGCACCGAGCACGCCCGACAGAGGCCCGAGGGCGGGCGGCGTCACGAAGTCGTCCGCGGCCACGGCCTCGTTCGCGATGTACCCGTTCAGCAGCGAGCCGATCTCGCGGCGGACGAGCGGCAACAGCCCCGGCGCACTCATCACGCCGCCGCCGAGCACGATCCGCTCCGGCGAGAGGATGCAGATGGCCGAGACGAGGCCGAGCGCGAGATAGTGCGCCTCCAGCTCCCACGCCGCGTGGTCGGGCCCGAGCTCGGCGGCCGGCCGGCCCCAGCGCGCCTCGATCGCCGGGCCCGACGCGAGCCCCTCCCAGCAGTCCCCGTGATAGGGGCACACGCCCGGGAACGGGTCCCGCTCGCGGTCGTGCGGGATGTGCAGGTGCCCGAACTCCGGGTGCTGGAAGCCGTGCACGAGCTTCCCGCCTGCCACGGCGCCGCCGCCGATGCCCGTCCCGACGGTGACGTAGCAGAACGTGTCGAGACCCTTCGCCGCTCCCCAGCGGTGCTCCCCGAGCGCGGCCGCGTCGACGTCGGTGTCGAACGCGACCGGCACGGACAGGCGCCGCCCGATCTCGGGGCCGACGTCCGTGTGCGCCCAGCCGGGCTTGGTCGTCGTCGTGATGAAGCCCCAGTTCGGCGAGGACGGGTTCAGATCGACGGGGCCGAACGAGCCGATCCCGATCGCGTCCACCGGGCCTTCCCGCTCGAAGAACGCGACCGCCCGGTCGATCGTCTCCCGTGGCGCCGTCGTCGGGATCGTCTCCGTGGCGCGGAGGCCGTCGGGGCCGGCGCCGACGGCGCACACCCACTTCGTGCCGCCGGCCTCGATGCCGCCGTAGACGGGGTGCGTCACGCCGCTACTCTACGGCTCGCATGACGTACCTTCCGGCCGACGACCGCTACGAGCGGATGCAGTACCGCCGCTGCGGCCGGAGCGGCCTCAAGCTCCCGGCGCTGTCGCTCGGCCTCTGGAACAACTTCGGCGGAGACCGTCCGCTCGAGTCGAGCCGCGCGATCGTCCGCCGGGCCTTCGACCTCGGCATCACGCACTTCGACCTCGCGAACAACTACGGCCCGCCCTACGGCTCGGCGGAGGAGAACTTCGGCCTGCTGATGGAACAGGACCTGCGGCCCTACCGCGACGAGCTGATCGTCTCGACCAAGGCCGGGTACGACATGTGGCCGGGGCCGTACGGCGACCTCGGCTCGCGCAAGTACCTGCTCGCCAGCCTCGACCAGAGCCTGCGCCGGATGAAGCTCGACTACGTCGACATCTTCTACTCGCACCGCTTCGACCCGGACACGCCGCTCGCGGAGACCATGGGCGCGCTCGACACCGCCGTGCGCCAGGGCAAAGCGCTCTACGTCGGCATCTCGTCCTACTCGGCCGACAAGACCCGCGAGGCGGCGGCGATCCTGCGCGACCTCGGCACGCCGCTGCTCATCCACCAGCCGTCCTACTCGATGCTCAACCGCTGGATCGAGGGCGGGCTGCTGGACGCGCTGGAGGAGGAGGGCGCCGGCTGCATCGGCTTCTCCCCGCTCGCGCAGGGCATGCTCAGCGACCGGTACCTGCACGGCATCCCCGAGGGCTCGCGCGCCTCCCGGCCGGGCTCGCTCTCGCCGGACATGATCTCCGACGAGGCGCTGGCGAAGATCCGCGCCCTGGCCGGGATCGCCGCCGGGCGCGGCCAGACGCTCGCCCAGATGGCGCTCGCCTGGACGCTCCGCGATCCGCGCGTGACCTCGACGCTCGCCGGCGCCTCGAGCGTCGCCCAACTGGAGCAGAACGTCGCCGCCCTCGACCGGCTCGACTTCACCCCCGACGAGCTGGCCGAGATCGACCGGCACGCAACGGACGCCGGCATCAACATCTGGGCCGCGTCGAGCGCCGTCTAGCCTTCGAGCGCCGCCTCCGCGTCTGCCAGGAGCAGCAGCCCGACCAGCCGGCCGTCGGAGGTCGTGACGGGCAGGCTCGTCAGCTCCTGCGCCCGCATCCGCTCGACCACCCGCTCGAGCCGCGCGCTCGGCCTGATCGTGCTCGGCCCGTTGCTCATCGCCTCTTCGGCCGAGATATCGTCCTCCCGCCGCAGCGCCGCGCGGCCGAGCCGGCCGAGCACGACGCCGTCCGCGTCGACGACGAAGCACGCCTCCCAGGCGCCGATCCGCACGCGGACGTCCTGCAGGCGCTCCGCCGGACCGCACGTGGGCACATCGCGGCGGGCATGGGCGCCCGCGCGGTTCGCGCTCGGATCGTCCCCTTCGAGCGGCAAGCCGGCCGAGCCCCAGTCGGCCTTGCCGGCGACGTAGTCGAACACCTGCTCGAACCCGAGTCCGGCGAGCCGCGCCGCGGCCCGTGGCGAGAGGTCTCACTGGTAGTCGTAGCAGTAGACGATCACCGGCCTGGCCTGGTCGAGACGCGAGGCCGCGGCGGCATCGAGCTCCTTGAGCGGGAGGTCGATCGCACCGGGCAGGTGCTCGTCCGCGTACTCCTCGTGCCCCAGCACCTCGACGAGCTGCGCGCCATCGCGCAGGAGCTCCTGGACACGCTCGCGGTCGATCGCCCGGCTCACCGCAGGCAGCGTAGACGCGATAGGTTGCGGGCGTGCGCCTGCTGTTCCGGCTCGTGATCGTCCTCGTCGTCGCGGCCGGCGTCCTCGCGGGGGCGCTGTTCGGGCTGAGCCGCCAGTACACGGTGCACGGAACCGAGATGGCGCCGACGATCGAGAAGGGCGACCACGTGGCCGTCTTCCGATTCTCCGACTGGTTCTACACGCCGCACCGCAAGGACGTCGTCGTCTTCACGGCCCCGGCCGCTGCGGCGAAGGCCTGTGGCGACGTCGAGCGAGTGATCGGGCTCCCGGGCGAGAACGTCTCCGAGCAGGACGGGCGCGTCTCCATCGACGGGACGCCGCTGAAGGAGCCCTACGTGAAGCCTGGGAACCGCGACACACACTCAGCCGCCTGGCACGTCCCGCCGGGCGACTACTTCCTGATGGGCGATAACCGCAAGAGCGCGTGCGATTCCCGGTTCTTCGGCTCGGTGCCGAAGAAGAGCATCGTCGGCAAGGTGTTCCTGACCTTCTGGCCGGTCGACCGTGTCTCGATCGACTGACCCCGCGCCGGTCGCCTGCTCGCTCGGGCGTGACGATCTGACCCAACGGCAGGCCCGCTGGGAGCGGCTTACGGCTCGCACGGCGGTCGAGCGCGCACCGACGGATCGCGGCCTGCGCCTCGTGTTCGGCCGCGAGCCGGGCGTCGAGGAAGAGCTGCGCGAGCTGGCGGCGCTGGAGCGCGAGTGCTGCGCCTTCGCGGACTGGTCGGTGAGCGAGTCCGGCGGAAGCGTGGTGCTCGACGTCGGCGGATCGAGTGCCGGGGCTGTCGTGGCCGTTCAGGCGATGTTCGGCGGTCTGCGCGGCGAGCGTTAGACGGCCTGGCGCATCTCTCTGGCGGCGCTGAGCAGATCGGAGGCGAGCCCGAGGTCGACGTCCGGCCGGACCGCGAGCAGGAGAGCCGCGACCGGCTCGTGCCCGGCGTCGCTCAGCTTCTGGAAGCGCCACTGCAACAGCGTCGAGGCCTGTTCCACGTCGAGAAGCTCGAATTGTGCGGCAGTCATGGTGGTCTCCCTGTTTCGACAACGGCAGATGCCGATTCGAGGGCCACATCGGCATGACGGCCGCAGGCCTTGAGCGGTCGCGCGACGGCAGGGGCGTTGTAGCCTCCGCTCGTGCCCGACCCGAAGTGCACGGTGGCGTTCGTCCTCGGAGGCGGCGGGCACGCGGGCGCCGCCGAGGTCGGCATGCTGCACGCGCTCCTCCAGCGCCAGATCCACCCCGACCTCGTCGTCGGCACCTCGGTGGGCGCCCTTCACGGAGCGATGGTGGCGGCCGAGCCGACCATCGCCGCGGTCGAGAAGCTCGAAGCGGCCTGGGGCGAGCTCGACAAGCTGGGCGTGCTGGGTAGATCCTGGCTCACGGACGCGGCCAGCCTGCTCCGCACGCGCACGCACGTCCGCTCGAACGAGCCGCTCCGCCGCCTCGCGGGCCGCCTGCTCGGCGCCGAGACGTTCGAAGAGCTCGCCGTGCCGTTCCAGTGCGTCGCGGCGTCGATCGAGCGCTTCGCCGAGCACTGGTTCTCGACCGGGCCGCTCGTCGACGCGATCCTGGCCTCCTCCGCGGTGCCGGGGATCCTGCCGCCCGTGGAGATCGGCGGCGAGCACTTCATCGACGGCGGCATCGTGAACAGCATCCCGATCGACCGGGCGGTCTTCCTCGGCGCCGACGAGATCTACGTGATGCACGCCGGACGGATCGACCAGCCGCTCAGCGTGCCGAAGCGCATGCGGGACGTCGGCTTGGTCGCGTTCGAAGTCTCGCGCCGGCACCGCTTCGTGCGCGAGCTCGCCGCCGTGCCCGCCGGCGTCACGGTGCACGTGCTCCCGACCGGCGACCCGGCTCCCCCGCGCTTCAACGACCTTTCGCAGCTCCGCTTCCGCGACTTCCGGGCCGTCGATCGCAGGATCGCGTACGCGTACGCGGCGACCTCCGAGTACCTGGACGCGCGAGCATGATCCGGCCACCGCCGCGCATCCTCCGCCGCCTCGTCCTCGCCCCGCTCGTCGTGCTCGGCTGTCTGGGCCTGACCGTGCTCTCGCCGCTGCTGCTCGCGGGCGCGCTCGTCGTCGACGCGGTGCAGCGCCGGAGAAGCCTCGGGTCGACCCGGCTGGTCGCGTTCGGCCTCGTCTACCTCGCGACCGAGGCAGCGATGATCGTGGCGCTGCTCGTGCTCTGGCTCGTGTCGGGCTTCGGCCTGCTCGTGCGCACCCGGGCGCTCCGCTCGGCGCACTACGCGGTCCTGCGCGGCTGGCTCCGCTGCGTCTCGGCGGCGGCGACCTGGCTGCTCGGCCTGAGGATCGAGATCGTCGATCCGCCCGAGCCCCGCCCCGGAGCGCTGCTCGTCTTCGGCCGCCATGCCGGCCCCGGGAACTCGCTGATGATGGTCCGCACGCTGATGCTCAGGTTCGGGCGGCGGCCCCGCGTGGTCATGCTGGGGTTCCTCCAGTGGGATCCCGTCATCGACATCGTCGCCCACCGGCTGCCGAGCCTGTTCATCGAGCACGACCCCGAGCACAGCGACGGCTTCGTGCGAGCGATCGCCACGCTCGCGACCGGCCTCGACGACCACGACGCGTTCGTCCTCTACCCCGAGGGCCGGGACTTCACCGAGCCGCTGCGGCTACGCGCGATCGCGCACCTCCGCCGGAAGGGCCATCACGCAGCCGCCGCGCACGCCGAGACGATGGATCGCGTGCTCCCCCCGCGCCACAAGGGCCCGCTCGCGGCCATCCTCGCGGCACCCGAGGCCGACGTCGTGCTCGTCGCGCACACCGCGCTCGAGGAGCTCGGCTCGCTCAAGTACCTGCACCACCGCCTGCCGCTCACCCGGCCGATCAAGGCGCGCTACTGGCGCGTCCCGGCGGCGAAGGTCCCGCACGAGCGGGAAGCGCTGATCGCCTGGCTCTACGAGTGGTGGAAGACGATCGACGTATGGATCGCGGAGCACGCGCCCGGTGATCTGCGCCGCGCCGGCTAGCTCCCCGGATCCGCTACTCGAGGACGTGGATGCCCCTCTCGACGCACATGTCCTTCAGGATCCGCGGCCAGACGGTGACGCTCACCTCCCCCAGGTGGGCCTTGCGGAGCAGGAGCATCATCGTCCGCGACTGCCCGATTCCGGCGCCGATCGACAGCGGGATCTCGTCCCGCATGATCGCCTGGTGGTAGGGAAGCTCGAGGAAGTCGAGCTGCCCGGAGAGCTCGAGCTGGCGCACGAGCGACTCCTTCGTCACGCGGATGCCGCCCGACATCAGCTCGTGACGGCGGCGCGTGACCGGGTTCCAGACCAGGATGTCGCCGTTCAGGCCGTGCATCGGCCTCCCGTCGGCGGACACCGTCTCGGTCGACCAGTCGTCGTAGTCGGCGGCGCGGAGCTCGTGCGGATACCCGTCCGCGAGCGGCCAGCCGATCCCGTAGATGAACACCGCCGGGTGATCCTGGAGGAACGCCGTCTCGCGCTGCTTGCGGGGCAGATCGGGATAGGCCTCGAGGATGTCCTCGGCGTGGACGAGCTCGAGCTCGTCGGGAAGCGGTGGGTAACGCGGGTCGGCCAGCGCCGGATAGCACTCGCACAGGTATCTGTCGGTGTCCTTCAGCACCTTCCAGATCGAGCGGACGGTCGCCGTGAGGTAGTCGAGCGTGCGATCCGCGGCCGTGATCGTCTTCTCCCAGTCCCACTGGTCGACGTAGGCCGAGTGGTCGTGGTCGAGGAAGTAGTCCTTCCGGATCGCCCGCATGTCGGTCAGGAGCCCCTCGCCCGGTTCCATTCCGAACGTCTGCAACGCCATCCGCTTCCACTTCGTCGCCGCCTGCACGACCTCGGCGTCGACCGGATGGAGGTCGCGGTCGTTCGAGATGTGGAAGCCCACGGGCGTTCGCGAGCCGTCGCGGTCGAGGTAGTCGTTGACGCCGCTGGCCG
Source organism: Actinomycetota bacterium (assembly GCA_003134505.1). GTDB lineage: Bacteria > Actinomycetota > Thermoleophilia > Gaiellales > Gaiellaceae > PALSA-612. Next base: position 17,150 of record PLBK01000027.1, on the reverse strand, counting down.
CGTCGACGATCAGCGGCACCTGCACCATCATCAGGCCGAGCTCGCGGCAGAGGCCGTCCTCGATGAGTCGCTTGGCCTCGTAGAGCGCACGCATCGTCCCCTTCGGGGTCAGGAGCGGCGCGTAGTCGTCCGGGAGGATCGTCTCGAGCTCTGCGTAGTCGCCGATCCCGGGGCCGGCGAGATCGGCTTCCTTCAACGTGGCCATGTCGGCTCCTCTCAGAGGCGTTTCCGACCTCGAGGCTACGCCCGCCCTACCCGGCAGTGCATCGGGGGAAGACCTGCCCCGGCGGTGCGGATTCCCCGCAAGCGCCGTGCAGGGCGATCAGCAGAAACCCGCACGCACGTCACTCGACGATCGCGAAGCGGCCGACGTCGCCGACGATGACGTGATCGTCCGAGCCGACGTGATCCGATGCCACTGCGTAGTAGCCGGGCACAGTTCGGAGGAAGGCGTACTCCTCTGCGGTGAGCACGATCCGGCTGGGACACGTCTCGTCACCGCACTCGCAGGCGAGCTCCACCCGATCGTCCGACTCTGCGGCAGGGGCTCGTCCGCTCAGGAGCCGCCCGTTGAGAGCCGCCTTTCGCTCCCGCGCTTCGCGAGCATCCACAGACGCGACCATCCTTTGCTTCCTGTTGCGGCCCATCCCGAGCGAGACGGCAGTCGGAAGCTCGGGATGCAGCATCACTATACGCCCGCCCGCAGGACGGACCGATTCGCGAGCGGCCGCCCCGACGGTCTCCTCCCAGCTGTGCTCGCGCCCCTGGTCGCCGGCGAGAGCCGAGCGCAAGAGCGCGGTGAGACGGTCGCCGAGCTCCCGCTCCAGTCGCTCGCCGACCGGGAGCCGGTCGGCGTTCGCCATTCGACCGACCACGGCGCAGTCGTGCAGCAGCCGTCCGCTCCCGCGACCCTGTGACCCTGCTCGTCCCGACTCCCCGACCACCTCTCTCAGTATTCGCCACCCGGAGGCCGAGCGCGACCCCCTCAACAGGGGACGACGGAGGCGCAAGCGCCTGTTTTCCCGGGGCCTTACACGCCCTCAACTGGTAGAAGCCAGCGGGTGACGCGGCGCGGCCTGCTCCTGTTCGGTGCGATGTGCCTGATCTGGGGCGTCCCGTACCTGTTCATCAAGATCGCCGTGCGCGACCTCTCGCCGGCCACGCTCGTGTTCGCCCGCACTGCGCTCGCCGCGTTGCTCCTCCTCCCGCTGGCGGGAACGCGCGGCGACCTCCGCAAGCTGTCGGCGCGCTGGCTCCCGCTCCTGGTCTTCGCGGTGGTCGAGATCGCGATTCCGTGGCTCCTGCTCGCGAGCGCCGAGCAGCGGCTCTCGAGCTCCCTGACCGCCTTGCTGATCGCCGCCGTCCCCCTGATCGGAGCGGCAGTGGCCATCTCGACGAGGAGCCGAGAGCGGCTCGGTCGTCGCGCGGTCGCCGGTCTCGTGCTCGGGTTCGCCGGCGTCGCGGCGCTGGTCGGGTTCGATACCGGCAACGCCAGCCTGGCGGCCGTCGCCAAGGTCGGAGGGGTCGCGGTCTGCTACGCGGTCGGGCCGATCATCCTCGATCGCTTCCTCAGCGACCTGCCGGCTCTCGGCGTGATCGCCGCCTCGCTCGCGCTCTGTGCGCTCGCCTATGCCCCGGTCGCTGCCGTGCACCTGCCGTCCCGGGTGCCCGGTGCAGAGGTCATCACCGCGGTCGTCGTGCTCGCCGTCGTCTGCACCGCGATCGCCTTCGTCGTCTTCTTCGCGCTGATCGCCGAGACGGGGCCCGTCCGGGCGACGGTGATCACCTACGTCAATCCCGCGGTCGCGGCCGTCGCCGGCGTCGCCACGCTGGGCGAGTCGTTCACCGCAGGCATGGGAGCCGGGTTCGTCCTCATCCTCGCCGGCTCGACGATCGCCACGCGCGGCGGTCGCACCCCGGTCGAGCCGTCGTAGGGGCGGCAGGAGTGCTGCAAGAATCCGGTGGTGGACGCCGACGACCTGGAGATCCGCCGGCTCGACTCGGCGAGCGTCCGTGAGCAGCTCGATGCGCTCGCCGGCGTCCTCGAGGACTGCGTCGCCGGAGGAGCATCGGTCGGCTACATGGCGCCGTTCTCGCACGCGGACGCGCGGGGCGAGTTCGAAGCCTTCGCCGCCGAGGTCGAGCAGGGCCGCCGGCTGCTGCTGGCCGCGTTCGCGGGCGGCGACCTGGTCGGCACGGCGCAGGTGATCCTCGGGCTGCCGCCGAACCAGCCGCACCGGGGTGAGATCGCGAGGGTGCTCGTCCACCGTTCGGCCCGCAGGCGCGGCATCGCCGAGCGGCTCATGGAGCACGCCGAGGCCGAGGCGCGGGCGGAGGGCAAGACGCTGCTCGTGCTGGACGCCGTGACCGGCGACGATGCCGAGCGCCTCTACGCGCGGCTGGGCTGGACGAAGGTCGGCGTGATCCCCGGCTACGCCCTCTACCCGGACGGGCGGCCCTGCGACACGACCTACTTCTGGAAGTCGCTCGAGCAGGAGGTCGCACACCGCGGAGGTAGGCTCCCGAGATGATCGAGGGGCGCATCCGGCACACCGTCGCGTTCACGCTCGCCCATCCGGCGGGCTCGACGGGAGAGCAGGACTTCCTCGCAGCTGCGGAGCGGTTGGCGGCGATCCCGGGCGTGGAGGCGTTCGAGCTCCTCGCCGAGGTCAGCCCGAAGAACGGCTACCGCTTCGGGATCACGATGGAGTTCGCCGACCGGTCTGCGTACGAGGGCTACAACGAGCACCCGGACCACCTGCGCTTCGTGCAAGAGCGCTGGCTGGCCGAGGTGAGCGACTTCCTCGAGCTCGACTACGCGGCGCGGTAGATGCCAGGCCCATGAAGCATCGGGTCGTCATTCTCGGAGCGGGGTTCGGGGGTCTCGAGCTCGCGACCGTGCTGTCGGAGGCGCTCGCCGCCGACGTCGACGTGACCCTGATCGACAAGAGCGACGCGTTCGTGTTCGGATACTCGAAGCTCGACGTGATGTTCGGCCGAACGACGCTCGATGCCGTGCGTCTCGCCTACCGCGACATCTCGAAGTCGGGGGTGCGCTTCCTGCAGGAGACGGTCACCGAGATCGATCCGGAGGCGCGGCGAGTGACCACCGACGGCGGCGTCCACGAGGCCGACTCCCTGGTCGTGGCGCTGGGAGCCGACTACGACCTGGACGCGACGCCGGGACTGGTCGAGGGGGGCAACGAGTTCTATTCCGTGGCGGGGGCCGCGCAGCTGGGCGAGGTGCTTCGCACGTTCTCGAAGGGTCGGGCGATCGTCGGTGTCTGCGGGGCGCCGTTCAAGTGCCCGCCGGCGCCGAGCGAGTGCGCGCTGCTCTTGCACGACTATCTCTCGGCGCGGGGCGTCCGGGACGATTGCGAGATCTCGTTCGTGATCCCGTTCGGGACCCCGGTGCCTCCGTCGCCGGACACGTCTCGGGCGCTGGTCAGTGCCTTTGCCGAGCGTGAGATCGAGTTCGTTGCCGGCCGCCGTGTGAGCTCTCTCGACCCGGCCCGGCGGGTCGCGGTGCTCGACGACGGCAACGAGATGCCGTATGACCTCTTTCTCGGCGTCCCGAAGCACCGCGCTCCCGACGTCGTCGTGGCGAGCGGCATGACCGAGGACGGCTATGTGCCGGTGAGCCCGGAGACGCTCCAGACGCGGTTTCCGGGCGTGCACGCGATCGGGGACGTCGCGACGCTCGGAGTGCCGAAGGCGGGAGTGTTCGCCGAGGGAGCCGCGCGAGTCGTCGCCGCGTCGCTGATCGCCGGCATACGAGGCGGGGAGCAGCCAGCGTCCTACGACGGGCGCGGCTCCTGTTACATCGAGTTCGGCGCCGGGCGCGTCGGCCGCGTCGACGTCGACTTCCTCTCCGGGCCGAAGCCGACCGGCACGTACCACGAGCCGTCCGCCGCCCTCGTCGCCGAGAAGCGTCAGTTCGGCTCCAGCCGCCGCTCCCGCTGGTTCAACCGCTGAACGCGCAATCGCCTCGACGTGGCGGCCGATGCCGACCGAAGCAGGATCGAGCGTGAGCTGTTCACGCTCTCGCGCCGCGGGGCCCAGCACGCGCTGGATCGCGGCCACGAGGTGGTTGGCGTGTGCCGCGAGCGCAGCGTGGAGAAGCTCGATGCGTTCGAGGGGCGCATCACGGTCGTTCCGGGAGCGACGAACGACCGCGAGGTCATGAAGCGCGCCGTAGTCGGGTGCGATGGCGTGCTCGTCGTGCTCGCCCCGTGGGGGGTCCGCCAGTACGCGTCGGGAACGGCCCAGGCGGTGCTCGACTACGCGCCTCCGGGCGCGCGCCTCGTGTTCTCGTGCGGGTGGCACATCACGCGCGACGGCCAGGACGTGTACTCGTTGAAGCTCAAGGCGATCGTGAAGATCCTCGGCGGCTTCGCGCGCCTCGTTCGCGTCGCCGAGCTCGATGACCAGGTGGAGGCGTGCCGGCGGGTATTTGCCAGCGACACGCGGTGGACGGTCGTGCGCGGGAGTGACCTCGAGGAGGGCGAGAGCCAGGGCCTACCCTTGTGGAGCCGGCACGTGGGCGACCCCATCCTCGAGAGCAACGGGCATCGACACGGTCGAGGGTTACACCGACTGGATGAAGGGGCTCTTCACCCCCGGTGCCAGACGCCAGCTACGAGGTGCGTTCATTCGCCGTCGACGATGCACGACAGAACGTGGCCGCTTACGCCGTCTTCCGAGGCACGCACACCGGCGAGGGCGGGCCGGTGCCGCCGACGGAAAGAAGGCGGAGGCTGACTACGTCTACGTCATGAATTTCGACGGCGATCGGATCCGTTACCTGACGAAGATCTGGAACGACGGGATCAGCCTGAAGCAGTTGGGATGGGCGCAAGGCGCCACAGCTGGTAGTGGCTCAGTTTGAATCTTCGGGGTCGGCTGCGGTGCGCACAACGACGACCGACAAGCTCGGTTTCACCGGCCGCGGCGAGGGTCTTGCCACGCAGGCGGTCGCGCTTCTGAAACGCTCCGCCTGAGATGGCGCTCCAGTTTCCGACGCGTGCCGAGCGGCCCGGACGCCTCCCACACGCAGCCAGCCTCCGGGAGAGGGTCTGGCCCGAGTTCATGTACCACGACCCCGTTCTCGAACGCCTCTTCGACCGCGTGATCGGCGAAGACGCCGAATTTCACTTCTACGTCTGGGACGACGAGCGCGAGGAGGTCGTCGGTGCAGGGCACGCGGTTCCCGCCTGGTGGGACGGAGACGCCGCGAGCCTGCCGGACGGAGGAATCGACGCCGTCGTCGAAGCGAGGTTCGCGGAGGGAGCACCGGACCCGACCGTGCTCTGCGCGCTCCAGATCGTGATCGCACCCGAGTGCCGTGCCAAGGGCCTCAGCAGCCGCATGATCCAGCGGATGGCCGAGATCGGTCGCGACCACGGGCTCGACACGCTGATCGCTCCGGTCCGGCCGAACTTGAAGCACCGGTATCCGCTGACTCCGATGGAGCGCTACATCAGATGGCGCCGCCCGGATGGAACTCACCTCGACCCCTGGCTGAGGACCCACGAGCGTCTCGGAGCCGAGATCGTGAAGGTAGCGCCGCAATCGACGAGGGTCCCGGGCCCGGTCGGCGAGTGGGAGGAATGGACGGAGATGACGTTTCCCGAGACCGGCGCCTATGTCGTACCGGGCGCGCTCGTGCCGGTCGAGATCGACCGCGAACGCGACGAAGGGCTCTACGTGGAGCCGAACGTCTGGATGGTGCACCCGGCGGGCTAGGCTCGGCGAACCCCCCGAACTCGGATGCGCGAGATCTGATGAGTACGGCCAAGCCGAGGGAAAGCGAACCCGCGACCTGCCTAGCTTTTCGCCAGGAGGTCTCGGAGATCGTCGCCGACCGCGCCGTGACGGTCACGAATGCGATCCCCAGCCCATCGCTCCGTGATCTCGAGCAGACGTCCCCGGAGCTCCCCGAGATCACGTTCCGCCCCCGGAAGGTGTTCCTCCTCGATCCGGACGACCACCTGGTGCACCGTGCCCTCGGCGGCGGCGCCGATCTCGTGGCGCTGCTCGGTCGGGGCTTGCTCAGGCGGCACGGGCGTGGTCGGTGCGCGCGTCGCCGGCGGCCGGCTNNCACGGCGGCCGCGGGCGAGAAGGAACCGCCGGCCGAGGCCGAGCGCCTCGAACAGGTGGTGGATTCGGGGTGTCAGGACGACGACGATCACACCGCGACGCCCGTGGAGTTGTCGGCGGGCTTCGAGTAACGCGTTCATCCCGGCCGTCGTCACGTCGGCGACCCGACTCCAGTCGACGAGCAGGCGCTCGGCTCCCGCTGCGACTGCTCGTTCCAGCTCGAACGAGAGTGCTCCAGCCTCGGAGGCGTCGATCCTCCCCCGCGCTTCGAGGACGGCGACCAGCAGAGGCCGGACCCGCTGTCCGACATCGGGCGCGGGCCGGCCCCTCGAGCCTGGACGCCGAACACGGAGGCCGAGGTGGCCCACTGCGATGAGAGCGCCGGTCACGAGCATGGTGTTGCCGCGTTGGCCGTCCGATAAACGTGGCGTCGAGGAGGGGCGATCCCCGTCCCCTCCTCGACGCTCGAGCGTGCCGTCAGGGCGAGACCACGCAACCGTTGCCGGTCGCGTCGTATGCCCTGTTGCTCCAGAGCGGCTGGACCGCGAAGCGGTGACCGGCGAGCACGACGTTCTGCGTGTTCGTCCACGCGCACTTGTCTCCGTTCTCGTTGCCCTGCGCGTCGTTCCAGCCGTCCTGGTTCGACGCGACGTTGTCGGGATCAGTCACTGCCTCGGCGTACTCGTGGCCGGTCACGATCGACCAGCCGTCGTAGATGCCGTTGCCGAACGCGTCGCTCGTGGCGTTGACGTTGTGCATGCCACAGCCGGTCGCGCCCACGCCCGGCCAGTTCGTGTTCAGCCACGGGATGAACGCGTACTGGATGCGATACGGGTTGCCGTAGCCGTCGACGCTGGTCGTCTGCGTGTGGTAGCCGCAGTAGACCGGCTGGCCCGTCGCAACCGGCGTCGGCGGCGTGAGGATGACGTAGGTCGCCTGCGAGTCGTAGCCGAAGTGGGCCGAGGCGCGGATCGCCTCTTCGGCGATGGGGTCGTCGACGAGGTTCTCTGCAAGCCCGAGCGTGATGATGTCCGAGGGAACCGGTGTCGGATCGACCCAGACGCCCTTGAGCTGGTGCCTGGGGTTGGTGACGAAGCCGGTCCCGCCGGTGCAGCTCGTCGAGCCCGGAAGGACGCCGTTGCAGTACTGCGTCTGCACTCCGGCCCACGGACTTCCGCCGACGTTGGCGAAGAACGGGGCGAGGTAGTCCTGCAGTGTCCTGGACGAGTACAGGGTCCCGTCCGTGTCGGCGGTATCGAACCCTCGAGCCCACTCGGGGCCCCACCAGACGAGGTAGACGGCCGGGGTCTGCTCGACCCCGATCGCGCCCGACCCGGCGTTGCCGCCGTGGTAGATCAGGTCGTTCGTCGCCGAGTCGGCCGCGCTGCCCTGAACGTTCTGGCCCGGAGCAAAGAAGAAGTGCTTCGGGTTGGCCAGGGCGGCGGTTCCGCTTACGGCGCTGCCAGTCTGTACAGCCGCCATGGCGGCAACAGCTCCGACGGCGGTCGCCATCAGCGTGGTGATGCGCTTCATCGATCCTGCTCCTTTCCACGGGGCTCGGGGTTTGAGCCCTCCGGTGGGAAAGACCGCGGTGCTGACGAAAACTTGCAGGCCCGGCACGACGAGATAGTGCAAGCTTCTCGCGCCCGCGTGGTCTCCATCTTCGAGAGTCACGAGCTGTCAGGAGGCCGGCATGCCGGAGACGAAGGCTCCGTTCATGTGCGAGTGCGGCGCGAGCCTGTGCGACGAGCGGATCTGGTTGTCGCCGACGGACTACGCCGGGCTCGACGGGCCTTGCCTCGCGCCGAGGCACACCCTCGACGAGGGAAACCCGCTAGAGCAGGGGCGGCAGCGGAGGAAGCGGCGGCGGCGGAGGAGCTGAGACCGGCGGCGACGGAAGCGGTAGCGGCGGAGGGGCCGGCACCGAAACGGGAGGAGTCGACACCGTCGACGGCGGGGGAAGAGCAGGCGCCTGCGGCAGGGACGGCGCAGAGATCGAGGGAGGCTGTGGCAGTGCGGGTGCGGCCGGGACGGCTGGAAGGGTGACTGTCGGCAACAAGCCGGCCGGGTCAGGTTCTTCCGCGGGCGCGGGCGGCGACGGTATCCGGTGTGTCGTCGACGTGCTCGCGCGATGCTCGGCGACGGAAACGGTCACCGCCCGGGTGGCAGGACGGCCGTGCGTGCCCGCAGCGGATGGGGCGGGCACAGCCGGCAGCGCCGAGCTCACCGTGCCACCGGAGCCGATGGCCGATGAGGCTCGCGGCTGTTCGGACGGAGTGCCGCGACGACTGCGGCGCGGCGCCTGCACCGCCGCATTGCGAACCACGGTCATGAACCAGGCCTGGCTCATCGCCAGCTGCGGGTCCGCGGTGCTCCCTTGTCGTCGGTTGCCCCCAATGCTCGCTCGGGAGGCATGCGACACGGACGAGCCGTGCCCGGTCATGTGGAAGGCGATACCGCCGCCGACGGCGACCAGCAGGCTCGCGGCACCGGCGGCAAGCCCAGCGCCGCCGATCCCGGCGGAGACACCCCTGACGACGTCGAGGATCCACCTGAGATTCAGCGCGGCCGCGAACGCCCGGCCGGACTTCTTGATCGGGTTCGTGAGCGCCTGAGCAAGATGGCGCCTCGCGCGGAAGATCAGCGTCTCCACGGCGGAGTGCGAGACATCGAGCGCCTCGGCGATCTCCGCGTAGCTCATCCCCTTCCACTCGCGCATCAGCAAGGGGCGACGGAGGTTCGCCGGCATGTCGGCGAGCGCATCATCGAGGCCGAACAGTTCCTCGATCTCCGGCGTGCGTGCCGCCGCCCTGCCCCCGAGCAGCTCGAGATCGGCCGGCGTCTCAACCCGCGCGCGCCGGGCCGCCCCGAGCCGTCGCGACAGGCACACGTTGTGCGCGATCTTGTAGAGCCACGGCGCCTCGAACTCGGGCACGACTCCCTTCTGAAGCGCCGCGTAGACCTTCAAGAAGGTGTTCTGAACGGCGTCCTCGGCCTCTTCGCGCGAGCGCAGCTGACCTCTGCAGTAACGAAAGATCCTGTCGCTGTAACCGGCATACAGCCGCGAAGCCTCTTGTTCAGGCCCCGGTTGAGCCCGCTCAGTCTCTTGGAGAAGATGAGCCACGCCGCCGGGAAACGGACTACCCCGTCGAGACAGCGCCCAAACACCCGGCGTAGCAAGGTCGCGTTGCTGAGCCGGGCTGGCGGCTAACGTCGCTTCCGCGAGTCGACCCCGCGCTGGAGTTGCGCCTGGAAACCCCTGCTTGGCAGGCATTTTGGGCCATGGAGGCGGGGGGAATCGAACCCCCGTCCGTGGTCGCACCGTACTGAGCGTCTACAAGCGTAGCCTGCAGTTTGATCTCACCCGGCGGCCGGTTTGCAGGCGACCTACCGACGGGCCAGCCGATCCTTTGGTCTCGCCCCTCCGGCGATCAGCTCTCCTTCGGGGCCAGCCCGTTATCTGACGCCACTACCCGGATCACGGGCCGAATCCGGGGCGACGCGTCGCCTAACTCAGTTAGGCGGCGAGTGCGAGTTGATGATCCGCACTTGCATTGTTCCCGGTGGATTAACGAGGCCAACCGGGGACCTCGACTTGCAGCTCAGCCGGAGAACCGACCACGTCGAAACCTGGTCGCCCCCGTATGTCCTCTTCTTACGCTTCCAGTGTACCGGTGGCCCGGAGCAGGATGTGCCAACGCTCGATCGACACGTTCCGCAGGAGCCCCATCGGCTCCCAGGGATCGGCCGCCAGCCGCTCGACGATCTCCTGCTCGCTGTCGGCGACGACGATGTGCATGACCTGGTGTTCTCCCAGCGGGCCGCCGAGGAAGATGAAGCCCTCCTCGGCGAGACCTTCCATGAACGATGCATGCTCGTCCCAGGCATCCTGCTCACGCATTCCGCGCGAGGCATCCCAACGTGGGCCGCGCTCCCGGATCAGGACGTAGACCGGCAACGTTAGAGCGTCTTTCTCGGGCTCACCGGCGGAGTCTCACCCATTGCTCGTGATGCGGTAGGGCTGGAGCTTCCACGAGGCCCAGTGCCAGTACCAGCCCGGGAGCGGACGCGGCGTGGGCGGATGGCTTCCCGACCGGGCGGCGCGCTGCCAGTCGAGCAGGTGCCAGGCCCAGGCGGGGATCGCGGCCGGCGCGTCGGCGGGCCGGCTGCGGCGCACGACCAGGAGGGCCCCGGACGGGATGCTGGTGTTGCCGGCCGCATCGACCGCGACGATCCGGAAGACGCTCCGGCCGCCGGGATCGAGCGAGCGGACAGCCGTGCGCGTCGGGCCGCCGGTGACGCTGGCCACGGGGCTCCCGCCCCGCAGGATCTGGTAGCGGGCGATCGAGCCACTGTTGTCCTGCGATGGCGGCCAGCTGAGCCTGAGCGTGCCGTCGATGATCCACCCGAACGGTGCCGCAGGTCGGGTCGGGCGGCCGACGTCGCGGAGCAGCCCGAACAAGCCCGGCACGGTCGTCAGCACCGTGACCCGGCCGTCCGCGCCGAAGGTGTACCCAGCGGTCGCCCCGGCGGGGAGGCGTGCGCGCGGGAGCCGGAGCAGCACGGTCCACGTCTGCCCGTCCGTCGACACGGCGGGCACGAGGCCGGCGGCTGCGGGCTGGAGGAAGCGCAGCGTGACGGTCCCGGCGAAGCTCGTGAGCGGAGCACTGCCGTCGGCAGGAGCCGCGGATAGTTGAACCGTGTAGCTGCCGGCCGCGAAGCCGTTCTGCGTCTGCTCGAGCGCCCCCGGCGCCACCGCCACGGTCGCGACCTGGGGAAACGCGCCGGCCGGCCAGCTCGCGACGGCGAGGCCGTCAGCCGACGTGACCGAGCCCGCAGGCGTCGACCCTTCTGCGGGGGCCGACGGCGTCGCGGCTGCGACCGCGCCGTCCAGGTAGTCGTTGTCCACGTTCAGCGTCACGCCGCCGTAGGTCTCGTCGTGGCCGCCGCGGTACTGGTGGATACGCTGGTGGTGCGCCCACAATGCGTCCGACACGTAGGGGTCGCCGAAGACGCCCGCGTTCCCGTTCCAGTTGCCGATGTCGACCTGGTCGGGGGCGGAGCCGCCGCCGGACACGAGCGGCACCATGTCGCGGATCGTCGACGAGGCGCTCCCGTAGATCCCGGCCACGTAGCCGAGCGCGTGCAGCTCGTCGACCCAGGCGGAGACGAACTGCTGAACGGCCTGCGTGCAGGCCGGATCGGTCGTCGAGTACCCCTCCATGTCGAAGTAGAGCGGGACACCGGGCCCGAGCCCGAACAGCTGCGCACGGGACACGGCGTCGGTCGCCGCCGCCGTCCCCTGCGCCGAGGCCGAGGCCGGGTCGATGCGCGTCAGCGTCTTGTCCGACACGCACGGCGCCTGCAGGCCGACGTAGAGCGGGATCAGGCTCCAGCCGCCCGCCGTGGCGCTGGCCACCCAGGAGGCCGACAGGTTGCCGTCGGCGCAGGCACGGTTCGCGCCTCCGACGTAGATCCCCACCGCTCGATACGGGGAGGCGAGCCAGGCGCTGAGCGCGGTGAGCGACGGCGCCGTGCAGGTGTCCAAGCCCGGGCCGGTGAACGTGCCGCGGGAGACCGCCGGCCGGGACGTGTCCGTCCGAGCCGGGGCGGGGCCGAGGATCGCGACCACGGCGGCGCAGACGGTGGCGGCAAGGGCGATGCGACGCACCGCTTACAGGGTTGCAGAAACCTGCCCGGTCTCCTCCTACGAGGCGGCGACCGGAACCGGATCGGGCTCGGGGACGAAGCTGCGCGCGTCGTAGCGACGGAACGCGGGCAGGAGCAGCGCCGCCGCGGCGACACCGACCACGCAGAGCGCGCCGCCCGACACGATCGACGCCCGCACGCCGGCGAGCGAGCCGACGACGCCGGCCTCGACGTCCCCGAGCAGCGGTCCGGTCGAGTAGCTGACCTGCTCGATCCCCGCGAGCCGGCCACGGAGCCGGTCGGGGATCGTCTGGTTCCAGATCGTCGAGCGGAAGATGCCGCAGACCATGTCGGCCGCGCCCGCGAACGCCAGGGCCGCGAGCGCCAGGGGCAGCGACGGCGCCAGCCCGAGCAGCAGGATCCCCACCCCCCACGCACCGGCGGCGACGATCACCGCCAGCCCATGCCGGTGGACGTGCTTCGTCCAGCCGCTCGTCGCGGTCGCGATCAGCGATCCCACGGACGGCGCGGCATAGAGCAGCCCGAGGACGCTCGGCCCGCCGAACTGCCGGGCGAAGGCCGGATAGAGCGCCGTCGGCATCCCGAAGAACATCGCCACGATGTCGACGCCGTACGTGCCGAGCAGCTCCGGCCTCGAGCGCGCGTAGCGGAAGCCCTCGGCGATCCGGCGCAGGCTCGGGCGCTCGGCGTCGGCCGGCGGCGGAACGGCCCGCATCATGGTCAAGGCCGCCAGCGAGACGAGGAAGGTGCCGATGTCGAGCCCGAACACGCCGGCCAGCCCGACCGTCGAGATCAGGACGCCGCCGACCGCAGGCCCGCCGATCAGCCCGATCTGGAAGCGAAGCGAGTCGAGCGCGCCCGCCGCCGTCAGCTCGTCCTTCTCGACCAGCCGCGGCGTCAGCGCGTCCAGCGAAGGGCGCAGAAAGCCTCCAAACGCCGCCGCAACCGCCTCGACCACGAACAGCACCCACAGCTGCGGGTGCGGCAGGAGCGCGTTCGCGAGCAACGCGGCTGAGCACACCGCGAGCCCGAGCTCGGTCAGCCGGACCATGCGGCGACGGTCGACAGCGTCCGCGAACGCGCCTCCGATGATCGCGGAGAGGAGGAGCGGCGCCAGCGCGGCGAGCGCCAGCAGCCCGACAACAGCGGTGGAGCCGGTCAGCCTGTAGACCTGGTACGGAACCGCGACGTAGGTGATCTCGGAGCCGAAGAACGAGACTGCGAGACCGATCCAGAGCAGACGGTAGTCGCGGTGGCGCCTGAGCGGCCGGAGGTCGATCGCCGCGAGCGCGAACAGCCGACGGGGACCGCTCTCCGGAACGGGCGGCGCCGGGCCGAGCCGTTCGGCTTCGTGCAGTGGCTGCTCGTCGGCCACGCGCTAGCGCGGGCGACTCTTGAGCGCCCGCTCGATCTGACGGTCGGCCTCGCGCGCCGCGATGTCGCGCCGCTTGTCGCGCAGCTCCTTGCCGCGCGCGAGCGCGATCTCGACCTTCGCCCGCCCGTCCTTGAAGTAGAGGCGCGTGGGCACGAGCGTCAGCCCCTTCTCCTGCACGCTAGCCCGCAACCGGTCGATCTCACGCCGGTGCAGGAGCAGCTTCCGGTCGCGTTCGGGATCGTGGTTCGCGAGGCCCCCCTTCTCGTAGGCGGCGATGTTCGCGCCCACCAGCCAGATCTCGTCGCCGCGCACGTCCGCGAAGGCGCGCTGGATCGTGGCCCGACCCTCCCGGAGCGCCTTCACCTCCGTGCCCTGGAGCACGAGCCCGGCCTCGACCCGCTCGAGCAGCTCGTACTCGTGCCGCGCCCGGCGGTTTTCCGCGATCAGCTTCTCGCCTCCTTGCCTGGCCATGCGGCAAGTCTAGGGAGGCTAGGAGGGCGCGACGACAGCGAGGCCCGCAAGCTCCGCCGCCTGCGCGAGCCGGGCGTCGTAGGTGACGATCCGATCGAGCTCGCCACCCAGGGACAGAGCAGTCGCGAGATGGATGGCGTCGAGGGTGCGCAGCGGAGGAGGATCGACGGCGGCCGCGATCTGCCGAACCTCGTCGTCCAGGGCGATGACTACCAACGCATCCCGCAGCCGGTCGATCTGGTCGCCGGGAACGCTCGCTCGGCGGCAGGCGCGCACCGTCTCGACCTCGCCGACGACGCTGGTTACGTAGGGACCCTGGCCCTCGATGGCCGTCAGAAGCGCCTGCGACTCGGCCTCCTCGACTGCGAGCTTCACGAGCGCCGAGGCGTCGAGGTAGATCAGATCGTGTCCTCGCGCATCTCGTCCAGGATCGCGCTCAGCGGCCTTTCCAGGTCCAGCTTCAGTGGCCGGATCCTCGCCAGGTCGCTCGTACCGCGCCTCAGGATCCTGCCTTCTCGCTCAAGACGGGCAAGTGGATCATCCTCGTCTGTAATCGGCTCCAGCCGTGCGACGGGCTCTCCACGCTCGGTCACCTCGAGCCGCTGACCCGCCTTCACGCGACGAAGGTAGACGCTGAGGTTCTGGCGCAGCTCCCGCACTCCGACCCGATCCATGACGCACAAAATGTAGCACACGCTGCGACCAACGCTCCGCCGGGCTCGGTGCTCGGTGCTCGGCGGGCTAGATCGCGCCGGTGACGGCCGAAACAGCCTGCGAAACACCGCCGCTGAGCGCCGCGAAGACACCGACGATGGCGACCGTGATCATCCCGAGGACGACGGCGTACTCGGCCATCGTCTGCCCCTCCTCGCGCCCACTTAGTGAGCGGAGGGCTGCCCTGGCGTAATGGCGTGCCGACACAGTGACATCATCGCCACGATCCGCTCGGGCCACCACCCCTCGGATGAGCGATTCGGCGCTCGGCCGTGTTACGAGCGGAGTTCGTCCGACAGGCGGCGGGCGAGCACGGGCAGCATCGCGACGGCGATCCGTGGCTCCGAGTCGAGCAAGCGCGCAAAGTCTTCCCGGCCGATGGCGAGGCAGCGCACGTCCGTCTCCGCGCGCACGCGCGCGGCGCGCACGCCTTCCGGGATCAGGAGCGCCAGCTCGCCGAAGAACTCGCCCGGCCCCAGCTCGACCTCCCGCCCGTGGTGCAGCTCGACGACGACCGTGCCCTCCTCCACGACGAACATGCCCAGGCCGGGATCGTAGGGCCGGATCATCACCTGCCCGGCCGGCACCTCGACCTCGGTCGCGATCTTCGCGAGCGAATGGAGCGCCTCGTCGGTCAGCTCGGCGAAGAGCGGGATCGCGCACAGTCGCTCGAGCGGCGGCGTGGCCATGGCCCGTTCATATCACACGCCGGTCCCGGGGGACCGGCGTGTGACGGATGCGAGGGCTCTCAGCCGTTCGGAGCGCGGCAGTTGATGTAGCGGCCGTGAGGGCCGGGAGTGCAGCCGGGGTTGTACTGGTCGCCCGACGGGTTCTTCGACTGCTTCACCACGGGCGGGGGCTGATGGGCCCCGCCGGGCGACGAGGCGCCGAACTGCGAGTGCGACCCGTTCGCCGCACTGGTGGTTGCCGAGCTCTTCGCGCCGGCGGCCGTTCCGGCCTGATGCGGCTTGGCCTTGTGACCGACGTTCACGATCGAGGTGACAGCGCCCTCGACCATGTACGCGGCCTGTGACACGCCGCCGAAGGCTGCTGTGAATGCAAGCGCGGCGAGCGCCATCGCGAACGCGAGCCCCAGGCGGGGCGCGACCCTGCGGCGGGGCTCATCCGCCCGGACACGGTTCGCCACCATGGCGACGAACTCGCCGGTCGGCTCGGGCCGCGAGGCCCGGAGCTCCCGCTTGATGTCGACATCCTCGTGATCGTGCACCTCTACTCCTTCCGCGTGGTTGTCCTACCTCGAATACCGCCGGGCCGACCGAAAACCTCACAGCGGATCTCGCAGGCGGGCTAACCGAGCACGAGGCGCCGCCCGAGTGCGGAGCGGAGCCTCTCCTCGGCGCGTCCGAGGGCCACCTCGACGGCGTGCGCGCTCATGTCCATCTGGGCACCGATCTGCCGGGCCGTGAAGTCGGCTCCGTAGCGCAACGCGATCAGCTCCTGCTCTCGCGCCGCCAGCTGCGAGACGGCGGCCTGCACGCTGAGGCGGCGCACGGCGTCCTCCGAGAGGTCATCGGTCACCGCCAGGTCGTGGAGTTCCTCGTCGTACTCGCACCATGCGCTCGGGCGGTGATCGGCGACCAGCCGCCTGGCAATGCCGATCAGCCAGGCCAGCGGCTCGCCGCGCTTGCCGTCGTAGCGGTGCCGGTAGCGCACCGCGCGCTCGAAGCACTCGCTCGTCACGTCCTCGGCATCCGGACCGTGCCCGATGCGATACGCGACGTACGCGTACACGCGCGGGATGAGCTGCTCGACCCCGTCGAGCGGGTCACGGCGGAACCTCATGACCTCGGTGCTCCTCCCCCACGCGGGTTCAGCTCCCGTGCGCGGGCGTACGCGGCGCGCCGCTCGGCGCCCGTGCTCACGTTTCCGAGATCGACCCAGAGCGTCCAGTCGTACGGGCTCCGCGCAACCGCCTCACGTATGTCGGCGACGGCCTGCGACCGTCGGCCGAGCGCAGCGTCGGCGGCGCCGAGCGCGTACCAGGGACCGGCCGACCACGGCATCCAGCCGGCGGCGTCTCGGGCCCGGGCGGCTGCCTGCTTCCAGTTTCCGCCGCCGAGGGAGCCCAACGCGCCCGCGAGCCGCCGGTTCCCGGCCAGCGTGTAGAGCGAGAAGCCCGCCAGAGGCACTAGGACGGCAACCACGAGGGCGATCCGTGGGATCCGCGTGACCGACGTGGATGTTCGTTCTCGCACGACCGCGAGCAACCCGACCCCGATCAGCAGGGCGAGCAGCGTCACCGCCGGGACCTCCCAGTCCCAGTCGACCCCGGCATGCACGAGGAAGGCGACGTAGGCCGCGCCGAGCAGAGGCGCGAGCGGCCACCCGCGCACGCGGACGAGCGCGACGAGCGGAGCGCCGAGCAGCACGAAGAGAAGCACGAATCCCGGGACGCCGAGCTCGGCGAGCGTCTCTGCATACAGCGAGTGCCCGTCTCGCACGGTCTGCCCGTCGGTCCGGTTCGCGTACCAGTACTGCTCGAACGAGCCGGCGCCCGTCCCGAGCGCCGGATGCTGGCGAAAGTCCTGCCAGGCGGCTGCCCAGAGGTCGACGCGGCCGTTGTTCGAGAGCGAGAACAGCCGCCGGTTCAGGCTCTCACCGGCTCCCACGTGCACGGGCGCGGCACGGAACGATCGCCAGGCGCGGCTCNNCCGCCGAGACGGGCCCGCCGTAGTGGACGAGCGCGATGCCGGCGACGGCGGCGACTGTCGCGACGACGGCGGCGCGGTAGAGGAGGCGAACGGCGCGACCCGGCTCCCAGCGGGCGGCGAGCCGACGCTGGACGACGACCGCGCCGGCG
>PLBK01000029.1:38520-38657 GCA_003134505.1 Actinomycetota bacterium | reverse complement strand
GTGGCGCCGCTGCTCCTGCCCTTCGAGCACGGCCGCTCGGTCATCCGCGGCGAGCTCTCGGCCCAGACGCGCGCGCGCCTGCTCGCGATCCGCGCCGAACGGCCGCAGCCGGGGCGCGACGACAAGGCGATCGCGTC
>PLBK01000029.1:0-38481 GCA_003134505.1 Actinomycetota bacterium | reverse complement strand
TACGCGAACGTCGCGCACGGCCTGTACGAGCTGCACGTCGCGACCGGCGACCTGCGCTATCTCGAGGAGTCGCGGCGGCTCGCGCTGCTCGCCGTCGAGCTGTTCGCCGACGAGGAGCGCGGCGGCTTCTTCATGACGCCCGCCGACGGCGAGCGGCTGGTCGCGCGGACGAAGGATCTCGACGACAGCCCGATCCCCTCCGGCAACTCCATGCTCGCCTACGTGCTGCTGCGACTGGCCCGGATCTACGGCGAGGACGAGCTCGAGCGGCGGGCGGTGTCGGTCTTCCGGCTGCTCGCGCCGTCGCTCGCTCGCACCCCCTCGTTCTTCGCGTGGGCGCTCTGCGCGCTCGACCTCCACTTCTCGCCGCCGCGCGAGATCGCGATCGTCGGCCGGCCCGACGACGAGGTCGCGCGAGCCGTCCTCGGAGGCTTCGATCCGAACGCGGTCGTCGCCTTCGGCCCCGCGGATGGCGTGCCGCTCCTCGACGGCAAGACCCGCGTCGACGGCAAGCCGACGGTCTACGTCTGCGAGCACTTCGCCTGCCAGACGCCGGTCACGGATCCGGCGGCGCTTCGTCCGTAGCGTCGAGCTGCTCGAACGCGCGCTCGAACACCTCGCGCGGCTGGGCGCCGAGGACGAGCAGCCGCTGGTCGAGCAGGAAGCCCGGCACGCCGGTGATCCCGATCGACACGGCCTGGGCAGTCAGCCCCAGCACGCGGTCGCGATACTCGTCGCCGGCCAGCACCTCGTCCACCTCGGCCCCGTCCAGTCCCGCCTCGACGGCCAGAGCGCGAAGCTCGTCCGGATCGCCGATGTTCCGCCCCTCGGCCCAGTAGGCGTCCATCAACCGGTCGTGCACCGCCCCGTGCAGCCCCCGCTCGCGCGCCAGCTCGGTCACCCGGAGCGCGTGCATCGTGTTCGGGACGACCTCCGGCGGCGGGTTGTACGCGAGCCCCTCCTCGGCGAACCGCTCGCGCAGCCGGTCGTGGAAGGTCGAGCCGTACCGCGCGTGCAGCTGCTCGCGCGGAATCCCGTCCGGTGGATACTCGGGGTGCAGGTCGAACGGAAGCCAGGTCACCTCGGCGCCGAACCGGCGCGCGATCCACTCGGCCGTCGGCTGGCCGAGCCGGCAGAACGGTCAGATGTAGTCGGACCAGACGAGGACCGAGCGCTGCGGAGAGCTCTCGCTCACGTCTCGAGGGCGAGCAGGTCGTCGAGCGTCTCGCGGCGGCGGATGAGCCGCGCGGCGCCGTCGCCCACCAGCGCCGCCGCCGGCCGCGGCACGGCGTTGTAGTTCGAGGCCATGGCCAGCGTGTACGCCCCGGTCGCCGCCACGGCCAGCAGGTCGCCCCGCACGGGCTCGGGCAGCCGGGCGCGCTCGACGAGCACGTCGCCCGACTCGCAGTGCTTGCCGCAGACGGTGTAGGTCCCGGACGCGGCCTCGCCGGCGCGATTGGCGAGCAGGCACGAGAACCGCGCCTCGTAGAGCTGCGGGCGCGGGTTGTCGGACATGCCCCCGTCGACCGCGACGTACGTGGTCGTGTCGCTCGAGCGCTTCACGACGCCGACGCGGTAGAGCGTCACGCCTGCTTCGCCGACGAGCGAGCGGCCCGGCTCGAAGACGACCTTCGGTGCCGGCAGCCCCTGCAACGTCCAGGCGCGCTCGACCCGGTCGACGATCGTCCGCGCGAAGCCGTCGATCGACGGCGCCGCATCGGTCTCCGTGTAGCGGATGCCGAGACCGCCGCCGACGTCGACCACCGCCGGCGTCCAGTCGAGCTCGGAGCGGCACTCCGCCGCGAACCCCGCCAGCCAGTCGACCGAGAAGCGGGCCGGCGAGACGTCGAGAAGCTGCGAGCCGAGGTGGACGTGCAGGCCCTGGACGTCGAGCCCGAGCTCGCGGGCGCGCGCGACGGCCGGCAGTGCCTGCTCCGGCGGCAGCCCGAACTTCGAGCCGCGGTGGCCCGTCTTGATCGCGTCGTGCGTGTCGGGGTCGATCCCCGGAGTGACCCGGACGAGCACCCGCCGAACGCCGGCCGCTGCGGCGCGCTCGACCTCGTCCTCCGCGTCGAGCACGACGAGCCAGACATCGGCCTCGGCGGCACGGCGGAGCTCCTCGTCCGACTTGTTGTTGCCGTGCACGACGATCCGTTCCCCGGGCACTCCGGCCCGGAGCGCGAGCTCGAGCTCGCCGAGCGTGGACACGTCCGCGCCGAGCCCCTCCTCGGCGAAGAGCGCGAGCAGCGCGAGATTCGGGAACGCCTTCGAGCCGTAGAGGACGGTCGCCGCCGGCGCGGCCTCCCGGTAGGCGCGGGCACGTGCGCGCAACGTCTGCTCGCAGTAGACGACGAGCGGCGTCCCGAGCTCGTCGGCCAGGGCCGTTGCCCGGACGCCGCCGAGGGCGAGCTCGCCGTCCTCGATCGCCGCCGAGTCAGGAAGGAGCTCGAGAACGCCCATGACTTCGACCGTACCAGTCGCTAGACTTGAACGACTGTGCAGTGCCTTCTTGCATAGCGAAGGAAGCCAACGCGGCCGGCCCGCGGCAACTTCCCACGGCCTCTCGATCGAGAGGCTTTTTTGTCTCCGAGGACGCAAAGATGATCGACCGAAAATTGACCGGACCCCTTGGTACCGCCGGGACCGCCCGCGACCCGGCGCCTGAGTCCACGCTCGTCCTTGCACGTATCCATCGGATACGCGCCGCGGACGATCGCGGCCTCATGCTTGATCGCGGACGCCCCCGACGGCACCACAATTTCCGGCCAACCATCTAGGACCGCGTGATGGAGCAGTACGACCCAACGGCGATCGAGGCGAAGTGGCAGCAGGTCTGGGAGGAGGCACACGCCTTCGAGGTCCCGAACCCGGAGCCCGGCACGAGCCCTGCCGGCAAGAGCTACGTGCTCGAGATGCTGCCGTACCCGTCCGGGACGCTCCACATGGGACACATCCTGGTCTACACCATCGGCGACGTGCTCACGCACTTCCGCCGCCGGAACGGCATGCACGTCCTGCGCCCGATGGGCTACGACTCGTTCGGCCTGCCGGCCGAGAACGCTGCCATCCGGGAGGGCGGTCGACCGCGCGAGATCGTCGAGAAGAACATCGAGCACATCCGCTGGGAGTTCAAGCGCCTGGGCTATGCGATGGATTGGAGTCGCGAGTTCTCGACCCACGAGCCCGAGTACTACCGCTGGACGCAGTGGCTGTTCCTGAAGCTGNNAGGACCAGGTCGTGCTGGCGAACGAGCAGGTCAGAGAGGGCCACTGCGAGTACTGCGGCACCGAGGTCGAGGCGCGGATGATGGAGCAGTGGTTCTTCCGGACGACGGCCTACGCGGACGAGCTGCTCGACTCGATGGGCGAGATCAAGTGGCCGGAGCGGATCCTAGCCATGCAGCGGCACTGGATCGGCCGCTCGCACGGCGCCGAGATCGTGTTCCGGATCGACGAGCTCGCCGTCGACGTGCCGGTCTTCACGACCCGAGCGGACACGCTCTTCGGCGCCACCTTCTTCGTCATCGCGCCCGAGCACCCGCTGGTCGAACAACTCGCCGAGCGCTCTCCGCGCGGGGACGAGATCCGCGCGTACGCGAAGGTCGCGGGGGCCAAGCGGGGCGAGGAGCGGGCCGCCGCGGTCGAGAAGACCGGCGTCGATACCGGCTTCCACGCGACGAACCCGGTCAACGGCGAGCGCCTGCCGATCTGGGTCGCCGACTACGTGCTGATGGAGTACGGCACCGGCGCCGTCATGGCCGTTCCGGCCCACGACGAGCGCGACTACGAGTTCGCGCGGAAGTTCGGCCTGCCTGTCCGCACGGTCGTCGCTTCCGCCGATGGAGAGCCGCCGGAGGAGGGCGCGTACTCGGCGCACACGGACGACGAGCGGCTCGTCAACTCCGACCGCTTCTCGGGCCTGAGCGCTCCCGAGGGCGCCAACGCGATCGTCGAGTGGCTCGAGGGCCAGGGAAAGGGGAAGCCGGCCGTCAGCTACCGCTTGCGCGACTGGGGCTTCTCGCGTCAGCGCTACTGGGGCTGTCCGATTCCCGTCGTCTACTGCGACGCGTGCGGGATCGTGCCGGTGCCCGAATCCGAGCTGCCCGTGCTCCTGCCCGAGATCGACGACTACCGGCCGCACGGCGAGGCGCCGCTCGCGCAGGCCGTGGACTGGATGCGCGTTCCGTGCCCGGGCTGCGGCGGCGAGGGCCGGCGCGAGGCGGACACGATGGACACCTTCGTCGACTCGTCCTGGTACTTCCTGCGCTACTGCGACCCGCGGAACGACGAGGCTCCGTTCGACCGGGAGATCGTCGACTACTGGTGCCCGGTCGACCAGTACACGGGCGGCGTCGACCACGCGGTGATGCACCTGATCTACGCGCGCTTCTTCATGAAAGCGCTGAACGACATCGGCCTGGTCGGCTTCCGCGAACCGTTCCGGAAGTTCTTCGCCAACGGCTGGGTCCAGCTCGGCGGCTCGAAGATGTCGAAGTCGAAAGGGAACGTCCTCGGCCCGGACGAGCTGATCGACATGTACGGTGCCGACGCGCTGCGGCTCTACATGCTGTTCATCGGCCCGGCCGATCAGGACATGGAGTGGACGGAGAGCGGCATCGAGGGGATGACCCGCTTCGTCCGCCGCCTGTGGCGCGCCGTCGGCGAGGTGGCCGAGCGGGCGCCCGCCGACGGGCCGATCGGCGGGCCGCTCGCGCGGAAGGCGCACGAGACGATTGCCAGGGTGACCGACGACATCGGCCGGCGCGAATCGTTCAACACGGCGATCGCTGCCGTCATGGAGCTGCTGAACGAGCTGGCGCCACGGACGGACGATCCGGCTGCGCGGTTCGCCGCCGAGAGCGCGGTCGGTCTGATCCAGCCCTACGCGCCGCACCTGGCGGAGGAGCTGTGGGCGACACTCGGCCACGAGCGGCTGTGGGAGCAGCCCTGGCCGGTGCACGATCCGGCCATGCTCGTCCACGACACGTTCGAGCTGGTCGTGCAGGTGAACGGGAAGGTGCGCGACCGCTTCGAGGTGCCCGCCGACACGCCTGAGAACGAGCTGATCGAGCGCGCGAAGGCCTCACCGCGCGTGCAGGCTCACCTGGACGGCAAGACGGTGCGCAAGGCGATCGTCGTCCCGCGCAAGCTCGTGAACCTGGTCGTCTAGCGGATGCCGGTGTCGAAGAAGAGGTTGATCCGGTCCCAGTGTCCGGAGCGGACATGGACGGTGTGGGGCTTCGGCAGCTTCTCGATGCCGATCCGCACTGTTGACCGAACCTCGTAGAAGCCCGGCGCGAGCGCAATCCGGTAGCGGCCCGTCTTCGACGAATGCACCCCGGCGACCTCGCGGCCGCCGCGCGAGAAGACGAGGGTCACCTGCGCGGGAGCATCGCAGGGCACGCCGACGCGGCAGACCGGGCTGATCGGCCCCTTCCTGACGATCCCGTAGAGCCCGCTTCCCGTCGTGCCCGAGGAAGCTGCCGGCAACAGGAGGAATGCTGAGACAAGGACGACGCCGAGCCGCCCTGTGGACGACATGCCTGAATGATGGCACGAAATCGTCACAGTCCGGTCACAGTTTCGTTGTCACAATAGACGACATGCCAGCGCTGCCGCTCTCTCGACGCCAGGCGCTCGTGGTCGCGGGGGCGCTGGCCCTCGTCCTCGTCGTCGCCGGCAAGCTGCTCGTCGGGACCGGCTCGGCCCACCGTGTCCAGGCGTTCCCGGTGCCGGCCGCCGCAGCCCCGCCCGCACCGCCGCCACGTCTCGTGATCGACGTCGCGGGTGCCGTTCGCCGTCCGGGCCTGTACCGGCTCCCCCAGGGCTCCCGGATCGCCGACGCGGTGGCTCGTGCCGGCGGAGCGACGGCGAAGGCCGCGCTCGACGGCGTCAATCTCGCGGCGCCGCTCGCCGACGGTGAGCAGGTCGTAGTGCCGGCGCGCGCTCCGGGAGGCGGCGTGGCCGCATCGCCGTCTGGCACGACCGGAGCGGCCTCCTCGGGCCCTGTCAGCCTCAGCACGGCGACGGCAGAGCAGCTCGACGCCCTGCCCGGCGTCGGCCCGGTGACCGCCCAGAAGATCCTCGACTACCGCGCCAAGCACGGGGCTTTGCACTCCGTGGACGAGCTCGACGCGATCTCGGGAATCGGGCCGGCGAAGCTCGACCAGCTCCGCGACCTGGTCGTGCCGTGAGAGGAGCGATTCGCAACCTGCCGGTCTCGCAGGTGCTCCTCGGGGCCTTCTGCACCGGGATCGCCGCAGCGGACCTTTCGCGTGTGCACGGGATCGGCCCGGCCGGGCTCGCGGTCGGCTCGTCGGTGCTGGCTGCGGCCGCCCTCCCGGGGCAGCGCCTGGCGCTCGTGCTGCTCGGTGTCGCCCTCACCGGGTGGTGGTGGGGAAGCGCTCGGCTGGACGCGATCGACCGGAGCCCGCTCACGGCCCTGCTCGGAACCGCCGAGCGAGCGCGCGTCGTCGTCACCGCGCCGCCCAGGCGCTCGCGCTTCGCCGTTCGCATCGAGGCGCAGGTACAGCGGTTCGGCGACCTGGCGGTGTCGGAGCCGGTTCTGCTCGAGCTCCCGGCCGGACGGGCTCCCGCGCAGGGAGACGTGCTCGACGTGCTGGGCGTGCTCGCTCCTCCGCACGGTCCCGAGAACGGTTTCGACGAGCGAACCTACCTGCGGCGCCACGGGATCCACGTCGTGCTCCGTGGCGATCGCTGGCGCGTGATCGGTCACCGCGGGGGGCTCGGCGGGGTGGCGGACGGCCTCCGCGCCTTCGTCACGCGCGGGCTCTCGCAGGGAGCCGGCGGTGAGCATCGCGCGGTGCTCCTCGGCGTCGTGCTGGGTGCGGACGAAGGCCTGTCTCAGAGCCTTCGTGACCGCTTCCGCGCGTCCGGCCTCTATCACCTGCTTGCCGTCTCCGGTCAGAACGTCGCGCTCGTCGCCGGGGGAGCGCTCTTCGTCGCATGGCTCGCAGGGATCCCGCGCCTCGTCGGCGAGCTCGGAGCGTTGGCCGCGATCGCCGCGTACGTGCTCGCCGTCGGGGCGCAACCGTCCGTCGTGCGCGCCGGGATCGCCGGCGCGCTCGGCTCGATCGCGTGGCTGCTCGCGAGGGAGCGCGATCGCTGGTGGTTCCTGCTCGTGGGCGCGCTCGTCCTCCTGGCCTGGAATCCCTACACGCTGTTCGACGCAGGTTTCCAGCTCTCGTTCGCCGCCGTGATCGCGATCTTCACCATGGCGCCCCGGATCGGACGGGCCCTGGAGGGCTATCCCGTGCCGCGGAAGATCGGGCTCTTCCTCGCCGTGTCGACGGCGTGCGGCCTCGCAACGGCGCCGATTCTGTGGCTGCAGTTCCATGCCGTGCCGCTGCTCGCCGTGCCGGCGAACGTGCTCGCCGCTCCGGCCGTCGGGCCGCTGCTCGGGCTCGCGCTGACGGCGGCGGCTGTCCATCCGCTGGCGCCGACCGCCGCGGCCGTCCTCACCTGGCTCGCGGGCTGGTGCGCCGCCTATCTCGCGCTCTGCGCGCGGCTGATCGGCGGGCTGCCGTTCGCCCAGGTCCGGTCGGGATGGGCCGCCGCGGCGATCGGCCTCGGCGCCGCCGTGGCGGGAACCTATGCTTGGAGGCGATGCCGGAGCAGGAGCTGAAATCTGTCTACCTGATCGCCGGCAGCGACCGGCCCAAGGTGGAGCGGGCGGTCGAGCGCCTCCGCGCGCACTTCGATCCGGACGCCGTCGAGCGGCTCTCGACGATCGACACGAGCGGGGAAGAGGCCGTCGCCGCCTGTAACACGCTCGGCCTGTTCGGGGGAGGCTCGAGGCTGATCGTCGTCGAGGGGATCGAGCGCTGGAAGGCCGACGACGCGAAGGTGCTTGCCGACTATCTCCGCTCGCCGACGCCGGAGACCGTCCTCGCACTGGTCGGAGAGGAAGTCAAGAAGGATGCGGCGCTCGCGAAGGCGTGCGCGAAGGCCGGGGACGTGCTGATCTACGACGCGCCCAGGCGGAACCTGTCTGCCTGGGTCGCCGAGCAGTTCGCGCGGGTAGGAGCGAAGGCGGAGCCAGAGGCCTGCCGCATGCTGGTCGATCTGGTCGGCGAGGATCTCGTCGATCTGGCCAGCGAGGTGGACAAGCTCGTCACCTGGGCAGACGGCGACGAGATCCGGTCGGCGGACGTCGAGGCCCTGGTCGCGCCGCGCGCAGAGACGCCTCCATGGACGCTCACCGACGCCTGGGCGCGACGAGACACGGCCGGCGTCCTGGCGGCATGCGAGCGATCGTTGACGAGCGGCGATCGTACGGCGAGCGCCCTCGTCTGGTTGTTCGCCGACCACGTCGCGCTCGTCCGGTCGTGTCGCGCGTTCGCGCGCGAGGGTGTGCCCGTCGCCGAGGCCGCGAAGCGTCTCCGCAAGAAGGAGTACCCGGTGCGGAAGGCCTATTCGCAGGCCGAGGCGTTCAGCGACGCCGAGCTGGACTCCGCCGTCATGCGCCTCGCCGCCGTCGACCTGGCCGTCAAGGGCGGGTCGAGGCTTCCCGACGACCTCGAGCTCGAGCGCGCGCTCGTCGAGATCACCAGACCCCGAAGCGGCCCGGCGCGCTCGGCGGCATCGCGCTAGGCGAAACCGGCGCTACGAAGCAGGCGGGCCGGAAACGAGCCGCGCCGCCTGGGCCTTCTTGCGCGCCGCGGTGTTGCGATGGATCGCCCCGCGCGTCGCCGCCTTGTCGACGTACCGGACGAGCTCCGCGTGCTCGGCGGCGATCTTCTCCGCGTCGCCGTCGTCGACGGCGTCACGCAGGCGGCGGGTCAGGGTCTTGACCGTCGAGCGGTAGCGCAGGTTCTCGAGCCGCTCGCGGGCGGCGCTGCGGACACGCTTCTTCTGTTGGCGGATGTTCGGCATGGGTCGATAGGACGGTACCGCGTGAAAACGCCCGCTGCGCGCGGGCAGAGCCGATCGTAGCAAACCGGCCCTCCGCCTATGCTCTTCCGCGGTGACCCGTCCGTGGTGACATCGAGCGCATCACGGGGCGGAGCCGCGCCTGGCGGCGAGGGATCGCGGGCGCACCGCAAGCGCCTCGTCCGCTCGACGGTGATCTTCGGCGCCGCCACCGGCCTCTCGCGCGTCCTCGGTCTCGTCCGCGAGATCGTCGCCGCCTACTACTTCGGCTCGAAGGGCAAGATCAACGCGTTCACGGTCGCTTTCCAGGTGCCGAACCTGGTGCGAGCGCTCGTCGCGGACGCGGCGCTCTCGTCAGCGTTCGTCCCCGTCTTCACCGAACTCCTGGAGAAGGGCGACCGGAAGCGTGCCTGGCGCGTGGCGGCCAGCGTCTTCTGGCTGATGCTGCTCGTTCTCGGCGGGCTGACTGCATTGTTCATGGTGCTCGCGCCCTTCGTGATCGCGCCGTTCGGAAACCCGGGCGGCGACAAGATGCTCGCCATCGGNNTCGTCGGGATCCTGAACAGCTACGAGGAGTTCAGCGTTCCCGCGCTGGCACCGGTCGCCTGGAACGTCGCGATCATCGTCGGGCTCGTGATCGGCGTTCCGCGGGCGCACTCGCTCGACGGGAAGCTCTACGTCTACGCCGTTTCGATCCTGATCGGCACCGTCATTCAGGTGCTGTTGCCGATCCCGTGGCTGCGCGGGCTCGACGGCCGGTTACGCGTGGTCCTCGACTGGCGCGACCCCGCAGTCAGACAGGTGTTCGTCCTGATGATCCCCGTCACGCTCGGCCTCGGGCTGATCAACTTCAACGCCATCGTCGATTCGATCTTCGCGTCGCGCCTGATCGACCCGAACCTGGCGCCGACGGCGATCGACAAGGCGTTTCGCATCTACATGCTGCCGCAGGGGATCTTCTCGGTCGCCGTCGCGACGATCCTGTTTCCGACGCTGGCACGACTCGCCGCGCGCGGCGACATGGACGGCTTCCGCCGGACGTCGGCAACCGGGCTGCGGCAGATCGGCTTCCTGCTCATCCCGGCCAGCGCGGCGAGCGCGGCGCTCGCGGAACCGATCGTGCGGCTCGTCTACCAGCGCGGTGCCTTCACGTCCGGGCAGACCGGCGTCGTTGCCCAGTGCCTGGCGGCGTTCTCGCTCGGCCTGGCCTTCAACGGTGCCATGCTGATGCTGAACCGTTCCTTCTTCAGCCTGCAGTCGCCGTGGGTGCCGACGGCGGTCGCGCTCGGCAACCTGGGGCTGAACGCCGTCCTCGACGCCGCGTTCTACCGGTTCGGGATCTGGGGCATCCCGCTGTCGACCTCGCTCGTCAACATCGCCGGCACGATCGCGCTGATCCAGCTGCTGCGCCGGAGGATCGGCCGCGTCGAGCTCACCCACACCATCCGCTCGACGGCGCTCGCACTGCTCGGCTCGGCCGCGCTCGCGGTCGTGGCGCACGAGGCCTGGGCCGGGCTCGACTCGCTGCTCGGCCGGTCGACCGGCGCCCAGATCGTCTCGCTGCTCGCCGCGCTCGCCGCCGGCCTGGCCGCCTACCTCATCGCCAGCCTGCTGCTCGGCGTCCGCGAGCTCCGCCCGCTGCTCTCGGTGGGAGCGCACGACCGGTAACGTCGAGCCAGGCCATGGACCAGGGCAAGATCCGCAACTTCTCGATCATCGCGCACATCGACCACGGCAAGTCGACGCTTGCCGACCGCATCCTCGAGCTGACCGACACCGTTTCCGGCCGGGAGATGCGCGACCAGCTGCTCGACTCGATGGAGCTCGAGCGCGAGCGGGGAATCACGATCAAGGCACAGGCCGTGCGGGTGATGTGGAAGGGCTACGAGCTCAACCTGATCGACACTCCCGGTCACGTCGACTTCACCTACGAGGTGTCGCGGTCGCTCGCCGCGTGCGAGGGCGCGTTGCTCGTCGTCGACGCGTCGCAGGGGATCGAGGCGCAGACGCTCGCCAACGCCTTCCTGGCGATCGAGAACAACCTCGAGATCGTCCCGGCCGTGAACAAGATCGACCTGCCGCAGGCGCTGCCGGACGAGGTTGCCGCCGAGGTGTCCGAGCTGGTCGGCGAAACGCCCGAGCGCGTGCTCCGGATCTCCGCCAAGACCGGCGCCGGAGTGGGGGAGGTGCTGGACGCGATCATCGAGCGGATCCCGGCGCCCGAGGGCGATTCAGTGGCCCCTCCCCGGGCGCTCATCTTCGACTCCTCCTACGACCAGTACCGCGGAGTGGTCGCGTTCATCCGGGTCGTCGACGGCTCGTTCCGGCGTGGGGAGACGCTGAAGGCGATGGCGCAGGGAACGCAGTTCGAGGCGGAGGAGCTCGGGTTCTTCACGCCCACGATGACGGCGAGCGACACCCTCGGCGCGGGCGAGGTCGGCTACGTGATCACAGGCCTGAAGGACGTCAGCCGGCTGCGCGTCGGCGACACGGTCACATCGGTCCGCCGTCCGGCCGTCAAGCCGCTCCCGGGCTACAAGGACGTCAAGCCGATGGTCTTCGCCGGCCTGTTCCCGACCGACTCGGACGAGTACCCGGAGCTCCGCGACGCGCTCGAGCGGCTGAAGCTCAACGACGCGGCCCTGTTCTACGAGCCCGAGACCTCGCAGGCGCTCGGCTTCGGCTTCCGGTGCGGCTTCCTCGGCCTCCTGCACATGGAGATCGTTCGCGAGCGGCTGGAGCGGGAGTTCGACCTCGACCTGCTCGTGACCGCACCCAACGTCGCCTACCGCGTCACGCAGCCGACCGGCGAGCAGATCGAGGTGCACAACCCCGCCGACATGCCCCGCGAGGCCGAGCTGGTCGAGGAGCCCTACGTGAAGGCCTCGGTCATCGTCCCGAAGGACTACGTCGGCGACGTGATGGGGCTCTGCAACGAGCGGCGCGGGCGGTTCGACCACATGGAGTACCTGTCCGAGGCGCGCGTGCTGCTTGCCTACGAGCTCCCGCTCGGCGAGATCGTGCTCGACTTCTACGACCAGCTCAAGTCGCGCACCCGCGGCTATGCGAGCTTCGACTACGACGTGATCGGGTTCCGCGAGGGGACGCTCTCCCGCGTGGACATCCTCGTCGCCGGCGAGCAGGTCGACGCGCTCTCGCTGATCGTCCACCGCGACGCCGCGTACGAGCGCGGCCGGCAGTTGGTCGAGCGGTTGCGCGAGGAGATTCCGCGGCAGATGTTCGACGTCCCGATCCAGGCGGCGATCGGCTCGCGGGTGATCGCGCGCGAGACCGTGAAGGCGAAGCGCAAGGACGTGCTCGCCAAGTGCTACGGCGGCGACATCAGCCGCAAGCGCAAGCTGCTCGAGAAGCAGAAGAAGGGCAAGAAGCGAATGAAGCAGGTCGGCGGCGTCGAGGTTCCGCAGGAGGCCTTCCTGGCCGTACTCAACCTGGAGCGGAAATGAGCGGCGGCGTTCGCCACCTCTACGTGCACCTGCCGTTCTGCGCCCACCGCTGCGGCTACTGCGACTTCGTCACGGTGGTCGGGCGGCAGGGCTCGCACGAGCAGTACGTGGACGCGCTGCTGCGCGAGCTCGCGCTCGAGCGCGAGTTGCTCACGGATCCGCTCGAGACGGTCTACCTCGGCGGGGGGACCCCGACGTTCACCGATCCGGTCGCCCTCGAGCGGCTGCTCGTCTCGCTGCCGCGCGCCGAAGAGGTCACGATCGAGGCGAATCCCGAGACCGTGACGCCGGCGCTCGCCCAGCTGCTGTCACGAAACGGCGTCAATCGCGTGTCCATGGGCGCGCAGAGCTTCGCACCCCGGCTGCTGTCGGTGCTGGAGCGCCGCGCGACCCCGGACGACGTCCGCCGCGCGGTCCATACTCTCCGTGATGCCAATGTTGACAACATCTCGCTCGACCTCATCTACGGGATCCCCGGCCAGAGCCCCTCCGACCTCCGGCGCGACCTGGACGAGGCGCTCGCCCTCGGCCCGGAGCACCTGTCCTGCTACGAGCTCGAGGCCAAGCCCGGGACGCGCTTCGCACATACCTTCGGGGACGAGCTCGTCCGCCAGAGCGAGGCGCTGGAGGGCTACATCGAGGACGTCGTCGAAACGTTGACGGCAGCCGGCTACCGCTGGTACGAGACAGCGAACTTCTGCCGGCAGCCCCAGCTCGACGGGGGTCGGGATCTCCGGTCCCGCCACAACCTCGCCTACTGGCTCGGCCGCGACTACCTGGGGCTCGGCATCGGCGCCGTCTCCACGGTCGGCTCGACCCGCTGGCGGAACGCACCTCGGCTCGCCGCCTACCTCGAAGCGCTCGGGGGCGGCCGGAGACCGTCGCGCGAGACGGAGCCGCTCGAGGACGAGGTCAAGCACCGTGAGCGAGTGATGCTCGGGCTGCGACTCGACGAGCCGCTCTCGCTGGCCGGGCTCGAGGGCGCGGTGGACGCGACGGCGCTCGAGCGAATGGAGGCGCTCGGGCTGGCCACCCGGGACGGAGGCGAGCGGCTCACGCTGACGCATCGCGGACGGTTCCTCGGCGGCGGCGTGACCGCCGAGCTGCTGGCGTAAAATGCCTGCATACATGCAGGTAGAGCTGACCGAGCGGCAGCAGGAGATCATCGTCCGGGTCGTCGAGGAGTACGTGGCGACCGGCCAGCCCGTGGGCTCGAAGGGGCTCGTCGAGCGGTCGGGGATGCACGTCTCGTCGTCGACGGTCCGAAACGAGCTCGCCGAGCTCGAGCAGATCGGCCTGCTCACGCACCCGCACACCTCGGCGGGACGTGTGCCGACGGACAGCGGCTACCGGTACTACGCCCGCACCCTGCTGGACCGGCTCGAGCCGCAACCGGCGGCCTTCCCGCTCGATCTGTCCGAGGCCCGGAGAGAGGTCGAGGCGGCCCTCCAGGCGACCACCGAGATGCTGGCGCAGGCCACCCGGCTGCTCGCGCTCGTCTCGGCGCCTCCGCTCCAGGCCGAGACCGTGCGGCACGTCGAGGTGCTGCTCCTCCAACCCGAGGTCGTCATGATCGTCGTGATCACGTCCGCGGGCGCGGTCACGAAGCGGGTGGCGCGGTTCGACGAGGCGGTCGATCCGGGCCTTGCCAACTGGGCTCGGCAGTACCTGAACGAGCAGCTCGTCGGCATCCAGCTCGGGACCCAGCTCCTCCGCCGCCGCCTCGACGACCCGGGTCTCACCTCCGTGGAGCGCGAGTTCGTCGAGCGGCTCCGGCCGGCCTTCACCGAGCTCGTCGCGCTGGACGAGCAGCGGCTCTACGTCGGCGGCGCCGCCGGCCTGCTCGACGACGTCCGCGGCGACGAGGTCTCGGCGTACCGCGGCCTGCTCGAGCTCCTGGAGCGGCGCCGGGCGCTCCTCGATGTCGTCGCCGAGGCGCTCGACCCGCGCCGGCCGTTCGTCCGCGTCGGCGGCGAGATCAGCAACCCGGCTCTCCACGAGCTCTCGCTCGTCGGGGCCGCATACGGGCTCTCGAACCGGATGCTCGGCTCCGTCTCGCTCGTCGGCCCCGTACGCATGGACTACGAGAAGGCGATCCGCTCCGTGCGCGCGGCCGCCTCGGAGCTCAGCCGCTTCTCGGAGGAGCTCTTCGGCGAGGACTAGCCCGCCCGGTCACGGCCTGAGGGCGGGTTAACCTAGGCACCGTGGCGACCACGCGACGCGACTACTACGAAGTGCTCGGGATCGTCCGCGGCTCCTCCGACGAGGAGATCAAGAAGGCGTTCCGGGCGCTCGCGCGCGAGCTGCACCCGGACGTCTCGGACGCGCCCGACGCGGAGGAGCGCTTCAAGGAGGTCGTCGAGGCGTACGAGGTGCTGTCGAGCTCCGAGCGGCGCGAGGTCTACGACCGTTTCGGTCACGAGGGTTTGCGGAGCGGCGGCTTCACGCCGACGTTCGACCTCGGCAACCTGAGCGACCTGTTCTCGGCGTTCTTCGGAGACGACCTCTTCGGTGTCGGTGCCCGGCGGGCGCGGCGGGGAGCGGACGTCGGCGCCGAGGTCGAGATCGAGCTCGTCGACGCCGCGCGCGGCGTGAAGCAGGAGGTGCCGATCCGGGTCGCGGTGCCCTGCGACGACTGCAAGGCGAGCGGCGCCGAGCCCGGCACGAGCCCGGTCCAGTGCACGTCCTGCGGCGGGAGCGGCCGGGTCCAGCAGGTGTCGCGAAGCGTGTTCGGGGAGTTCATCCGCACCCAGGCCTGTGCGCGCTGCAACGGTTCCGGCCGCGTGATCGAGTCGCCGTGCAAGACGTGCCGCGGCGCGGGCCGCATCCTCGACGAGCGCCGCCTCGACGTCGAGATCCCGCCCGGGATCCACGACGGGCAGCGGATCCGCATCTCGGGCGAGGGTCACGTCGGCCTGCCTGGCACCGAGGCGGGCGACGTCTACGTGCTCGTCCACGTGAAGCCCGACCCGCGCTTCGCACGCGAGGGCAACGACATCTTCTCGACCGTCGACCTGACGATGACCGAGGCGGCGCTCGGCGCACACATCACGGTCCCGACGCTCGACGGGGACCTCGAGCTCGAGTTCGAGCCGGGAACGCAGCCCGGCGAGGTCCGCGTCCTGGACGATCGGGGCATGCCCGTGCTCCAGGGCCGGGGTCGCGGCGACCACCGCATCCTCGTCAACGTCGCATTGCCGCGGCGGCTGAGCGCCGAGCAGCGGAAGCTCCTCGAGGACTTCGCCGGCACCGCCGACGACGAGACCTACGCTGCCGAGGACGGGTTCTTCCAGCGGCTGAAGAGCGCCTTCCGGTAGTGGCCGACCCCGAGCGCCCGCTGCGGCGCGTGTCGGTCACCGTCTCCGGCCGGCGCGCCGAGGAAGCGCGCGCCACGATGATCGAGCTCTTCCCCGATGGTTTCGAGGAGGTCGAGGACGGCGGCGACGTCGAGCTCGCGGCCTACACGGACGCGTCCGGCGAGGAGCGCCTCTGGCACGCGTTCGGCGGCGCCCGGTCGTCCGACGTCGAGGCGGGCTGGGAGGAGCGCTGGCGCACGTTCCACCGGCCGGTCAGGATCGGGCCGCTGTGGGTCGGGCCGCCCTGGGAGGAGCCGCCGCAGGATGCGACGCCGATCGTCATCGAGCCGGGTCGCGCGTTCGGCACCGGCGCGCACGCGACCACGCGGCTCTGCCTCGAGCTGCTGCTCGATCTGCCCCGCGGCCCGCTGCTCGACGTCGGCTGCGGCTCCGGGGTGCTCGCCATCGCCGGCGCCAGGCTCGGCTTCGCGCCGGTCTTCGCGGTGGACGTCGATCCGCTCGCGATCGAGGCGACGCGTGAGAACGCTGCCGCGAACGGCGTGGAGGTCGAGACGCTGCTTCTCGATGCGGCCTGCGACCCGCTCCCGGTCGCCGCCACGGCGGTGGCGAACATCGCACTCGCTCCGGTCGCGAAGCTCGCAGCGCGCATCGACTGCGACCGGCTCGTCACGTCCGGCTACCTCGTCTCCGATCGGCTCGAGCCGATCGGTTACCGGCGCCTCCGGAGGCTCGACGAAGAGGGGTGGGCGGCCGACCTCTGGGAGACGGCGAGCGAGTAAGGTCCGGCGAGCGATGGCGACGTTCTCGGTCACCTTCCTCGGTTGCAAGGTCTCGCACGTCGACGCTCACGCCGTGCGGGAGCGCCTGCTCGCGGACGGACATGCAGAGCGGGACGGCCCGGCGGACGTGGCCGTCGTCAACACGTGCTGCGTCACCCACGAGGCCGTCTCGAAGTCGCGCAAGGCGGCGTCGCGCCTCGCGCGCACGCACGGCCGGGTGTACGTGACCGGTTGCGGCGCGAGCCTGCCGGCGGACGCATTCGCCGGCTTGCCCGCAAACGTCGTCGTCGTGCCGCGGCGGAGCGAGGAGACGCCCGGCGTGATCGCCGGCGACGTCGGCGCGCTCGCCTGCGTCCAGGCCGACGCCCGGCTCGACCGCATCCGGGCGTTCGTGAAGGTGCAGGACGGCTGCAGCTTCTCCTGCTCGTTCTGCGTGATCCCGCTCGTGCGCGGGACGTCGCGGAGCCGGCCGGCGGAGGCCGTGCTCGCCGAGGTGCGCCGCCGCGTCGCGCAGGGGCACAAGGAGGTCGTGCTGACGGGCATCAACCTCGGCTGCTACCGCGACCGCTCGGCCGGCCATGACCTGCCGCGGCTCGTGCGCGAGGTCGGCGGGACGCCCGGCCTGGCGCGGCTGCGGCTCTCGTCGATCGAGGTCAACCATCTGAACGAGGAGCTCGTCGCGGCGCTGCGCGAGACCCCGGCGGCCTCGCGCCATCTGCACGTGCCGCTGCAATCCGGCGACGACGGCGTCCTCAGCGCGATGGGCCGCCGGTATCGCGCGGAGGCGTATCTCCGCCGCGTGGCCCTCGCTGCGGACTTCAACCTGACGACGGACGTGATCGTCGGCTTCCCCGGCGAGGACGAGGCTGCGTTCCGCAACACGCTGGCGGTCGTGACCGAGGCCGGGATCACGAAGGTACACGTGTTCCCCTACTCGCCGCGGCCGGGCACGATGACCGCGGGGGCCGACCCGGTGCCGAAGGCGGTCAAGAAGGAGCGGAGCGAGCGCCTGCGTGCGCTCTCGCGCGAGCAGACCGTGCGCCGCTGGCGCGCGAAGCTCGGCGAGCCTGACGTGGTGCTGGTCGACCGGCCCGGCCGCGGTTACGGCGACGACTACTCACCCTGGCTGGTCGATGCTCCGGTCGGCGACCTGGTGCCGGTGCGCGGCGGGGCAGTGACGGAGGAGGGGATCCTCGCTGCCTGAGCACGGATCCGATCCCGACTGCATCTTCTGCAAGATCGTGCGCGGCGAGCTGCCGGCGACCGTCGTGAACCGCGCGGACGGCTTCATCGCGATCGAGGACATCAACCCGAAGGCCGACGTGCACCTGCTCGTCATCCCCGAGCGCCATCTGGAAACCTTCCGTGACGTCTCAGTGATGGGTGAGGAGGAGGCGAAGCGGATGCTCGATTTCGTTGCAGAGGCGGCAAAGGCGGCCGGGCTGGACGAGTACCGGCTGATGGTGTTCGTGGGCGCCGGCGCGGGGCAGACGGTCTTCCACCTGCACTGGCACGTGCTCGGCGGCGCGTTCCGGGGGCTGCCGGGATGACGCTCATCGCGCGGATCGAGACCGAGCTGAAGGACGCGATGAAGGAGCGCGACGCCGAGCGCCGCGACGCGCTGCGGCTGATCCTGAACGCGCTGCGCGCCGCCGAGAAGGAGCTCCAGCGGCCGTTGCACGAGGACGAGGAGCTGCAGGTGCTCCAGCGTGAACGGAAGCGCCGGCTCGAGGCGATCGAGGCGTACCGCGCCGCCGAACGGGAGGAGCAGGCGGAGAAGGAGGAGGACGAGCTCGACGTGCTCGAGGAGTTCATGCCCGAGCCGCTCTCCGAGGAGGAGCTCGAGGTGATCGTCGACGACGCGATCGCCGAGAACGGCGCCACCAGCCTGCGCGACCTCGGCCGCGTGATGGCCGACGTGATGCCGCAGATCGCCGGCCGCGCGGACGGGTCGGCCGTGAGCCAGCTCGTCCGCGAGAAGCTCGCCTAACGCGAGGCCGGCCCAACGCGAGGCGGGCCTAACAGAATCCGAATCGGGCGGTTGTAGGTTCGGAGCGCGATGCGCGTGCCAACGGTGCTCGCAGCCGTTCTCGTGGGGCTCGTCCTCGGAGTGCGCGCGGCGGGAGCGCCGTCCCTGCCGACAGGCCAGCTGATCTACGCGGCCGGCGCGGGTCTCCGTCTCGTGAACGTCGACGGAAGCGGCGACCGGCTGTTCCGCGACCGTGCCTTCTCCCCCGCGTGGTCGCCCGACGGCGCGCGGGTGATGGTCCTCGACGGGCCTGACATCGCCATCGTCTCCAGCGACGGGGTCGTGCAGTCCCTACTCGCGCCCCCCTCGTTCGCGCTTCCCTACGGATTCAGCTGGTCGCCCGACGGATCCCGGGTCGCCCTGTCCGGCAGCCCGGACGCGACGGGGAGCGAGAGTCACATCTACGTGATGAACGCGGACGGGTCGGGCGCGCGGCAGCTGACCGACGATCCGGGGTTCGACCAGCATCCCAGCTGGTCACCCGACGGCAGGATGATCGTGTTCACCCGGTGGGCCGACCAGAGGTTCACGCTCTACGTGGTCGGCTCCGACGGGAGCGACCTGCATCCGCTGTTCGCGCACCCGGAGCACAGGTACGACTACGACCCCGAGTGGTCGCCCGACGGGCGGCGGATCGCGTTCACCGACGGGGACATCTACCCGGTTCGGATCGGGGTGGTCGACGTCGACGGGACGCACGAGCAGGTTCTGACGACCGGGCCCGACGACCGTGCCCCGACCTGGTCGCCGGACGGACGGTACATCGCCTTCACGGCCAACACGAACTCGGCGATCGACACCGTGCGCTCCGACGGCAGCGATCGTCGCGAGGTGATCGGAGGCATGCATGTCGAGGCGCCGCACTGGCGCCCGGTCGCGGCAGCGCTCCGACTCGCGATGCACTCGCTCGATCCGGTGCTGATTGCGCGTGCGCCGTTCACGCTGCTCGGGGGTGTGACGTCGACCGGGGCCGCGCCCGCGGCGAGCGTGTCGGTGACGGTGACGATCCAGGGAGCCGCGCGCATCGTCGCGCTCGGGTCGGGCAAGGGCGCATGCCGCAGCCGCAACAGCCCCACGAGCGTCACCTGCGATCTCGGGGACCTGGCGGCGGCCGCGTTCGCCCCGTTGCGTGTCCAGGTCGATCCCCTGGCGCGGGGGAAGCTCGTGCTGGACGTGTCGGTCACGTCGGAGAGCGACGAGCTCGATCGTTCCGACAACGCAGTCTCGCTCTCGACGTTCGTGTCGCGCTGCTCGGTGCTCGGGACGGGCGCGGCCGACGCTCTGCGCGGACGGAAAGGCCCGGACGTGATCTGCGGGCTCGGTGGCAACGACGTGATCTATGCGCGCGACGGCTCGAGGGACCTCGTGATCGGAGGGCCGGGCAACGACACCGCCTACGTGGATCAGTTCGACCAGGTCGAGTCGGTCGAGCACGTCCACCGGCTGCCGGTGCACCGAACGGCCTTGTCCAAAACGGCCGGCTCGAGGTGCTCCCGGCCTCCTCCCCACTGCGATCGTAATTCGGAAAATGTCACCTGTCTGTGCCAGATGTGTGACGAGAAACCGACAATCCGCGAGACGATTCGACAGGTCGCAGCCCTACACTGGGACCGGTGCAGGAGGTCCTCTCGGTGTCGAACGACGTCGCGGCCGAGCTCGCAGCGGTGGGCGGCGGCGTCCTCGACGCGCTCCGCGACCGGCTCGACTGCACCATCCTGCTGCGGGGGAACCGGCTGACGATCGAGGGCGAGCAGGAGCACGTCTCGGAGGCGCGCGCCGTCGTCGACGAGCTCGTCGAGCTGGTCGAGGGCGGCCACGAGATCGGCCCCGGCACGGTCGACGCCGTGATCGGCGCCATCGACCAGGTCCACGACGTCCGCGAGATCTTCGAGGACGTGATCTGGCGCCACCGCGGGAAGAAGATCGCGCCGAAGACCGTCAACCAGAAGCGTTACGTCGACGCGATCCGGGATCACACGGTCACGTTCGCGATTGGCCCGGCCGGGACGGGCAAGACCTATCTGGCCATGGCCCTCGCGGTCAGAGCGCTCTCGGAGCGCGAGGTGGGGCGGATCATCCTCACGCGCCCGGCGGTGGAGGCCGGCGAGCGGCTCGGCTTCCTTCCGGGCGACATCCTGGCCAAGGTCGACCCGTACCTGCGCCCGCTCTTCGACGCGCTCTACGACATGCTCGACGCCGACCGGCTGACCTCGTACATGGAGAAGGGGGCGATCGAGGTGGCGCCGCTCGCGTTCATGCGCGGCCGCACGCTGAACGACTCCTTCATCATCCTCGACGAGGCGCAGAACACGAGCCCCGAGCAGATGCAGATGTTCCTGACCCGGCTCGGGTTCGGGTCGAAGGTCGTCGTGACGGGCGACGTGACCCAGATCGACCTGCCGCGCGAGCAGGCCTCCGGGCTCGTGTCCGTCCAGGACATCCTCGGGCCGATCGAAGGGATCGCCTTCATTCGTTTCGGGCACGAGGACGTCGTTCGCCACAAGCTCGTGCAGCGGATCGTCGAGGCCTACCGGCGCCACACGGAGGAGACGGGCACCGAGCGCGCCCGCTAGAGGCACGCGCTGACGATGATCGAGATCGAGGTCGCCAACCGAAGCGGCGTCGACGTCGACGAGCAGGCGGCCGTCGAGCTCGCGCGGCGTGTGCTGGCGGCCGAGGGGATCGACGACGGCGAGCTCGGCATCGCGTTCGTCTCGCCGGAGGAGATCAGGGTGCTGAAGCGCGATCACCTCGGCGTCGACGAGGCGACCGACGTGCTCTCGTTCCCGATCGACGGGCGAGAGCGGCTTCCCGCCGGCGTGCCGCGACAGCTCGGGGACGCCGTGCTCTGCCCGGAGGTCACCGGTGCCGCGTGGCAGGCCCCGCTCGTGCACGGGCTCCTGCACCTGCTCGGCTACGACCACGGGCACGAGATGGAGGCACGCGAGGAGGCATACACGTGAGGGTAGGCTCGACGGAGCTCGCAGGCAGTGCAGGCTCCGGCTCCCCCGGGGCCGGAGCGGGAACTGAGCGGAGGCGCCGGCTTTGCCGGCGCCGGGAGCGGGGACGATGAGCCGGCGCCGCGCGCTGACGCTGATCGACAGCTTCAACTTCGCGATCGAGGGGCTGATCCACGTCCTGCGGACGCACCGCAACATGCGCATCCACTTCGCGATCGCGATCGGCGTGATGGTCGGAGCGGTCTGGGCGGGCGTGAACCGCTTCGAGCTGATCGCGCTGCTGCTCTCGATCGCGTTCGTCCTCGTCGCCGAGATGATCAACTCGGCGATCGAGCAGGCAATCGACGTGGCGACGACGTCCTTCGACCCGCTCGCCAAGCTCGCGAAGGACATCGCTGCCGGCGCCGTCCTGATCGCCGCCGTCAACGCGATCGCGGTCGGCTACCTCGTCTTCTCGCACGCGATCGGCACGTCTGCCGGAAGCGTCCTCGAGCGACTGCGCGACCTGCCGACCGAGGTGACGCTGATCGCGCTCGTGCTCACCGTGCTGATCGTGATCGCAACCAAGGCCTTCGTGGGTCGCGGCACTCCGCTCCGCGGCGGGCTGCCGTCGGGCCACGCGGCGATCGCCTTCGCCGGCTGGGTGGCGGTGACCTACATCCTGAGCCCGAAGGAGCACCGCTTCCTCGTCTCGTCGATCATGTTCATCATGGCCCTGCTCGTCGCCCAGACCAGAATCGAAGCCGGCGTGCACTCCACGCTAGAGGTCGTCTACGGCGGAGTGCTCGGCGCCCTCGTCACCCTCGCTGTCTTCCAGCTGTTCTTCTAAGCCGGGTGAACCCAGGGTTCCCCCGTGAGCCCCCTCCTTCGGTTGCCGAGGACGGCCCATCAAGGCCGACGCCGGCGAAGCCGGCATCGGCGGCAAGCGTTCGAGGGAACCGGTCCCGAAGCCGCCGTGCACACCTCATGTCCACGACTTACGATGAGCTCGTGGTCGCTGCGCTCCTTGCCCTGACCGCTCGAGGGAGGCGGCATGCCGCTGGCGGACGAGAGGAGACCTTCTGATGGAGGACCGGGAGCTGTACGAGCGGGCCGTGGCGATCGCCGGGCGCGCCTACGCGCCCTACTCGGAGTTCCACGTCGGTGCCGCTGTGCTCGCGCGCGACGGGCGCGTGTTCTGCGGCGTGAACGTCGAGAACGCGGCCTATCCGCTCGGCGTCTGCGCCGAGAAGACCGCGCTCACCCGGGCGGTCACGGACGGCTGCCGGCCCGGCGACCTCGTTGCGATCGCGATCACGGCCTCGCCGTGCGGCGGCTGCCGGCAGTGGTTGCACGAGCTCGGGCTCGAGCGCGTGACGTACGCGCGGGCGGGTGGCGAGGTCGTCACGACGACGCCCGCCGACCTGCTCCCCGATACCTTCGAGCTATGACCCTCACGCCCT
Source organism: Actinomycetota bacterium (assembly GCA_003134505.1). Classification (GTDB taxonomy): domain Bacteria; phylum Actinomycetota; class Thermoleophilia; order Gaiellales; family Gaiellaceae; genus PALSA-612. Next base: position 15,599 of record PLBK01000029.1, on the reverse strand, counting down.
CGACTGCGCTCGCCTCCGGCCCGGGCTCCGCCGATCGCTCTCGCCGCTGTGTCCACCCGCGCTTCCGGGCCCGTGCCCTCGCGCACTGTGCCCTCCGCGCGTGCGGCCACAGCGACGAGTCGAGAACGTGAAGAGCGGATTCGTCGCCGTCGCGGGCCGCCCCAACGTCGGCAAGTCGACGCTCGTCAACGCGCTCTGCGGAGGCAAGGTGGCGATCGTCTCCGACAAGCCGCAGACGACGCGGCGTCGGATCTTCGGGATCGCGAACGCCGAGGGGCAGCAGCTCGTGCTCGTCGACCTGCCCGGCTTCCAGCGGCCGCGCGACCTGCTCACCGAGCACCTCCAGCGCACGGTGGACAAGGCCTTCGAGGAGGTCGAGGGCGTCCTGTTCGTGCTCGACTGTCGCGACCGGATCGGCGCCGGCGACCGGTTCATCGCCGAGCGGATGTACTCCCTCGGCGTCCCGGTCGTGATCGCGCTCAACAAGGTCGATCGCCTCAAGCCGGGGCACATCGCGATGCAGATGCAGACCGCGGCGGCGCTCGGCAAGTTCACGGCGCTGCACCCGGTCAGTGCCAAGACCGGCGACGGGGTCGGCGAGCTGCGCGAGGAGCTGGTCGCGCTGCTTCCGGAAGGTCCGCTCTACTTCCCGTCCGACCGACGCAGCGACGTCGAGCCGGACGTCCAGATCGCCGAGCTCGTCCGCGAGAAGGCGTTGGAGCTGACCCGGGACGAGCTTCCGCACGCGATCAGCGTCGAGGTCGAGGAGATCGCCGAGGGGATGGTGCGCGCCGTGATCTACGTCGAGACCGACTCGCAGAAGCAGATCGTGATCGGCCGCGCGGGCAGCGTGGTGCGGGAGATCGGCACACGCGCCCGGCCGGAGGTCGAGGCGCTGCTCGGGCGCAAGGCGTATCTCGAGCTGCGCGTGAAGGCGAGGCCGAAGTGGCGGCGGGACGAGGCGATGCTGGAGCGGCTCGGCATCTGAAGAGTGCGGCTAGCTGAGCGTGTAGCCCTTCGCGGCCAGCCCGGAGGCGGCCTGCTGCAGCTCCTGGAGGCCGGCCAGCCGGGCCGGGTCGAACTGGGCGAGCAACTGCTTCGTCCGCTGCAGGGACGCGCCCTGCAGCTGGCCGACGAGCGCGCGCAGCTCCGCCTCTGCCCGCGACGATCCCTCGACCAGGCGGTCGTTCAGCGCCTGAACGTCCTTCGGCGGCTTCACGCTCTTCAGCGTCCTTGCCACGCCGCCGAGCGTGTCCGCGACCCTGGTCAGGAACGTCGGCGCGGCGGCGAGATCGGTCGGCCGGAAGCCGGCGAAGCTCTGCAGGCCGGCGGTGAGGTTCCGTGAGAGCGTGTGGAGCTTCGTCTCGTACTGGCTCTTCGAGAGCCGGCCGTCGCTGCCACCGCCCCCGCAGCCGGCCGAGCCGAGGGTCAGCGCGGCGGCGACCAGGAGAGCGGCGGCGCCCTTCACCCTCGCGGAGCTTACGCAGCCGCCCGGTCGGGGCGGCAGCACGGGCGGGGCTACACTCCGAGCATGGCGCAGGCGCCGGCGCTCCCGGGAGGATTCGAGCTGCCGCTCGAGCCGCGACTGCCGCGGATCGGGTCGGTCGACGAGGTGGGCGTCGAGGAGCGGGCCGCGTCGCTCGCACGGCGCTCGATCAAGAAGGACGCAAAGCTCTTCGCCCTCGACCTGGCGATCCGGATGATGGACCTGACCACGCTCGAAGGCGCCGACACGCCGGGCAAGGTGGCCGCCATCTGCTCCAAGGCGATGCGCCCCGATCCGGCCGATCCGGCCGTGCCTTCCGTCGCCGCCGTCTGCGTCTATCCGAATCTCGTCCCGACCGCGGTCGAGCGCCTGCGCGGCAGCGGCGTCAAGGTGGCCTCGGTCGCAACCGCGTTCCCGTCGGGCCAGGCGCCCCTGGACGTCAAGCTGCGCGAGGTCGAGGAAGTGGTCGAGATGGGCGCGGACGAGGTGGACATGGTGATCGACCGCGGCGCCTTTCTGTCCGGCCGCTACGCGAAGGTCTACGACGAGATCGTGCGCGTGAAGGAAGCCTGCGGCGAGGCGCACCTGAAGGTGATCCTCGAGGTGGCCGAGCTCGGCACGTACGACAACGTCCGCCGCGCGTCGATCCTGGCCATGGCCGCCGGCGCCGACTTCGTGAAGACCTCCACCGGGAAGCTGTCCGGGGCGGCGACGCTGCCGGTCACGCTCGTCATGCTCGAGGCGATCCGGGACGTCCACGAGGAGACCGGCCGGAAGGTCGGCATGAAGCCGGCCGGGGGGATCCGCCAGGCGAAGCAGGCCGTCCAGTATCTCGTGCAGCTCCACGAGACGCTCGGCCCGGACTGGCTGACCCCCGATCTGTACCGCCTCGGCGCCTCGTCGCTCCTGAACGACGTGCTGATGCAGATCCGCAAGGAGAAGACCGGCCGCTACCAGAGCCCCGACTACTTCACCCTTGACTGACGTCGAGAAGAGACACGCGTCGACTCCTGCCCCGTCCGGCTGGGACTACGCGTCTGCGCCCGAGGCGCGCGACATCGTGACGCTGCAGGAGCGCTACGGGAACTTCGTCGGCGGCGACTTCGTCGAGCCGCGCTCCGGCGAGTGGTACCCGACGATCAGCCCGGCGACCGAGGAGCCGCTCGCCGAGGTGGCCCAGTCCGGCCCCGAGGACGTGAAGCTCGCCGTCGAGGCCGCCCGCGACGCGTTCGAGAACGGCTGGTCCGGCCTGGCCGCGTCCGAGCGGGCCAAGTACCTGTTCCGGATCGCACGGATCCTGCAGGAACGTGGCCGCGAGCTCGCCGTTCTGGAGTCGCTGAACGGCGGCAAGCCGATCAAGGAGTCGCGCGACGTCGACATCCCGCTCGCGGCGGCGCACTTCTTCTACTACGCCGGCTGGGCCGACAAGCTGGAGTACGCGTTCCCGAACCGGCGGCCGCGCCCGCTCGGAGTGGCGGGGCAGATCATCCCCTGGAACTTCCCGCTGCTGATGCTCGCCTGGAAGATCGCGCCGGCGCTCGCGGCGGGGAACACGGTCGTGCTCAAGCCCGCCGAGACGACGCCGCTCTCGGCGCTCCTCTTCTGTGACGTGCTCCGGCAGGCCGAGCTGCCGCGGGGCGTGGTCAACATCGTTACGGGCGACGGTCGCACCGGCGCCGAGCTGGTCACCTCCGCCGTGGACAAGATCGCCTTCACCGGCTCGACCGAGGTCGGCAAGGCGATCCAGCGCCAGCTCGCCGGGCAGCAGACGAGGTTGACGCTCGAGCTCGGGGGCAAGGCCGCGAACATCATCTTCGACGACGCCGCTCTCGACCAGGCCGTCGAGGGGATCGTGAACGGGATCTACTTCAACCAGGGCCACGTCTGCTGCGCCGGGTCGCGCCTGTTCGTGCAGGAGTCGGTGGTCGAGGAGGTGATCGGCAAGCTGAAGCGGCGGATGGGCACGCTGCGAGTCGGCGACCCGCTCGACAAGAACACNNACCGACATCGGCGCCATCAACTCGCGCCAGCAGCTCGAGAAGATCCGGGAGCTGGTCGCGAGCGGGGAGGAGGAGGGCGCGCAGATCTTCCAGCCGCCGTGTCGACTCCCCGAGCGGGGGTACTGGTTCGCGCCGACCGTCTTCACGGACGTGGCGCAGAGCTACCGGATCGCGCAGGAGGAGATCTTCGGCCCGGTGTTGAGCGTGCTGACCTTCCGGACGCCCGAGGAGGCGCTCGAGAAGGCGAACAACACGCCGTACGGGCTGTCGGCCGGGGTGTGGACGGAGAAGGGCTCGCGGATCCTGTGGATGGCAGAGCGCCTGCGCGCCGGCGTGATCTGGGCGAACACGTTCAACCGCTTCGACCCCGCCTCGCCGTTCGGCGGCTACAAGGAGTCCGGCTTCGGCCGCGAGGGCGGCCGGCACGGGCTCGAGCCCTACCTGAGGTTCGAATGACACGGGGGAAACAGCCGGTTTCCCCCGTGAGCCCCCTTCCCTGCGGTTTCGGCTCGCAGCTTGACTCGAGCTCCGCCGCGGCAAAGCCGCGACTCCGCGGCGACTGTCGGCGCTTGGCGGTTGGCCCGATTCAACGCTGCCCCGCACCGCTGAATCGAGTGACACGTGAGGTTCGAATGACCGCTCTTTGCGCCTTTCGGCTGGGGCACCCCGGCCCACCACCCACGTTCGATCGTAGTACGAAAAGTGTGACGTGTCTGGCACAGAGCCGTGCCGATTCCGTGACGATGTATCCACAGGCCTGGGGAGCCGCGTGATGACCAGGCTCGGCGTCAAGAAGACCTACAAGCTCTACATCGGCGGCGAGTTCCCGCGCTCCGAGTCGGGCCGCACCTACGAGGCCGAGGGAGCGAATGTCGCCCGCGCCTCCCGCAAAGACCTGCGTGACGCGATCCGCGCCGCGCGCGCCGCGTTCGCGGGCTGGTCCGGCCGGACCGCCTACAACCGCGGCCAGATCCTCTACCGCATGGCGGAGATGATGGAGGCGCGGCGGGGGCTCCTCGCCGGGCTCTGCGACGGCGAGGCCGAGGTCGACGCGGCGATCGACCGGATGGTCTGGTACGCGGGCTGGGCGGACAAGATCGCCCAGGTGCTCGGCTCGTCGAACGCGGTGGCCGGGCCGTACTTCAACTTCACGGTGCCCGAGCCGACGGGCGTCGTGGGCATCCTCGCCCCGGAAGGGCCGGCGCTCGCGGGTCTCGTCTCCCGCATCGCGCCTGCGATCGTCGGCGGTAACACGGTCGTCGCGGTCACCTCGGACTCGAGGCCGCTGGCCGCGGTCGAGCTGGCCGAGGCGCTCGCGACCTCGGATCTCCCCGGCGGCGTCGTCAACATCCTGACCGGCTTCAAGGCCGAGCTCGCGCCCTGGCTCGCCGGGCACATGGACGTGAACGCGATCGACGTCACCGGCGTGGACGGGCAGGTCGCGGAGCTGGAACGCCTGGCGGCGGAGAACGTCAAGCGGGTGATCCACGGCGCGGCCGGCGAGCAGAGCCTGTGGGAGATCGCCGCCTTCATGGAGCTGAAGACGGTCTGGCACCCGATCGGTCGATAGCATCCCGCCACGTGACCGGCTCGCGACGCCTGAGCCAGGCCCTGTCGGAGGGAGACGGCATCTCGGTGCTCGTGCACGTTTCCGACGCTGCCTCGGCCGCCTCCGCCGAGGATCAGGGCGCCGAGGGATTGGTGCTGGACGGCCCCGCGCAGGGGCTGCGTGCGGCCACGGCGCTGCCCGTCCTCTACCGGGGCGACTCGCCGGATTCGGCGCGCGAGGCCGGCGCGGACGCCTGGCTGCTCGTCGCCGAGCACCACCACGACGACGGCGCCGAGCTCGAAGAGCATTACGCGCGGGCGTTGCGCCTCGGGCTGGAGTGCGTGGTGGACGTCCGTGACGAGGAGGAGCTCGAGCTCGTCCTCGAGCGGATCGATCCCGAGATCTTCCTGCTCTCGCCGCGCGAGGCCGAGGACGACGAGGAGGCGCTCGACCGCGTGCTCGAGCTCCTGCCCGACGTGCCGGCCGGGAAGCTCGCGATCGCGGAGCTCGGCGCGACGACGCGGGATGAGGTCGTTTCGCTCGAGCGGGCGGGCATCGACGCCGTCCTCGTCGGCGGGGGCGACGTCGCCCACCTCGTCGGTGGCCCGCCCCCCGAAGTCTGAGCGAGCCCCAAGGGAGCCGGCCCCGCTCCTTAAGGGCAACTGGGGCGGCCCGAAGGCGGCCTTCGGCGCGCTCCTCGTCGTCGCGCTCGGACTGCGCATCGCCGGGCTGCAGTACGGACTGCCGTTCGGGACGATCCTCAATCCCGACGAGCAGAACATCGTGCCGCGGGCATGGCGGATGGTGCACGGCTCCGGGCTCGACCCGCACTGGTTCGACTATCCGACGCTCGTTCTCTACCTGCTGGCGCCGTTCCAGGCCTGGGACTCGTCGCCGTCGCTGCTCACCGCGCGCATCGTGATCGTCTTCTTCGGGCTCGCGGCGGTGGCAGCGGCCTGGTGGCTCGGCCGCAAGGCGTACGGCGGCGTGGCAGGCGGGGTCGGAGCCGCGGTCGTCGCCGTCCAGACGACGAGCGTCGCGTACTCCCACATGGCCGTGACGGACGTGCCGCTCGAGGCCGGCGTGGCTGCTGCGCTCGCGCTGATGGTCACGGACCGGCTCGCGTGGGCCGGTGTCGTCGCGGGCCTGGCGACGAGCGCCAAGTACCCGGGCCTGCTCCTGCTCGTTCCGCTCGTCGTCGCCGGCTGGGGCCGCTGGAGGCGCCTCGCCGTCTCGGTCGCGCTCGGCGCGGCCTCGTTCCTCGCCACCAGCCCATACGTGCTCGTCCACCCGGGACAGGCCTGGGGCGACGCCTCGCGCGTCCAGCGCCTCGCGCGCGACGGCTGGCTCGGCTTCGAGCACGATAGCTTCGCGCTGTTCTCGTTCAGCGGCAGGCTGTGGCACACGCTCGGTCCGGCGCTGATCGTCGCCGCGGCAGGCGTCGTCGTCGCGCTCGGCGTTCGCAAGAAGGCCGACCTGATTCTCGTCTCGTTCGTCGTCGCCTACGCCATCGACCTGCTGACGATCAGGGCGCATTTCGACCGCTACCTGCTGCCGCTCGTGCCCGTGCTCGGCGTGCTCGCCGGTCGGCTGCGCGCGCTCGCGCCGGTGATGCTGCTGCTCCTCGTCGTCCCGCTGACCTACGCGATCAGGGACGACATCACGCTGACGAAGACCGACACGCGGATCGTCGCGGCACGCTGGATCGAGCAGCACGTGCCCGCGTCGGCGCCGGTCGCGGCCGAGTCGTCGACACCACCCCTCGCGGGACACGACGTCTTGCCGCTGCTCCTGCCCGGGCCGGGCCGGCCGTCGGATCCCAACCGAGACGTGGCGCGGCTGCGGCGCGAGGGGATCCGCTACGTCGTCGTCACGGGCGCCGTCGCCGACCGCGTGCTGGCCGCCCGCTCGAGCTACCCGCGCGAGGTGCGCTTCTACGACCAGCTGCGACGGCAGACGATCCGCCTCTACTATGTGACACCGGCCCACGGTCTCGCGGGGCCCTGGGTGGCCGTCTACCGGCTGTAGATGACGAAGCTGACACTCGCATCGCTCTCGATCCTCGCGGCGGCCGCGCTGGTGACGGCCGGTTGCGGCGCCGACATGTCCACGAGCTCGAAGGCCGCCGCGCGCAAGCCCGCTGCGCCGACCTGCCCCGCGACGTGGCGGCCGGGCTGGCAGCAGCTCGCGAACCGGATCCACGCGCCGGTCTACTGCCCGGCCTGGGTGCCGTCTCCTTTGACGGGGCAGATCGTGGGACAGGTCAGCTTCGCCGGCGGCGGAGGCCCGGCCGTCTCGGTCTCGAAGGACCGCAGCTACCTCGTGAGCCTGGCCTGGGCCGAGCCGCAGACCGGCGAGGTGCACGTCAACCTCCGCGGCTATCCAGGCCGGACGAAGGTGCCGATCTGCATCTCGCAGGACTACAACAACGGCAAACTCACCAGCAAGCCGGTTCCGTGCTTCGACGATGCACGCGGGACAGTCCACGAGCGCGGGATCACGGCGACGGTCTACACGGTCAACCAGGACGCCGATCTCTGGCACGTCCTCTACGCGTGGCACTACCGCGGCGGCCTCTACTCCGTCAGCGAGCACATCGCGCTGCCGCTGACGTACAAGATGGTGATCGCGAACCTCCACCGCATGCTGCGGGACATGGTTCTGATCAACCCGACCGCCTGACGTGCGCCTGACCAGGAAGCAGCTCCTCGCCGGCGCCGGGGCCGGTGCCCTCGGCGCAGCCGGAATCTACGAACTGGTCGATCGTCTGACGCCGGCACCGAGGCGAGCTGCAGCGCCCGCCCAGCCCTTACCGCCCGAGCAGCACATCCTCGAGGGTGTTCGGAGCGTGCGCGACAACGGCGTCGAGGTGCTCGTGCCGCCGCTCCACCACCAGCTCGTCACCCTCGAGCTGAAAGCCGGGACGAGCGCGAAGGAGCTGCGGAGCGCGCAGCAGGCCCTCGAGCAGGCGCTCGCATCGCTCGAGGCGCGGTATGCGCCGAGCCCGACCGGACTGGGGATCACGGTCGGGTGGGGACTGCCGTACCTCCGCCGCTACGTTCCTAAGCCGGCTGCACGTCACCTGCCCGTCGACCGGCGCGCGTCGAAGGCGAAGGGCCGCCCGGTCCCCGCGCTGCTGGACGCGATCCGATTCCCGAGCGACCCGTCGACGACGATCCTGGAGCAGAACGACGCGGTCCTGCTCCTGCGCTCGGACAGCCTCGCCGCGGTCGCCCAGGGCGCGCACGAGCTCGTCGACAAGCTCGACTTCTGGCGCCAGACCAGCATCCGGCGCGGGTTCGCGGGCGGCGGGTTCGGCGGGGGGCAGTCCCTTCCCAAGCGGATGGCGATGGCGGCGGGCGTGGCCGGAGCCGACTTCATCCCGGACTCCTCCGAGCTCTTCCTCGGCTTCACCTCGACCCAGAAAGCCAATCTGGGGCCGCCCCGGATCGCCAATCTCGAGACGCTCGGCTACTCGGACGGCGGCCCGGGCGGCTACTTCCGCCAGGGCACGTGCATGCACGTCTCGCACATCTTCGAGGACCTCCTCCAGTGGTACACGCTCTTCGACCACGCCCAGCGCGTCGCGACCCTCTTCCGGCCGACGCTCGAGGTCCCGTCGGGGACGCTCACCGTCCGGCAGGGGCCTGCGGACGTCGCAACGACTCTGCAGAACGAGCACGACTACCGGCGCTTCCACGCGATCGGGCACAGCGCCTCGATCCAGACGACCTCGCGCCTGGCGGCAGACGTCCACGGGACGGACGGCACCCTGTATCCGAAGGGCACGGCCGTACCGCAGCGCGCCGACTTCAACACGCTCGACAACCCGTTCTTCTGGAGCGCCCGCCCCGGCACGGACGGGATGACCTCGGACCCCGCGGCCGGCGTGCAGTTCGTGGTCTTCAACCCGACGAGCGACGACTTCCACCGCAACCGGCTGGCGATGGACGGCGTGATGCCGGACGGGACGAAGCTGCCCTTCGACCCGAACGACCGCGGCCAGGGGATCAACGCCGTGCTGAAGACGACCCATCGCCAGAACTTCATCGTGCCGCCGCGACGGCACCGGTCGTTCCCGCTCGCCGAGCTTCTCTAGATGACGGGCGGCGGCTCGTCGATCCCGGCCGTGCAGCGGCTGCTCCGCGTGCTTGCCGCCGGCCGGCGCGTGGCCGAGATCGGCACAGCCTACGGCGACGGCCGCGGCGGTTCTCGCGACGCGACTCTAGCCCGCTCGAAGGATCGGTAGCGTGAGGCAGGTCGGCCCGCCGTCTCCCTTCGACAGCTCCTCGCCGCGGTAGACGACCACGTCCACGCCGGCGCGCTCGAGCCGGCGCCGGGTCTCGACGTTGCGATCGAGCAGGAGAGCGCGGCGGGGAGCGAGTGCGAGCGCGTTCGGGCCCATCGTCCCGAACTCCTCGTCGGGTACCTCGACGAGGCGGACGCCGCGCTCGGCGAGCAGCTGGACGAGCCCGACCGGCATCAGCGGGGGATAGGCGACGACGAGGTCCCGGTCGAGCGGGCTGAAGAGCGACAGCAGGTGCATGACCTCGCCCGGCCCGTTGAAGTGCGGGAGGTCGAACGCGTGCGGCTCGACGCCGAGAATCCGGCCCAACGCCTCGATTCCGGCCGGGTTCGTCCGGTAGCCGCGGCCGACGAGGAGCGTTCCCTCGTCGAGCCACGCCGTGTCGCCGCCGTCGGCCAGCGCAGGTTCCTCGAGCCGTCCGGCGATCGGGACTCCCGCCTGCTCGAGCTCGGCGGCGATCGCCTCCACCTCGTCCACTCGCTCCGGCTTGCCGGGCCGCAGCAGCACCGCGCCTGCGTCGCCGACGAGTGCCGGGTCGAAGGTGTAGATCGCGTCGAGAGCCGTCGGCTCGGCGACGACGACCTCGGCTCCCGCCTCCTCGAGCGCGAGGCAGAAGCGCTCGTGCTCGTCGGCGAGCCGCGCCGCGTCGGGCTCGGAGCGCCACCCGAAGCGCCGCCAGTCGGACGTGTCCGTGGGCGGCCGCCGCACGAGCACCCGCCGCAAGGGCTCGAACATCGTCTGCCCGCCGTGTGCGGGCACGCTGCCGTTAGCTCCTGACGCCAAGGTGCCGAAGGTGGGAATCGAACCCACACTCCCCGAAGGGAACCGGATTTTGAGTCCGGCGCGTCTACCAGTTCCGCCACTTCGGCCTGCAGCCTGATCGTAGCCCTGGTGTCTCGGCGTTGGCGACGAGCAGCCGCCAGGAGGGCGGAGCCGGGCTTCGCCCGAGCGCAGCCCGAGTCTTCAGCTGGACGTGCCGACGCGTAAAGAAGGGGGCTCACGGGGGAAACATGGTTTCCCCCGTGTGTATGCAAGTTGCAACCGAACGGGCTTCGTCCCATACTTGCCGTTCCACAGGGCAGAGTGTTCGCAACAAAGGAGGAACGAGTGAGGAAACGTCTCTTCATCGGCGGGCTTGCTGCAGCAGCAGCGTTTGCGCTCGCCATGGTCGGCATGGCGGTCAGTGCCACCAAGGGCGCGACGCCTCTGCCGGCGTCGTCGTGCAGTGCGCTTCAGGGACCGAGCAGTGCGCAGTTCATCGTGGCAACCGATCTGCCGCTGCAGGGCTCGAGCCGTGCACAGACGATCGAGCTGACGAAGGCGGTTGCCTTCGAGCTCAAGCAGGCGGGCTACAGGGCCGGCAACTACAGCGTCGCCTACCAGTCCTGCGACGACTCGACGGCCCAGGCCGGGAAGTGGGATGCGGCGAAGTGCTCGGCGAACGCCGGGAACTACGTCCGCGACAAGTCCGTGATCGGCGTCATCGGAACCTTCAACTCTGGTTGCGCGGAGATCGAGGTCCCGATCACGAACCGGGCCGGCCTGCAGATGATCAGCCCGGCGAACACCTACATCGGGCTGACCCATACGCCGGCGCTCGCCGGTGAGCCGCAGAAGTACTACCCGACGGGCAAGCGCACCTACGCGCGCGTCGTTGCGGCCGACGACTTCCAGGGCGCTGCCGACTCGCTCGAGCTCAAGGCGCTGCACGCGAAGTCGGTCTACGTCCTCAATGACAAGGAGGCGTACGGGTTCGGTGTCGCCTCTGCAGTCCAGAACGTGATCAAGGGCGGGAAGCTGGGCCTCAAGGTCGCCGGCTTCCAGGCCTGGGACCCGAAAGCCTCGAGCTACCAGGACATCGCGACCAAGATCAAGGCCTCGGGGGCCGATGCCGTGTTCCTCGGCGGCCTCGAGTGCGAGAACGGCGGCAAGCTGATCAAGGACCTGCGCGCAGGTCTCGGAGCGAACTTCCTGATCGAGGCTCCGGACGGCTTCAGCTCGTTCACGTCGACGATCAAGGACGCGGGCTCCGCGTCGAACGGGATGTACATCTCGATCGCCGGTGAGCCGTACCAGTTCCTGAACTCGGCCGGCAAGGCGTTCGCCAAGGCGTTCGGCAAGACCGTCGGCCTGGCAGCCGCCAAGGTCAACCCGTATTCCAACTACGGCGCGACTGCGGCACAGGTCATGCTGAAGGCGATCGCAGGCTCGGGCGGTACCCGCTCCGGCGTCTCGAAGGGCGTGTACAACCACAGCTTCACGAACACGCCGATCGGCAACTTCGCGCTGAACGCGAACGGCGACACGAACGCCGGCGTGATCAGCTTCTACCACGTCAAGGGGAGCCAGGCTCCCTTCCTGAAGGTGATCTCTCCGCCGGCCAGCCTCGTGGCACTCGCGAAGCCGTAGGAGAAGCAACAGAGACGATGAACCAGCGCCGGGGGAGGAGCCGATCCTCCCCCGGCGCGTCTTAGGGACACCGTGGTCACCGAAGCCCGCACCGAGCAACTCCCGATCAGGCGGTTCGCCGCGATCAACCCGATCCCGCTGATCGGGCTGTCGCTCGTCGGCCTGCTGATCGTCTGGCTGGCGATCAATCTCGAAAAGACGCCGGATCAGTTCCTTTCGGCGTTTCTGATCGGGATCACGACAGGGTCGGTCTACGGCCTCGTCGCGCTCGGCTACACGCTCGTCTACGGCATCCTCGAGCTGATCAACTTCGCCCACGGCGACGTGTTCATGCTCGGCGGGATGATCTGCATCACGCTGATCTCCGAGGTCTTCAACCTGCATGCCGGCCAGGCCGCCTACGTCGTGTGGCCCGCGATCCTGGGGACGCTCGCGATCGCGATGGTCGGCTGCGGCCTGATCAACGCGACCGTCGAGCGGATCGCTTACCGGCCGTTGCGCGGGGCGCCGCGGCTCGTGCCGCTGATTACCGCGATCGCGGCCTCCTTCATCCTGCAGAACATCGCGCTGGCGACCAAGGGGCCGAACTTCGTCCCGCTCAACACCGGCTCGAGCGGCGCCGCCGACTTCCTGCCGCAGGGGAACGTCTTCACCTTTGGCCACGGGGATCAGGCGGGCCGTTACACGTGGGCCAGCCTGATCGTCGTCCTGCTCACGGTTCCGGTCCTCACCGCGCTGCTCTGGCTGGTGCAGAGGACGAGACAGGGCAAGGCGATGCGCGCCACCGCTCAGGACCGAGAAGCAGCCGCGATGATGGGCATCAACGTCAACCGCACGATCTCGTTCACGTTCGTGCTCGCGGGAAGCCTGGCCGGAGCGGCGGGTCTCATCTACGCCGTCTACTTCACGTCCGTCCGGTTCGACCAGGGCTTCCAGCTCGGCCTGATCGCGTTCACCGCAGCCGTTTTGGGGGGCATCGGCAACCTGCCCGGCGCCGTGTTCGGGGCGATGCTGATCGGGATGATCCAGTCGTTCAACAACACGCTTTCCTGGCATGCCCCCGGAAGCGACTGGACGCAGTCGATCGTGTTCGGGATCCTGATCCTGATCCTCGTCTTTCGCCCCGAGGGCCTGCTCGGCGAGCGGACACCCGAGGGAGGCTAGGTGTCGGAGCCGCTCTATCCGGGTGCGAAGGTCCGCGACGCGCTTCGCGACTCGTGGAAGGTCTGGCGCCACAAGTGGGCGATTCTCGGCAGGGTCGGCCTGACGGAGGAGCGCTGGCGCGCCTGGCCACTCGTCGTCCGCCGCGTCGTCATCGCTGCCCTCGTCGGGGCGATCCTGCTCCTGATCATCGGCCCCTTCTCCGGGGTCGACGCCTCTGCGCTCGTGACGTACGCGGTCTTCGTCGCGCTGTACGTGCCCAGCTGGAAGAGGTTGGGGCGGTCCGGCCGGTGGGTGATCCCGCTCGCCTTCCTCCTGCTCGCGGTCACGTTCCCCTACTACACGGACAAGATGTTCACGATCCCGGTGCTGGGGGCGTTCCCGAGCACGAGCACTGCGGTCGTGATGCTGATCTACGTGATGATGGGCGTCGGGCTCAACATCGTGGTCGGCTACGCCGGGCTGCTCGACCTCGGCTACGTCGCGTTCTACGCAATCGGGGCCTATACCTGCGCCTCGCTCGCCTCGCCGCAGTTCGGAAAGACCACGAGGTCGTTCGGGGCCGTCGACGTCGTCAAGGGGATCGGCGGCATTCACATCTCGATCTGGCTGCTGCTCGTCTTGGCCGGGATCCTGACCTCGCTGCTCGGGATGCTGATCGGGCTGCCGACGCTTCGTCTGCGCGGCGACTATCTCGCCATCGTCACGCTCGGGTTCGGCGAGATCCTCCCGCAGATCGCCCGGAACGGCGACAACTTCTTCAACACGGGTATCAACGTCACGAATGGGCCCCAGGGAATCACCCCGATCGACGGCATTGGCTTCGGCCACACGCTGCATAGCGCCGTCGGCCTGCCGGCCAACTACCTGACGGCGGCGAACAGCGACCGGCTGTTCTTCTGGACGGCGATCGTCCTCGTCCTGTTCACGATCTTCTGCAGCCTGCGGCTGCGCGACTCGCGGCTCGGCCGTGCCTGGGTCGCGATCCGCGAGGACGAGACCGCCGCCGCTGCGATGGGCGTTCCCCTGATGCGGACGAAGACGCTCTCGTACGCGATCGGCGCCTTCTTCGGCGGTGTCGCCGGGGCGTACTTCGCCGAGTTCACGACCGGCGCCAACCCGGACAGCTTCTCCTTCAACTTCTCCGTCTTCGTGCTGGTGGCGGTGATCCTCGGCGGGATGGGCAACGTCTGGGGCGTCCTCGTGGGCGCCGCCTTCCTCGCCTACCTCGACCAGGCCGGTCTCGCCGACACCGGCGCCTGGCTGAACACGCACCTGCACATCAACATCGACGTGCCCAAGTACGAGTTCGGGATCTACGGCGTCATCCTGCTGATCGTGATGCTGTTCCGGCCGCACGGCCTGATTCCCGAGGCGCGCCACAAGCTCGAGTTCGAGCAGGGCGTCGCCGACGAGCCGCTCTACGACGTGAGCCACTGATGGACGCGCTGCTGACAGCCGTGGCGCTGCGCAAGGAGTTCGGTGGGCTCGTCGCCGTCAACGACGTCGACTTCACGGTTCCGCGTAGTGCGATCGTGAGCCTGATCGGCCCGAACGGCGCCGGCAAGACGACGTTCTTCAACATGCTGACCGGGGTGTACAAGCCGACCGCGGGCGCGGTGATCTTCGACGGCGAGAACGTCACCGGGAAGCCGCCGCACGCGATCACGAACCGCGGCATCGGCCGGACGTTCCAGAACATCCGTCTGTTCAAGGAGATGACATCGCTCGAGAACGTCCTCGTCGGGATGCACGGTCACCTGAAGGGTGGGATCGTCCGCACCATCCTGCGCACGCCGGGGCTCCGGCGCGAGGAGCGCGAAGCGCGGGAGTTCGCGCGGCACCTGCTCCAGTTCTCGGGCCTCCGCGGTCGCGACGACCGGCTCGCCGCAAGCCTCCCGTACGGCGACCAGCGCCGACTCGAGGTCGCGCGCGCCCTGGCCACGAAGCCGAAGCTGCTGCTGCTCGACGAGCCGACGGCCGGGATGAACCCGCAGGAGACGGCCGAGTTCACCGCCTTCGTCAGCAAGCTGCGCACCGAGCAGAAGCTGACCATCCTCCTGATCGAGCACGACATGCGCGTGGTCATGGGTGTCTCCGACCGGGTGACCGTGCTCGACTACGGCGAGAGGATCGCCGAGGGGACGCCGAAGGAGGTCCAGCACGACCCGAGGGTGATCGAGGCGTACCTCGGAACGGCGGCGGTGCCGACGTGAACATGTCCTCGAAGGCTGCCGGGCACGCGACCGTGCTCGAGCTCGAGGACATCCACACCTATTACGGCTCGATCCACGCGCTGAAGGGCATCTCCCTCGACGTCCGCGAGGGCGAGATCGTGACGCTGCTCGGTGCGAACGGCGCAGGCAAGTCGACGACGCTGCGGTCGATCAACGGCTTGAACCACCCCCGGCGCGGCCGGATCAGGTTCCAGGGCCAGGACATCACTCACTCCCCGGCCCACATGATCGTCAAGCGCGGAGTCGCGCAGTCTCCCGAGGGGAGGCGTCTGTTCCCGCGCATGTCCGTGTTCGAGAACCTGGAGATGGGGGCGTTCCAGCGGACCGACCGCGCGGCGATGAAGGAGGACATCGACCGGGTGTTCACGCTCTTCCCGCGGCTCGCCGAGCGGCGGACGCAGAAGGCGGGGACGCTCTCCGGAGGCGAGCAGCAGATGGTCGCGATCGGGCG
>PLBK01000005.1 GCA_003134505.1 Actinomycetota bacterium | reverse complement strand
GAGCCGGTCCCGCTGCCGGGCGAGCCCGACCTCGAGGCCGAGCTCGGAGCCCTCATCGAGGCGGCCGTCAAGGAGCCGGCGGTCGCATGAGCGACTACCCCCACATCGAGCCGCCGTACTCGAAGACCATGCTCACGCGGGCGCTCACCGCGGTCGGCCTGCCGACCACGCGCGCCTACGAGCTCGCGCTCCGTGTCGAGCAGGACCTGGCCACGCAGGGCGATTCGGCCCTCGACCTGGAGCACCTCGAGGAGCTCGCCCGCTCCGTGCTGGGCGAGGACGAGGGTGCGGCCGCGGTCCGCAAGCTCCGCCTCTACCGGGAGTTCCAGCGGCTCGACCTGCCGATCGTGGTGATGATCNNCGATCCACTACTCGAGCTTCGAGGCCGGCCGCGCCCACTGGCGCGAGGACGAGGGGAATCCCGTGCTCGCGGGCTTCATCGACCAGACCCGGAACGTCCTCGTGGGCATGGGCGCTGTGATCGAGCGGGCGCTCTCGGAGCGCTGGTCGATCGTCCTCGAAGGCGTCCACCTCGTGCCGGGGCTCCTGCCGCCGATCGAGGGAGCGCTGGCCGTCCACTGCGTGCTGCAGATCGAGAACCGCGACGCCCACGCCGCCCACTTCTGGATCCGGGACGCGACGTCCGACGGGCTGCGCCCCGTGCAGCGCTATCTCGACGCCCTGGACGACATCCGCCTGATCCAGCGCGCGATCGTCGACCGCGCCCGCCGCTACGAGGTGCCCGTCATCGAGAACACGAACATCGAGCGGACGATCACGTCGGTGATGGATCTCGTGCTCTCGAGCGTCGAGGCCAGGCAGGGAGTCGCCGGCGGCGCCGGCCGCTGAGCAGTGAACAGGGGCCTGCCGGCCGCCGCGGCTGTTGCGACCGGGGTGCTGTTCCTGGGCGCGTGCGGGAGCGCGCCCGACCCGCGCGCGCCGCGGCACGCGTTCACGAGCGCCGACCAGCGCGCTGCAAAGCTCGTCGACGTGCAGCGGGCGGACGTTCCGGCCACGTATAGCCCGCACGGCTCGCAGAAGACCGGGGCGCGGCAGTGTGCTCCGGATCTCAGCGACCTGACGCTCACCGGCGCCGACCTCTCGAAGCCGTTCATCGCCTCGGACGCCCTCGGTTACGTGCTGGGCGAGGTCGACGTCTACCGGAGTCCCGAACAGGCGACCGCCGCCTTCGCCCGCGTCACCGGGGAGACTCGCCGCCGCTGCCTGCTGCAGATCGCGCGGCGCGCGCTGGCGCAGTACCAGGCCGGGCGCGTCCGGATCGCGCCGCTCCCGCTCCCGGTCGGCATCCCCGTCGGAGGCCTGGTCGCGCGCAGGGTCGCCGAGAGCTGGCGGGACAGCGGCAAGGCCCAGGGTCAGAGCACGGACGATGTCTACCTGCTGTTCGGCCGGACGTTCGTCATCGTCTCGTTCTGGCACTACGGCGGGGCGTTCCCGGCGGCTGCGGAGGCGCGCGTGATCGCCGCGGTCGCACAGCGTGCCCACCGCGTCAGCACGCCGCCGTCGGCGCGCACCCGGCCGGGCGGGAACACGTCGCGCGGGGAGTAGACTCAGGCCATGCCGACTCGCGAGGAAGTGTTCGAGGCGCTGCACCAGGTCGAGGACCCGGAGCTCGGGATGGACATCGTCGAGCTGGGACTCGTCTACGACGTCGAGATCGATGGGCCGAAGGTGAAGGTGATCCACAGCCTGACGTCCATGGGCTGCCCGGCCGGCCCGATGATCCAGGAGGACATCGAGGCGACGACGCGCGCGAACTTCCCCGACGTCGAGAACGTCGAGCTCGAGCTGACCTGGGACCCGCCCTGGACGCCCGAGCGCATGTCGGACGACGCCAAGTTCATCCTCGGCTTCGGCTAGTAGCACGGGGGAAACTGCCGGTTTCCCCCGTGATCCCCCTTCCCCTTGGGGTCGCGTATCGGGCGGCCTGAGCTCCGCCCGGGCAAAGCCCGGGCTCCGCCGCACGGCGAAGCGCGTGGCTTTTCCGCGTCGAAACATTCATCTCTTTCTCAGGAGCTGACGATGAGCCTCGGTTAAGGGTTCGTCGGCTGACGAGTAGACCGATCAAGTTGCTGTGCGCCGTTTGGTCTTCGAAGCGTGCTGGCTGTCTCGGCTGACTCTTGCAGCGGCCGGTGCTTACGCCTTGTCTCTCGCTCTCTCATCGGCTGCTGGTTCAGGTCGTCTTGCCGCACAGCGACCGTGGGACGCCGCACGAACACGAGCGTGCCTGGTTGGCACTGCCGAGATCAAGAAGGCCGCACAAGCTGGTTGTCGGGCTGAAGCACATGCCGCTGTCCGCCAGGTCGTTCTCGCAAGCCGTTCTTCTCTTCTACAGCTCGGAGCGTGGCGCTCTCGCGATGCAACACCGTCTCTTTGCAGACAATCCGCGGACGACCGAGTTCAATCCGTCTGATGTCATCACACGAACAAGGCATCTCGTGATCAACTGGTCGGTCCCGCGCCGGAAGCCCTCACTCGGCGAAGCCGCAATCGTCACTTCGTGCTTGCGAGCACGTTCCTAGCGATCAGGCCGGCGTCGTCTGCGTCCGTGTGACTAGTGCGGACCCTAGTCGGGGATCCGCAGGACGATCTTGCCGAGCTGCTCGCCGGCTTCGAGCCGCTCGTGGCCGGCGCGCGCCTCGGCAAGGGGAAGCACCTCGTCGATCACGGGCCGCGCACGGCCGCTCGTGACCAGCTCGAGGCAGGCCTCGAAATCCTCGGCCGAGCCCATCCTCGAGCCGTGCACGACGAGCTCCTTCCACCAGATCCGGTGCAACCCGGCCGGCGGGTTGGGCCCGGTCGTCGCGCCGCAGACGAGGATCCGCGCTCCCTGGCTGGCCACCTCGAGGGTCGTCTTCCAGGTCGCGTCGCCGACCGTCTCGACGACGATGTCGGCACCTCGCCCCTCGGTCAGCTCCTTGACCCGCGCCCGCACGTCCTCGGAGGAGTGGTCGATCGTCTCGTCGGCACCGAGCTCACGCGCCCGGGCGAGCTTCTCCTCGCTCGAGGAGGTCACGATCACATGCGCCCCGAATGCCTTGGCGATCGCCAGCGCCGCCGTCGCGACACCGCCGCCGATCCCCCAGACGAACACCGTCTCGCCCGCCTGCAGCGCGGCCTTCGTCACGAGCATCCGGTACGCCGTCTCGAACACGAGCGGAAACGCCGCGGCTTCCTCGAAGGAGAGCGAGTCGGGGATCGGGTAGACGTTGCGCGACGTGATCGAGATCAGCTCGGCATGGGTGCCGTCCATCGCCTCTCCGATCACGTGCATGCGACCGTTCTCGATCACGCCGGGGTTGATCACGACCCGCTGCCCTGACTGGAAGCCGGTGACGCCCTTGCCGAGCGCCTCGACGACGCCGGCCCCGTCGGCGCCCAGGATCCTCGGCTTCGGCACGGACGGGAGGCCTTTGCGCACCCAGACGTCGAGGTGGTTGAGGGAGGCGGCGCGGAGCCGGATCAGGACCTCGCCGCCGGACGGCTCGGGATCGGGCACGTCCTCGTAGCGCAGGACCTCGGGCCCGCCGTCCTCGTGGATGCGGATGGCCTTCACGGGCACAATCCTTGCATGACGGGAGCGGAGCTCGAACGGTTGGCCGCCGAGCTCGGGATCGACGTGGTCGGCGCTGCGCCGGCCGAGCCGTACGCCGACACCGAGCGGCACATCCGCGAGCGCCGCGAGCGCGGCCTGTTCGCCGACATGCGCTTCACCATGGCCCGTCCGGAGGTCTCGTGTCATCCGGAGCTGCTCCTCCCGGGTGCCCGCTCCGTCGTCTCGGCGGCGCTCTGCTACTACGAGCCCGGGCCGGCGGCCGGTCCGGGTGAGGGCCGGCTGCCGCGCTACACCTGGCGCAACGCCTATGCGGAGCTGCGCGAGAAGCTGGAACGGCTCGGCGAGCGCCTCGGCGGCACCTACCGCGTCCTCGTCGACGAGAACCAGCACGTCGACCGCGAGGGCGCCTCGCGGGCCGGGGTCGGCTTCTACGGCAAGAACACGATGATCATCACGCGTCGCCACGGCTCCTGGGTCGTGCTCGGGACGCTCGTCACCGACGTCGAGATCGAAGCTGCGCCGCCGCTCGAGCTCGATTGCGGCGAGTGCCGGCTCTGCATCGACGCCTGTCCGACCGATGCGCTCGACGAGCCGGGCGTCCTCGACTCGACGCGCTGCTTGTCGTACTGGACGCAGTCGCGGCAGGAGGTTCCGGAGGACTACCGCGCGGAGCTCGGCGACCAGGTCTACGGCTGCGACATCTGCCAGGACGTCTGCCCGTGGAACCGGGGAATCGAGAAGCGCCGCGCCGGCGAGCCGCTCACCGAAGGCGCCGAGCCGGTCGTCTCGCTTCTCGACTGGCTCCAGGCCGCTCCCGACGAGCTCTCACGCCGCTACGACCGCCTGTACGTGCCGCGGAATGACGGCCGCTACCTGCAGCGGAACGTGCTGATCGCCCTCGGCAACACCGGAACCGAGGAAGAGTTGGGCGCGATCGAGGCGTTCAAGGACGATCCGCGGCTCGGCGCGTACGCGGTCTGGGCGGCTGAGCGTGTCAGGCAGGGGCGCGGAGGCGCGAGAGTCCGAGCGAGCTGAGCAACGCGCGCGCGCGCGCTGCGACCAGCTTGCGCAGGTCGTCGGGCTCGACCACGACCGCCTCGCCGAGGAAGCGCAGGATCTCGCTCACGAGCCACTCCGGGCTGCCGACCTTCTGCTCCATCAGCGCCGTCCCGTCCGTGAGCTCGGCGGCGCCGCGCTCGACCTCCCAGCGCGCGACCGCGGGCGAGTAGACGATTCGCGCGATGCGTGCGTCCCGGAGGCGGACCGGCTCGAACCCTGCCCGGGGCTCGAACGTCTCGCCGGTCGCCTGCGCGCTTCGCATCCGGTCGAGCCGGAAGCTCCGCTGGCCGTCGCGGGTGCGATCCCACGTGTGCACGTACCAGTACGGGAGCTCGCGCTCGAGGACGTAGGGCTCGACGAGATGCGTGACGGCCTGGTCCTCGCCGACCTTCCAGTATTCGATCTCGACCAGGCTGCCGCTCTTGATCGCATCGCTGAGCGTCCGGATCAGCGACTCCTCGTCCTTGT
Organism: Actinomycetota bacterium; assembly: GCA_003134505.1. Classification (GTDB taxonomy): domain Bacteria; phylum Actinomycetota; class Thermoleophilia; order Gaiellales; family Gaiellaceae; genus PALSA-612. Next base: position 66,945 of record PLBK01000005.1, on the reverse strand, counting down.
CCGGCCGGGTAGCTGCGGTCTGCTGCAGGTCGAACGCGCCGAACGTCTCCTCGAGCTTCTTGCGCACCCGGTCGAGCGGCCGGTGCGCCTCGGCGGCGATCATCGGGCCCACGAACTCGAGCGCCAGCCGGATCGCGCGCGCCTCGAGCGGCGTCAACCGCGGGGGCGAACGGAACGTGTCACCGAACAGCTCCTTGTCGACGTGGATCTCGGCGCCGCGGAGCTCGGCGTAGACCGCGTAGCACCCGCCGCCGAAGTTGACGAGGTTGAGCAGCGACAGGTGCTCCTCGAGCGCCTCCTCCGGGATCTGGGGGAATCGCTCGACGAGCTCGCGAGTCGAGATGACCGCGCTCGAGTTCTCGCCGCAGGCGGCGAGCAGGAACGCGAGCAGCGCCTGCAGGATGCCGAAGCGCTCGGGGTTCACCGGCCCGGTCGGCCGCTCGGGGATCTCCTCGACGCGGCGCGGCTTCGCCTTGGCGGGAACGGGCGGTGCACCGGTGTGCAACGCGATCACGCGCCGGAGCCCGACCGCGACCTCGCGGCGCAGTGCCGGCGGCTCGAGCGGCACGGCGCGCCCGTCCAGGCGCAGGATCCAGGCGGCGAGGTGCGAGAGATCGGCGTAGGGCGTGACGAAGACGCCGCCCTCCTCCACGTGGCCGTGGGGCGGGCGGTAGGTGCGCTCGACCCACCAGGCCGTGCCCCCGGACAGCTCGATCCGCGCCTCGCCGACCGTCTCGCCCATCTGCCACGGCGGCGGGGGCCGGTGCTTGGCGGCATTGAAGTCCTTGGGCAGCCGGAAGTCCCGCTCGCGGCGGGTCGCGAACTTGATCTCGCGCCTGATCCGCGAGACCTTGAACGTGCGGATCGCGTCGCTGCCGTGGTCGCGGCCGACGACGTACCAGCCGCCCTCGTGCGGCAGGAGCGCATACGGGTCGATCGTGCGCTCGCGCTGCTCGTCGCGGGCGATCGACCAGTAGTCGAACTTGACGGTGCGCTGCTTCGAGATCGCCGTCTCGAGCTTGCTCAGGCGGCCGGCCAGCTCGGGCGAGTAGTCAGGGTCGCGCATCTCGACGCGCTCGGCGATCTCGGTCGGCGGCTCGCGGAACCCGGGGCGGCCGAGCGTGAGGTTCTGCAGGGCGAGGCGGAACGGCTCCGCGTAGGCGAACTGTCCCTCGAGCAGGTAGAGGCAGGTCTGGAGCGCTGCGAGCTCGTCGTCGGTGAGCTGGAGCGGCGGCAGGAAGTAGCGCTCGGAGCGGAGGGTGTACAGCTCCTCGCCGGTGAACTCGTCGCGCTGCGACTGCAGCGGGACGCCCAGCGAGAGCAGTTCCGCGCGGTCCGAATAGAAGCGCCGAGCGAAGGCTTCGTCCGACATCTCGGAGTAGCCCTCGACGTTCTGCTTCACTTCGCGGGCGGTCAGCGGACGCCGGTCGGCCATCAGGAAGGCGACCAGCGAGAGCTGTCGGATCAGCTTGTCGGTGTCGTGCGACATCGAGGCCCGAGCTTACAGCCTCGGACCCGGACGGCTGGAGGCGGCCTGGACCTCGATCTACGCTGCGACTTTGGAGCGCTGCTCGAGGTGCTGGTGAGACGGGCAGTACTCGCGCTCGGGCAGCGGCGTGCGCTGGCACGGCTTGCCCTTCCGCGTCGTCGCGCGGCAACGGGCGACGCCTCCGTCGAAGGCGCCCGCGTCGATCTGATCCTGGATGAAGTCGCAGGCGGCGCCCACGACCTTGTTCACGGCCCAGGCGACGTGCGCCTGGTTCGTGATCGGGAAGTAGCGCCGGATGTCCTGGAAGAGCGTCCGGTCCGGGTTGGCGAAGTAGTGCGGATCGGTCGCCAGCCGCTCCATGGTCTGCTCGCACGCCTCCAGAACGGCACGGCGGTACTCGAGCTGCGTGGGAGCGTCCACGTACGGATCCGTGAGGTCCTTGATCGACCGGTAGATGGCTCTCGAATACTGATACATACCGGCCTGAATCTCGGCTACCCGATCGTCCATCGTCCTCAGTATCTCGGTTCCCTGTTAACTGCTGGAAAAGGCTAGTTAAGCGAAGGTTAACCGTCTCCCGGCAACCTTCCGAGCCGCAGTCTACTCGTTTTCGGCCGCTGTTACAAAGTCCGGACGACCGTTTGCTGCCGAGAGAACGTCGCTATCTGACGATCGGGCGCGCGTAGGCCGATGGAAACGAGGGCTTCGCGTCCTGGAGCGACGACTGCGCGTCTGCCAGCGACGGGAAGACTCCGCTGAAGACGACGTAGTAGCCGGGCTGGAGGCTCGGGTAGCTCGACGAGACGAGCACCCCCACCTGCAAGAGCCCGGCCCGGACGGCGGCGAGCGCCTTCGCCCTGGCCGCGGCGGCTCCCTCGGACAGCGGCAGCGACGCGAGCACGATCGTGTAGCCGTTCGTGCTCGGCCATGTGATCAACGCCTGCCCCGGCTTGCCCTGCTTCGACGGTCCGCCTGCGGCCGCCGGCGGCGGCGGAGCAGGGTGGAGGGCCGAGAGCGCGACGAGGGCATGGGAGCCGCGGCTCGCTCGCCCGTTGGTGGCGGCGATCGAGGCGGCCGCTCCCGCCGCTGCCACGAGCAGGGTTACCAGCGACGGGACGAGCCAGGCTGCGACCGCCGGGGCGCGGCGGGGTTGCACGAGCCGGTTGCCGCACTCGAGGCAGTACTCCTGACCCGGCCCGGCCGGCGCACCGCAGGTCCGGCAGACGGGATCGGGCGGGAGCGGCACGCCCTCAGCCCTCCGCGGCCTCGGCCGCGGGCTCGTTCTGCTTCTCGAGCTCCTGCGCGTCCTCGGCCTGCCGTACCGCGCGGCCGTCGGTGCGGATGCCGCAGCGCGCACAGAAGCCGGCGTCCGCCGCCAGGGCGCTTCCGCACGCAGCGCACGTCCGCGCCGCCTCGCCGACCGAACGACCGCACGCCGCGCAAAAGCTCGCCCCGTCCGCGAGGGGCGCGCCGCACGCGCACCGGGCGGGCTCGGGAAGCGTCCACGAGATTCCGAGCGCGGCGTCGAGCCCGGCGAGGTGGTCGTCGATCTCGAGCAGCTCCTCGCAGCGTTCGCGGACGAGATCCTCCCGGAACCGGTCGCGGCGGAACATCTCGAGCAGGAGGCCGCCGAGGTCGCGCAGCCGTTCCTCGCGGAAGCGAACGAGTGCGCGCCGCTCGCGGCGCAGCACGCCGGCCGGCGGGAGCGTGCTCCTCGTCCGGTGACCGCTGCGTCGAAAGATCGGGCTCACGCGATGGGCCTCAAGTGTAGGTAACTCACGGAGGAACATCTGCAGATCTCCCTCGGCTGAGCTTCAGTCGCGGAGAGGAATCGCCGATGAGGAGGGCATGACCCAGTTCCTGCTCAGCTTCCTCCGCCGGCAGCATCGCCGCCGCATCGCCGTCCTGCACGGCCCGCGGCACGCCTAGCAGCACGGGGGAAACAGCCGGTTTCCCCCGTAGGCCCCTTCCCCTTGCGGGCGCGTCACTGGCGGCGTGAGCTACACCCGGGCGAAGCCCGGGCTCCGCGGCCGATCGTACGGGTGGCGAGCGGTCGCCGGTTAGGATCGTTCGGTGGAGATCACGACAGTCGGAGTCGTAGGGCTCGGCACCATGGGTGCCGGTATCGCGCAGGTCTGCGTGCAGGCGGGTGTCGACACGGTCGGCCGTGAGGTGACGCAGGAGCTTGCCGAGCGCGGCCGCTCCACGATCGAGCGCTACCTGGCCCGCGGGGTCGAAAAGGGCCGCCTGACCCAGGACGACATGGACGCGGCGCTCGGCCGGCTGACGCTCACCACCGACCTCGGCGACCTGGCCGGCTGCGAGCTCGTGATCGAGGCGATCGTCGAGCAAGTCGAGGCGAAGCGGGAGCTGTTCGCCGCGCTCGACCAGATCGTCTCGCCGGAAGCGATTCTGGCGACGAACACCTCGGCCCTGTCGGTCACGGAGATCGCCGCCGCGACCCCGCGCCCCGAGCGCGTCGTGGGCATGCACTTCTTCAACCCCGCGCCCGTCATGCCGCTCGTCGAAGTCGTGCGCACCGAGCTCACCGACCCGGCCGTCCACGACGCCGCCTACGAGTTCGCGAAGCGGATCGGGAAGGAGCCCATCCGCTGCTCGGATACGCCCGGCTTCGTCGTCAACCGCGTGCTGATCCCGGTCCTGAACGACTGCGTCCGCGTCCTCGACGAGGCGGGCGTCACGCCGGAGGACCTCGACAGGGCGATGCTGCACGGCACGCGCTGGCCGATCGGGCCGTGCGCGCTGATCGACCTGATCGGCGTCGACATCCACGTGCACGCCTCCGAGGCGCTGTGGGAGAGCCTGCGCGAGCCGCGGATGGCACCGCCGCCGCGCCTGGTCGCGATGGCGAAAGCCGGCTTGCTCGGCCGCAAGACGGGCCGCGGCTTCTACACCTACGAGGGGTAGCCACGTGGGCGTCGATCGTCTCCGGATGAGCACCTACGACCGTGTCGCCGGCCTCCGGCTCGAGATCGAGTCGTACGAGCTCGCCGGCCTGCAGCGCGACGTCTCGAGCGACTTCACGCGCCGGACGACGATCGTGTCGCTGCACGGCGCGGGGGAGACCGGTGTCGGCGAGGACGTCACGTACGACGGAGACGAGCAGGAGCGCCAGCAACGGCGAGGCGCCGTCCACGATCTGAAGGGACACCACACGATCGACTCGTTCTCGGAGCTCCTCGGCTCGCTCGACCTGTTCCCCGGCGGCGACCCGGGCGCAGCTACCTGGTTGCCTCACCGGCTCTGGGCGTTCGAGAGCGCCGCGCTCGACCTCGCCCTCCGACAGTCCGGGGACACGTTCGCCGCTGTGCTCGGTCGTGAGCCGCGTCCGGTCTCGTTCGTGGTCTCGATGCGCATCGGCGAGCCGCCCCGGATCGACCGGCTGCTCGGACTGCTGGAGCGCTATCCGGGCACGCGATTCAAGCTCGACCCCACCAGCGGCTGGGACGAGGCACTCGTGTCCGAGCTCGCACGGCTCGGCGTGGTCGACACGGTCGACCTCAAGGGCGCCTACCGCGGCACGGTCGTCGACCAGCCCGCGGACGCGGCGCTTTACCGGCTCGTCGCGGAAGGGCTCCCGGGCGCCTGGATCGAAGATCCCGACCTGTCGACTCCCGAGGCAGCCGAGGTGCTCGAGCCTCACCGCGACCGGATCACGTGGGATGCGATCATCCACTCGGTGTCCGACATCGAGGCGCTCCCGTTCCGGCCGCGCACGCTCAACTTCAAGCCCTCGCGGTTCGGCACCCTGCGCGCGCTCTTCGACGCCTACGATCACTGCGAGCGGCACGAGATCGCGGTCTACGGGGGCGGGCAGTTCGAGCTCGGACCGGGCCGCGGGCAGATCCAGTACCTGGCGTCGCTGCTCCATCCGGACGGTCCGAACGACGTCGCGCCCTCGGGCTTCAACGACCCATTGCCGGGCCCGGGCCTGCCCTCCAGCCCGCTGGCTCCGACCCCCTCCGAGACGGGCTTCCGCTGGGCCTCGGACGGGTTGCCACCCGGGGCCGCAGGGCGTACCGTGTAATCCCGGATGTTCCTTCACGACCGCATCGATCCGAACGACCGTTTTCGAGAGCGCCGTCATCAGGCTCGCCGCCGCCGCCGGCTCAGACGGACGGCGGCTGTGCTGCTGCTCGCCGGGATCGTCGCTGCGATCGCCGGGGGAGCGACCTACTTCTCCTCGCGCGGGCATCACGCGGCGCGAGCGGCGAAACCGGGCACAGCGGCGCACCGGGGCGTGGCCCGGAGCCCGTTCCGGAGCCGGGTGCCGGCCGAGATCCGCGGCGTGCACGTCACCCTGGGCCTCGCGTCGCTACCCGGGAAGTTCCAGAGCTATCTCGCTCTCACCTCGCACGGGCTGAACACGATCGAGCTCGACGTGAAGGACGAGAACGGCTACGTCGGCTTCCTCAGCCCCTCGATACCCGCGCTGGCCCACACGGTCGGCGCAGCGCGCCCGTACTACGACGTGGCGAAGGCGGTGGCGGATGCCCATCGCGCCGGCGTCTACCTGATCGGCCGCGTGGTCGTCTTCCAGGACCCGCAGCTGACCGCGGGGAAGCCCGAGCTCGCGATCCAGAGCAAGTACGGCGGCGTGTGGAAGAACTCGGCCGGCTGGGGCTGGGCGAACGAGTACGACCGGCGGGTGTGGAAGTACAACGTCGACGTCGCGGTGGCCGCGGCCAAGGCCGGCTTCGACGAGATCCAGTTCGACTACGTCCGCTTCCCGACCGACGGCGACCTTTCCGCGATCGTCTTTCCGCACAAGCGGAGCGAGGCTCGCTCGACCACGATCGACGAGTTCCTGCGCTATGCCGTCCACCGGCTCCACCCGCTGGGCGTGCGCGTGTCCGCGGACGTCTTCGGCCTCTCGGCCTCGCGGGACCTCGGGATCGGCCAGATACCCAGTCAGATCGGCAAGGTGGTGGACGCCATCTACCCGCTGGTCTACCCGTCGCACTTCAACCCGGGCGAGTACAACCTGATCGAGCCCGAGGCGTTCCCCTACGCGACCATCGTCCACGCGCTGCGCGACTTCAACCGCGCGGTGCGCGGAGAGAAGGCCCGGATCGTCCCCTGGCTCCAGGACTTCACGATCAAGCTGAACTACGGGCTCGAGCAGGTCGGTGAGCAGATCGACGCAGCCCGGGCGATGCACGCCGGTGGGTTCCTGCTCTGGAACCCGATGGGCCTGTACACGTCCGGCGCGCTCGTGCACACGACGCCGTAACCGGCGCCGTAACAGCCGATCACAGTTTCTTTACATCCCGCTCAAGGTCGGCACACCCCGCGGCGATACCCTCAGTTCGATGCGCCCGCTGCTCTGTGCCGCTTTGGTTCTCGCGTCCGGTCTCGTGGTCGGGATCGTCGCGCCCCGTGGTGGTGCGACGACGAGCACGCCGGGCGACGGCTGCCTGGTCGTCCAGAACGGGCTGGGAAGGATCACCGTGTCACTCACCCGGGGTGTCGTGTTCGGTCGTTTCTCGCAGGGCACCGTGAAGATCGACGACCCGATCGAGGGTGACGGCTCGCCGCCCAGCGTCTACGGCGCGCCAGCGGTCAAGCTCACCGATCACCGCACCTCCTATACAGGCGATCAGGTCCGCTTCAGGACGGCGGGTGCTGTGAAGATCGTCGTCAATGCCCAGGCCATCCAGTTGAGCGCCGTCGGGAAAGGCTGGGCGCAGCTGTTCGCCGGCGATTCGCTCGGCGGCTTCGTCCCGGGGTTCTCCGGCAAGTTCTCCGTGGATGCGGCGAGCTTCTGCCAGGACAACCTCCTGCAGATGCCGGCGGTGGCCACGAAGTACCCGATCTCCAGCCCGGTCGCGGGGTAGGCCCCGGCCTTCTGGCATCCTCGAACGGTTTGGCTCAGACATCGGAATCCATATTGATCGTCGAGGACGAGAGCTCGATCGCGTCCTTCGTCGCGCTGTACCTGAAGAACGCCGGCTACGCGGTGCGCGCGGTGGGCAAGGGCACGGACGCGCTCGACCAGATCTCGTCCGACCCGCCGTCGCTCGTCATCCTCGACCTGATGCTCCCGGACATCGACGGGATCGAGGTCTGCCGCCGCATCCGCAAGAGCTCCGACGTGCCGATCCTGATGCTGACCGCACGCGACGAGGACGTCGACAAGATCATCGGGCTCGAGGTCGGCGCCGACGACTACATGACGAAGCCGTTCAACCCGCGCGAGCTGGTGGCGCGCGTCAAGTCGATCCTGCGCCGGTCGACGCCGGAGCGCCGGCAGGCAGAGAGCGCGGTCATCCGCCACGGAGACCTGACGGTCGACGCCGGCCGTCGCGAGGTGCGCGTGGGCGAGGAGGAGATCCAGCTGGCGCCGAAGGAGTTCGACCTGCTCTGGGAGCTGCTCGACCACCGGGGGCTCGTGCTCACGCGCGACCAGCTGCTCGAGCGGGTCTGGGGCTACACCTTCGCCGGGGACACCCGCACCGTCGACGTGCACGTGCGTCAGCTCCGGCGCAAGCTCGGCGAGGCGTCGCCGATCGTGACGGTCTGGGGCGTCGGCTACAAGGTCTCGCCCGCGAAGAACCCCACACCGGCCTAGGCTTCCAGCCATGCTGCGCTCGCTGCGCTTCCGGTTGCCGGCGCTGTTCCTGGCCGGCATCGCCGCGGCCGGCATCGTCTCGGTGGCGATCGCGTTCCAGCTGCTCTCGAGCTACTCGCGTTCGCAGTCGCTGAAGGAGCTTCGCCGCGAGGCGGCGGGTCTCAACAAGCTGCTCGTCGCGCAGGCGAACGCCGCGAGCGACCAGGGCACCGTGGCGATCATCGAGCCGTCGCAGCTCGAGCAGGCAACCGGCGACAGCATCTACTACTTCGGCGTGTCACCGTTCCCGGGCCAGGGGACGGGCGGGCTCCGCCTGCTTCCCCGGGACGCGCGCAAGAAGATCGACATCGCCCGCATCCAGTCCGGGCACACACAGTCCTTCGACTTCACACCACCGCAGGGCCGTCCTCTGATCGCCGTTGCCGGGCCGCTGTCGGTCGGCGACACGACGCTCGGAGTGCTCGTGATCGCGAAGCCCCAGACGGAGCTCCGTGATACGTGGGTGACGCTGATGAAGTTCTTCGGCGTCTCCATCCTGGGCGGCCTGCTCGTCGCGGGCGTCCTCTCCTGGTACGCGTCCCGGCGAATCGCGAAGCCCGTGCTCGGCCTGTCCAAGGCGGCGGACGAGATCGCGCGCGGCCGCTACGACGTGCCGGTGCCGGAGGTCCGAGGCGGCGGCGAGATCAGCCATCTCGCGACTCGCTTCCGGCAGATGGCCGTACGGCTCGGGGAGGCCGAGGAGCGTGAGCGGAACTTCCTGATGACGGTCTCGCACGAGCTGCGCACGCCCTTGACCGCGATCCGCGGACACGTCGAGGCGATGCGCGAGGGATTGACGGACGACCCGGATGCCGAGGCGGCCTCCCTCGACGTGGTCGCGGCTGCGGCGGCGCGTCTCGAGCGGCTGGTCGGCGACGTGCTCGACCTCGCCAAGCTCGACGCGCACCGCTTCACGGTGCTGCACGAGGAGGTCGACATGGGCCGGCTGCTCGACCAGGCCTACGCGACGTTCGGCGAGGAGGCGCGCCGCCGCTCGATCGACTATCGGTGCGACATCGACGCCCGCCCGGTGATCCTGACCGACGGAGACCGCGTGCTCCAGATCATCTCCAACCTGCTCTCGAACGCGTTTCGGTGGACGCCGGACGGCGGCCGCGTCGATCTGGGCCTGTCCGCCGAGAACGGCGCCGTCTCCGTCGTGGTCGGCGACACCGGCCCGGGGATCCGGCCGGAGGAGCGCGAGCGGATCTTCCGCCCGTTTTTCTCGCTCGATCACACGCGCGAGGGCGGCGGCACCGGGCTCGGTCTCGCGATCGCGCGCGAGCTCGCGCTCGCGCTGGGCGGACGCATCGAGCTCGAGACCGTGCCCGGCAAAGGCAGCCGCTTCCAGCTGATCCTGCCCGCTACGCCCGCGGTCTAGACCCCCGCGGCTCTAGCATTCGCCCTCGTGGCGGTCACCGAGGCCCTCGAGCTCCCGCGCGCCCGCGGCAAGGCTCGCGCCGCGCTCGCCGCTCTGCGCCCGCGGCAGTGGACGAAGAACGCGCTGGTCTTCGCCGGCATCGTCTTCGCGGCGCGGACCGGTGACGCCGGGAAGTGGCTCGAGGCGCTGGCCGCGTTCGCCGCCTACTGCGCGGCCTCGAGCGCGGCGTACCTCGTCAACGACCTGCGCGACGTCGGGCACGACCGGCTCCATCCGACGAAGCGCCTGCGGCCGATCGCCCGCGGTGAGGTGTCCGAGCGCGTCGCCGGCTCGATGGGGCTCGCGCTCGTCGCCGCGGCGGTCGTGCTCACCTCGCTGCTCGGAATCTGGTCGCTCGTGCTCCTGCTCGGCTTCCTCGGCCTTCAGGCTGCCTACTCGCTCGGCCTCAAGCATGTCGTGCTGCTCGACGTGGCGGCGATCGCCGGGTTGTTCGTGATCCGGGCCGCCGCCGGCGCGGTCGCGGTGCACGTGCGTATCTCGCCCTGGCTGCTCGTCTGCACGGCGTTGCTCGCGCTCTTCCTCGCGCTGGCCAAGCGGCGGGCCGAGCTGGCGCTCGTGGCGGCGCAGGCGACACCGGGCCGGCCCGTGCTCGACGGGTACTCGCCGGCGCTGCTCGACCGGCTGGTCGGTGCTCTCGCGGTGTCGACCGCGCTCGTCTACGCCGCGTACACGGTGGTGGGCGGAAACTCGCACTGGCTCGCGGTCACGATCCCGTTCGTGGTGTTCGGGATCGGCCGCTACGTGTGGCTCATCCGCGGCCGCGGCGCCGGCGAGGAGCCGGAAGAGGTGCTGCTCCGCGACCTGCCGCTGCTCGCGGCGATCGTCGCCTGGGCGGCAGCGTCGGCGGCGATCCTGCTCGTGACCTAGGCGGCGTCGGCGTGCGGTTCGAGCAGCTCAGGTGGCTGCAGCACTTCAGCGGACAGAGCGTCGTGCTCCGCGCCGGTCAGGCCGATGACGTCGAGGCGCTCGTCGCTGCCGAGCAGCTCCTCGATCCGCGCCAGCCGCTCGTCGACCGTCCGCCAGCCGGCGGAGATCAGGTCGACGAGGACCGTGAGGTCTTCGACGCGCGCGGACCGCTCGGTGCCGAGGCCGGCCTCGATGCGCTCGAGCTGCCTGATCGCTCGTACGCTGAGCCCGCGCACCTCGGCCAGATGGCGTCCGACGGGGGCCGCCTCGGCACGGACGCCGTCGCGAACCGCGGCGGCAACCTGCTCGTCGATGGGCCGGACAGAGCTTTCGCTCACGGGCGCGACGATAGCTTCCCGGTCGGATGGACTCTTCCGCGCTCGACTACGACCTTCCGCCCGAGCTGATCGCCCAGCAACCCGCCGAGCCGCGCGACTCGTCGCGGCTGCTCGTCTACGACCGCGCGACCGGCGAGGTCAGGCACAGGCGCTTCCGCGAGCTCCCAGAGGAGCTGACGCGCGGCGAGCTCCTCGTCGTGAACGACTCGCGGGTGATCCCGGCCCGGCTGCGGACTCGGCGGCCGGGCGGCGGGGCGGCCGAGGTGCTGCTCCTGGAGCAGCGCGACGAGGGGCTGTGGGAAGCGCTGGCGCGTCCGTCGGCCCGGCTGCGTGCCGGGATGCGACTCGGCCCGGCCGAGCTCGTCGAGCCGTTGGACGCAGGTCGCTGGCTCGTTCGCCTCGACGGTGAGCCCGACGGCGAGACGCCCCTGCCGCCGTACATCACCGAGCCGCTCTCCGATCCCGAGCGCTACCAGACGGTGTATGCGCGGGACCCCGGCTCGGCTGCCGCGCCGACTGCCGGCCTCCATTTCACTCCCGAGCTGCTCGCGCGGCTCGAGGTCGAGCAGATGACGCTGCACGTCGGGCTCGACACGTTCCGCCCCCTGACTGCGCCCACGCTCGAGGAGCACCGCATCCACGGCGAGCGGTACGCCGTCGAGTCGGACGCCTGGGAGCGGATCCGCTCGGCCCCGCGGGTGCTCGCAGCCGGGACGACCACTGTGCGCGTGCTCGAATCGCTCGCGCGTGGCGCGCCGCTGACTGGTCGGGCCGACCTCTTCGTCACTCCCGGCTTCGAGTTCCGCCGCGTCGACTCGCTGCTGACCAACTTCCACCTCCCACGGACGACCCTGCTCGCGCTGGTGATGGCCTTCGCGGGGATCGAGGAGACGCGCGAGCTCTACCGGCTCGCGATCGCCGAGCGCTACCGCTTCTACTCGTTCGGCGACGCGATGCTCCTGATCTGATCGGGCTCGGCCCCTGGCGCCACGGCCGAACGGCGGTGTCAGACACCGAGGCTGCGGACCGGGCGACTTCGCATGGCCCGCCTCCGGCATGCTGAGCCTGTGCGACCGCGGAGCGCGAACGAGTGGAGGAGCTTCTGGCACCAGGGCGGCGAGGCCGAGCTCCGGGGCGTGCTCCGCGACGTCTGGTCCCCGCTCCGGGACGTCTCCGACGAGGGCTGCGTGCCACAGGCCGAGCGGATCGCGCTGCTGCTCGGCAGCTCCGCTCCCGTTCGCGCGCTCGCCGGCGAGCTCGGACGGATTCGCGCCGAGCTGGGTGAGGGGCCGGACGCCGAGGCGGATCGCGAGGCGGCCGAGAAGGTGAGCGAGTGGTTCCGGACACGTTCACGCTGATCGCAACCGACGGCGAGGCGCGGGCCGGCATCCTGCGAACCGCCCACGGCGACGTCCCCACGCCTGTCTTCATGCCGGTCGGCACGAAGGCCACCGTCAAAGGCGTCGATCCGGACGAGCTCCGGCGCCTCGGCGCGACGATCGTCCTCGGCAACACCTACCACCTGCACTTCCGTCCCGGTGCGGAGACGGTCGCGGAGCTCGGCGGGCTGCACCGCTTCATGGGCTGGGACGGGCCGATCCTGACCGACTCCGGCGGCTTCCAGGTCTTCTCGCTCCGCGACACGCTGCTCGCCTGCGACGAGGACGGCGTCACCTTCCGTTCGGTCTACGACGGCGAGTCGGCGCGCTTCACGCCCGAGAGCGTCGCCGCCGTGCAGGCCTTGCTCGGCTCCGACGTCGCGATGTGCCTCGACGTGTGCCCGCCGGCCACGGCCACGAGGGCGGATGCCGAGCGGGCGGTCGAGCTGACGACGGCGTGGGCACGGCGGCAGGCGCAGGCACCGCGCGCCCGGGGCCAGCTCCTCTTCGGCATCGCGCAGGGCGGCGTCGATCCGGAGCTCCGGCGCCGGTCGATCGAGGAGATCGTCGGGCTCGGCTTCGACGGCCACGCCCTCGGCGGCCTGAGCGTGGGGGAGGGCCGCGATGCCATGCTCGAGACCGTCGCCGCTGCGGCGCCGCTCCTCCCGGCCGCCAAGCCCCGCTACTTCATGGGGATCGGCGACCCGCTCGGCATCCTCGACGTGATCGCGCACGGCATCGACATGTTCGACTGCGTGCTCCCCACGCGAGTGGGGCGGACGGGCTCGGCGCTGACCTGGGCGGGGCGGCTCAACCTCCGCAACGCCCGCTTCGCGCGCGATCCGGCGCCGCTCGACGACGGCTGCGACTGCCCCGCCTGCACGCGTTTCTCACGTGCCTACGTCCGTCATCTCGTCACGCAGCGCGAGATCCTCGGCCTGCGCCTCCTCACCCTGCACAACCTCCGCTTCCTGACCGCGCTGACGGCCGGAGCACGGGCCGCGATCGAAGCCGGCCGGCTGGCAGACTTCATCCGCGAGGCCCGGTCCCGGCTCGCCGCCACCCCCGAGGAAACCCTTTGTCCCTAGTCGCCGTCCTCATCCTGATCGTGCTGCTCGCCCTGTTCTGGTTCGTGTGGGTCGTGCCGCAGCGGCGCAGGCAGCGCCAGCACGTCGAGGATCTGGTGCGCCTGATCGACCTGCTCGAGCCCGGTGACGAGATCATCACGGCGGGCGGGGTGCACGGCACGGTTCGCAGCGTGCTCGGGGAGGAGCTGATGGTCGAGATCGCTCCGGGCGTCGAGGTGCGGCTCGACCGCCGGGCCGTCGCCGCGGTGACCACGATCGACGAGACGGCGGGCGAGCCGGAAGACGTTCCGGCGGGTAGGTAACCTGGACGGCTAGTCAGTGCCCCGTCCAGCAATACATGCCGGCTTCTGGCCCGCGATCACGCGGCGCGCTGCCTTCCCGCTCCGGCGCTGGCATAGCCACCGCCTGCGCTCTTTGGCCGGCTCCGTCGAGCCTACGCCGGCCGTGTCCTCAGTCGCACCCGTATTTGCCAATACGAGTGCTCCCTGCGTTCTTGCATCGCTTGGTGCTCACGACCCAGAAGCTCGGCGGCATCACTGGAAGGGGCACTAGTGCGTGAACGCCGCAAACATCTGACGATGCTCGCGCTGATCGTCGCGGCCCTGATCGGGGCGGTGATGCTCGAGGTGCCGGGCTCGCCGATCCAGAAGCATCCGACGCTGGGCCTCGACCTGAAGGGCGGGCTCGAGGTCGTGCTGCAGGCGGAGAACACGCCCACGCACCCGGTCACGTCGGCCGATCTCGACACCGCGGTCGCGATCATGCAGCAGCGCCTGAACGGCACGGGCGTGACCGAGCCCGAGATCCGCAAGCAGGAGCCGAACCAGGTCGTGATCCAGCTCGCCGGCGTCCACGATCCGGCCAAGGCCGCGGCGCTGATCGGCCAGACGGCGCAGCTCGAGCTGTACGACCTCGAGGCGGACCTCGCCAGCCCCTCGATCGACACGAACTTCAACCCGGTCGCGCACACGTCGCGCTACACGCTGCTCGCGCCCGTCCAGGGGCTCGCGAAGACGGCCGGCAAGCCGACGCAGTTCTTCCTCTTCGGCAAGAAGAAGAACCTGATCGCGGGCCCGACCGACACACGCGCCGAGCTGTTCACCACCGGCAACTCGAAGCTCCTTCCGGGCCAGAAGGTCTTCGAGGTTCCGCACGGCCTGGTGATCCTCACCTGCGGCGGCCCCAACTCGCAGGCGGGGGGAGCGAACGGGAGCGGCTGTCCCGGCGGCGCGGACCCGACCGTCGTCAACTACTACCTCTTCCACCACCGGCCCGAGCTCACCGGCAAGGATCTGAACGCGGGCGGGGTGAGCCAGAGCTTCGACCAGACCGGCGCGGCGATCGTGCAGCTCTCCTTCCACAGCCACGGCGACAGCGTGTTCCAGTCCGTCACGCGAACGCTCTACCAGCGGGGCCAGCTCAGGAAGACGGCGCAGCATTTCGCGATCGTCCTCGATCAGGACATCAAGGCNNGGCGGCGAGATCACCGGCGTGACCCTCACCGAGGCGCAGAACCTGGCGCTCGTCCTCAAGTACGGCGCGCTGCCGATTCCGTTCAAGCGGGTCGAGCAGACGAACGTCTCCGCGACGCTCGGCAAGGACTCGCTCAGCCAGGCGAAGACGGCGGCCCTGATCGCGCTCCTGATCGTCGGACTGTTCCTGGTCGTCCTCTACCGCTTCCTGGGGCTCGTCGCCGTCGCCGGCCTGGCGATCTACGCCGCCTTCCTGTACGCGGCGGTGCTGCTCCTGAACGTGACGATCACGCTTCCGGGCTTCGCCGGCCTGATCCTGACGATCGGAGTCGCCGCGGACGCGAACGTCGTCATCTTCGAGCGGATCAAGGAAGAGGTGCGCGCCGGGAAGTCGATCCGGTCGGCGGTTGCCACCGGCTACCAGAAGGGCTTCCACACGATCATCGACGCGAACGTCGTGACCGTGATCACGGCGCTCGTCCTGTTCGCCGTCGCCACCGCGCAGGTCAAGGGCTTCGCGCTGATGCTGCTGATCGGAACGGTGATCTCGCTCGTCACGGCCGTCGCGGCGACGCGCGCCATGCTCGGGCTGCTCGCCGGCTTCCGCTGGTTCGCGAACCCGCGCTTCCTCGGTGCCTCCGCGGAGCAGCACGCCAAGTTCCTGCAGATCGACTTCATGCGCCGGCGCTACGTCTGGTTCGCGATGTCGGGCGCGATCATCCTGTTCGGCGCCGTCTCGCTCGGCGTCCAGGGCCTGAACCTCGGGATCGACTTCAAGGGCGGCACCCAGGTCAACTTCGTGGCGCCGAAGCCGGTGACGCAGTCGCAGGTCGTCGCGCAGGCGGCCGCGATCGGCCGACCGGACTGTGTGTGCCAGGGCGAGGGGAAGGCGTACCCGAACGGCGGCTACACGAAGTTCCAGATGCGGATGAAGACGGTCACGATCGCGCAGCAGAACAAGCTGACCGATCTGTTGAGGAGGAATCTCGGGGTCACGCGAACTCCCGATTCTCGGGTCGTCTCGTCCAGCTTCTCCAGCCAGATCGCGCGCTCGGCGATCCTCGCGGTCATCGTCTCGCTGGCGCTGATCGCGGTCTACATCACGCTGCGCTTCGACTGGAAGTTCTCGGTGCCGGTGCTGGTCGCGCTGGCCCACGACGTCGCGATCACGGTCGGGGTCTACTCGCTGGCGCAACGGGAGGTGACGACGTCCACCGTGGCCGCGGTGTTAACCGTGCTCGGCTACTCGATCTACGACACGATCATCATCTTCGACCGTATCCGCGAGAACGTGCCGATCATGCGGCGCGCGTCGTTCGCGACGCTCGCGAACGTGTCCCTGTGGGAGACGATCAGGCGCTCCCTGGCCACGACGTTCATCACGCTGTTGCCGATCGGCTCACTGCTGATCTTCGGCGGTTCGACGCTCCAGGACTTCGCGTTCGCGCTGCTGGTCGGCATCCTCTCCGGCGCCTATTCGTCGATCTTCATCGCCGCGCCGCTCCTGACGATCTTCAAGGAGCGTGAGCCCGAGTACCGCAGGCGGATCGGCGTCGACGTGATCGAGCGGGGCATCGGCTCGCGCGGCTCGGCGCCCGTGCCCGCGGCGGCCGCGGCTGCGGTGGCCGAGGCGAACGGCGAGGAGACCGACGAGCCCGAGCCCGCCGTGGCGGGTGCCGGTCTGGCGCCGGGCGACGGCGCGTCCTCGCGCTCGCAGGCCAAGCGCGAGCGCAGGCGACAGCGCCGGCGCACGCGCCCGCACGGCCGCGCGCACTGATGGCGAGCGGCTCCGAGCGCGACGGGACGTCCTCGCGGGAGCTGCTGGAGCGCCTGGCGCTGGCCGGGCTCGGCGCCGTGGCGCTGACGGCCGATCGCGCCGAGGAGCTCGCCCGGGACCTCGCCGGCCGCGGCGAGCTGCGCCGCGACGAGACGCGGCAGACGATCGAGGAGGCGATGACCCGCTGGCGCGGGGACGCGACGCGGCTCACGGAGCGGGCCGGGACGAGCCTGCAGTCGGTCTTCGACCAGCTCGGCCTCGTCTCGCGGGATGCCTACGAGGAGCTCGAGCTCCGCGTCGCCCAGCTCGAGCACCGCCTGCGGCTTGCGGAAGGCCGCATCGAGCCGCCTCCGCCGGCCGGGCACTAGCAGGAACTTTCAGGCGGGCCTTGGTCGTACCCGCCTGCAAAGACTCCGACGCGTTCGCGGCCGCGGACGCGGATGCGAGGAGAACTTCCTGCTCCAGCGTGCAACACTGAGGTCATGGCCACCCGCGCGAGCCGCTCCACGGCGCGGAACCTGGGACGGATCTCCGAGATCGCCCAGGTCGCGGTCAAGCACGGCTTCGGCTACTTCTTCGAGCGCCACCGCCTGACCGACCTCCTGCCCTGGGGCGCCAAGGTGACGTCCATCGAGCGCGAGCGCTCGCAGCGCGGTCAGCACCTGCGCGAGATGTTCGACGAGCTCGGCCCGACGTTCGTCAAGTTCGGCCAGCTGCTCTCGACCCGGCCTGACATCGTCCCGCCTGACATCGTCCTCGAGCTCCGCAAGCTGCAGGACGAGGTCACGCCGTTCCCGTTCGCGCAGGTCGAGGAGGTCGTCCAGAGCGAGCTCGGCCTGCCGATCGAGAAGCTGTTCGTCGAGTTCTCCGAGCAGCCGGTCGCTGCCGCCTCGATCGGCCAGGTCCACGACGCCTTGCTCCCGAACGGCCGCCGCGTCGCCGTGAAGGTTCAGCGGCCGACGGCGCCGCGCAAGATCGAGGCCGATCTCGCCCTGCTCTACCAGGCGGCGAAGATCACGAAGGAACGCGTGCGGGCGCTCGACTTCATCGACGCGCGCGGGCTCGTCGACGAGTTCGCCCGGTCGATCCGCCAGGAGCTCGACTACCGCAACGAGGCGCGCAACGCGCAGACGTTCCACCGCAACTTCGCCGGCCACCCGCACGTGCGCATCCCGAAGGTGATCTGGAGCTACACACGCTCCCGCGTGCTGACGCTCGAGTTCCTCGAAGGCATTCAGATCCAGGACGTCCACCCGGACGACTACACGCTCGAGGAGCGCCGCCGGCTCGCGTACCTGATGACAGAGGCCTGGATGACGATGATCTTCCGCCACGGCTTCTTCCACGGCGACCCGCATCCGGCGAACGTGCTCGTGCTCGGCCATCCCGAGCGGATCGGCCTCGTCGACTTCGGGCTCGCCGGGAAGCTCTCGGACGACGACATGTCCAAGCTGACGCGGCTCTTCATCGACGCCGCCGGGGAGAACGTCGAGGCGCTGCCGAAGCGGCTCGGCGAGCTCGGCGTCCGCTACGACAAGTCGCGGGAGGACGAGTTCGTCGGCCACATCCGGGAGCTGTACGACCGCTACTACGGGGCGCGGCTCTCCGAGATCGATCCGACGCAGCTGATCCGCGAGGGCTTCCAGCTCATCTACGCGATGAACCTGCGGCTGCCGTCGCGGTTCCTGCTCCTCGACAAGGCGATCGCCACCCTCGGCGCGGTCGGCGTCGAGCTGTATCCGGACTTCAACGTGTTCGAGGTCGCGAAGCCGTATGCCCGCGACCTCGTCCTGCAGCGCCTGACGCCGCAGCGGCTCTTGACCGACGCGCGCAAGGAGGTGCGCTCGCTCGCCGCGGTGCTGCGGGAGGCGCCGTACCAGTGGCACGACTTCCTCGAGCAGATGCGGGAGGGGCAACTCGAGGTCGGCTTCGTCCACAAGGGGCTCGAAGACTTCCTGCCGCGGGTCGAGCAGAGCTTCAACCGGCTGGTGATCGCGCTCGTCTCGGCCGGCGGGCTGATCGGCTCGAGCCTGATCGGCGTGTTCGCGAAGTCGGGCCCGCACGTGTTCGGCCTCCACGTGGTCTCGGTGGTCGGGTTCGTCCTCTCCGGCCTGCTCGGCCTCTGGCTCCTCTGGGGCGTGGTCCGCTCGGGTCGGCTGTAGACGAATCTGTTGGTCGAAAGTCACAAAGCTGCGCGAAAGGACATCTGGACGGCCCCGCGGGGCGGCGCTACCGTCGGCTGATGTCCTGCGCGCTGCTGATCGCCGAGCCCGAGCCGTCGACCGGCAGCTTTCTCGAGCGCCATCTGGCGGAGGACGGATTCGACGTGCTGCGGACCGAGGACGGCGATGACGCGCTGGCGCTCGCCGAGCGGGCCCGGCCCGATCTCGTGCTGGTCGGTTCCGAGCTCGACGTCGTCCGGCGGTTGCGCGAGGGCGAGCCGGGCCGTTCCTGGAACCGCGACGTGCCCGTGATCGTGCTCGGCCCGGAGGAGGCGGACGCCGTCGACCGCGTTCGCGCCTTCGACCGCGGCGCCGACGACTTCCTCGCCCGGCCGTTCATGTACGACGAGCTGCTGGCGCGCATCCGCGCGGTGCTCCGCCGGGTCACGCCTCCGGTGGGGACGGTGCTCGAGGCCGGCGAGCTGGTGATCGACCGCTCGACCCGCTGTGCGACCGTGGGAGGCCAGATCCTGCCGCTGTCGGCGAAGCAGTTCGACCTCTTGGCCAAATTGGGGTCCGAGCCGACGCGCGTGTGGCGGCACCTCTGGTGCTACCCGTTCAGGCTGACCGGCACCGAGAAGAGGCGTCGTGTGGAGACGCCTCCGAGCAGGTCCTCTCCTGACTTGCGTGCCCGGACGAAGATCGCGAGGATCTGCTGCTTGGGGCTGGCCGGGAAGCCGGCGAGCGTCTGGAAGCCGAGCGTCGCGTAGCCGTCCGAGGCGGTCGGCTGCTCTCCCGGGATCGACAGCTGGCTGAACGGCACGGCGGTGGCGTAGACGAGCGCGCCCTGTACCGACCGGCCGCCGCAAGCGGAGACGTGATAGCGGAGGGTGATCTGCTGCGACCCACGGTGAACCACGGGTGGGTTCGACTGCTGAACATCGATCAACAGCCGTGCCGGCGGCTTGACGTCGGCGACCTGGATCGTGCCGGTGCCGGTCGGGCAGCCGGTCGCCGATGGAGGCGGCGGCGGCGCGACGGCAGAGGCGATCACCGCGGTCGGCACCGACGAGGCGAAGGCGCTGCCGTTCTTGTTCCTGGCCTGCACCTTGAACCGGATCGTGTTCCCGACGTCGACCGACTTCAGCAGGTAGCCGTTCCTGTCGGTGGCGCCACTGATGTTCGAGCAGCTGTCGCCGTTCTTGTCGCAGCGCACCCAGAAGTCGTTGTAGTTGGTCACGTTGCCGGTCCAGTTGCCGCGATTTCCGACGAGGGTCTTGCCCTCCTGCGGCGTACCGGTGATCGTCGGTGAAATGGTGTTCTTGGGCGCCGACGCGAGAGCCACGACGTCGGTGGCGTTCGAGGCTACTGTCCCGCTCCCGTCAACGTTCGTCGCAGTGACGCGGACACGGATCGTCCGGCCGACATCCGCGCTTCGAACCGTGTAGCTGCTTGTCGTCGCACCCGGGATTGGGGTGCAGTTGGATGCGTCGAAGTGTCCGCCGTTCTGCGGGCAGCGGCGCCACTGGAAGGCGAAGCTGGTCGGGTTGTTTCTCCAGGTGCCGGTCGTGGTGGTCAGCGTCTCACCCTGAACAGCGGAGCCGGAGATCCGCGGTTCCGTCTTGTTCACAGGTGCCGTCTGCGACCGGGCTGAGCCGATCGTCGGAACGAGCAAGACGGCCGTGATCGCGGCTACGCCGGCAAGCAAGCCGATCGGGATTGCTCGGCGGAGTGCTCGCCGAGACGAATGTCGCCGAATCTTCTGACGGTACATAGAGTCCTCCCTGTTGTCGGGCCGGAAGCCGGTGGTGTTAGCCGTTCAGGCTGACCGGGACTGAGAAGAGGCGGCGTGTGGAGATGCCTCCGAGCAGGTCTTCGCCTGACTTGCGTGCTCGGACGAAGATCGCGAGCAGTTGCTGGTGGGAGCTGGCCGGGAAGCCGGCGAGCGTGCGGAAGTCGAGTTCGGCAAAGCCGTCCGAGCCGGTCGTCTGCTCACCTGGGATCGACAGCTGGCTGAACGGCACGGCGGTGGCGTAGACGAGCGCACCCTGTACCGATCGACCGCCGCAGGCGGAGACGTGGTAGCGCAGGATGACCTGCTGCGCCCCGCGGTGGACGACGGACGGGCTGGACTGCTGGGAATCGATCAGCAGCCGCGCCGGCGGCTTGACGTCGGTCACCTGGACGGTGCCGGAGCCCGACGGGCAACCGGTTGCCGACGGAGGCGGCGGCGGAGCGACGCCGGCGGTGATGACCGCAGTAGGCACGGACGTGGCGAAGGTGCTGCCATCCTGGTTCTTGGCCTGCACCTTGAACCGGATCGAGTTCCCGACGTCAACCGCCTTCAGCAGGTAACCGTTCTTGTCGTTTGCGCCGGTGATGTTCGCGCAACTGCCCCCGTCCTTGTCGCAGCGCATCCAGAAGTCGTTGTAGTCGGTCGGATTGCCGTTCCAGGTGCCCCTGTGCCCGACAAGCGATTGGCCTTCTTGCGGCGTACCCGTGATCGTCGGCGGAGAGGTGTTCTTCGGCGCCGCCGCGTTGACCGCGCCTCCGACGCCGGCGAAGATGCCGAGGCCGACGACCAGGGCGAGCGTTGCACCAACACCAAGGGCGGCCCCGAAGAGCGCCCCGCGTTTCTTGACAGAACTTGACATCTTCACTCCTTCGTTCGAGTTGTCACGGAAAGTGGGAGCAGCGAGTTCGCCTCCGGGCGCGCCAATCTGCGCCGTAGTTCGGATGTCGAGCTCACGCGAATCGGGCCAAAGCCGGAGAAGACACGCTCGCCGCCGAACGCGGCGGTGAGACGGTTCGCAAGCGAACCGGTACTCGCGCCGTCCGGCACGACCACCCGCATCTCCATTCGCTCCCTCCCTCGGATCGCTTGTCCCCGACCAAGGCGCTACGGTCGGCTAACGACTTTCGACCCGATTGCTGAGGGCAGATCTCCTGCGGAACCTCGGTTCTGAGGTCCCGCGAACGTACTCGCAAAGCCGGGTTCGTTACGGCCCGCACAGAGATTGTAGCCCAATGCGGCCGCCGATAGCCGACATTTTACGGAGGGGGTCTCCCATGCTGCAGGAACGCCTGCGGAGAAGACCTATTCTTTCCTCGATGGTCACCAAGCCAACGCCCCCGCTGGAAGAGGTCATTCACCTTCGCGTCCTGATTGCGAACGAGCGGCGGGACCGGCTCGAGCTGCTTGCCGAGGTCGTGGCCGGGCTCGGCCACGAGGTGATCGCTCGCGAGATCGATGTCAGGGAAGTCGGCGCGGTGACTGCGCGGGAGCGGCCGGACGTGGCGCTGGTCGGGCTCGGGTTGAGCTCCGAGCACGCGCTCGGGCTGATCGCGGAGATCGTCCACGAGGCCGCCTGTCCGGTGATCGCGCTGCTCTCGGCCAGGGACCCCGCCTATATCCACGAGGCGGCCAAGCGCGGCGTGTTCGCGTACATCGTCGATGCCGACGCCGAGGAGCTGCAGAGCGCGATCGACATCACGCTGCAGCGCTTCGCCGAGTACCACAACCTCCAGGGAGCATTCGGGCGGCGGGCGGTGATCGAGCAGGCGAAGGGCATCCTGATGGCGCGCCACGCGATCGACCAGGAGCGGGCGTTCGAGATGCTCCGCTCCCACTCGCAACAGAACGGGCGCAAGCTCGCCGATGTGGCGGACGCGATCGTGGAGAGCCATCTCCTGTTGCTGCCGCAGCTCGTGCAGCCGCTCGCCAGCGCGGAAACCGAGTAGACGCACTGCTAGGCACGGCGGTGCCTCGGCCGCGCTCTCGATCGGCGACCGCTCGTACACCCTGGTCGGGGAGGAGCAGATCGCGACCGCCTGATGATCGGCGCCATGCCAGCGAATACCTGAAGAACGGCGCGGCACCAAGGCCGGAACGACCGAAGACGCCTTCCCCGGAGCATGCCGCATCCACTCGGCTCAGTCCTGTGTCGCGATGATATGCGGCCAGATTCCGGCGAGCGTGGCGCGTAGGGTGCAGCGTGCGATCGGTTGGCCTCCCTCGTTGCTGTCGTTCGCCGTGGAGACGCGCGCGAGGAGGCGATAGCTGCTGCAGAAGCCGGCGGCGCGGCGGGAGTAGCCGATCACGAGCGCCTGCCGCCCCGTCACCTGGGGGCGCCAGTAGCGCATGGTCACGTCCGCCGACGCGACCGGCGGGAGGTCGCGGCCGAACAGTTCGAGCGCTCCCGCCTCCCCGTAGTTGTCCGCCACGATCACGTCCGCGCCGCCCGCGTGCGACTCGACCAGGCGCACGTACGCGGGCCAGCCGATCTCCGACTGATAGTCGCTTCGCGCCTTGACGACTCCGAGTCGGACGGCCGTGTGCAGCGGCAGCACCGGCAGCGCGAGCGGCAGGACGACAAGGCCGATCGCGACGAACACGGCGCCGGCCACCCGGAGACGGCGACGCGTCGCCCAGCGATCGAGCGGGATTGCACCAGCGGCGAGCGCGAACAGCACCACCGGCAGCGCGTAGTACGACTTTCCGCCGAGCACGAAGTACGCGACGACGGTGCCGACGACCGTCCAGCCGAACGGGCGCAGTGCGCGATTGCGGACGAGCGACACGACTCCGGCGACGGCGACCGGAAACGCCAGCGACGTGAGCAGGATCAGGTTGACGACGTACTGCGGCCGCGTCTCGTCGCTCCCGCTGGGCGGAGGGTTGAGGAACCAGTGCACGCTCGTCCAGCTGTGGCCGGCCTCCCAGACGAGGTTGGGGACGAGCAGCGCGGCAGCGATGGCGACGGCCAGCGGGAAGCCCCACGAGCGCACGACGTCGCGGCGCCAGACGAGGAACGTCGCGATGAGCAGGACGAGGACGACCGCGATCGTGTACTTCGTCTCGAGCCCGATACCGGCGGCGACTCCGAGCAGCGGCCACGAGCCGCGCCCGAGTGCGAGCCGAAGCGCGAGCCAGAGCACGACCATCGTCGTCAGCTGGTCGAGCGCGACCGGCTGGAAGAGCAGATTGGTTCCGAGCATCCCTGGCGAGAACCCGATCAGCACCGCGGCGAGCGTCTGCGCACGGCGCGTCGCCCCGAGCTCGCGGGCGACGAGGGCACCGACCAGCACCGTCCCCGCGGATGCGAGGATCGTGAACGCACGCAAGCCGACGAGCGACCAGCCGAACAGCTCTCGGGCCAGCGCCGCGAGCAGGGCCGTCACCGGTGGGAACTCGATGTAGCCGCCCTGGAGATGCCGGCCGGCGACGGCGTAGTACAGCTCGTCGCGGTGCCAGCCGTATCGTCCGGCAACGGCGAGCTCCAGCGCGCACTTCAGTGCGACGACGATAAGGACAGGCCCAGCCGCGATTGCGACCGCCGACTTCCCTGCGGGCCTGAGCGCCACGGCCCACCAAGCCTAGACTCTCTTCGGCGCGCGCTTTCGGCGGATCAGTACAAGCCTTGGCGGCGCGCGTAGCGCTCCGCCCGGGCGCGGTCGTACTCGGCGGCGTCGAAGGCGTCGTCCTCGTGCACTGCGCGCATGATCTCGCCGGAGCTCGGCAGCTCCGAGCGGTCGATCTGCCGCTCGGGGTTCCAGAGGTCGGAGCGGACGAGCGCCTTCGAGCACTGCGTGTACGCCTCGTCGATCTCGACCAGGATCCCGAGCTTCGGCACCTTGCCTTCCACCTCGCAGTCCGCCAGGAGCTCCGTGTCGGTGACGAGCGTCGCCCGGCCGTTGACCCGGAACGTGTCCCCGACGCCGGGAACCAGGAACAGGAGCCCGACGTGCGGGTTGGCCAGGATGTTGCGCAGCGAGTCGGCGAGCCGGTTGCCCGGCCGGTCCGGGATCAGCAGCGTGCGCTCGTCGAGGATCCGCACGAACCCGGCGGGATCGCCGCGCGGGCTCACGTCGCAGCTCCCACCGGGCGCCGATGTCGCGAGGCACATGAACGGGGAACGCTCGATGAACTGCCGGGTCAGGTCGTTCAGCCGGTCCACGACCTTCGAGACGACCAGCTCCTGCGGGCTGCCGATCAGCTCGCGCAGCTCTGCCTCGCTGGTGATTCCCGGGACCGTCGCCATGCCCGAGATCGTACAAGCCTCGATTCAAGCTCCGGGTCGCAGCCGCGATACTGAATGGGTGGACGCGTCCAGGCCGACCGTGCCGCTCGGGCAGCTCGTGCTGCAGCGCGGGTTGCTCGACGAGGAGCAGCTCGAGATCGCGCTCGCCGAGCACATGTCGAGCGGGAAGATGCTCGGCGAAGTGCTCGTCGAACACGGCTGGCTGACCCAGGGGCAGATCGCCGAGCTGCTCGATGACCAGCGCGCCGCTGTCGCCGGCCAGGGCGAGACTCGCGGGATCCACCTGCTCCGCACGCGCGTGGCGGAGGCCGAGGCCGAGCTCGAGCAGCCGGCCGCGGACGAGGCGCCCGGCCCCGAGCGGGTCGAGCCCGATCCGGGTCACGTCCTCTTCGTCTGGAGCCCGGCCGGCTACGCGCTCCTCGCTCGCGCGGGCGAGCCGCCGCCGGTCGGCAGTGAGGTCGGCGTCAGCGGCGGGCGCCTCGTGGTCGTCAAGATCGGCCCCTCGCCGCTCCCCGGCGACCGGCGGCGCTGCGCGTTCCTCGATGCGGCCTAGCCGCTAGAAGAGCAGAGCGCCCTCGAGCTTCAGCAACGCCCGCTTGCGGTCGAGCCCGCCGCCGTAGCCGGTGAGGCTGCCGCTCGCCCCGATCACGCGGTGGCACGGGAGCACGATCGGGATCGGGTTGTGGTGCATCGCGCCCCCGACCGCCCGCGCCGCCCGCGGCTTGCCGACCCGTGCGGCCAGCGCCCCGTAGGTCGTGACCTCGCCGTAGGGCACGAGGGCGAGCTCGTGCAGCACGACGCGCTGGAATTCGGGCACGCGCGAGACGTCGAGCGGCAGGTCGAACGCCGTCCGCCGGCCCTCGAAGTACTCGTCCAGCTCGCGCCGCGCCGCGTCGATCCGCCGTGGCACCCGGAGCACGCGCCGGCCGGCCGCCTCCGACAGCTCGTCGAGCCCGCGATCGGGGTCGAACGAGATCTGGCAGAGGCCGCGGTCGGTCGTCGCCACGAGCAGCGTGCCGATCGGCGTGTCGGCGAGGTCGAACGCCGCGTCGATCAGCCCGGCCGCCGCGGCGGCCTCCCGGAAACGGTTGTCGAGATCCTCGGAAACGCTCATGGAAGCTCCTTTCGTCGCAGCCTGCGCACCCCGGATGAAGCAGCCTGGCGGGCCGCGTCGCCACTCGAGCCCAGCACAGCGCCGATCCGGTCGTAGTCGAGGTCGTAGCCGTAGCGGAGCACCACGGCCGCACGCTCGGTCGGCGGCAGCTCGCTGACGAGATGCTCGATCTCCGCCACCGGCGGCAGGCTGTCCCAGCTCTCCTGCTCGGGGAGCTCGCCCTGCGGCCGCGTCCGGCGGTGCTCGTCGATCGCCACGTTCTCGGCGATCGTCAGCACCCAGGCACGCAGGTTGCTCGCGTCGCGCAGCTTGGGATAGGCACGCAAGGCCCGGAAGAACGTCTCCTGGAACGCGTCCTCGGCCCGCTGGCGGCCCAGCCGCTTGGCGAGCACCCCGAACACGATGCCGCGGTGCTCGTCGTAGAAGCGCTCGAACGGTGGAACTGTCACGACCCCCATCATCTCTCCCAAACGGCCGGTCGCGGCGGAATGTGAGACTGCCCGGATGAGGCTCGCCGTCGTCGGCCACGTCGAGTGGATCGAGTTCCTGCGCGTGCCGCACGTGCCCGTCGCGGGCGAGATCCTGCACGCCACGGACTCGTGGGCGGAGCCCGGCGGGGGCGGCTCGGTCGCCGCGGTGCAGCTCGCGAAGCTGGCCGGGGCCGCGGACTTCTTCACCGCGCTCGGGGACGACGAGCTCGGGCGGCGGGCCTTCGAGGAGCTGACCGAGCTCGGGCTGCGCCTGCACGTGGCCTGGCGGGACGAGCCGCAACGCCGTGCGGTGACGTTCGTCGAGGAGAGCGGCGAGCGGACGATCACGGTGGTGGGCGAGCGGCTCGTGCCGAGCGGTGCCGATCCGCTGCCCTGGCCGGAGCTCGCCGGGATGGACGGCGTCTACTTCACCGGCGGCGACGTCGAGGCGCTGCGCGCGGCCCGGAAGGCGCGAGTGCTCACGGCGACGCCGCGCACGCTGGACACGCTGCGCGCGGGCGCCGTGGAGCTGGACGCGCTGATCGGCAGCGGCCGCGACCCCGGCGAGGCCTACGAGCCGGGAGAGCTCGACCCGCCGCCGAAGCTCCGCGTCGCGACGCTCGGCCAGAGCGGGGGCGTGCTGAAGCCGGGCGGACCGTTCGCCGCCGCGCCGCTGCCCGGGCCGATCGTCGATGCCTACGGGGCCGGAGACTCGTTCGCCGCCGGGCTCACGTACGGGCTCGCAGCCGGGATGGCGGTTCCCGACGCGGTCGCGCTCGCCGCCCGCTGCGGCGCAGCGTCCATGACCGGCCGTGGTGCCTTCGCAGGCCAGCTCGAAACCGCCGGAGATTGCTACTAGCGGGCGAAGCCTCCCCAAGGAGCGAGGTACGTCCCTCCGAAGCCGGCGAGCAGCTCCCTCGCGGCCGCGCTCGGGTCGCCGTACACGGTGAAGCGGGTCGGGTCCACGCACTCCATGAACCGTCCGGCCCATTTCTCCATGAAGCCGTTGACGTGGACGATCATCGCCTCCGAGTTCGCGTACTTCTCGAAGATGTGGACGGTGCCGTCATCGCCCGAGATGTACCACTCGTAGTTGAGCGTCTCCGGCTCGTTGCTCGTGCCCGCGACCATCTCGTCCATCAGTTCCTTGAAGGAGTCGAGCCGGCCGGGCTTCACCGCCAGCTCGATCACCCACGAGACGTGATCCTTCATCGCTTCCTCCATTCGTCGTCGGTCACGGCGGATCCTAGTGCGGCGCGCCGGCTCGCTTGCCTGCGTGCGTGGGTCGCCACGCTTGCCAAGTGGGGAGAAGTGGGTTAAAGTGGGCCCCAGTGGTGTCCACGGCAGCGGGGCGACGAAGATGTTCCTGGGCGAGTTCGAGCACACACTCGACGAGAAGAACCGACTCACCCTTCCGGCCAAGTTCCGGGAATCCTTCCCGGACGGGCTCGTCGTCACCCGCGGCATGGACGGTTGTCTCGTCGCCTACGCCCGCTCCGACTGGGATCGCCTCGTCGACTCCCGACTCGCCAACCTCGACCCGCTCAGCCGTGACGACCGCATGATGCAGCGTTACTTCTTCTCCGCCGCGGTCGAGGCCGCACCCGACAGGCAGGGCCGGATCATGCTGCCGGCGCCGCTCGTCGGCCATGCGGGGCTCGGTCGGGAGGTCGTGGTCGCCGGTGTGCACGACCATCTCGAGATCTGGGATCGAGCCGCCTGGCGGGCGCTGGTCGAGGAAGTCGAAGGGAGGGCGGAGCATGTTGCCGAACGCCTTGCAGCCAAGCGCGACTGACCATATTCCCGTTCTGGCCGAGGAGGTGCGCGAGCTCCTCGCGGTCGAGCGCGGCGACACCGTGATCGACGCCACGTTCGGCGCGGGCGGCCACGCGGAGCTGCTCGCCGCCGACCTGCGCGGCGAGGGGAAGCTGATCGCGATCGACCGCGACCCGACGGCCCGAACCTACTTCGAGCGCTTCCGCCGCCGCACCGGCGTCCAGGCCCGCTTCCTGCGCGGCGAGTTCGCGACCGTGCTCGGGCAGCTGGCCGCGAACGGGATGAAGGCGGACGCGATCCTGCTCGATCTCGGCGTCTCCAGCATGCAGATCGACCAGCCGGAACGCGGGTTCTCGTATGCCGTGGACGCGCCGCTCGACATGCGCATGGACACGTCGGCGGACATGACCGCGGCGGACTTCGTCAACGAGCTGTCGGAGCGCGACCTCGAGGTCATTTTCCGCCGCTACGGCGAGGAGCGGTTCGCGCGCTCGATCGCACGCGAGATCGTGCGTCGCCGGCGGGTAGAGCCGTTCGAGCGGACGGCCCAGCTCGTCGACACGATCAGGGCGGCGATTCCCGCGCCCGCCCGCTTCGGCGATGGGCATCCCGCCAGGCGGGTCTTCCAGGCGCTGCGGATCGCGGTCAACGACGAGCTCGGCCAGCTCGACGAGGCGCTCCCGGCGGCGGTCGAGATGCTCCGGCCCGGCGGACGCGTGGCCGTGATCAGCTTCCACTCGCTCGAGGATCGGATCGTCAAGCGCTACTTCCGCGAGCAGGAGAAGGGCTGCGTCTGCCCGCCCGACTTCCCGGTCTGCGCCTGCGGGCGCGAGCCGGTCGTCCGCGTCGTCACCCGGAAGGCGGTGCGTCCGAGCCCGCGCGAGACGGCGCTCAACCCGCGTGCCACGTCGGCGCGGCTGCGGGTGGCGGAGAAGACGACGTGACGAGCGTCGTGCCGCAGGCACGCGGGGCAGGCATCGCCCAGCACGCCCGAGCGGGCTCGAAGAGCCGGCGCGAGCGCAGCCGGAAGGAACGGGCCGGCCGGCGCCATCTCGCGGGCGGTGTCGTCTGGATCGTGTCGGTCGCCGTCCTGCTCGCGGGCATCGTCGCCGTCAACGTCGCGGTGCTCCGCCTCAACCTCGATCTCGACAGCGCCAACCGGCAACGCGCACAGCTCAAGGCCGGCAACGCCGTGCTGGCCGCGAAGCTCGCGAGCGCGAAGAGAACCAGCCAGATCGTGAACGGCGCGCCGGGGCTCGTGCAGGCCGATCCCTCCACGACGAGCACCGTGACCCTTCCGCGCTGACCGTGCGTCGGTCGCGCCCGAGTGGGAAGGTCGCGGACCGCCGGATCCGGGTTCTGCTCGTCGTCTTCGCGGCCGTGTTCGGCGTCACGCTCGCGCGGGCGGCGTGGCTGCAGACGGTGCAGGCGAGCAGCCTCGCGAGCAAGGGCGCAAGCCAGCAGCACGAGAGCCTGGTCATCCCGGCCGGGCGCGGAACGATCCTCGACCGCTCCGGCGTGCAGCTCGCGATCGGCGAGCAGGCGACGACGGTGTACGCGAACCCGCGCGAGATTGCCAACCCGCGCCTCGTCGCGAACGCGGCGGCGCAGACCCTCGGCGTCGACGCGAACGTGCTCTATCCGCAGCTCGCCGACCGGACGAAGGGCTTCGTCTACGTCGCCCGCCAGGCCGATCCCCAGAAGGCCGCGGCGCTGAAGGACCGCCATCTGGCAGGTCTCGGCTTCTACCCGGAGGAGCGGCGCTTCTACCCCCTCGGGCCGGTCGCTTCGCAGGTCGTCGGCTTCGCCGGCATCGACAACCGTGGGCTGGCCGGAGTGGAGCTCGAGCGCGACTCGACGCTCTCTGGACGCCCGGGGCGCGAGACGGTGATCAAGGATCCGCTCGGACGCGTCGTCGACGTGCTCGGGTCGGTCTCCGAACGCGACGGGCACGACGTCTACCTGACCATCGACCACACCCTCCAGGCCGAAGCGGAAGCCGCGTTGCGCAGCGCCGTCGTGCAGTGGCACGCGAAACGGGCGACGGCGACGATCCTCGACCCGCACACCGGCGCGGTGCTGGCGATGGCGACGTCGCCCGGCTTCGACGCCAACGCCTTCCCCGACACCACGCCCGACCTGCAGCGGAACTCGCCGGTGACCGACGTCTACGAGCCCGGCTCCACCTTCAAGCTGGTCACGGTCGCGGCAGCGCTCTCGGAGCACAAGGTGACGGCGACGTCCGCCTTCACGCTGCCGTACTCGATCCAGGTCTCGGACAAGGTGATCCACGACGCCGAGTGGCGCCCCACCGAGACCATGACCGTCGGCCAGATCCTCGCCCGCTCGTCCAACGTCGGCGCCGTGACGCTCGCGCGGCTCGTCGGCGCCACGGGTTTGTCGAGCTGGATCTCCCGCTTCGGCTTCGGCCACGACACCGGTATCGACTTCCCGGGGGAGAGCGCCGGCATCGTCCTGCCGAGGAACAAGTGGTACGGCTCGGCGGTCGGCACGATCCCGATCGGGCAGGGCATCGCGGTCACGCCGATCCAGCTCGCGGCCGCCTACGCAGCGATCGCGAACCACGGCCTGTGGGTGACGCCGCACCTGGTCGACCACGTGATCGGCGGCTCGCGGCCGAAGATCGATCGCCGGCGCGTGGTCTCGCCGGCGATCGCCCAGGAGCTGATGGGCATGCTCGTCAACGTCGTGGCCGAGGGCACCGGGACGCTCGCGCACGTGCCCGGCTACAACGTGGCCGGAAAGACGGGGACCGCGGACAAGCCCGACCCGCAGACGGGCGGGTACTCGACGTCGAAGTACGTGGCGTCGTTCGTCGGCATCGTGCCCGCGACGGCGCCACGGCTCGTGATCCTGGTGACGGTGGACGAGCCGCACGGCGCGATCTTCGGGGGCACCGTCGCCGCGCCGGTCTTCCAGCAGATCGCCCGCTTCGCGCTCCAGTACCTCGAAGTGCCACCGGACAACCCGTCCGAGCTGCGGAGCCCGAGCACGTCGTCGTCCTCGACCGCGACGTCCTCTCCGGCGGGCGGCTAGCAAAAAAGTCCCGCATTTGAGGGTCTTTTTTGACAGAAGGCCGCGGCCGGCCCGTACCCGGCCCTGGTAGACTCGCCCGCCGTGGACCTGGAGCGGCTCACCGCGACGCTCGCTCCGGGAGAGGTCCTTCACGGCGCCCCGGTCGACGTGCTCGACCTCGCCTACGACGCCCGCGAGGTCGCGCCCGGCGCGCTGTTCTTCTGCGTTCCGGGTCAGCGCGTCGACGGGCACGACTTCGCCGCGGAGGCGGTCGCGAGAGGAGCGGCTGCGCTCGTCGTCGATCATCCGCTCGACCTGCCCGTGCCGCAGCTCGTCGTCAGTGACGTGCGCGTGGCCATGGCCGAGGCGGCCGGAGAGTTCTTCGGCCACCCCTCGCACACGCTCACGCTCGCAGGGGTGACGGGAACGAACGGAAAGACGACCACGACGTTCCTGCTGTTCGCGGTCCTGGCCGCCGCCGGAAGGCGCCCGGGCCTGCTCGGCACGGTCGAGGTCCGTGTCGGCGGCGAGCGCCGGCCCGCGGTGCGCACCACGCCGGAGGCCATCGACCTGCAACGCGAGCTGCGTGAGATGCTGGACGCAGGCGACAAGAGCTGCGCGCTCGAGGCGACCTCCCACGGCTCGGAGCTGCACCGGCTCGACGGCACGCGCTTCGCCGCGCTCGTGTTCACGAATCTGAGCCAGGATCACCTCGACCTGCACGGGACGATGGAGCGGTACTTCGACGCGAAGCGGCGCCTCTTCGTCGAGGGCGAGCCTCCGCCGGCGGCGGTGAACGTCGGCGACCCGTACGGCCGGCGGCTCGCGGACGAGCTGCGCGCGCTCGGCCGCGCCCCGGTCGCCACGTTCGCATTCGCGGGCGACGCGGACGTGCGGCCCGAGGAGCTCGAGGTGTCTCCGCGCGGAGCCCGCTTCCGGGCGGCCGGGATCGAGCTCCAGACGGCGCTGCTCGGGCGCTTCAACGTCGAGAACGTGCTCGGGGCGGTCGCCGCGGCGCGCTTGCTCGGGCTTCCCGACGAGGCGATCGCGCTGGGCGTCGCGAGCGTTCGCGGGGTGCCGGGACGCTTCGAGTCGGTCGACGAGGGGCAGCCGTTCCTCGTCGTCGTCGACTACGCGCACACGCCGGACTCGCTCGAGACGGCGCTGCGAACGGCGCGCGATCTGACCGAGGGCCGCATCATCTGCGTGTTCGGCAGCGGCGGCGACCGCGATCGGACGAAGCGGCCGCTGATGGGGCGGGCCGTCTCCGAAGGCAGCGACGTGGCGATCGTCACCTCCGACAACCCGCGCAGCGAGGATCCCGGCACGATCATCCGGGAGGTGCTCGAGGGCGTCAGCGGAGGGGTGGAGGTCGAGCCCGACCGGGCGGTCGCGATCGCGCGCGCCGTCGAGACGGCCGCCCCCGGCGATTTCGTTTTGATCGCAGGTAAGGGGCACGAGCAAGGACAAGAGTCCGGAGGACAAACGATCCCCTTCGACGACCGTGAGGTGGCGCGCGACGCCCTGCGCCGACTCGGGGCGCGGGCGTGATCCCGCTCACGCTCGACGAGGTGGGCGGGCTCTGCCCTGGGCGGCTCGTGGCCGCTCCGGGGGCGGAGCGGATCGTCGGCGTCCAGGTCGACACGCAACGGATCGCGGGCGGCGAGCTGTTCGTCGCCGTGAACGCGGCCGGGGCGGAGTTCGTGGACGACGCTCTCGCGCGCGGAGCCGCGGCAGCGCTCGTCCCCGACGACGGGTTCGCCGCGCTGGCCGCGCTGGGCGGAGCGGTCCGAGACCGGAGCGCGGCGCGGGTTGTCGGCATCACGGGCTCGGCGGGCAAGACCTCGGCGAAGGACATCCTCGCCGCGATCCTGGCGCCGCGGGCACGCACCGTCGCCGCGGAGGCGAGCTTCAACAACGAGATCGGCGTTCCGCTGACCCTCTGCCGGCTCGAGCCCGACACCCGGGTCTGCGTGCTCGAGCTGTCGATGCGCGGGCTCGGCCAGATCGCAGAGCTCTGTGCGTTCGCCCGGCCGCACGTCGGCGTGATCACGACGATCGGGCCAGCTCACGTCGGGCCGCTCGGCTCGTTGAAAGCGATCGTCCAGGCGAAGTCGGAGCTCGTCGAGGCGCTCCCAGCGGGCGGCACGGCGATCGTGCCCGCGGACTTCGCGGTGGCGCGGGACGACATCGAGGTCGTGCGCCTGACGGAGCCGGAGTCACGGGTCGTCGACGGGCGGACGCTGATCCGATGGGACGGCCGCGAGGTCGCGTTCGACTTCACGGCCCGCCACCAGGCCCGGAACGCCCTGGCCGCCCTGCATGCCGCCCGGGCGGTCGGCGTCGAGCCCGAGGATTCGGTCGAGGTCGCGTTCTCCAGGTGGCGCGGGGAGGAGGTTCCGCTTCCGGGCGGCGGCCTCCTGATCAACGACGCGTACAACGCCAACCCGCTCTCGATGCGTGTGGCTCTCGAGCACTTGATCGAGCGCGCCGAGGGGAGGCGAACCGTGGCCGTGCTCGGAGAGATGGCCGAGCTCGGCGACGACTCCCGGCGCTACCACGAGGAGATCGGCCGGGTCGCGAAGAACCTCGGCGTCGATGTCCTCATCGGCGTCGGCGACCTGGCCCGTGGCTACGACCCCACCGAGTGGAGTCGGGACGCGGCGGCTGCGATCGAAGCGGCGCGGACCCTCCTGCGGCCGGGTGACGCGATCCTCGTGAAGGGATCGCGCGCGGCAGGCCTGGAGATCGTCGCGGAGGCGCTTGTCACGGTGAACGTCTAGTGGTCCGCGTCCTGATCGCCGGCGTCCTCGCGCTCCTGATCTCGATCGCGATCGGGCCGCGCTTCATCCGCTTCCTGCGCGAGCGCGAGTACGGCCAGCAGATCCGCGAGGAGGGGCCGAGCCACCACGCCGTGAAGCAAGGGACGCCGACGATGGGCGGTCTGCTGATCGTCGTCGCCATGGCGATTCCGTTCCTCGCGCTCGGCCACTACACGACGAACTCCCTGCTCGTCTTCTTCGTCTTCCTGAGCTGCGCCGCGGTCGGCTTCATCGACGACTTCTCCAAGCTGACCCGGAAGCGCTCGCTCGGCCTCCGGGGCCGGTGGAAGCTCCTGCTGCTGGCGGCGATCACGGCCGGCGTCGCGTTCGTCACGCACCACCGCCACTTCGAGACGAGCGTGTACATCCCGGTCGTGAACGGCAAGCTGCCGCTCTCCTGGGGCTGGTACGCGCTCCTCTTCTTCATCATCGCCGGCGCCTCGAACGGCGTGAACCTGACCGACGGGCTCGACGGGCTCGCGGCCGGAACCGGGATCATCGCCGTCTTCACGTTCACGGCCATGGCGGTGATCGCCTGGATCCGCTCCAGCCGCGTCCCCGCCAACCGCAACGAGATCTACCTCGACCTGGCGATCGTGGGGGCGGCGCTGATCGGGGCGATCGTCGGCTTCCTCTGGTACAACGCCTGGCCCGCCGAGGTGTTCATGGGGGACACGGGCTCGATGGGCATCGGCGGCGCGCTGGCCGCGTTCTCGATCGTGATGAAGACCGAGTTCCTGCTGCTACTGATCGGCGGGATCTTCCTGATCGAGGCGCTCTCCGTGATGATCCAGGTGTTCAGCTTCAAGCGCTGGGGGAGACGTGTCTTCCTCATGGCGCCGATCCACCACCACTTCGAGATGAAAGCCTGGTCCGAGACGAAGATCATGGTGCGCTTCTGGATCCTGTGCGCGATTCTGTGCGCGCTCGGCTTCGCCCTCTACTACCGCTACTACTTCCAGTTCTTCCGAGGCCACTAAAGGTGGATCGCCCGGCAACGTTCGCCGGTTTCTGGCCCGCGATAACCGGCGCCATGCGGCGTCCTCAGTCGCGCCCGTATTTGCCAATACGAACGCTCCCTGCGTCCTTGCCTGGCTTGGTTCTCGCGACCCAGAAAATCCGGCAACGTCACCGGGCGATCCACTGATGGTCCTGGTCGTCGGAGCCGAACCGTCGGTCGTCGCGGACGTCCTCGGGCGGCTGGGCGACGAGGACCTGGTCGTGCTGGACGGGTCCGCGAGCCGCCTCGAGCGGCTGCTCGTCGAGCTGGCCGACCCGCGCGTCTGGTTCATGATCGGCGACGCCGAGGTGATCCCGCTCCCGGACGGGGCTGCCGACGAGGTCGTCGGCACGCCCCCGTCGCCGGAAGTCGCGCGGGTCACGCGGTGACGCCTGCGGAGCTGCCCGGCCGCGTGGTCGTCGTCGGCCTCGGCGTCTCCGGGCTGGCGGCGACACGGGCGCTCGAGCGGCGCGGCGTCGAGGTCGTCGGCGCCGACCGGAAGGACGGGAACGACGAGGACCTGTCGCTGCTCGAAGGAGCCGGGCTGGTCGTCAAGAGCCCGGGCGTGCCGGGCGAGAACGCGCTCGTCGCCGAGGCCCGCAGGCGCGGGATTCCGGTCTGGAGCGAGGTCGAGCTCGGCTACCGGCTGCTTCCCGCCGTGCGGCTCGTCGGCATCACCGGGACCAAGGGCAAGACCACGACGACGAGGCTGCTCGGCGCGATGGCCGTCGCCGCCGGGCGGAAGGTGCAGCTGGCGGGGAACGAGCACCGGCCGATCAGCGACGTCGCCGACGGGATCGACCCCGACACGTTGCTCATCTGCGAGCTGACGAGCTTCCAGCTCGAGGACGTCCACACGCTCGCGTGCGACATCGCCGTCCTCCTCAACCTCGAGCCCGACCATCTCGACCGGCACGGGTCGTTCGACGCCTATCGCGACGCGAAGCTGCGGATCTTCGAGCGGGCCGGCGCGGCGATCGTGCCCCGCGGGAGCGGCCTGCCGGGTCTCGAGTTCTCCGCCGCCGACCCGCTGCCGGCGGCGCCGCGCATCCCCGGCGAGCACAACCGCGAGAACGCGGCGGCGGCGACGGCAGCAGCCCGGGCGCTCGGGCTCGACGGCGAGGCGATCGCCGAGGCGCTCGTCTCGTTCCCCGGGGTCGAGCACCGGCTCGAGCCGATCGCGGAGATCGGCGGCGTGCGCTTCGTCAACGACTCGAAGGCCACCAACGTCGCGGCGACGCTGCGCGCGCTCGCCGCCTACGCCGCCGAGCCGGTTCGCCTGATCGCCGGTGGCCGCGGCAAGGGTCAGAGCTTTGCGCCGCTCACCGCCGGCGTCGGGCCGAACGTGCTCGCGGTCTACGCGATCGGCGAGGCGGCCGGGGAGCTCGTCGAGGCGATCGGGCCGAGGGCGGCGCCGGCTGGAGACCTCGCGACGGCCCTAACGCGGGCGGTTGCGGACGCACGCCCGGGCGACGTCGTCCTGCTCTCGCCGGCGTGCGCGAGCTTCGATCAGTTCGACGACTTCGTCCATCGCGGCGAGGAGTTCCGGCGCCTCGTGCAGAACCTGGAGGCGTGAAGCGGGCGCAGCTCGAGTCGAACGTCCTGGTCCTGGTCACGCTCGCGCTGACCGCTTTCGGACTGGTGATGGTCTACAGCGCCACGTCTGCCCGCGCGGTCGACGGCGGCAACGGCCAGCCGATGTACTACTTGACCCGGCAGGCCATGTTCGCGGGGATCGGCGTGGTCGCCCTCCTGGTCGCGTCGCGCACGCCGTATGCGTTCTGGCGCCGCGCCGCCCCCAGCCTCGTCCTCGGCAGCCTCGTCCTGCTCGCCGGCGTGCTGCTCGTCGGCCAGCGGGTGAACGGCGCCCGCCGCTGGGTCTCGCTCGGGCCGTTCGCGTTCCAGCCGTCCGAGCTCGCCAAACTCGCGCTCGCCGCCTGGGTCGCCGCCTACCTCGCGCGGCAACGGACTCGGCCCTCGTCGCTCAAGGAGCTCGGCAAGCCGCTCGGGCTCGTCGCCGGCCTCGCCTGCGTCCTCGTCCTGGTCGAGCCCGACCTCGGCACCGCGATCGCGATCGTCGTCATGCTCGCCGGGATCCTCGTCGTCGCCGGCCTGCCGAGCGGCCTGCTCGTTCGCAGCTTCGGGATCGTGGCCGCACTCGGTGTGCTCGCGATCTGGCTGGAGCCGTACCGGCGGGCGCGGCTGCTGAGCTTCCTCAACCCCTGGCACGACCCGCAGGGAGCCGGCTTCCAGGTCGTCCAGGCGATGATCGGGCTCGGCTCCGGCGGCATCTTCGGCGTCGGCATCGGCCACGGCGTGGTCAAGATCTTCGACCTGCCCGAGGCGCACACGGACATGATCTTCGCGACCATCGGAGAGGAGCTCGGCCTGATCGGCACGGCGGGTGTGATCCTCGCGTACTCGGCGTTCGGCTGGGCCGGCTTCCGGATCGCGCTCAACTGCAAGGACCCGTTCGGGAAGCTGCTCGCCTCCGGGCTGACGGTGCTGATCTGCGGCCAGGCGGCGATCAACCTCGCGGCCGTGCTCGCGATCGCTCCGCTCACCGGCATCACGCTGCCGTTCATCTCCTACGGAGGCTCGAGCCTGATCGCAGCGCTCGGCGCGACGGGGATTCTCCTTAACATCGGGAGCGCGGATGCAGTCGAGCGGCGAGCCAGCGTGCCTGATCGCGGCCGGGGGGACCGGCGGCCACGTGCTGCCGTCGCTGGCCGTGGCCGAAGCGCTGACCGCCCGCGGAGCACGGGTGACCTTCGCCGGGTCGCCGGATCGGCTCGAGGCGCAGCTCGTCCCTGACGCCGGCTACGAGTTCGATCCGTTCCGTGTTGCCGGCTTCCCGCGCGAGCCGAGCCTGGCCCTGCTGCGCGCTCTGGCGCTGGCCGGGCGCGCGCCGCTCGCGTGCCGGGAGATCCTCGCGCGGCGGCGGCCGGACGTCGTGCTCGGAGGGGGCGGCTACGTCGGCGGGCCGATGGTCGCCGCGGCCTGGACGCGTCGGATCCCGGCCGCGCTGACCGAGGCCGACTCGCACCTCGGGCTCGCCAACCGTCTCGCGACGCCGTTCGCGCGGCGCGTCTTCCTCGCGTTCCCGATCGACGGGCGTGAGCCCCCGAAGTACCAGGTGACCGGCCGGCCGGTGCCGTTGCGCTCCAGGCCGGGCCCGAGGGACGAGGCCCGCCGGCTGTTCGCCCTGCCTCCCGACGGGCCGGTGCTGCTCGTCTTCGGCGGCAGCCAGGGGGCGCGGAGCCTCAACGAGCTCGCCGTCAGCGAGTTCGGCTTCGCGGGGCCGCCGATCCTCCATCTCGCCGGCGAGCGTGACTACGAGGAGCTCCGCCAACACGTGAGCCGGCCGGACTACCGGCTCGTGCCTTACACGCACGACTTCGGCGCCGCGCTGGCTGCCTCGGATCTCGTCCTCTGCCGGGCGGGCGGGTCGATCTACGAGCTCGCGGCCGCCGGCAAGCCCGCCGTGCTCGTTCCCTACCCGTACGCGACCGCCGACCACCAGGCGAAGAACGCGCGGTTCTTCGAGCAGGCCGGCGCGGCCGTCGTCGTTCCCGATGCGGAGATCGCCCGCGTGCCCGCGCTCGTCCGTGGGCTGCTGGACGATCCGGCGCGCCTCGCGGCGATGTCGGAGCGGATGCTGGCGGCCGCGCGCCCGAACGCCGCTGACGAGATCGCCGAGGAGCTGATCCGCCTTGCGGGGCGGTGAGCTCGCGGGGCGGCGCTTCTGGTTCGTCGGCATCTGCGGCGACGGGATGAGCGCGCTCGCGCTGCTCGCGGCCGGTCTCGGCGCCGAGGTGGGAGGCTCCGATCTGAGGCGGTCGCGGTTCAGCCCGTTCCTCGACGAGGCGGGAATCGACACGGTGATCGGGGAGCAGCGGGCCGAGAACGTCCCGGAGGGCGCCGAGATCGTCTACTCGTCGGCGGTGCCGCTCGACAATCCGGAGGTCGCGACGGCGTCCCGGGCGCTGCACCGCGGGGAGCTCCTCGCCGAGATCGTCTCCGCGCGGCCGTCGATCGTCGTCGGCGGCACGCACGGCAAGACGACCACGGCGGCGATGATCGCCTTCTGCCTGCAGGAGCTGGGCCGCGATCCGGCGTTCGTGCTCGGCACCGAGGTGCCGCAGCTGGGCGGCAACGCGCGCGCCGGGGCGGGGTGGATGGTCACGGAGGGAGACGAGGCCGACCGGTCGATCGAGCTGCTGCAGCCGGCCATCGCCGTGCTCACGAACGTCGAGTTCGACCACCATTCGACGTTCGCCTCGCTCGCGGAGATCGAGGAGCTGTTCGAGCGCTGGGTCGCACGCGCGGAGAACGTCGTGCGCGGCGCAGGGCTCGCGCCGGTCGAGGTCGAGCTCGGCGTTCCCGGCGAGCACAACCGCGGGAACGCCGCTGCCGCGCTCGCCGCCCTCGAGCTCGCCGGTGTCCCGCGCGACGAGGCGCTGCCGGTGCTCGTCCGCTATCGCGGCGCCGGACACCGCTTCGAGCGCCACGGCGAGGCCGCCGGCGTGACGGTGGTCAGCGACTACGGGCATCACCCGACGGAGATCGCGCTGACGATCGCGACCGCGCGCGAGCAGACAGCCGGCCGCGTGCTGGTCGTCTTCCGTCCGCTCCGCTACTCGCGGACCCGGTACCTGGCGCGCGAGCTGGCCGCAGCGCTCGCGTCCGCCGACGTCGTGGCGGTCGCGGACGTGTCCGGTGCCAGCGAGCCGCGGCCGGAGGGCGTGTCGGGAAAGCTCGTGGTCGACGCGTTGTCCGAGCTCCGCCCCGGCATGCCGCTCGCCTGGACACCCGAGCTGGCCGACGCCGCCGCGTTCATCGCGCGTCGCGCTCGCTCCGGCGACCTCGTCCTCGCGCAGGGCGCCGATGACGTGGCCACGGCCGCCCCCCTTGTCCTGGAGGCCCTTCGCTGACCCCCGCGCCGCTCCCGCCGCCCGGATGCAATTTTTTCCCCCCGGGGGCGCTTCCGCGCCCTACCCCCGATTTGAGCGTAGCGCGAGAAATGTCACGCGTGTGTGACCCAATCGTGCCGAAACTGTGACGATGAGTCCACAGGCCGGGTCGCCGGCGGTCGAGGAGGGCGTGCCGCTCGCGCGGCTCACGACGGTCGGCATCGGCGGCCCTGCGCGGGCGTTCGTGCAGCCGCGGACGCTCGCCGAGCTCGAGCAGGCGGTGGCGTGGGCATTCGAGCGCGGGCTCCGCGTCGTCCCGATCGGGCTCGGGTCGAACCTGCTCGCTGCCGACGCGGGCGTCGAGGCGCTCGTCGTGCGTCTCGCCGGCGAGCTGGCTGCGGTCGACATCCAGGGGGAGCTCCTCGTCGCCGGCGGAGGCGCGGCCAACGCCGTCTGCCTCCACCGCGCGCGCGCCGCCGGCCTCGGCGGCTTCGAGTTCGCGTGTGCGATCCCGGGCACGGCCGGGGGAGGCGTGAGGATGAACGCGGGCGCATACGGGAGCGATTGGTCGCAGGTGCTCGTACGGGCCCTGGTCGTCGATTCGGGCGGAGCGGACTGGCTGCGGCTGGACGAGCTCGAGCTCGGCTACCGGCATTCGGCTCTGCGACCGGGCCAGATCGTGGCGCGCGTCGAGTTCCGGCTCGTGCCGCACCCGCCGGACGACGTGAAGAGGACGATCGCGGAGCTCAACGCACAGCGAAAGGCAACCCAGCCGACCAACAAGCGCACCTTCGGAAGCGTCTTCAAGAACCCCGCGCACGAGCTCGGCGCCGGCCGCATGCTTGAAGCCTGCGGCCTGAAGGGGCACCGGATCGGCGGCGCTCAGATCTCGCCCGTCCACGCCAACTTCATCGAGAACACGGGTGACGCGAAGGCGGTCGACGCGCTCGCGCTGATGGCAGAGGCCCGGAGGCGGGCGCTCGAGCAGTTCGGCGTCGTCCTCGAGCGAGAGGTCGAGCTGCTCGGCGACCTCGAGCTGCCGCCCGCCGGCGAGACGCTGTAGCTGCGCGCCTCGCGAGTAGGAAGCGTGGGCGCGAGGGCGAAGTCAGCCTCGTGGCCGAGAAGCGACGACGGCGGGCGCCTGCCCGGGCGCACGCACTGCCGCTCCCGGGGCGTCGCGCGCGCGCTTTGCGGCTGGCACGCTGGCTTCCCAGCGGCCTTTCGCTCGCGATCGGATTCGCGCTGCTCGCGGCCGCGATCGGCGCCTATCTGATCGCTCGAGAGACGTCCGTCTTCGCCGTCCAGCGGGTCGACGTCGAGGGCGCGCCGCCTGCTCTCGCCGCCCAGATCCGCTCGGCGCTGGCGCCGCTCGACGGGAAGAGCCTCGTCTCGTTCAGCCGCTCCGACGCCGACCGCCGCCTGGTCGGCTTTCCCCAGATCGCCCGCGTCAGCTACGACCGCGACTTTCCGCACACGCTGCTCGTCCAGGTCAGCGTGGAGCAACCCGTGGCCGTGGTGAGGAAGGCGTCGGACGGCTGGCTCGTCGCTGCGAGCGGGCGCGTGCTGGCGGCACTGCAGCCCGGGTCCTATCTGCCGCTGCCGAGGATCTGGCTCGCTGCCGAGACCGAGGTCACAGTGGGCGCGCCAGTGGCGACCGGGGATGCGATCCGCGTCGCCGCGGCGCTCCGTGACGCGCACTTCCCGGGCCGCGTGCTGTCGGTGCGCGACGACGGCGGCGGCAAACTGATGCTCCAACTCGCGTCGGGGCGAGAGGTTCGGCTCGGCGACGGGAGCAATCTGCCCGTCAAGCTCGCCGTCGCGGCCGCGATCCTCCCCCGCTCGGTGGGCGCTTCGTACGTCGACGTCAGCGTTCCCACACGGGCGGTCGCGGGGTATGCCAGCTCGGCCCCTGCCCCGACCGGGGCACCGCCGGCGGGGGGAGCGAACACTCAAGTCTCAGGTCAAGGTTGAATGTTTAGTCTCTCGGTAAGCAGGAGTTTCCCATTGACACGCCAATCAGGAGTGCCTACGCTGGCGGGCAGGTTTCACGAACGGGGCAATAACGCTCCAGTAAAGGTTCAGGTTCCCTCGGTCGATAATCGGGTGAGAGGCAGAAGCTGATGAGAGGTCAAGCCGGAAACTACGTCGCGGTGATCAAGGTCGTCGGAGTCGGCGGCGGGGGGACGAACGCCGTCAACCGCATGGTCGACGCGGGCCTTGCAGGGGTCGAGTTCATCGGCGTCAACACCGATGCGCAGGCGCTCCTGATGAGCGACGCGGACGTGAAGATCCACATCGGCGAGGCGGTCACGCGCGGGCTCGGCGCCGGCGCGAACCCCGAGGTCGGCCGCTCGGCCGCGCAGGAGTCGCGCGACGAGCTGAAGGAGGCGCTGAAGGGCGCCGACATGGTCTTCGTCACGGCGGGCGAGGGCGGCGGCACCGGCACCGGTGCCGCGCCGATCGTCGCCGACCTGGCGCTCGAGGTCGGAGCGCTGACCGTCGGCGTCGTCACTCGGCCGTTCTCCTTCGAGGGCCGCCGCCGCGCCGAGATCGCCCAGCAGGGCCTCGCCGCGTTGCAGGAGCGGGTCGACACGATCATCGTGATCGAGAACGACCGCCTGCTCCAGGTGATCGACAAGGACACATCCGTCGTGGACGCGTTCCGGCTCGCCGACGACGTGCTCCGCCAGGGCGTCCAGGGCATCACCGACCTGATCACGATCCCGGGCCTCGTGAATCTCGACTTCGCCGACGTGCGCACGATCATGCGCGA
Organism: Actinomycetota bacterium; assembly: GCA_003134505.1. Lineage (GTDB taxonomy): Bacteria > Actinomycetota > Thermoleophilia > Gaiellales > Gaiellaceae > PALSA-612. The sequence continues at coordinate 24,317 of PLBK01000005.1, read as the reverse complement.
GGCCGGCACGGCGATGATGGGCATCGGCACCGCAAGCGGGGAGGGCCGTGCCGCCGAGGCCGCCCGCAGCGCAGTCTCGTCGCCGCTGCTCGACTCGTCGATCGAAGGCGCGACGGGCATCCTCCTCAACGTCACCGGCCCCGGCGACATGGGCCTGTTCGAGGTGAACGAGGCCGCCGAGGTCGTCACGAGCGCCGCCGCGAGCGACGCCAACATCATCTTCGGCGCCGTCATCGACGAGGGCCTCGGCGACGAGCTCCGCGTCACGGTGATCGCCACGGGCTTCGGGGACGTCCAGCGCCGGCGCCGCCGGCAGGCTCCGGCGTCCGAGCCGCGCGCCGCCCGGCCCAGCGCCCCGGTCCCGACTCAGGCCGGTGCCCGCGAGGAGCGCCCGTCCGAGAGCTTCGAGATTCCGGACGACGTGCTCGACGTGCCGTCCTTCCTGCGCGACTCCTAGCAGGCCCCGGCTAGCATCCGGGCCGTGCCTACCGAGGCAGGGCTCCGCCGGACACCGCTGTACGAGCACCACGTCGCGCTCGGCGCACGCATGGTGCCGTTCGCCGGATGGGAGATGCCGGTCCAGTACGACGGCGTCATTCCGGAGCACGTCGCGGTGCGCGAGGATTGCGGCGCGTTCGACGTCTCGCACATGGGCGAGATCGACGTCGAAGGGCCGCGGGCTCGCCAGCTCCTCGGCTCGCTGCTCTCGAACGACCTCGGTCGCATCGGCATCGGCGAGGCGCAGTACACGCTGCTCACGAACGAGCGCGGCGGCATCGTCGATGACCTGATCGTCTACCAGCTCGACGCGTGCCGGTTCCTGCTGATCGTGAACGCGTCCAACGCGGACACCGACTTCGCGTGGCTGCGCGAGCGGGAGCTGCGCGGATCGGACGTCCGCAACGTGTCCGACCAGTACGGGCTGATCGCCGTCCAGGGGCCGCGCTCGCTCGAGCGGCTCGGGCTCGAGGACGCGCCGGCGTTCACGTTCGCCGAGGGCGAGATCGACGGGATCGCGTGCATGGTCAACCGCACCGGCTACACGGGCGAGAAGGGCGTGGAGCTTCTGGTCATGGCCGAGGAGGCCGGCGATCTCTGGGAGCGCGTGCTCGCACGCGGGGCGAAGCCGTGCGGGCTCGGCGCCCGCGACACGCTGCGGCTCGAGGTCTGCTACCCGCTGCACGGCAACGACATCTCGCCGGAGACGGACGCGATCTCGGCCGGGCTCGGCTGGGTCTGCGCCCTCGACCGCGACTTCACCGGGGCGGAGGAGCTGCGCCGGGTCAAGGAACAAGGCCCCACGGAGCGGCTGGTCGCGTTCGTGATGGAGGAGCGCGCGATCCCGCGCCAGGGCATGCCGATCGCCGAGGGGGGCGAAGTCACCTCCGGCACGCACTCGCCGATGCTCGACCGTGGCATCGGCATGGGGTACGTCCCGGCCGGGCTGGCCGGGCCGGGCGAGGAGATCACGATCGACGTGCGCGGCAAGCCGCGACGGGCGAAGATCGTCCAGAAACCGATCTACGAGCGAGAGGAGCACTGACGAATGGCGGCGTCCGAGAGCTATCCCGACGACCTTCGGTACCACCCCGAGCACGACTGGGCACGCATCGAGGGCGACGAGGCGACGATGGGTGTCACCTGGTACGCCCAGGACTCGCTCGGTGAGCTCGTGCACTACGAGCCGCCCGACGTGGGCGCGACGATCGGCAAGGACACGGCGTACGGCGAGGTCGAGTCGGTGAAGGCTGTGTCCGATCTGATCGCGCCGCTCTCGGGCGAGGTGCTGGCGGTCAACCAGAAGGTGGTGGACGAGCCGGAGACCGTGAACGACGATCCGTACGGCGAGGGCTGGCTCGTCCGCGTGCGCATGAGCAACCCGAGCGAGCTCGAGGCGCTGCTCGACGCGGCTGCCTACAGGAAGCTGCTCGAAGACCTGGCGTGAGGTACATCGCGCTGACTGCCGAGGATCGCGAGCAGATGCTCGCGACCGTCGGCGTCTCGACCGTCGAGGAGCTGTTCCGCGACATCCCCGCCGGGGTGCGGCTCGGCCGGCCTCTCGACCTCGAGCCGCCGCTCGCCGAGCAGGAGATCGTCGCGCACCTCGACCAGCTCGCCTCGCAAAACGAGCACGCGGGGAAGGAGCTCTCCTTCCTCGGCGCCGGAATCTACGACCACTACGTTCCGGCCGTGGTCAATACCGTCCTCTCGCGCGGCGAGTTCCTGACCGCCTACACGCCGTACCAGCCGGAGATGAGCCAGGGCGTCCTCCAGGCGATCTTCGAGTACCAGACGGCGATCTGCGAGCTGACGGGCATGGACGTGTCGAACGCGTCCGGCTACGACGGGACGACCGTCGCCGCTGACGCGTGCTACCTGGCCCGGTACGTCACCGGCCGGTCGCGGGTCGTGGTCACCGAGGCGACGAATCCGCAGGTGCGGCAGGTGGTCAAGACGTACGCGCCCGGGTTCGGGCTCGAGGTCGTCGAGGTGCCGCACTCGGGCGGGACGACCGATCCGGAGCAGGTCGCCGAGGCTGCGCAAGGCGCGGCCGCGGTGATCTTCCAGCAGCCGAACTTCTTCGGCTGCCTCGAACCTGCTCCCGAGCTGGCCGCAGCCGCTGCCGAAGCCGACGCGCTGCCCGTTGCGCATGTCGATCCCGTCTCGCTGGGCGTGCTCGAGGCTCCCGCGCGCTACGGCTGCGCGATCGCGATCGGCGAGGGACAGGGCGCCGGCAACGCCATGTCCTTCGGCGGGCCGCACTACGGCTTCATCGCCTCGCGGCTCGAGCACATCCGCCGCATGCCGGGCCGGATCGTCGGCGAGACGACCGACCTCGCCGGCGAGCGGGGCTATGTCCTGACGCTCTCGACGCGCGAGCAGCACATCCGCCGCGAGAAGGCGACCTCGAACATCACGACCAACCAGACGCTGCTCGCCCTCGGCGGCCTCGTCTACCTGTCCTGGCTCGGCCCGCAGGGCCTGCGCGAGCTGGGGGAGACGTGCATGGCGCTCTCGAGCTATGCCAGGAGCGAGCTGGAGGCGGCCGGCTTCGAGATCGTGTTCTCGAACAAGGCAACATTCAAGGAGTTTGCCGTACGCGTCGGACGGCCCGCCGGCGATGTGATCCGCGACGCCCGCAAGCACGGTGTCCACCCCGGCTACCGGCTGGGCCGTGACTACGCCGGCCTCGACGACTGCCTGCTCGTCGCGGTCACGGAGAAGCGCAGGAAGGCGGACATCGACCGGCTGGTCGAGGTGCTGTCGGAGGTCGGTCGATGAAGCTGATCTACGAGAAGTCGGTGCCGGGGCGCGCGGCGTACTCGTTCCCGCACAACGACCTGCCGGTTCCGGACGTGCCCGAGGAGCTTCGGCGCACCGAGCCGCCGCGGCTCCCGGAGATCGCCGAGCCCGATCTCGTCCGCCACTTCACCCAGCTCTCGACGCGCAACTTCGGGATCGACACCGGCTTCTACCCGCTGGGCTCGTGCACGATGAAGTACAACCCGCGCGTCAACGAGCGGCTCGCACTGTTGCAGGGCTTCCGCGATCTCCACCCGCTGCAGGAGGCCGAGGGAGCGCAGGGCGCGCTCGAGCTGATGTGGCGCCTGCAGGAGATCCTCGCCGAGGTGGCGGGGCTCGACGCGGTGTCCTTGCAGCCGGCGGCCGGCTCGCAGGGGGAGATCACGGGACTCATGCTGATCCGCGCCTACTTCGCCGACCGCGGCGAGGCAGGTCAGCGGCGCAAGGTGATCGTTCCGGACACGGCCCACGGCACGAACCCGGCCAGCGTCGCCATGGCGGGCTTCGAGCTCGTCGGCGTCAAGACCGACGCGCGCGGGAACATCGACCTCGACGAGCTGCGGACGAAGGTCGACGGGGAGACGGCCGCGCTGATGCTGACGAACCCCTCGACGCTCGGGCTCTTCGACGAGGGGATCGAGGAGATCGAGCGGATCTTCCACGGGGCCGGCGCGCTCATGTACTACGACGGCGCCAACCTGAACGCGGTCTGCGGGATCGCGCGGCCCGGCGACATGGGCTTCGACGTCGTGCACATCAACCTGCACAAGACGTTCTCGCAGCCGCACGGCGGCGGTGGGCCGGGCGGTGGGCCGATCGCGGTGCGCGACATCCTCGAGCCGTTCATCCCCTCGCCGCAGGTCGTCCGCCTGGACGACGGCAGCTTCGGGCTCGACGAGAATCGCCCGAAGACGATCGGCCGCGTGCGCGGCTTCACCGGGCCGTTCGGCGTCTTCGTGCGCTCCTACGCCTACATCCGCGCGTACGGGCCCGAGCTCAAGGGCATGTCGGAGGTGGCCGTGCTGAACGCCAACTACCTCCTCGCGCTGCTGAAAGACGCCTACGACCTGCCCTACGACCGCCTCTGCATGCACGAGTTCGTCCTGTCGGCGCGCCACCTGAAGCGCGAGCACGGCGTGGCCGCGCTCGACGTGGCGAAGCGGCTGATGGACTACGGCTTCCATCCGCCGACGATCTACTTCCCGCTCGTCGTGCCCGAGGCGCTGATGATCGAGCCGACCGAGACCGAGGCGAAGGAGACGCTGGACGCGTTCGCGGATGCGATGCTCGCGATCGCGCGCGAGGCGGCGGAGCGGCCCGAGCTGGTGAAGGAGGCGCCGATGACGCGGGTCGTGCGGCGGCTCGACGAGGTGAAGGCCGTGAAGCAGCTCGTCGTCAAGTACGGCTTCGGCGAGCAGCCGGTCCCGGCCGAGACGTGATCACCGAGACGGCGAACGCGGCGTCGCGGAAGGCGATTCTCGCGCTCGCCGAGAGCCCGACGCTCCACCGTTTCGTCGGCCGGCACGGCATGCGCCTGGGGGCCGCGCGGTTCGTCGCGGGCGAGACGCTCGACCAGCTCGTGCCGGTCCTGCGCCGGCTGAACGAGCAGGGCCTGCTCACGAACACGACGCTGCTCGGGGAGGGCGTGACCTCGGCGGAGGAAGCGGGCGCCGTCGTGGCCGCGTATCGCGAGGTGCTCGACCGGATTCGGGCCGAGAGCCTGAAGACGAACGTCTCGGTCAAGCTCACGCATCTGGGGCTCGCGATCGACGAGCAGCTGGCCTACGAGAACGTGTCCGCGCTGCTCGCACACGCGGCCGGGCTCGGGAACTTCGTGCGCATGGACATGGAGGAGTCGCCGTTCGTCGACACGACGCTGCGCATCTACCGGCGGCTCCGCGAGGCGGGCCACGAGAACACGGGCACGGTACTCCAGTCGTACCTGTACCGCTCGGAGGACGACCTTGCCTCGCTGCTCGACCTGCGACCGAACCTGCGCTTCGTGAAAGGGGCGTACCTGGAGCCGCCCGACGTGGCCTATCCGGACAAGGCCGATGTGGACGCGGCGTTCACGCGGCTCGTCGAGCGGTCGTTGCGCGAGGGCGGCTTCACGGCGGTCGCGACGCATGACGAGCGGCTGATCGAGCGCACGATCGAGTTCGCCGAGCGCGAGGGCATCGCGCGCGACAGGTTCCAGTTCCAGCTGCTCTACGGCGTGCGGCCGCAGCTCCAGCTCGAACTCGTGCGCCGCGGCTTCGCCGTGCTCGTCGCCACGCCGTTCGGGCCCGACTGGTACCGCTACCTGATGCGGCGGCTCGCCGAGCGGCCGGCGAACACGCTGTTCTTCGTCAAGAACCTCGTTCGCGGCTAGACCGGTACGCGGCCCAGCCGCTGTGACCGGACACGTCGTGGCCGCGGGCGCGCAGGCTCGGGTCGCCGAGGAACGCCTCGACCCGCCGTCCGTCGGCGAGCTCGACGGCACCGCGGTTCCAGCCGGGCGGCTCGATCTCCGCGAGGCGGGCGAGGTGGTCGGGCGCGATCTCGTAGAGCTCGGCTGCGATCGTGACGCCGGCCTCGTCCTCGATCAGCGCCGGCCAGCGGTTGTCGACCTCGAAGAGCCGGTACCGCGGTGCCGTTTCGATCGCCTCGACGAACCGAGCCCCCTCGAGGTTCGCGTGCCCGGGCTGGCCGCGCATGAAGGTTCCGTAGATGAGAAAAGCCGCCACACCGGGAGCTTAGAAAGCGAAGGGCCTGCGGAGCAGGCCCTTCGAACTGGCGAAGCGATTCGGTGTGTTAGCCCTTGAACTGCACCGCCGGGATGTAGAACGGTGCCACGGTGTACGGGGGATTGACACCCCAGCACGCCGAGGTCGGCGAGTCCAGGCGGAAGGCCCCCACTCCGGCCGTGCCGCCGTCGCAGTACTCACTGCCGTAAGGCGAGTTTTGCCAGACGGTGCCCGGGTTGGGGTCGCTTCCGGCGCTGAGGTCGGTCGGGTCTTGCGACAGCGCGATGTTCAGCGAGTCGTATCCGCACCCACCCGGGCCGGTGTAGCACGGGGCCGTTTCGCCGATCGGGTGGTACCCGTAGTGGGTCGTGTTGTAGGCGATCCCGAAGACGACGCTATCGGGGAGCGTCACGTGCGGGTCGAGGTCGAAGCTGATGTTGGTCGCCAAGCCGTTGAAGCAGGTCTTCGAGGGCTTGTCGTACCACTCCCCCAGGTCCGCGCCCGTGCAGTTCTTGTCGTCGGCCGACGGGCGGTAGGGGATCGAGAACGTCTGCGTGTCCGATGCGATCAAGCTGCCGGGCACGTAGGTCCCGGTGGTCGGCGGGTTGTAGATGTTCAGCGTGATCGGCACCGAGAACGACCCCGCCTTGCCCTTGGGCGTGAAGCACGTGTCGTTGGTCCAGCTTCCGCTCTGGCATCCCCAGGAGCTCATCGTGACCACGACGGTGCCGAAGGTGTTCTTCTTCTTCGGATTGCCGAAGGTGATCTGGTTCCCGAACTCGTTGAATGCGTACGCTTCTGCCCCCACGCTGGGCAGGTTTCCGGGCAGCTTGTTCGGGATGCTGTTGTAGCCATTCCCCGCGGGTCCGGGCGGTCCCGGCGGTCCGGGCGGTCCGGGCGGTCCGGGCGGTCCCGGAGGGCCGGGTGGGCCTGCGAACGCCACGGCCGTGAAGATCACCGCGGCCAGGGCTACGCCCAGCACGGACAGCTTCTTAAGGTGTCCCATCTCTCCCCTTTGGTTGTTGGACACGTGCGTGTCTCCACTGAGGCTAGTCGAATTTGCCACAGGGTCAACCGCAGGCAGGTGAGAGAGTGGCGTCGATCGTGACACGATGTTGGGGTTGACAGCGGGCACGGCCCGCCTGCCGCGGCCTGGCTCCCGCCTTCTGCAGCTCAGTACTTGCCCATCTCCACGAGGCGTTCGTCCGAGATGCCGAAGTGGTGGGCGATCTCGTGCAGCACGACGTGGTGGATCTCCTGCGTGAGCCGTGCCGGGTCGGTGCCGGCCACGCGCTCGATCGGCCAGCGGTAGATCGTGATCTTGTCCGGCGGCACCGCGGCGTAGCCGGTCCCGCGGCGCGTGAGCGGAATGCCCTGGTAGAGGCCGAGCACGTTCGAGCCGGGCGGTGCCTCCTCGTCGACGACGATCTCGACGTTCGACATCGCCGAGCGCAGGTCGGGCGGGAGCGACTCCAGCGCATCGCGCACCGCTTGCTCGAAGTCGAACCCGGCGCCAGTCATGAGGCGCGCTCGCCCGCTTCCACCGCGATCGGCAGGCGGTTCCCCGGCGGCGCGAGGGGGCAGACCCAGCGCGCGTCGTAGGAGCAGGACGGGTTGTAGGCGAAGTTGAAGTCGAGGACGAGGCTGCCGTCGTCGCCGCCGAGGTCGGCGCCCTTGGCCGTGTCCAGGAGGTACCGGCCGCCGCCGTACGTCGTCGTCCCGTTCGTCGTGTCGCCGAACGGGAGGAACAGCCCGCCGCCGTAGCCGTGCAGCCAGTAGCCGTCGAGCTTCAGCGCGCGCCCGTCCAGCTGGAATTCGACGCGCGCGAAGCGAGTGAAGCGGCCTTCCGGGATGCGGAGCTCGGCCGGGCCGGCCGGAGCCGGCACGGCCGTCGCGCGATAGCGCGGGTCGTAGTCGTAGAACGGAGAGCCGCGGAACCCGGCACGCCCTCCCGGGCTGAGCGGCGACTGCGGATGCGACCCGATCAGCCCGTCGCGGACCGCTCGCCAGTGCTCCCACGCGTGCCGCGGATCGGGATCGGCGCGCACCTCGTGGTAGAGATCGGCGACCCGGCGCCTCCAGTCGAGCAGCGTCGGAACGTCCGGCAGGACATCCTCGTCGAGAGGCACGATCAGGCCGCCTGCTCGGCGGCGGATCCGGCATGGCGTTGCGGTCCGGGCTCGATCGCGAGGCGGGGAAGGCGGCGGTCGAGCCGGGCGGGGAACCACCACGTGCGGTCTCCCAGGAGCTGGAGCGTCGCCGGCAGGAGGATGCACCGGATGACGAGCGCGTCGAGGAACACGGCGGCCGCGAGCCCCAGCCCGAACAGCTCGAGGACGCGGTTGCCGCCGAGGATGAAGCTTCCGAAGACGGCGACCATCACGGCGCCGGCGGCCGTGATCACGCGGCCCGTGCGGACGAGGCCCTCCCGGACAGCGCTCGAGCTGTCGGCTCCGTGCGTCCATTCCTCGTGGATCCGGCTGACGAGGAAGACCTCGTAGTCCATCGACAGCCCGAAGACGATCGCGAAGACCATCACCGGAAGGAAGGCGGCGATCGGGCCTCCCGCGATTCCGAAGAGCGAGCCGAGCCAGCCCCACTGGAACACGGCGACCACGATCCCCATCGAGGCTCCGATCGAAAGCAGGTTCATCGCCGCGGCCTGGAGCGGGATCACCAACGAGCGGAAGACGACCATGAGCAGCAGCGCCGAAAGGAGCACGACGACGCCGATGAACAGCCACAGCTTGCCCGCGAGCACGCGGGAGAAGTCGATCTGTGCAGCCGTGACGCCGCCGACGTAGGCGGTCGCGCCGGTCTGCTGCTCGATCGGGGGGATGACGTCCCGGCGCAGGTGCTCGACGAGGCTCTCGGTCTGCGTGCTCTGCGGCGAGGTCTCGGGGAACGCGGAGATGGTGGCGACGTCCCCGGTCGGGCTGAGTCGCGGCCTCGAGAGGGCGGCCACGTCCGGCGTGGCCTGGAGGGCCGTCGCAAACCGTGCCAGCGCGGCGGCTCTTCCTGACCCGGGGAGGCGGATGGCGACCAGGAGCGGGCCGCTGAAGCCCTTGCCGAAGCCCTGTGCGAGCAGGTCGTAGCCCCTGCGCGTGGTCTGGCTCTTCGGGTCGTTGCCTGCGTCCGTGTTGCCGAGCCGGAGGCCGAGCGCGGGTGCGGCGAGCGCGAGCATGACCGCGGCGGACGCCACGAACGCGAGCCACGGCCGCCGCTGGATCGCCGCGATCCAGCGCGTCCAGAAGCTGCTCCTGTCCGCCGGCGGCGTCTCGCGGCGCCGGGCGAGCAGGCCCGGCTTTCCGATCCTCCGGCCGAAGAACGTGAGCAGCGCCGGGAGCAGCGTCAGGGAGGCCGCCAGGACGAGGAGCACGGCGACGGACGACGAGACGGCGAGCCCGTACAGGAAGCCGACGCCGAGCGAGAACATCCCCATCAGCGCGATCACGACGGTCGTGCCGGCGAAGATCACGGCCCGGCCGGCCGTGTTCATCGCCTCCTCGACGGCGGCCCTGACGTCGCCGCCTCGGCGGAAGGCCTCCCGGTAGCGGGTGACGATGAAGAGGGCATAGTCGATGCCGACGCCGAGCCCGATCATCAGCGCGAGCTCGGAGGAGAAGTCGGGCATGCTCAGAACGCGGCTCATCAGCCCGATCAGGCCCAGGCCGGTGCCGAGGCCGAACAGCGCGGTGACGATCGGCAGGCCCATCGCCAGCATCGAGCCGAAGCTGATCAGCAGGACCGCGATCGCCGCTCCGAGCCCGACGACGGCCGTGTAGCCGATCGAGGCCTGTTGCGCCTGCTCGATCGCCTGCCCGTTCAACTCGACCTGCAGGCTGGACGAGCGCGCGGCCGTCGCCGCGGCGATCACCCTGTCCACCGCCGAGGTCGGGAGGACGTTCGCGCGCTGGTCGAACGCCACGGTCGCGAATCCGATCGTGCCGCTCCTGGAGATCGCGCGGCTCCCCGCCGCATAGGGGCTGGTCACGGACGTGACGTGAGGCAGGAGCGCGACCCGGCTCAGCATCCGCTCGACGCGGCTCCGAACCGCGGGCGCCGCCAGCGTCCCGTGGGGGGTGTGCAGCACGATTTGGTCGGAGTCGCCCGACTGCGCCGGGAAGCGGCTCGAGAGCAGATCCGCGGCGCGCTGCGCATCGGTGCCCGGGAGCGAGAAGTTGTTGCCGTAGTGGCTGCCGACGGCCCTCGAGATGCCCGACACGGCGACGAGCACGACGAGCCAGAGCACCACCATCAGGCGACGGTGGTCACTCGACCAGCGGGCCAGCGTCAGCACGGCGTGACCTCCACGGCCCGCTCCGCGGCGAGCTGGCCGCAGGCCGCCTGGATGTCGCGGCCGCGGGTCAGGCGTACCGTCGCCGGCAGGCGGGCGCGGTCGAGCACGTTCTTGAAGGCGGCGATCGCGTCGCGGCTCGATCCTTCGTAGGCACCGGTCGGGTTGTACGGGATCAGGTTCACCTTGTAGATCTTCCGGTCGAGCAGCCGCGCCAGCTGGGCCGCCTGCTCGACCCGGTCGTTCACGCCGCGCAGCATCACGTACTCGACGAACACCTTCTGGTGGCGCAGCTCGAACCGGCGCTCGCACTCGGCCAGCACGTCCGCGAGCGGATAGCGGAGGTTGACCGGCATGAGCATCGAGCGCAGCGCGTCGTCGGGCGCATGGAGCGAGATCGCGAGCCGGATCGGCTCCTCCACCTCGGACACGAACCGCGTCAGGCCGGGCAGCCAGCCGACCGTCGAGATCGTCGTCCGCCGCGGCGTGATCCCGACATCCGGGAGCCGCCGCGCCGCCTCGAGCACGGCGTCGAGGTTCATCATCGGCTCGCCCATCCCCATGAACACGGCGTGCGAGATCGGGCCGAGCCGGCGGAAGTAGAGCGCCTGGTCGAGGATCTCCGAGGCGGTCAGGTTGCGGTGGAAGCGCATCTGCCCGGTCGCGCAGAACGTGCACGTGAGCGGGCAGCCGGACTGCGACGAGATGCAGAGCGAGCGGCGCCCGTCCCGGTAGGTCATCAGCACCGTCTCGAGCGGATGCCCGTCGTGCGTCGAGAAGAGCGCCTTGACCGTGCCGTCCTTGGATCGCGCCTCGGCCGTGCGCGACAGGGTCGAAAAGGGCACGGCCTCGCCCAGCGCCGCCCGCAACGCGGCCGGCAGGTTCGTCATCTCCTCGAAGCCCGCGGCACCGCGCGCGGCCCACTCCCAGACCTGCCGGGTGCGGTACGCGGGCTCGCCCCGCGCGGCGAGCGTCTCCTCCAGAACGGCCAGATCCATCGTCTTGCGAGAATAGCCGCGTGCGGTTCATCGACCTCCGCTCGGACACGGCCACAAGGCCCACTCCCGGCATGCGCGAGGCGATCGCGCGCGCGGAGGTGGGCGACGAGCAGAAGCGCGAGGACCCGACCGTCAACGAGCTCGAGCGCCGTGTCGCCGCGCTGGTCGGCCAGGAGGAGGCCGTCTTCCTCCCGACGGCGACGATGGCGAACCAGATCGCGCTGCGCCTGCTCTCGGAGCCGGGCGACGAGCTGCTCGCCGACGCGTGGTCGCACCTGTTCATCAACGAGCTCGGCGGGCCGGCCGCGCACTCCGGCCTGGTCATGCGCCCGCTCGAGTCGACCGACGGCCGGTTCAGCGCGGAGCAGGTGCGCGGGGCCGTGTGGGACCGGCGCGACACGCATCGGCCGATCACGCGGCTCGTCTCGATCGAGAACACGAACAACTCGGCCGGCGGGCGAATCTGGCCGCTCGGGGAGATCGAGGCGGTCGCCGGGGCTTGCCGCGACCTCGATCTGAGGCTGCACCTCGACGGCGCGAGGCTGATGAACGCCTCCGTCGGGAGTGGCGTGCCCGCGGACGAGATCGGGCGCTGCTTCGACACCGTCACGCTCTGCCTGTCCAAGGGGCTCGGCTGTCCGCTCGGCGCGCTCGTCGCCGGCTCGACGGAGCGGATGGAGAAGGCGCGCCGGCTCAAGCACCTGTTCGGCGGGGCCATGCGCCAGGCGGGCATCGTCGCTGCCGCCGGCGTCTACGCGCTCGACCACCACGTGGTGCTGCTCGCCGACGACCACGCCCGGGCGCTGCGGCTAGCCGAGGGCTGGCACGCCGCCGGCTTGCCGGTCGACCTCGAGCAGGTGGAGACGAACTTCGTCCAGCTCGACGTCGAGCCGCTCGGCCTCGGCAAGTGGGACGTGCTCGCGGCGCTCAAGGAGGCGGGCGTGGGCCTCTCCAACACCGTGCATCCGACGAGGCTTCGCGCCGTCACGCACCTGGACGTGTCCGACGAGGACATCGAGGCCGCGATCGAGCTGGCGCCTGCAGCGCTCGGAGCACGTGCAGCCGTCTGACGAGCTGTCCCGGCTCGTCCGTGCCGCGCAGTCCGAGCACCGCCTCCCGAGCGTCAGCGCCGCCGTCCTCGTGCGCGGCGAGCCGGTGCTCGGGCTGACGGTCGGCATCGCCGACGCGTCGGACGGTCGGGAGGCCACACCGGACACGCAGTACCGGATCGGCTCGATCACCAAGACGTTCACGGCCGCCGCCGTCATGGCTCTCGTGGACGAGGGCAAGATCGCTCTCGACGATCCGCTCGGCAAGCACGTCTCGGCTGCGGTCGACCGGCCGCTGACGATCCGGCGGCTGTTGTCGCACGCATCGGGATTGCAGCGCGAGCCCGTCGGCCACGTCTTGGAGACGTTCGACTTCCCGACCATGGCGGAGCTGCTGGAGCGGCTCGACGAGGCCGAGCAGATCCTCGAGCCGGGCGCGTGGTTCCACTACTCGAACCTGGCGTTCGCGCTGCTCGGCGAGGTCGTTGCGCAGGCATCCGGCTCGCCGTACGAGCAGTTCGTGGAGGAGCGGCTGCTCGGCCCGGTCGGGCTCGGCCGGACGACGTGGGAACCTGCGGAACCGGCCGCGCACGGGTACTTCGTCGATCCGTACTCCGGCGTGCTCCACCCGGAGGCGGTGCTGCGGCGAATCGACGGGGTCTCGGCGGCGGGTGACCTGTGGTCGACGGCGGGCGATATCTGTCGCTGGGGCCGTTGGCTCCGCGACAGGGAGCCGATGCACGCCGTGCAGGTCATGGCCGACCCGGACCACTGGCTGGTCGCCTTCGGGCTCGGGCTGATGCTCCACCGCCGCGGCGAGCGCATCCTCTACGGGCACGACGGCGCGATGCCAGGCTTCCTCGCCTCGCTCATCGGCTCGCGTGAGGACGACGTGCAGGCGTGCGTGCTGACCAACGCGTCGACTCCCTGGGACCAGGTCACGGGGCTCGCCCTCAGCCTCGCCGAGCGGGCGATCGAGCTGCACCCGCGCGAGCCGGAGGCGTGGCGCGGGCACGAGCCTCCGCCCGCCGAGATCGCCGAGCTGCTCGGCGTGTGGTGGTCTGAGGGGGACCAGGTCGTGCTCGGCTGGCGCGACGGCCATCTCGAGGCGCACGCCGTGGGTGCGCCGGCGCGGGTGAAGCCGTCCGTCTTCGAGCAGGAGGGGCCCGGCCGCTACCGGGTCGTGTCGGGCCGCGAGCGCGGCGAGCGCCTCGAGGTGGTGCGCGACGAGTCGGGCACGGTCGTCAAGCTGTACTGGGCGACCTACCCGTTCACGCGTCAGCCTCAGCTCTTCGGGCCACCGCACGGCGGCAGCTAGCGGTTCCCGGAGAAGTAGTAGGCGATCACCATCCCGGCGTAGGCGATCAGCAGGATGACACCCTCGCGTCTCGTCCCTTTCTGGTCCCGGACGATCAGGCCGACGATCAGCACGGCCCCGGCGATCGATGCCAGCTCCACCGGCCGGAAGGCGAGCGTCAAGGGCGGGCGGACGACGAACGAGAGGAGCGCCACGAGCGGGGCGACGAACAGCGCCACCTGCGCCGCGGAGGAGATCGCGATCTCGCTGGCGAGCCGGATCTTGCCCCGGCGGGCGATCACGATCGCGCCTCCGTGCTCGGCCGCATTGCCGACGATGGCGACGATCACGGCGCTGACGAAGAAGCGCGACAGGCCGGCCGACTTCGCGAACCCCTCCAGCGAGTGGACGAGGATCTCGCTGACCATGGCGGTCAGCCCGGTCGCCAACGCGAGGATCAGCAGCGCGTGGGGGAGGCTCCAGGAGAGCGCCGAGGGCTTGAACCCCGAGGCCCGGTGCCGGCGGCGGTGGCGGCGCAGGTTGAAGTGGGTCTGGCCGAGGTAGAGCAACAGGAGCACGGCGGCGACCGGGATCGTGGCGACGGCGAGCGTGTGCCGGTCGGGATTCCCGTGCCAGCCGGGCACGGACGGCACCAGGAAGAGCAGCGCGCCCAACCCGACGAGCCCGAGGTAGGACGTGAGCGAGACGCGGTCGAGGTCCTCCTTCTCGGTTGCGACGAGCGCGAAGCCGAGCACGAGCAGGAGGTTCGAGACGATGCTGCCCGTGATCGACCCGCGGACGACGTCCGGCAGCCTGTCGCCGACGGCGAAGAGGGCGATGATCAGCTCGGGCGCGTTCCCGAAGCTGGCGTTCAGGAAGCCGCCGATGCCGGCGCCGGTGTGCTCCGCCGCCTGCTCGGTCGCATCCCCGATCAGCCACGCGAGCGGGACGAGCGCGAGCGCGGAGAAGCAGAACACGGTGACGTCGCCTGCGTCGACGACCCAGCGCAGGATCGCGGCGAGCGGGGCGAGCGCAAGCCCCGCCACGAGGATCTTGCGCGCCATGGCGCCACCCTATCGAGCGCGTCCCACCGGTTGGAAACGGCGTTCCGCGGGGGCGCATAGCGCCTGCGGGGGGCGCTTGTCAAGTCTTGCGGTGGCGCGGTTCCTGCGTCCACAATCCATCTGTGCAACAGCCCGCGGCGAACGTGGAGAGCCTTCCGCTGCACCCTCAGGACGAGACCGAGTGCAGGCGGTGCGCAGCCCACTGCGACAAGGTCGTCTACCCCGCCGCCTGTCTCGAACGGGCATGTCCATTCGTCTATGCGTTCGAGGAGTTCGGGCACACGTACATCGGCTGCATGCAGAAGATCTACGACGTCGAGATCGACGTGCGGCTGCTCGGCGTCGCGGAGCGCTCGCGGCTGGGCTTCGGCGCCGTCAAGGCCGTTCGGCGTCCCTTGCCGATGTGCCGGTCCGAGGTGTCGACGACCTACGAGCGCCGCGTCGGCGAGCTCGGCTGCGTCAATCCGGAGTTCTCGGAGCTTCCGGTCGGCCAGCCGACCTTCCGCGTGTTCGCGCAAGTCGCGCTGGACGCTTAGCTAACCCAGCGGGCGTGGAGCTCGCGGAGCTTGCGGACCTCGGCCGCGCCCGGGCCGTGGCCGTCTGCGCCCGGGACTTCGAGCACGGCGGGCAGCCCCTGCAGCGCCGGGTGCGAGAGGAAGACCCCCAGCTGCTCGCCCATCAGGCCGTCGAGGATGTTGTCGTGCCGGTCGCGGTTCGAGCCGAGCGGCGCCTTCGAGTCGTTGACGTGAAGGGCTCGGATGCGGTCGATCCCGAAGGTCGCGTCGATCTCCTCGAGCAGGCGGTCGAGCGCGCCGCGGTCGGTCACGTCCAGGCCGGACGCGTACAGATGGCACGAGTCGAGGCAGATGCCGAGCCGGGGATGGCGGCCGAGCCGCTCGAAGATCGCCTCGAGCTCGTCGACCGACCGGCCGATCGTGCCGCCCGCGCCGGCGGTGTTCTCCATCAGCAGCCAGGTCGTGTCCGAGCTCCGCTCGAGCACCTGCTCGAGCGCCGGGGCGACCCGCTCCATCCCGGCTTCGAGGCCGGCGCCCTGATGCGAGCCGACGTGGAGGACGACCCCGTCGGCGCCGATCGCGCTCGACGTCTCCATCGTCCGGCACATCGTGTCGACGCTCTTGCCGTAGAAGTCGTCGTTCGGGGTGGCGAGGTTGACGAGGTAGAGCGAGTGGACGAGCACGGCCCCGAGGCCGGCCTCCACGCGCCGGTCGCGGAACGCGGCGAGGTCGGCCGGGTCGTGGTCGGGGAAGCGCCACGCCCGCGGGCTCTGGACGAACAGCTGGACGGCGTCGGCGTCGATCTCCCGGGCGCGGTCGATCGCCTTCTTGATCCCGCCTGAGCAGTGGGCCCCGAAGATCACGGCGATAACCTAGCTTCGTGAACCCGCGCGTCCGCATGGCCCCGAGCCCGACCGGCTTCCTGCACATCGGCGGCGTCAGGACGTTCCTCTTCAACTGGCTGTTCGCCCGTCAACACGGCGGCGAGTGCCTGCTCCGGATCGAGAACACGGACACGAGCCGCGAGGTCGCGGAGTCGGTCGAGCAGATCCAGGCCTCGCTGCGCTGGCTCGGCATCGACTGGGACGGCCCGATCACCTTTCAGCTCGACGCGATGGAGCGCTGCAAGGTGGTGGCGGAGCGGCTCGTGGAGGAGGGGAAGGCGTATGTCGACGACGGCGCGATTCGCTTTCGCATGCCCGACGAGGGCGTGACCGCCTGGGACGACGGGGTCCGCGGCCGAATCGAGTTCCCGAACGAGCAGCTCGAGGATCTCGTGCTCGTCCGCTCCGACGGCCGCTCGACCTACAACTTCGCGTCGCCGTTCGAAGACGCCGAGGACGAGATCACGCACGTCATCCGCGGTGATGATCACATCTCGAACACGCCCAAGCAGATCCAGATCCTGCAGGCGCTCGACGCGCCGCTTCCGGTCTACGCGCACGCGCCGAACCTGCTCGGCGACGACGGTAAGAAGCTTTCCAAGCGCCACGGGGCCCTGTCGATCGAGGAGCTTCGCGCCGCGGGCTATGTCGCTCCGGCGCTGTTGAACTTCCTGGCGCTGCTCGGCTGGAGCTACGACGACAAGACGACGATCATGTCCCGCGACGAGCTGATCGAGCGCTTCTCGCTCGAGCGCGTCGGCTCGAGCCCGGCGACGCTCGACTACCAGAAGCTCGACTGGATGAACGGGGTGTACCTCCGAGCCATGTCGCCGGAGGATTACGGAGATGCGCTCGTCACGTACCTGCGCGAGCAGGACTCCGAGTGGGACGCCGAGCGCGTGCGGCAGGCGGCGCCGCTCGTGCAGGAGAAGATCGAGCGGCTCGGCCAGTTCCCGGAGTTCGCCGGCTTCTTCTTCGAGCGACCCCCGATCCCGGGCCTGGATCAGCAGGAGCGCTCCATCGTCGCTGCCGCGAAGCGCGCCCTGGAGGCACTGGAGTCCTGGGACGCGCCCGCAGTCGACGTTCGACTTCGGGCGATGGCCGATGCAGATGGGTTGAAGCCGCGCGACGCGTTCCAGCCGATCCGCGTCGCCGTCACCGGCTCGAAGGTCTCGCCCGGTCTGTTCGAGAGCATCGAGCTCCTCGGCCGCGACGAGACGCTGGCGCGGCTCGAAGCCGCTGCGGGCGCCGTCTAGACCTGGCTCCGCGTCCCTTCCGGCCGCGTCCCGGTGCCAGGCACGTGCCTGGCACTGCGGCTAGGGCTCGAAGACGAGGAAGCTCGCGGCGACGAGGCCCAGGCCGAGCGCCCAGACCGGCCAGAGCACCGCGACTGCGCCGGCGGTGAAGGCGGCGGTGCCCGCGAGGACGAGCGCCGTCGCCAGCGCACTCGACCAGTTGACCCCGTCCTCCTGCTCGGCTGCCGGAGCCGAGGCCTGCGTGCCGAGCCCGAGCCGGTGCCGCGCGAGCCGCACGCCGAAGAGCGATCCGCGCCACTCGTGCACGAGCAGCCACGCTGCGCCCGCCCCCTCCGTCTCCAGCACCTCCCGCACGTCGCCGGTCGCGTCGCGCGCGGTCTCGAGTGCCTCCTCCAGCTCCGCGTGCGCTCGCTCGGCCCCGGGCGGCGGCTCGATGCCCGCCACCAGCTCACCCGCCCAGTGCAGACGGTTCTGGAGCACAGGCAGACGCTCCCCGGCGTCGTCGAGCGAGCTCACGTCGGCCGCCACCGCCTCGAGGCGGGCGAGCGTCGAGGCGAGGCTCTCCCAGAGCCCGGCGAGCGCCGACGCGTAGCGCTCCCGCTCGGTCGTTCCCGCAGCGTGCCCCACCGTCCCCCGATCATACAAACGCTGAGCGTGTAGATTTGGTCGCGGTGGCGACACTCGTCATCCGAACGCCTAACGAGTTCGAGGCGAGGCTCCAGGCGTACATCTTCGAGCGGTCGGAGGAGGCCCGCGCGGTCCGCGTGGGGGAGAAGGAGACTTCCGACCAGGCTGCGATCGTCGCCCGCTACGGCGATCTCTTCTCGCGCGATCAGCTCGACGCGCTGAGCGAGGCCGAACAGGCTGCCGGCGATCCGGACGAGCGCGAGCGCGTCTACCGGCTGCGCAAGACGTGTGAAGAGGGCCTGATCTCGGCCGAGCTGGTCGAGAAGGAGGATGCGCTCGAGAACGCGGAGCTGGCCTCGACGGTCGTCTTCCGCGGCGAGACGATGCCGCTCCGCGCCGCGCAGGCGAAGCTGGCGGTGCTCACCGCCTACGCCGACCGCGAGGAGCTCGGCGAGCTCGCGATCGAGTCGTCGGCGAAGCTCAACGACGACCGGCGCGACCTGCTCCAGGCGACGGAGAGCCTCTCGGCGGAGCTGTCCGGCGAGCCGGACCCCGTCGCGCGCAGCGAGGACGAGAAGCGCATCTCGCTCCGGCAGCTCGCGGACGTGCTCGCCGACGCGGTCGCGCTGCTCGACGAGACCTACGCCGCACAGCGCGAGCTCTGGTTCGGGCGGCTGCTCGGCCCCGACAGGACGCCGCTCCCCTCGTCGGCGCACGCCGCCTACATGCGCCGGCTGTCGCCGCTCGAGCACGTGTACACGAAGGAGCGCGCGACCGAGATCTGCCTCGACACGCTCAAGGAGCTCGGCTTCGACCTCGCCGCCGACCCGAACATCCGTCCCGACCTCGACGACCGGCCGCAGAAGACACCGCGCGCCTGCGTGATCGCCTCCGACCCGCCCAAGGTCGTCCACCTGATCACCCGCGCGCAGGGCGGGCTCCACGACTACCAGGCGTTCCTGCACGAGGCCGGCCACGCGCTCCACTACGCCGGCTGCGACGCGACGCTGCCGTACACCTTCCGGCGCATCTCGCGGGACCACGCGCTGACCGAGATCTACTCGTACATCGTCGAGGAGATCTCGTACGAGCCGGAATGGCACGCACTCCACTTCGGGCTCTCCGACCGGGAGGCGCACGAGAACGCGCAGGCGACGACGTTCATGAACTCGCTGCTCTTCAGGCGCTACACGGCCAAGCTCCACTTCGAGATCGACTTCTGGTCGCGCTTTCCCTCGGACGGCGGCACGCCCGAGGGGTACGCCCAGCGGCTGACCGAGGCGACCGGGCTCCGCTACCGGCCGGAGAACTACCTCGCCGACATGGACTCGGGGTTCTACTCGGCCGACTACCTCCGCGCCTGGATCCGCAACGCGCAGCTCCGCGAGCACCTGATCGGGAAGATCGGCGAGAACTGGTGGCGGAGCCCCGAGACCGGCCAGTTGCTGCGCGATCTGTTCCGCGAGGGGGCGAAGCCGACGAGCGAGGAGATCGCGGAGCGGATCGGCTACAACCCGCTCGACGTGCGGCCGCTCGTGGCGCGGTTCGAGGAAGCCGCGTCCTGGAGCGCCTGAGCGTCTTCACGCGCGCTTAACGAGGCGTAACCGTCTCTCAGCACGTCTCCGGCTACTTTCCCAGCGTGCGCTGGGTAGGCGGAGATCCGATCCGAACTGAGCTTCCGCTCGCCGAGCGCGTTCCGAACCTCTCTCTCATCCTCGCGCCTGAGGCCAACATGCCTGCAGCCGCCTCGCCTGCCACGCTCGGCGGTAGTCCTCCGACGTAGGGACCACGGTCCTTTGTGCGCACCCGAAGGGCGCCCGGAAGGGCGTCCTTCGTTTTGGCGAGCCGAGCCGAAGCCGTCATGATGGGGTGAACATGGCCATCCAGCACGGGACGGAGACCGAGCGCGTGCTCGAGGCGCGGGCGCGTTACGTGGCCCGCGGCGTCGCCGCCTCGCCGATCGTCGTCGCGCGTGCGGAGGGAGCGCGGATCTGGGACGTCGACGGCCGCGCCTATGTCGACTTCGCCGGCGGCATCGGCTGCCAGAACACGGGACACAACTTCCCGGCTGCCGTCGCCGCGATCCACGAGCAGGTCGATCGCTACCTGCACCAGTGCTTCATGGTCGGGACGTACGAGCCGTACATCGACGTCTGCCGGCGGCTCGCCGAGCTGTCGCCGTGCGGCGCGGGAGAGCAGCGGAGCCTGCTCCTGAACTCCGGCGCCGAGGCGATCGAGAACGCGGTCAAGATCGCCCGCGTCGCCACCGGCCGGCCGGCGGTGGTCGTCTTCGACTACGCCTTCCACGGCCGCACCCTGCTCGCGATGACGATGACGAGCAAGGTCGTGCCCTACAAGCGCGGGTTCGGGCCGTTCGCGCCCGAGGTCTACCGAGCTCCTGCCCCGTACCCGTACAGGGGGACCGACACGGACGTGGCCGTCGCCGCGCTCGAGCACCTGTTCAAGGCCGACGTCGATCCCGAGAGCATCGCCTGCGTCGTGCTCGAGACGGTTCAGGGCGAGGGCGGCTTCATCCCGATGCCCGCCGACTTCCTCGAGCGCCTGAGCGCGCTCTGCCACGAGCACGGCATCCTCTACGTCGCCGACGAGGTGCAGTCGGGGATCGGCCGGACGGGCCCCGTCTGGGCGGTGGAGCACTCCGGTGTCGAGCCCGACCTCGTCGTCTCCGGGAAGTCGCTCGGGGGCGGGCTCCCGCTCGCCGGTGTGACAGGTCGTGCCGATGTCGTCGACGCGGTGCCCCCGGGCGGACTCGGCGGCACCTTCGGCGGCAACCCGGTCGCCTGCGCGGCGGCCCTCGCGGTGCTCGACCAGGTGGCGACGCCGGACTTCCGCGCCCGCGCCGACGCGCTCGGCACGAAGGTGCGCGGGCGGCTGGAGGCGATCGCCGCCCGCGTCCCGCAGGTGGGCGAGGTGCGCGGCCTCGGGGCGATGCTGGCGATGGAGCTCGTCACCGATCCGGAGAGCAGGCGTCCCGACGCCGACCTGACGAAGCGGACGACCGCGCTCGCGCGCGAGCGCGGCCTCGTCCTGCTGTCGTGCGGCCTCTACTCGAACGTGATCCGGGTGCTGGTGCCGATCCTCGCCGACGAGAGCGACGTGGACGAGGGGCTGGCGATCCTCGAGGAGTCGCTCACCGAGGCCGCGTCGGCAGCTTGAACGTCGAAGCGCTGCGCGAAGAGGAGTTCGAGGTCACGCGCGGCTGGGCGTACCTCGACCACGCGACCTTCGGCCCGCTTCCCCGCTGCCACGTGCGCGCGGCGACCGAGACGCTCGAGCGCCTTGTCCGCGAGGGGTCGGCCGGTCTCGACGGCGAGGCGCTGCTGGAGGCGGTGCGGAGCGAGGCGGCGACCCTGCTCCACTGCGAGGCTCGCAACGTCTCGCTCCTGAAGAGCACGAGCGAAGGCCTGGGCCTGCTCGCGCAGGGGCTCGACTGGCGTGACGGCGACGAGGTCGTCGTCTACGAGCACGAGTTCTCCGGGTGCCTGGCACCGTTCCTGCACCTGCGGGGCCAGGGCGTGCGGGTGCGAGCGGTTCCAGACCGGGGACGGAACCGCTTCGATCTCGACGACGTGGAGGAGCTGCTCTCTCCCCGGACGCGCGCCGTCTGCCTCAGCCTCGTCAACCGCTCCCACGGCATGCGCGCACCCGTCGAGGCGATCGGCGGGCTCTGCCGGGAACGGGGCATCTGGTTCGCGGTCGACGCCGCCCAGGCGATGGGCGTGCTCGGGGTCGACGCACCCGCGATCGGAGCCGACATCCTCTCGGCGCACGGCTACAAGTTCCTGTGCTCGGGCTTCGGTCTCGCGCCGACGTACTGCTCGGACCGGGCGATCGAGCAGCTCCGCGTGCCGCAGGTGGGGTGGAAGAACGCCGCCGCGGGGGCGTCCGGCGCGCGCTACGAGTCGACGATGAGCTCGCTGCCCGTCCTCGCCGGGACGCTCGAGTCGCTGCGGCTGCTCGACTCGGTCGACGAGGCCGAGCGCGAGCGCCGCGCGGTGACGTTGATCCGTCTCGCCGCCGACCGTCTGCAGGCCCGCGGGTACGACGTCGTGAGCTCGCCGCGCGTGGAGGAGGCTTCCGCCCTCGTCTCCGTGCGGCATCCGTCGGTGCCGGCGGAGGAGCTCGCACACACGCTCCGCGCCGCGAAGGTCGCCTGCGGAGTGGTGGACGACCTGCTCCGCGTCTCCGCGCACTTCTACAACACGGAGGACGACCTCGAGGCGCTGCTCGACGCGCTGCCCGCGGCCTGACTACGGGATCGTGACGGGACGGCCGTCCACGGTCAGCTCGGGCGCCGAGAAGACGCAGTCGACGTGGATCGAGGCGGTGTTGTCGCCGTGGTAGGGGCCCGTGTTGTTGCCGATCGCGACGTGTGCCGTGCCGGCCGCCTTCTCGTCGAAGAGCACGTGGCCGCGCGGCCGGAGGGTCGGGTTCAGCCCGATGCCGAGCTCGGCGATCACATCCGCGCCCGGCCCCGCGTCCTCGACGAGTTGCCGCAGCCGGTCGGCCGCTTCGCCGCCCTCGATCGAGCGCACCCGGCCTCCCTCGAAGCGGAGCGTGACCGGCTCCGAAAGCAGCCCTCTCTCCGGCCCCCACGGAATCGTCAGATCCACGACCAGTACACCGTCGGCGCCGTCGGCGAGCGGCGCGATGCACACCTCGCCGCCCGGGAAGTTCGCGACCCCGCCGGGCTCGAGCGGCAGCGCGTCGTCGAGCCAGCGCCGTCCCTCGACGCGCAGGGTCAGATCGGTGCCGGCGCCGCCGCGAACACGTATCTCCCGGGCGCCGTCGAGCTCGGCGAGCAGCGTCCGCGCAGGCGCCTCGAGGTCGGGCATCGGCTCGGACAGCTCGCCGAGCAGCGTCTCACGGTCGATGTTGTCGCAGGCGAGAGCGCGCCCACCGTGGGAGAGGAGCTCGTCGAGCATCCGCCGCCGCGCCGGCAGCTCCTCGGCGTACGTGTCGTGGAGGAAGCCGATCGAGACGTCCGCCCAGGCCGCGCTGTCGAGCAGCCCGGCCGTCGGCTCGCGCAGCGGGCGCTCCTCCGGGAAGCACGCGAGCCGGACTTCCGCGCCCGCGGCCCGTGCCGCGGCGGCGAGCTGCTCGCCCTCGGCCAGCAGCGGCTCGTCCACGACCACCCGCACGCGCTCGCCCGGCTGCACCCGGGCAGCGGCAAGGGCATTCCGACACCACCCCGGCACGTCACCCGCGAACACTGCTAGAGATAAGCACATGACGTCGGGAGGATCGCGGGTGGAGCAGTACGCCGAGCTGCTCGTCGGGCGCTCGCTCGGCGTCGAGCCCGGCTGGCAGGTGATGGTGGTCGCGACGCCCCTGGCGCGCCCGCTCGTCGAGGAGCTCGTGCGCGCGATCGCCCGCCGCGGTGCCTTTCCGCTCGTACGGCTCTCGTTCACCGACCGCGAGCAGGTGCCGCTCGAAGCCGTGTGGGCGGCCGACGCCCCGATGGAGCTGCTGTCAGCGCTGGCGCCGATCGAGGCCCAGGCGCGTGAGCAGCTCGACGCGTGGCTGCTCGTGTTCTCCGCGGAGAACATCTACGACGGCTCGGAGCTGGNNGGCGAGGTGCCGTGGGTCGCCTGCCCGTTCCCGACACAGGGGCTCGCCCAGGAGGCGGGGCTCACGATTGGCGGCTACGAGGACGTCCTGTACGACGCCTGCCTGCGCGACTGGGATGCCGAGCGCGAGCGGATGCGGCGGTACGCCGAGCGCTTCGACGCGGCGGAGCTCGTCCGGATCGTCGCGCCGGGCACCGACATCTCGGTCTCGATCGCCGGCCGCAACGGGATGATCGACGACGCGCACCGCAACATGCCGGGCGGGGAGTTCTGGTACTCGCCGCTCGAGGACTCGGCAGAGGGCGTGATCGAGTTCTCGGAGTTCCCGGCCTCGTACGCCGGCCACCGTTGCGAGGGCGTCCGCCTGCGGTTCGAGGCCGGCCGCGTCGTGGAGGCCTCCGCCCGCTCGGACGAGGAGTTCCTGCTCGCCATCCTGGACGCGGACGAGGGCTCGCGCCGGCTCGGCGAGCTCGGGATCGGCTGCAACCGTGGCATCCCGAGGCATGTCCGGCACATGTGGTTCGACGAGAAGGTGGACGGCACGATTCACCTCGCGATCGGCCAGGGCTTCCCGGAGATCGGCGGCGTGAACGAGAGCTCGATCCACTGGGACATGGTCAAGGACCTGAGCCACGGTCGGATCGAGCTCGACGGCGAGACGGTGCAGGAGAGCGGGGAGTGGCTGATCTAGCTGTAGGACCCGAGCAGGT
>PLBK01000026.1 GCA_003134505.1 Actinomycetota bacterium | reverse complement strand
GCGTAGCGCATGTCGATCTCGTGCTGCGACGGGCCGACCTCGTGGTGGGAGTACTCGATCGGGATGCCCATCGACTCGAGCGCACGGATCGTGTCGTTGCGGAGCTCCGTCGCCGCGTCCATCGTCGTCATCGCGAAGTAGCCGCCCTCGTCCAGCGTCTCCGTGCCTTCGTTGTTCTTGAACAGGAAGTACTCGAGCTCGGGACCGACGTTGAACGTGTCGAAGCCGAGCGACTCCATGCGCTCGATCGCCCGGCGCAGGACGTAGCGGGGGTCGCCGTCGTACGGCTTGCCGTCCGGCGTGACGACGTCGCAGATCATCCGCGCGACCTTCGACTCACCCGCCTTCCAGGGCATGAGCTGGAACGTCTCGGGATCGGGGATTGCGACCATGTCCGACTCTTCGATCGCGTTGAACCCCGTGATCGACGAGCCGTCGAAACCCATCCCGTCGTCGAGCGCGTCCTCGAGCTCCGCCGGCGTGATCGCGAAGCTCTTCAGGTGGCCCTCGAGGTCGGTGAACCAGAGCAGGACGAACTCGACCGCGTCGTCCCGCATGCGCTCCAGCACCTCGGCGCGCTTGAGCGGATCGCTCGTCGCCCTCGGTGCTGATTCGATCGCTGCCATCAAATCCTCCTTCCAGAAAAACAAAAAGCCCCGGGCGGATTACGCCCGAGGCCACATCGCCTCAACGACTGGTCAGAGTCTACATTGCCGATCGGTGGAACAGACCGAGGTCGCCGAGATCGAGGCCTACCGCGACGTGTTCCGCGCCGCTCCGGCCGAGATCGCAGCAGAGCACGGCGTCGACCTGCTCGAGCGCGGAGAGATGGTCGCGCTGAAGCTGGCGACTCTACCGGGCGTGGCGGAGGTGAACCGGGCGATGGGCCTGACGAGGGCCGCGGAGCTGGACGAGCTCGCCGGGTTCTACGGCGACGTCGGCCACGTCGTCGCTCTGCCGCCGGGATCCGGCCTCGAGGAGGCGCTGCGCTCCCGCGGCTACGCGGCCGGCTATGCGTGGATGAAGTTCCGTCGCCGCGTGGAGGATCCGCCGGAGAGCACGACCGAGCTCCGTGTGGAAAGGATCGGTGCGGAAGGCGCAGCGGACTTCGCCCGGGTGGTCGTCCCGGCCTCGCGCATGCCGGCCTTCATGCAGCCGTGGCTGGCGCTGCTTCCGGGGCGACCGGGATGGCATTGCTTCGCGGCCTACGAGGGTGACGAGCCGGCAGGCGCGGGCGCGCTGTTCGTGACCGGAAAGGACGGCTGGCTCGGGATGGGCGCGACGCTCGAGCGCTTTCGGGGCCGCGGCTCGCAGGGCGCGATCCTCGCCGAGCGGATCCGGTGCGCCGCCGAGCTCGGCGTCGAGCTCCTCACCACGGAGACCGGCGAGCTCGTGCCCGACCGCCCATCCGGCTCCTATCGCAACATCCTGCGCGCCGGCTTCGAGCCCCACTACCTGCGCGCGAACCATGCCTCTGCCGGCTGAACGGCCCGGCCGGCTACTTCTTCGCGATGAAGACGACGAAGTCGTCGTCGGGGGTCGGCGGAGCGTCCCGGTAGCCGGCGCGCAGCTCGACCTCTCGGAAGCCGGCCTGCTCGAGCATCAGCTTCACCTCGTGCGTGAAGTAGAGCGTCATCTTCAGGACCTGCTCGTCGCTTGCGACGACGTCGCCGTCGCGCCGCATCTCGGCCAGCATCTCTAGCGTCACCGTCTGCTCGAGCGGATCGAGCTCGACCAGACGCGACCGGAGCTCGAACTCGGTCCCGTCCGCGGACACCTTTCGGGCGCCCTCGTCGGGCCAGGGCAGCGGTAGCCCGCCGCGCTCGCCCTTCTGCCAGAGCTTCCACCACTTCGGACTCGCGTACGGGACCTCGTTGTCGACCAGGAACGTGCCGCCGGGCTCGAGATGCTCGTAGAGCCGTCGAAGAGCCTCGACGTCGTGCTCTCGCCGGCCGCCGAGGCCGAAGCCGCCGCAGACGACGATCGTCCGGTAGCGGCGCGGCAGATCGAGCTCGTGCAGCGCCTGCGCGTAGAGATCCGGTGCCGCGAGGCCCTCGCGCTCTGCACGCTCCCGGGCCAAGGCCAGCATGTCGGGGGAGATGTCGCACCCGTCGACGTCCAGGCCGGCGTGGAGCCAGGGCACGAGCAGCCTCCCCGTTCCGCACGCGGCGTCGAGCGCCGGCTGTCCGGCCTCCACGAACGGCCGGAAGTATTCGATCTCCGGCCCGTCGAGATTGAACTCCGCCCACCAGCGGGCGACGACGCCGTAGTGCCAGGTCTGCGCCTCGCTCACGTCAACCCGACCGCTTCAGCATCCCGTGCTTCTTGGCGTAGATCTCGCCGCGGTGGAAGACGGCGAAGCCGAGCGGGATCGAGACGACCCCGATCACCAGCAGGGGCCAGATGTCGCCCCACAGCGCGCCGACGCCCGCGCCGTCGAGGAGCGCGTGCCGGATCCCGCGCAGCGCGTAGGTCGCCGGCGAAATCTTCGCCAGCGCCTGCATCCAGCCGGGGAGGATGCTGACGCTGTAGTAGACGCCGGAGACGACCAGCAGCATGCCCTGCGCGATGAAGCCGAGCTGCGTGCCCTTCTCGGGCGAGATCAGCGGGAAGACTGCCGTCATCACCCCGACGCCGAGGAACGAGATCGAGGCGATCGCGAGCACGACGAACGCCGCCCAGAAGTCGGCACGTCCGAGCTGGAGCGTGAAGAACGACGCGATCACGCCGAACAGCAGCGCCGTTCGGATCAGGCCGTAGACCAGGGCGAACGCGCCCATCCCGAGCAGGTGGACGACCCGCGACAGCGGTGCCATGAACGTGTACTCGATCGTCCCCTCCCAGCGCTCCCAGCCGACCGTCTGCGTCAGGATCTCGAACAGGATCCCGAGGTACGACCAGATGACCGCGCCGATCAGCAGCACGGTCGTCTCGCGCTTGACGTCGAGCGTGCCGCCCGCCGCCTGGACGCCCTTGGCGATGAACACGATCGTCAGCGTGTTCGCGACCGTCCAGACGAACCACGTCACCTCCCAGATCGCATACCGCTTGACGAGGTAGGCGTTCCGCTCGACCACGCCGAGGAGGCCGATCAGCTGGTGGCGGACGGCGATTGCAGCTCTCGTCATGTCGTCACCTCCAGGGGTTGCTCGCTCTCGTCCTCGTTGCCGTTCTCGTCGTCGTCCTCCACGGACCTGCCCGTGGAGGCGAGGAAGGCCTGCTCGACCGTTTCGGCCTGGAAACGCTCGAGCAGCTCCTCGACCGGCCCGAGGCAGAGCAGGCTGCCGCGCTCGAGGATGCCGATCCGCTCCGCGAGGATCTCGGCCTCCACCATGTCGTGCGTGCAGAGCAGGATCGTCGTGTCGTGCTCCTCGCGGATGTCCCTGATGAACTCCTGCACCTCGAGCTTGGAGCGCGGGTCGAGCCCCGTCGTCGGCTCGTCGAGGAGGAGCAGCACCGGCGAGGTGAGCAGGGCACGCGCGAGCGCCACCTTCTGCTGCGTTCCGCGCGACAACGTCTCCATGCGGGCATCGCGTCTCGAGCGCGGGAAGCCGACGCGATCGAGGATCTCGGGGATGCGCTCTCGTGTCTCCCGGATGCCGAGCCCGTAGAAGCGCGCCGCGTAGGACAGGTTCTCGACCGGCGACATCTTCTTGAAGAACGAGGCCTCGACCGAGACGCGGTTGACCAGGCGGCGGACGGCGCCTCCGTCGGTGACGACGTCGTGCCCGAAGACGCGGGCCTCGCCGCCGTCCGGGAGGATCAGCGTCGAGAGGACCCGGACGAGAGTCGACTTGCCCGAGCCGTTCCGCCCGAGCACCGCGACGCACTCGCCCCGCGCGATGTCGAACGTGACGCCGTCGAGGGCCGGCGTGCGCTTGCCGCTGCGACGCCGCAGCGAGCGGCGACTGAACTCCTTGCGCAGATTGTGGACTTCGACAGCGAACACGACATGCTCCTCAGGGTCGACGGGACGACAGACGGGAAGGGCGCACGGGAGGTTCCCGCGAAGGCGCGCCTCTATGTCAGTCCCGGCGGAACATGCCGCTCCCGAGAATAGCGAGCCTTCGCGACCTGCACAAGCGCGGGGTGTAGGAGGGCTGGCCGGCTGCCGATACAACCGGGGATGTCCGACTGGGACGACCGCTCCTCCGACTCGCCCGGGCTCAAGCTGACCGTCGCTGCGGTGCTCGCCATCGGCCTCGGCGCGCTCGGGTTCACCTGGTACACGTACCAGCACCAGCACACGCTGGTCCAGGCCGAGCACGACGCCCGCGTCGCACAGGTCGCGACCCTCCAGCACGAGCTGAACACGCTGCGCGGAAAGGACACGTCGACCGCGGAGCGCGTGCAGGCGATCCAGGTGAAGCAAGGCAATCTCGCGTCCCTCGCCAAGCGCATCCTCAAGAGCGTCTTCACCGTCTACGCAGGACAGGAGCTCGGAACCGGATTCGTCGCCTGGCAGGACGACAGCTCGAGCTACCTGATCACCGCCCGGCACGTGATCGTCAACAACCTCGGCGGTTACGTGACGCTGCAGCGCGCCGGCGGCGGAAGCTGGCAGGGCGAGATCATGGCCGAGGACGCCAAGAACGACCTGGCCGTGATCCGGCTCGACGGTCATCCCGCAGGCGCCGCGCCGCTCTGGCAGAGGCCGCTGACCGCGCTGCCCACGGTCGGCGACTCGCTCCTCCTCGTTGGGAGCCCCTACGGTCTTTCGGGCACGGTGACGAAGGGCATCGTCAGCCGGGTCACGTCGAAGCTGATCCAGACGGACGCGGCCGCGAACCCGGGCAACTCGGGCGGCCCGGCCGTCGACCAGCAGGGCAACATCGTCGGCGTGCTCGTCTCGGGCATCAAGGCGGCGTACGGCAGCGGGCTCAACTTCGCCGTGCCGATCGCCCGCGTGTGCGAGCGGCTGCGGCACTGCTAGCCGCTTGGTCTCCTTCCAGCAGCGTCCCCACCAGCCCTGTCGTTGTAAGGAAATTGTTGTGCCTGGCACCAACCTGGCACGTGCCCGGCACCGCTACGGAGCCAGGGCGGCTGCTTCGGCCTCGCCCTCCGCGTGCTTGCCGCCGGGGAGGGTGCCTTCGTGCTCGTCCTCGACCGCGGCCACGTCGGCCTTCGGGACGACGAGCCTGAACTCGCGCAGTGCCTCGTCGAAGCGCTCGAGGATCGCCGCCGCCCGCTCCGACCCCGTATAGCGCACCTGCCGCTCGAGCAGCCGCCGCAGCTCCTCGCCTGAGCCGACGGTGCGAGCGACGACCAGATCGGCGTTCAGGCGCAGGCCGAGAACGCCCTCCGGATCGTGGACGTAGACCTGACCCCCGCTCATCCCCGCACCGACGTTGCGACCGAAGCCGCCGAGCAGGACGACGGTGCCGCTCGTCATGTACTCGCAGGCGTGCTCGCCGACGCCCTCGACGACCGCGGTCGCGCCCGAGTTGCGGACGGCGAACCGCTCGCCGGCGCGGCCCGCGCAGTAGAGCTCGCCGCCGGTCGCGCCGTACAGCACCGTGTTCCCGAGGAGCGCCGGGTCGCCAGCGTCGTCCGCGGGCGGGCGCACCACGATGCGGCCGCCGCCCATGCTCTTGCCGACGTAGTCGTTGGCCTCCCCGACGAGCTCGAGCTGGACGCCGGCGGCGAGGAACGCGCCGAAGCTCTGGCCGGCGCTCCCCTCGAACCGCGCGCGCACGCGTCCGGGCGGCGGGCCGGCGCCGAAGCGCCGAGCGACGAGCCCGCCCAGGCGCGCGCCGACGGCACGATCGTCGGTGCAGATCGGGTACAGGGGCTCGACGATGCTCGCGCCTTCCAGGGCAGGCTGGGCGTCCGAAGCGAGCCGTGACCCGAGCTCACCTCCCCCCGCGACCAGCTGCGGATCGCCCACGTACCGGCTCGGCCCTTCCCCTGCCGGCGCCAGCAACGCGCCTAGGTCGAGCAGAGCCGCGCGCACATCCCCCCGAGCGGCTCTGGCCAGGAACTCGACCCGGCCGACCGCCTCGTCGAACGTGCGCAGGCCGAGCGCGGCGAGATGGCTCCGAACCTCCTCGGCCACGAACAGCAGGTAGGCCATGACCTGCTCGGGCGTCGCCTCGAACTTCTCGCGCAGCTCGAGCCGCTGCGTGGCGATCCCGACCGGGCACGTGTCGAGGTGACACGACCGCACCATCAGGCAGCCCTGCGCGATCAGGACGGCCGTGCCGAACGAGACCTCGTCCGCCCCGAGCAGCGCGGCCACGAGGACGTCGCGGCCTGTCTTCATGCCGCCGTCGGCGCGCAGCCGGACGCGCCCGCGCAGCCCGTTCGCCACGAGGGTCTGCTGCGTCTCGGCCAGCCCGAGCTCCCACGGCACGCCCGCGTTCTTGATCGACGAGAGCGGGCTCGCGCCGGTGCCACCGTCGGAGCCGGCGATGTGGACGACGTCGGCGAGCGCCTTCACGCAGCCGGCCGCGATCAGCCCGACGCCCGCCTCCGAGACGAGCTTGACCGAGACGGACGCCGATGGATTTACCTGCCGGAGGTCGAAGACGAGCTGCGCCAGGTCCTCGATCGAGTAGATGTCGTGGTGCGGCGGCGGCGAGATCAGCGCGACGCCGGCCTGCGTGTGGCGGAGCCGCGCGATCTCGGCAGTGACCTTGTGGCCCGGCAGCTGCCCACCCTCGCCCGGCTTCGAGCCCTGCGCGATCTTGATCTGCAGCTCGTCTGCGAACACCGCGTACTCGGCGGTGACGCCGAACCGGCCCGAGGCGACCTGCTTGATCCGGCAGTTTCGCTCGTCGCGAAAGCGAGCCGGGTCCTCGCCGCCCTCGCCCGAGTTCGCCTTGGCGCCGAGCCGGTTGAAGGCGATCGCGACCGTCTCGTGCGCCTCGGCAGACAGGGCTCCGTGCGACATGGCCCCGCTCGAGAAGCGCTGCACGATCGACTCGGCCGGCTCGACCTCGTCGAGCGGAACGGGCGCGGCCGCGGGCACCAACTCGAGCAGGTCGCGGAGCTCGAGCGGCTCACGCCCGTTGACGAGCCCGGCGAAGCGCTCGTACCGCTCCCGGTCGTCGTCGCGCACTGCTCTCCGCAGCGCGTGCGCCGCCGCGGTCTCGTGCAGCGCCTCGACCACTGCGGGGTCGGTCGCGTGCCGCTCGCCGCCCTTGCGGAACTTGACGAAGCCGGGGTTCTCGAGCCGAACCGGCCGGGCCAAGGCGCGCACATGGTGCTCGAGAACGTCCTGCTCGAGCTCGGCGAAGCCGAGCCCGCCGACGGCCGAGGACGTCCCCTCGAAGCAGCGCTGCACGACCTCGTCCGCCAGCCCGACGATGTCGAAGAGCTGCGCGCCGCAGTAGCTCGCGACGTCCGAGATGCCCATCTTGGACATGACCTTGAGCACGCCGTCCTCGATCGCGCGGCGGAAGCGGAGCTGTGCTTCCTCGGGCGAGGGGCGGTCGTTGCCGAGCTTGTCGCCGGCGGCGAGCGCGGCGACGGTCTCGAGCGCGAGCCGCGGGGAGATCGCCTCGGCGCCGTAGCCGAGCAGGCAGGCGACGTGGTGAACCTCGCGCGGCTCGTCGCTCTCGACCACGATCGTCGCGAACGTGCGGAGCTCCTCGGCGATCAGCCGGTCGTGGACGGCACCGACGGCGAGCAGCATCGGGATCGGCGCGCGAGCAGGCCCGGCCGCAGCGTCCGTGAGCAGGAGCATGCCGCGCCCGGCGCGGACGGCCGACTCCGCAGCGGCGACGACCCGGCCGAGCGCCGCCTCGAGCCCTTCGTCGGGCGCGAAGGTCGCGTCGAGGCGCTCCGCGTCGAGCGCTGCAAGCGCGCCCGGGAACAGGAAGAAGCTCGGAAGCTCGATCCCACAGGCTGCGTCGGGGCTCTCGACCAGGATCGGCGAGCGGCCGCCGAGCAGCGTGCGCAGCGAGAAGACGAACCGCTCGCGCAGGTGGTCGATCGGCGGGTTCGTCACCTGCGCGAAGCGCTGGCGGAAGAACGAGTAGAGCGGCCTCGCGCGCCCGGCCAGCGGCGCGAGCGCCGTGTCGTCGCCCATCGACGAGGTCGGTTCGTGCGCGTGCGCCGCGGTCGGGCGCAGGATCGCGCGCAGGTCCTCCTGCGTGTAGCCGAAGGCGGCCTGCCGAGGGGTCAGATCCTGCTCGGGCACGGCCACGGGCGCGCCGCAGGAGCCGCGGACGAGCCCCCGCTCGAGCCAGTCGCCGTACGGAGCGCGCGCGGCGAGGCGTCGCTTCACCGCCGCGTTCTCCTCGAGGCCGCGCTCGGGGTCGACCGCGATCATCTCGCCCGGTCCGAGCTTGCCACGCCGCACCGGCCCGTCGGGCAGGTCCATGACGCCGGCCTCGGACGCGCAGACGACGAAGTCGCCGCCGACCGCATAGCGAAGCGGGCGCAGGCCGTTCCGGTCGAGCGTCGCGCCGACGACACGCCCGTCCGTGAAGACGAGCGCCGCCGGACCGTCCCACGGCTCGCAGAGGCCGGAGTGGTAGCGATAGAAGTCGCGCACGTCCGGATCGAGCTCGACATTCCCCTCCCACGCCTCGGGCACGAGCATCGCCAGCGCGTGCCGGACGTCTCGCCCGCCGCGGACGAGCAGCTCCAAGACGTTGTCGAGCATCGCCGAGTCCGAGCCGCGCGGGTCGACGACGGGCGCGAGCAGCGCGTCGTCATCGGAGCCGAGCCTGCCCTCGCGCGCGTGCATCCAGTTGACGTTGCCCTGGATCGCGTTGATCTCGCCGTTGTGGCAGAGCAGGCGGAACGGCTGGGCGCGCTCCCAGGACGGAGCGGTGTTGGTCGAGAAGCGCTGGTGGAAGACGCCGAACGGGATCTCGAGCGCCGGGTCGCGCAGGTCGTCGTAGAAGGCGGCCAGCTGGTCGGCCGCGCACAGCGCCTTGTAGGTGACCGTGCGGAACGAGAGCGAGGCGACGTACGAGGCGATCGAGCGCTCGGCGAGCTTGCGCGCGCGGAAGGCACGGCGCTCCGCCTCGTCAGGGTCGAGACCGGGAGCCGAGAGCAGGAGCTGCTCGATCCGCGGCGCGCTCGTCCGTGCCTCGTCGCCGAGCGCCTCCGGGCAGACGGGCACCGCGCGCCAGCCGAGCACCTCCAGCCCTTCCTTGCAACAGACTGTTGCAAGGGTCTCGCGGTCGGATTCGTCGCGGAGGAAGACCATCGCGAGCCCTGCGCCGGGCACCGGCAGCAGCGCGCGCGGGATCGGGAGCAGGAGGCCGGCGCCGTCGCCCGTCTTCCCGTCGGCGGCGACCGCGCCGCGATGCTTGACCCGGCGGAGCCCTTCGAGCAGCGCGTCCAGCACCTCACGCGAGGGGCGTCCGCGGACGTCGGCGACGAAGCCGATGCCGCAGGCGTCGAGCTCGGCGCTGCTGTCGAAAAGCGTGCGGTCGTACAGAGTGTTCGGGTTCGCCACGGAACTCCGATCGGGAGGGACGGACAGAGGTGGAGCGCCTCCGCCTTGTGGTGCTAGCTAGCCGGCGGCGGCGGAGAGGAAGGCCGGCTAGCGCGTCCGAATGCGCGCGAGAAAGACGATCGCCTCGAGCGAAGCAACAGAGTGCGGGATGCTCGAGAGGTTCGCGCGCGCCATGAGTTCGGGAACCTTAGGCTGCATATTCGGATGGCGCAAATACAGGCGCGAGTGGGCAGCGGATTTGACAAGCGCAGTTCGCTTCCCGCACACTGACCGTCCGATGAAGGCCCGCGCCGCCACTCTGAACGTCGTTCCAGCCTCCGTGCTCGCGGCCGGCCTCATCCTCATTTCGCTGCTCGTCATTCTCCCCCGCTGAGGGGGAGACGACGCTCACGCGGCGCACGTTGGCCGCACACACCGACCGAACCACACCACCGGTGCGTCCGCGTACCGGCCGATTCGGACAGGAGGAGCGACGTGGCACGAGGCAGGATCACCATCTTCGACACGACCTTGCGGGACGGCGAGCAGTCGCCCGGCATCGCGCTGCAGCCGCACGAGAAGGCGGAGATCGCGGAGCAGCTCGAGCGTCTCGGCGTGGACGTGATCGAGGCCGGGTTCCCCGCCTCGTCTCCGGGCGACTTCGAAGGCGTCCGCGAGGTCGCGCACACCGTCTCGCAGCCGACCGTGGCGGCGCTCGCCCGTACCCGCAAGGAGGACGTCGACGCCGCCATCGAGGCCGTGGCCGGGGCACAGCGCTCGCGGCTCCACGTCTTCATCGCGACGAGCGCGCTGCACATGGAGCGGAAGCTCGGGCTCGAGCCCGAGGAGGTCGTCGAGCAGGTCCGCTGGTCGGTCGGCTACGCCGCCGGCCGGGCCGACGAGGTCCAGTTCTCGGCCGAGGACGCGACGCGCTCCGACCCCGTCTTCCTCGCGCGCGTCTGCCGCGAGGCGATTGCGGCCAGGGCAACCACGATCAACCTCCCCGACACCGTCGGCTACTCCCACCCCACCGAGCACGCCGACTTCCTGCGGCAGGTGCAGCTGCGCTGCCCCGAGCTCGCCCGCGTGACGCTCTCCGTCCACTGCCACGACGACCTCGGGCTCGCCGTCGCGAACTCGCTGGCGGGCGTCGAGGCCGGCGCACGGCAGGTCGAGTGCACCGTCAACGGCATCGGCGAGCGGGCGGGTAACGCGGCGCTCGAGGAGATCGTGATGGCGCTCCGCGTCCGGGCCGACGCGTACGAGACCGAGACCGGCGTCGCCGTCGGCGAGATCGGCCGCACCTCGGCGCTCGTCTCGCGTCTGACCGGCTATGCGGTGCAGCGCTGCAAGGCGATCGTCGGCGCCAACGCCTTCGCGCACGAGGCGGGCATCCACCAGGACGGCGTCCTGAAGGACGTCTCGACCTACCAGATCATGGATCCCGAGGAGCTCGGCCTGACGATGACACTGCCCCTCGGGAAGCACTCGGGCCGGCACGCGTTCGCGCGCGCGTGCGCCCAGGCGGGGATCGAGCTCGAGCGGGAGCAGCTGAACCACGCGTTCGCGCGCTTCAAGGAGCTGGCCGACAGGCGCCCGGCGGTCACGCTCCACGACGTGTTCGAAACGGAGGTGGCACGCCGATGAGACGGACATACACGGTCGCCTGCCTGGCGGGGGACGGGCTGGGGCCGGAGCTGATGGCCCAGGCGACGAGGACGTTGCGGAAGGTCGCGCGCATGCACGGGTTCGCGATCGACGACGTGCACGCGCCGTTCGGCAACGAGGCCCTCATGCGCTCGGGCCACCCGCTGCCCGCCGCGACGCGCACCGCCGTGCTGGGCTCGGATGCCGTGCTGGTCGCGGCCGTCGGCGAGCCCGCGCTGGGCGGGGTCGAGTCCGAGCTCGACCTGCGCGCGCGCGTCACCCACGTGCTCTGCGAGCGCGGCGACTTCACGCTGCTCAGCCCGCTCGGCTCGGGGACCGAGAGCTGGACGGTCGAGCGCGCCTTCGAGCTCGCCCGGCGGCGGCGCGGTCGTCTCGTCTCGGTCGACCAGGGCGCGCGCTGGGCGGCGATCGTGGACGAGGCCGGGTGCCGGCACGACGCCGTTGCGGTCGAGCACGTGAGCCTGGCCGAGACCCTCCGCGTGCTGGCGTTCGCCCCCGAGCGGCTCGACGTGGTGGTCACGTCGGGCGTCGTCTCCCCGGCGATCGAGGAGCTGGCGGCGGACGGCGGCGACCGCCTCGTCGCCTCCGGCCGGCTCGCCGGCAACGGCCCGTCCGTCTTCGCACCGGCGCAGGCGGAGTCCGCGGACGACGCCGGTCACGGCGTCGCCGATCCGAGCTCGATGCTGCTGGCGGCGTCGGTGCTGCTCGGCGAGGGGCTCGGCGAGCACCACGCGGCGGACACGCTCTCATCCGCGCTCGGGCAGGCACGCGTGAACGGCTCCGGCCCGCTCGGCTCCGTCCGGCGAACGCTGTCGGCCTCGACGCGCGACTTCGGGGACGCCGTCGTCGGACTGCTGGCCGCGTCGCATCGCAACGCGGAGTTCGTGCCGGGCGGGCTCTCTTGAACGGAGCCGACGCTGTTTTGCGCTCGCTGGAGGCCGAAGGCGTCGAGGTCGCCTTCGGCATCCCCGGCGGCGCCGTGCTGCCCCTGTACGACGCGATGGCGCGGGGCACCACGGTCCGGCACGTGCTCGCACGCCACGAGCAGGGCGCCGGACACATGGCCGAGGGTTATGCGCGCGCGTCGGGCAGGGTCGGCGTGGCGATCGCCACGTCCGGGCCGGGCGCGACCAACCTCGTCACGCCGATCGCGGACGCGTGGATGGACTCGACCCCGCTCGTCTGCATCACCGGCCAGGTGCGCACGCACCTGATCGGCACCGACGCGTTCCAGGAGTGCGACATCGTCGGCGTCACGATCCCGATCGTCAAGCACTCCTGGCTCGTGCAGGACGTGGACGAGATCCCGCACGTGCTGAAGGCCGCCTTCCACGTCGCCCGCACCGGCCGCTGCGGCCCGGTGCTCGTCGACATCCCGCGCGACGTCCAGGAGGCCGAGATCGACTTTTCGTACCCCGCCGAGCCGGAGTTGCCCGGCTGGCGGCCCCCGCGACGCGTCCATCCGCGCCAGGTCGCAGCGGCCGCGGCAGCGCTCGCGGCGGCGGAGAAACCGGTGCTCTACGTGGGCGGCGGCGTCCTCAACGCCGATGCCTGCGCCGAGCTCCTCGAGTTGGCCGAGACCGCCCGGGCGCCGGTCGTCACGACGCTGATGGCGAAGGGAGGATTCCCGGAGACGCACGAGCTCTTCTTCGGCTGGCCCGGCATGCACGGGCCGAAATGGTCGAACTGGGCGATGAACAAGTGCGACCTCCTCGTCGCCGTCGGCGCCCGCTTCGACGACCGCGTCACCGGGCGGCTCTCGGCCTTCGCACCCGGCGCGACCGTGATCCACCTCGACATCGACTCCGCCGAGATCGGCAAGCTCCGCGCCGCCGACATCCCGGTGGTCGGACCGCTCGCGGACGTGCTCGCAGGGATCGCGGCCGAGCTGCGGACCACCGGCGCCGCACCGCGCACCGAGCCGTGGTTGCGCCAGCTCGAGGAGTGGCGCGACGAATTCCCGCTCCGCTACACGCGGAACGGCGACGCGCTCAAGCCGCAGACGGTCCTCGAGACGCTGCGCGACCTGACTGCCGGCCGGGACGACGTCATCTGGACGACCGGCGTCGGCCAGCACCAGATGTGGGCGATGCAGTACCTCGTCTGCGACCGGCCGCGCTCGTTCATCACCTCGGGCGGCCTCGGGACGATGGGGTACGGACTCCCGGCGGCGGTCGGTGCCAAGGCGGCCCGGCCGGACGCGACCGTCGTCTGCGTGGACGGCGACGGCTGCTTCCAGATGACCTGCCAGGAGCTGGCGACGGCCGTCCTCGAGGATCTGCCGATCGTCGTGGTGATCGTCAACAACGGCTACCTCGGCATGGTCCAGCAGTGGCAGAACATGTTCTTCGACGACCGGCTCTCGCACGTCCACCTGACCCACCAGGTGCCGGACTACGCGATGCTCGCCGAGGCCTACGGGGCGGCGGGGTTCACGGTCTCCTCCGAAGACGAGCTCGAGCCGGCGCTCGCCGAAGCGCTGTCGCTCGGGCGGACGGCCGTCGTCGACTGCCGCGTCGACCCGCGCGAGCAGTGCTTCCCGATGATCCCGGCCGGCGCGGCCGCGCTCGAGCTGATCGAGTTCTCNNAAGCCGGGCGCGCTGATGCGGATCACGAGCATGTTCGCGCGCCGCGGCTACAACATCGACTCGCTGGCCGTCGGGCCGACCGAGCGGCACGACGTCTCGCGCGTCACCCTGCGCGTCGACTGCGAGCAGCATCTGCTCGAGCAGATCGAGAAGCAGATGCACAAGCTCGTCAACGTGCTGCGCGTGGCCGAGCTCGTTGCGGGCGAGTCGGTCGAGCGCGAGCTGGCGCTGATCAAGGTGACCGCCCCGCCGGAGCGCCGCGCCGAGCTGCTCGCACTCGCCGAGGTCTTCCACGCCCGCGTCGCGGATCTCGGGCCCGAGACGCTCGTCTTCGAGGTGGTCGGCGCGCCCGAGGAGATCGACTCGTTCGAGGAGCTCGTGCGACCGCACGGCGTCAAGGAGCTCGTCAGAACCGGGAGAATCGGTCTCACCCGCGCCTCCGACCGCAAGGGCATCAAGCGCCGCCAGGACGTCCTCCGCTAGCCCCCCGGATCAGAAAGGATCCCAACTATGGCGACAGTTCACCGCGACGGCGACCTCGGCCTGCTCTCCGGCAAGGTCGCCGTGATCGGCTACGGAAGCCAGGGTCACGCGCACGCGCTCAACCTCCGCGACTCCGGGATCGAGGTGGAGGTCGGCCTGCGCGAGGGCAGCCCGTCCCGCGCCGCAGCCGAGGCGGAAGGCCTCACGGTGCTGCCGCCTGAGGAGGCTGTGAAGGGCGCCCAGGTCGTGGCGTTCCTCCTGCCGGACCAGGTGCAACCGGCCGTGTACGAGCAGGTCGCGCCGCACCTCGAGCCCGACGCCGCGCTCCTCTTCGCCCACGGCTTCAACGTGCACTACGGACGGATCCAGCCCCCGGCCGGGCACGACGTGATCATGGTCGCGCCGAAAGGCCCGGGACACATCGTCCGCCGGATCTTCACCGAGGGCTACGGCACGCCCGCGCTGATCGCCGTAGCTCAGGACGCAAGCGGGAACGCGCGTGAGCTCGCTCTCGCCTGGGCGAAAGGGATCGGCGCGACGCGCGCCGGCGTCCTCGAGACGACGTTCCTCGAGGAGACGGANNACGCTCGTCGAGGCCGGCTATCAGCCGGAGATCGCCTACTACGAATGCCTCCACGAGCTGAAGCTGATCGTCGACCTGATCTACGAGGGCGGCCTGGCCGGCATGCGCTACTCGATCTCGGACACGGCCGAATACGGCGACCTGACCCGCGGGCCGCGCGTCGTCGACGAGCACGTGCGCGAGAACATGCGCCGGGTGCTCGCCGACATCCGCGAGGGCGGCTTCGCGCGCGACTGGATCGAGGAGATGGACGCCGGCGAGCCTCATCTCGCCGAGCTGCGGGCTCGCGCGGCGGGCGAGCGGATCGAGAGAGTCGGCGCGGAGCTGCGCGGGCTCATGCATCGCGAGGCGCCGGCGAAGGAGCCTGCTTGACGAGCGTCGACGTCCCGGTAGCGCTTCTGGGCTATGGGACCGTCGGCTCAGCCGTCAACCGGCTGCTCGTCTCCAACGCCGACGAGATCGAGCGCGCGACCGGGCATCGCGTGCGCGTCGTGCGCGCGCTCGTCCGC
The DNA here is from genome assembly GCA_003134505.1 of Actinomycetota bacterium. Lineage (GTDB taxonomy): Bacteria > Actinomycetota > Thermoleophilia > Gaiellales > Gaiellaceae > PALSA-612. Next base: position 56,977 of record PLBK01000026.1, on the reverse strand, counting down.
GACCCGGCCGCCGAGCGTGACTTCCTCCCCGACCCCGGTATCCTGACCACCGACTTCCGGGCCGTCGCCGACGATCCGGAAATCCGCCTCGTCGCCGAGGTGATGGGCGGCCTCGAGCCGGCAGGCGAGCATGTCCTGGAGCTACTGCGGTCGGGCCGGTCCGTCGTCACCGCGAACAAGCAGCTCGTCGCGCGTCGCGGCGGTGAGCTGTTCGCGACGGCGTCGGCGGCCGGCGTCCAGCTCCGCTTCGAGGCCAGCGTCTGCGGTGCGATCCCGGTGATCAAAGTCCTGCGCGAGTCGCTCTCGTTCTCGCGCGTCCACCGTGTGCTCGGGATCGTCAACGGGACGACCAACTTCATCCTCACCCGGATGGAGCACGGCGCCGCGTACGCGGAGGCGCTCGCCGAGGCCCAGCGGCTCGGGTACGCGGAGGCCGATCCGACCGATGACGTGTCGGGCGCGGACGCCGCCGCAAAGATGGCGATCCTGGCCACGGTCGCCTTCGGCACGCGCGTCACGCTGGACGACGTCTGGTACACCGGGATCGAGGAGATCGCGCCGCTGCACATGCGCGCGGCGCGCGAGCTCGACATGGCCGTGCGCCTCGTCGGCGCCGCCACGCTGGTCGACGGCCGCTACGACGTGCGCGTCCAGCCGGCGTTCGTCGACCGCCACCACCCGCTCGCCGGGGTCGAAGGCCCGTTCAACGCGGTGATGCTCCAGGGCGACGCGATCCGCGAGATCATGCTCGAGGGCCCGGGCGCGGGCGGGCTCGAGACGGCATCCGCGGTCGTGTCCGACATGATCAGCGTCATCGGCACGACCGGCACCGGCTTCCTCCAGAACGACGCCTGCTGGCGCGAGCTCGAGCGGCTGCCCCACGGGGACGTCGTCTCGCCGTTCTACGTGCACCTCGAGGTGGACGACCGGCCGGGCGTGCTCGCGGACGTCGCACGGCGGCTGGCCGCGCACGAGGTGTCGGTGGCGCGGCTCGTGCAGCACGAGACCGGCGAGGGGACCGCGGCGCTGCACATCGTGCTGCACGAGTGCCGGTCGGGGGCGCTGGGGACAGCGCTGGCGGAGATCGCCCAGCTGCCGGAGACGCGGCAGCGGCCGACCGCGCTGCCCGTCATCTCGGACCGCGGCGTGCCCGGCCTCGGGTGGGCGTGACGGTCGCGCTGATCGAGCGGTTCCGCGACCGGCTGCCGGTCTCGGACGCGACGCCGGTCGTCTCGCTCGGCGAGGGGTCGACGCCGCTCCTGCGGGCGCCGCGGCTGTCGGAGCGCCTCGGCGTCGACCTGTGGCTGAAGTGGGAGGCGTCGAACCCGACCGGGAGCTACAAGGACCGGGGCATGACGGTCGCCGTCTCGAAGGCGCTGGAAGAGGGTGCGCGCGCCGTGATCTGCGCCTCCACCGGGAACACCTCCGCGTCGGCCGCGGCGTACGCAGCACGGGCCGGGCTGCCGGCGGTCGTGCTCGTCGCCGAAGGCGCGGCGCGCGGCAAGCTGATCCAGGCGCGCGCGCTCGGCGCCCGCGTGCTCGCCGTGCGCGGGAGCTTCGACCAGGCGCTCGAAACCGCCCGCCGGCTCAGCGACCGCGGCGACCACGTCCTCGTCAACTCGCTCAACCCGAACCGCGTCGAGGGGCAGAAGACGGCGGTCTTCGAGATCGTCGAGGAGCTCGGCGGCGAACCGGACGCCTTCGTCCTTCCCTACGGAGGCGGCGGCAACACGACCGCGTACGTCAAGGCGCTGTCGGAGCTCGGCTCGGGCGCGGCCGTGCACTCGGTCGAGGCGGCCGACCGACCGCGGACGCTCGCGAGCGCGATCCGGATCGAGCAGCCCGCGCACGGCCGGTCCGTGGAGGCGAGCGGCGCGCACGTCCACGCCGTCTCGGACGAGGACATCGTCGCGGCCTGGCTCGAGCTGGCGCGGCTCGAGGGCCTGTTCTGCGAGCCGTCGTCGGCTGCAGGCCTCGCCTTCCTGCGCGGCACCGACGAGCTGCGCGGCACCCGCGTCGTGGTCACGATCACCGGCCATGGATTGAAGGACCCGGGTGCCGCCGATTTCCACGCACCGCCGCCGCTGGTCGTCGACCCCGATCCCGACGCAATCGCGCGGGCGGCCGAACGGGACCTGTCCGAGTGACTGTCCCATGGGACAGTCACTCGGACTTGGCCGCTGCGGACACGATCCACGTCAGCGCGCCGGCGACGACGGCCAACCTCGGCTCCGCGTTCGACTGCGCCGGCGTGGCGCTCGATCTCTGGAACGAGCTCGAGGTGGTGCGCGACGAGACGGTGACGCCCGCCGACACGCACCACCTGGGCATCGCCGCGTTCGCGCGTATCACGCCCGTCGACGGGTGGCGCTTCGACTTCACCTACCGCATCCCGCGAGCGAGCGGGCTCGGCTCCTCGGCGGCGCTGATCGCGCTCGGGCTCGTCGCCGGCGCGATCGCCGCAGGCCGCGAGACGGACGCCGAGGCGCTGCTCGCCGAGGGCCTGCCGCTCGAGGGCCACCCAGACAACCTCGCGGCCGCGCTGGCAGGCGGCGCCTGCCTGACCTGGGAGGGCCGCATCGAGCGGGTCGCGGACTCGGTCCCGGCAGTTCCGATCGCGCTCCGGCCCGACGACCAGGTCTCCACCGAGCACTCGCGCTCGCTGCTCCCGATCAGCGTCCCCCACGAGGACGCGGCCTACAGCGCAGCCCGCGCGGCCCTGCTCGGCGCGGCCCTCGCGTCCGGCTCGGAGACACTCTTCGCCGCCGCCCTGGACGACCGGCTCCACGAGCCGTACCGCTCGGTCTTCCTCGCCGACGTGCGGGTGGAGCTGCCGGCGACGGCTCTCGGCGCGACGCTCTCGGGCTCCGGCCCGACCGTGATCGTCTGGGCGAGACAGGGCGCGGCGGAGGAGTGCGAGGCGGCGCTACGTCAGCGATGGCCCGGAGTCGAGGTGACGAGGCTCGACGTAAGCTCACGCGGAGCGATCCCGTGAACGTCCGCTTCGCCGACTGCCGCTACGACCTCGCCGAGCCGGTCCGGGCCCGCGAGCGCTACCTCGAGGGCCACATTCCCGGCGCGGCGTTCCTCGACCTCGACCGCGACCTCTCCGACCTCTCCGTCCCCGCCGAGGTCGGCGGCCGGCATCCGCTGCCGGGCTCAGCGCAGTTCTCCGCCGCCGCCGGCCGTGCCGGGATCGGCCCCGACACCCTCGTCGTCGCCTACGACGAGGGCATGTCCGGCGGCGCCGCGCGCCTCTGGTGGCTGCTCCGCCACTTCGGCCACGACCGGGCCGCGGTGCTCGACGGCGGCCTCCAGGCCTGGATCGGGCCGCTCGCCGTCGGCGAGGAGCAGATCGAGCCCGCCGTCTTCACGCCGAGCGAGCGCGAAGGCGACACGGCGGGAACGGACGAGCTGCTCGAGCGGCTCGGCGAGCCGGGGCTCGTCCTCCTCGACGCGCGCCCCGCCGACCGCTATCGAGGCGAGGCGGCCGGGCACGACCCGGTCGCAGGCCGCATCCCCGGGGCGCTGAACGCGCCGAGCACGACCGGCCGCCTGATCGAGCTGCCGCCCGAGGCGCTCGACGCCGATGAGGTCGTCGCCTACTGCGGCTCGGGGGTGATGGCGTGCGCCACACTCCTCGCCCTCCACCGGGCCGGCCGCACCGACGCGCGCCTCTACCCAGGCTCCTGGAGCGAGTGGTCGCGCAAGGGCCTTCCGACCGAGAAAGGATGAGATGACCTCACCGTACGAGCGAGCCTCCGACCCCGCCAAGCGGCACAGCCACGCGATCACCGACGGGCCTGACCGCGCCGGCGCGCGCTCGATGCTGAAGGGCGTCGGCTTCACCGACGAGGACCTCGCGAAGCCGCTGATCGGCGTCGCCACGACGTGGATCGAGACGATGCCGTGCAACCTCAACCAGCGCGAGCTCGCCCAGGACGTGAAGCGCGGCATCCGCGAGGCCGGGGGCACGCCGATGGAGTTCAACACGATCGCGATCTCCGACGGCGTCTCGATGGGCACCGAGGGGATGCGCACGTCGCTCGTCTCGCGGGAGGTGATCGCCGACTCGATCGAGCTCGTCGCGCGCGGCCACCTCTTCGACGGGCTCGTCTGCCTGGTCGCCTGCGACAAGACCAACCCGGCGGCGGTGATGGCGCTCGGACGGCTCGACATTCCCGGGCTCGTCCTCTACACGGGCTCGATCGCGCCCGGCGTCTTCCGCGGCCGCGACGTGACCGTCGGAGACGTGTACGAGGCGATCGGCGCCTACGCCGCCGGCCACATGACCGCCGAGGATCTGCACGAGCTCGAGTCGGTCGCCTGCCCAGGCGCCGGCGCGTGCGGCGGGCAGTTCACGGCCAACACGATGTCCACGATCCTCGAGTTCATCGGCCTCTCACCGGCCGGCGCGAACGGGATCCCGGCGCTGTCCAAGCGCAAGGCGAAGGCGGCCGAGGAAGCCGGGAAGCTGGCGGTGGACCTGGTGCGCCGCGACGTGCGCCCGCGCCAGATCGTCACCCGCGACGCGCTCGAGAACGCCGCCGCCTCGGTCGCAGCCACGGGCGGCTCCACGAACGGGCTGCTCCACCTGCTCGCGATCGCCCGCGAGTACGGCATCCCGTTCACCATCGACGACTTCGACCGCATCTCGGCCCGGACGCCCGTGCTCGCCGACATGAAGCCGTGGGGCCGCTTCCACGCCGTCGACGTGGACCGCGCCGGCGGCGTCGCCCTCGTCGCACGCGAGCTGGCGAAGCAGGGGCTCGTGCACGTGGACTCGCCCACCGTGGACGGCCGGACGCTCGGCGACGTCGCAACCGCCGTCGTGGAGCGCCCCGGGCAGGAGGTCATCCGGCCGATCGACGACCCGATCAAGCCGAGCGGCTCGCTCCGCATCCTGCGCGGCAACCTCGCGCCGGAGGGCTGCGTCGTGAAGCTGACCGTCGACCGCAAGCTCCACCGCGGCCCGGCCCGGGTGTTCGACGGGGAGCACGCCGCGTTCGAGGCGGTCAAGGCCGGCGGGATCAAGGCGGGCGACGTCGTCGTGATCCGCTACGAGGGGCCCGCAGGCGCGCCCGGGATGCCCGAGATGCTCCAGGTGACGGGCGCGATCATCGGCGAGGGGCTCGGCAACGAGGTCGCACTGATGACCGACGGCCGCTTCTCGGGCGCGACGCACGGCTTCATGGTCGGGCACGTCGCGCCGGAGGCCTTCCGAGGCGGCCCGATCGCGGCGCTGCGGGAGGGGGACACGGTGGTGATCGACGTCGAGGCCGGCGACCTGCACGTCGAGCTGTCGGACGACGAGCTCGCCGCGCGCCTGGCCGACTGGCAACCGCCCGAGCCGCACTACGAGACCGGCGTGCTGGCGAAGTACGCGGCGCTCGTCTCGTCGGCGAGCGAAGGCGCGGTCACACGGCCCTGACGAAGGACCCGGAGGCACCGCTCCGCCGGGACGTCCGGCTGCTCGGCGAGATCCTCGGCCGCGTGCTCGCCGAGCAGGAGGGCGAGGACCTGCTCGTCGACGTGGAGCTGATCCGCGGGCTGTCGCGCAAGGCTCGCAAGGCCGGCCGCCCCGGGCCGCGCTCCGACCTGGCCACGGCCGTCCGGAAGCTCCCGCTCGAGCGCCAGGCGCAGGTGCTGCGCGCGTTCGGCCTCTACTTCCAGCTGGCCAACCTGGCCGAGCAACACCATCGTCTGCGCCGACGGCGCCAGTACGAGCGCGAGCGCCGGCCGCCGCGCGAGTCCCTGGACGCAGCGTTCACGGCGCTGGCCGCGGCCGGGGTGGACGAGGCCGAGCTGGCCCGGGTGGCAGCCGGGATCTCGCTCGAGCTCGTGCTCACGGCCCACCCGACGGAGGCAACGCGGCGAACGGTCCTCACGGCTCACCTGCGCCTGGCGCGACGGCTCCGCGAGCTGGACGACCCGGATCTGTCCGCAGCCGCGCGCGACCGGATCGGCGACGAGATCGCCGAGGAGGTGACCGCGCTCTGGGAGACAGACGAGGTGCGCTCCACGCGCCCCCGGGTCGTCGACGAGATTCGCCACGGTCTCTGGTTCTTCGAGCAGAGCCTGCTCGAGGAGGCGACCGAGCTGACCCGGGAGCTGCGTCGGCGGCTGCCCGGCGTGGCGGCCCCGCTCCACTTCGGAACCTGGATCGGCGGCGACCAGGACGGCAACCCGGCGGCCGGACCGGACACGATCGCCGAGGCGCTCGAGCGGGCACGCGAGTTGGCGCTGCAGCGCTATCGCGCCGAGGTGCGTGAGCTCGCGGGCTTCATCGGCGTGGCGAGCACGCTGGTCTCCGTCCCGCCCGAGCTCGCCGAATCGATTGCCCGCGACGAGCGCGAACTCCCGGAGTACGCCGACGAGATCGGCGGCCAGAACGCCGGCGAGCCCTACCGGCGCAAGCTCTCGTTCGTCTGGCAGCGGCTCGGCGAGACGCTCGCCGGGCGTCCGGGCGGGTACGACTCCGCCGCGGCACTGCTCGCCGATCTCGACCTGATCGACGCCAGCCTGCGGGCGAACCGCGGGCGGCGGATCGCGGATGGCAGGCTCGCCGACCTGCGGACGCGGGTCGAGGTCTTCGGCTTTCATCTCGCCAAGCTCGACGTCCGCCTGCACGCGACCGACCTCGCCGACCCGAGCGAGCGGGTGCGCGAGACCTTCGGCGCCGTTCGGGCGGCGCAGGAGCGGCACGGGGGAGAGGCGCTGGACACGCTGATCGTGTCCGGGACCCGCGGCGCCGCCGACGTGCTCGCCGCCGTCGACCTGGCCGTGGAGGCCGGTGCGGAGCTCTCCGTCGTGCCGCTGTTCGAGACGATCGCCGACCTCGAGGCAGCGCCCGCGATCGTCGGCGAGCTCCTGGACGAGCCGCGTTTCGCCCGCGGCCTGGAGCAGCGGGGGCGCCGGCTCGAGGTGATGGTCGGCTACTCCGACTCGGGGAAGGACGGCGGCTACCTGACCGCGCAGTGGGCGATCTTCGAGGCGCAGGAGGCCCTCGCGGCGCTTGCCGCGGAGCGCGGGGTCGAGCTGACGATCTTCCACGGGCGCGGCGGTAGCGCCGGCCGAGGCGGCGGCCCGACCTACGCCGCGATCCTCGCCCAGCCGACCGGCTCGCCGCCCGGCCGGCTCAAGGTGACCGAGCAGGGCGAGACGATCTCGTTCAAGTACGGGCTCCCCGGCCTCGCGTACCGCAACCTGGAGGCGGCGCTCGCCGCGACCCTGATCTCGGCGTTTCCGGCCGTGTCGCAATCGGCCCCGCCCGAAGGTGCGCGGGAGACCATCGCGACCCTGTCCGAGGCCGCGCAGTCCGCCTACAGAGCGCTGGTATGGGAGGACGAGCGGTTCGTCGACTTCTTCCGCGCCTTCACGCCGGTCGACGAGCTGGCGCTGCTCGAGATCGGCTCCCGGCCGGCGAGACGCCCCGGCTCCGAGGACTACCTGGAGCGGCTGCGCGCGATCCCGTGGGTGTTCGCCTGGACGCAGAACCGCTGCCTGCTCCCGGCCTGGTACGGCTGCGGCAGCGCGCTCGAGCCGCTCGCGGGCACGCGCGACGGGCTACGTGAGCTGCGACGGCTGTATCGCTCGTTCGCGTTCTTCCGCTCGCTGGTCGAGAACCTGGAGATGACGCTCGCGAAGTCGAGCCTCGAGATCGCGCGCGGGTATCTGGAGCTCGTGCCCGAGGCCGCGGAGCCGGAGCGGCGCTTCGCGACGATCGCGGACGAGCACGCACGGACGGTCGAGGCCGTGAAGGCGATCGCCGAGGCGAAGGCGCTGCTCGACCGGCAGCCGGTCCTGCAGCGCTCGATCCGGCTGCGGAACCCGTACGTCGACCCGATGAACGCGATCCAGGTCGAGCTGCTCCGCCGCCACCGCGACCCGGCCGCGACGGACAAAGAGCGCGAGGCAGTGCGCCGCCCGCTGCTGCGCTCGATCGCCGGCATCTCCGCAGGGCTCAGGAACACGGGCTGACCGGCCCGCTCGACCGGCGAGAGGGCTGAAGGCGGACGCGCCGCACGGCGCGACGGTTCTCGTTTGCGCCCCGCCCCGCGATGCACTATCTTTTTGGAAGCGAGCCGCCGCCGAAGGCGACTCGAGGGGCAAGGACGCCTCAGGAGCAAGTAGCTCCTGGGGCTTTTTTGTTGGTCCAGGGAGAGGGGTGATGGTGTGGCGATACTCGCGGGGTACCTTCCGTACCCGCACTGGCTGAACGCAGGCGACAACGCCTGGCAGCTCACGGCGGCAACGCTGGTGGGCCTCATGAGCGTGCCGGGCCTGGTCGTGCTGTACGGCGGCGTGATGCAGAAGCGCTGGTCGGTGAACAGCATGATGCTGACCTTCGGCGCCTTCGCCGCGGTTCTGATCGTCTGGGTGCTGTGGGGGTTCGACATGGGCTTCGGGAACCCGTGGCACGGCTTCTCGAGCAGCGGCTTCTTCGGCAACTTCATCGGGCAGCCCGGCAACGTGCTCGATCACGTCGCCGAGCAGGCGCAAGCGAACATCCCGCTCCTCTCGAGCGCAGGGCCGGCGTTCAGGTTCCCCCAGTCGTCACTCGTCTACTTCCAGTTCGTGTTCGCGGCGATCACGCCGATCCTGATGCTGGGCTCCGTGCTCGGCCGGATCAACTTCAAGGCCTGGATGCTGTTCGTGCCGCTCTGGACGACCTGCGTCTACACGATCAACGCGTTTCTCATCTGGGGCGGCGGCTGGTGGGCACAGCACGGCGCCGTCGACTACTCGGGCGGCTACGTGATCCACCTCTCCGCCGGGGTTTCCGGGTTCGTCGCCGCGGCGGTGATCGGCCCACGACTGGCGCGCGACCGGGAGATCGACGCGCCCAACAACCTGCTCATGGTCGCGGCGGGCGCCGGGCTGCTCTGGCTGGGCTGGAACGGCTTCAACGGCGGCGATCCGTACTTCGCCGGCGCCGACGCCGCCGCCGCTGTCCTCAATACCAACCTGTGCACGGCCGTGGCCTTCATCGTCTGGGTGTGCTGGGACTACTTCACGGGCCGGAAGCCGTCGCTGCTCGGCAGCGTCAACGGCATGATCGTCGGCCTCGTCGCGATCACCCCCGCCGCCGGCTTCGTGAACGGCTTCGGCGCGATCATCATCGGCGTCGTCTCCTCCTCGATCGTCTACCTGGCCTACAACTACCTGAGCCGTCTCTGGCCGTTCCGCAAGGTCGACGACACGCTCGGCGTCGTCTACACGCACGGCTTCGCAGGACTGGCCGGCGGCCTGCTCACCGGCCTGCTCGCCGACTCGAACATGCTCGTCTACCTCGGCGTGGGCAAGACATCCAGCTTCTCGGTGCTCGGAGGCTGGCACCTGCTCAAGTGGCAGGCGATCGCCGCCCTCTGGGTGATCCTCTTCTCGGGTGCCGCCACCTTCGTCCTGCTCAAGCTGGTCGGGTTCATCATCCCGCTGCGGATGAGCGAACAGGACATGGAGGCCGGCGACCTCGCCGTCCACGGCCACGAGGTCTACCCGTCCGACGTGCCGTCGCTCGGGTACCCGGCCGGAATGCCGGGCTTCGCGTTCGCGACCGCGGGCGCCGGGCCGGGGAGCGAGCCGCCGACCGGAGCCCCGGGCGGGCAGGTGGCGCCACAGGAGTGAGCAGACCAGGATCGGGTTGCGGGGCCGGCGACGTCCCGCGACCCGATCCCGCCCGCGACCTGCGCACGATTCGAGAGGAAGCCATGGCAACCACGATCATCGTCTCCTACGACGGCACCGACTACGATCACGACGCGCTCGCCCTCGGCCGGATGCTCGCCGAGACGGGAGCGACCCTGGCGCTCGCCTATGTCCGGCACACCACCGAATCGGAGAGCCGTCGCGAGCAGCTCGCACAGCACGAGGCCGAGGAGCTGCTCGAGAGCGGCGCGAAGTGGCTCGGCCAACCCGACGTGCCGCGCCACATCGTCCTCAGCGCCTCCACACCCGAGGGCCTGCGGGAGCTGGCCCACCGTGAGCATGCCGGCGTGGTCGTGTTCGGGTCCGAGTACCGCACCGCGCCCGGCCACGTCGAGCCGCAGGCATCCGCCCGCCGGCTCATGGACGGAGGCCCGCTGGCGGTCGGGATCGCGCCGGCCGGCCTGCACACTCGGCCCGACCTGCGGATCGAGACGATCGCCGCCGTTCCCGGCGAGCTCGACGCCAGCGCCCTCGAGACCGCCGAAGCCCTCGCGACGACGCTCGGCGCCAGGATCGTCGAGCGCCCGCGAGAGCCTGTCTCGCTCCTCGTCGTCGGCTCGAAGCGCGGAACGCCGTCGGGCCGTGTGACGGTCAGCGCCGCCGTCGAGTACCTGATCGAGATCGGCAAGTCCCCGGTGCTCGTCGTCCCCCGGGGCGTCGCCGTCCGCTTCGACGGCCCGGAGGCGTAGCTACACGAACCGCTTGACGAACGCGAGCGCCGTGTTGGCGACCTCCCGCCAGCCGCTGTCGATCGTGAGCGCGTGCCCCCGGTTCGGAATCACCGCGTACTCGGTCACGCCCTTGTTCCGCTTCTGCAGCTTGTACGAGGCGTTCGCGATCGCCGGCGGCACCGTGTGGTCCTTCTCGCCGACGATGATCAGCAGCGGTCCGCGGTCGGGGCTCTTGGTCTTCACCTTGGCCTCGGTCCACGGATTGAGGTTGGCGGTCGCCGCCTGGAAGAGCGGCGCGCCGGAGGCCGGCACCGCGTACGTGTCGTACAGCTCCTTGGCCTCGTCCTCACTGACGACGTTCGCGAAGCTGTAGCGGAACTGCTCGAACGTGAGCGGGATCGCGCGGTTGCGGTTGGCCGGGTTGCCGAGCACCGGCGACGCCGACTTGAGCGAGGAGATCGGCAGGGGCAGCACGCCGCGGAACGGTGCCGGGTCGATGGCCATGGACGCTGCGGAAAGCCCGCGTCCCGCGAGGATCTGGGCGAGCAGGCCGCCGAAGGAGTGCCCGATCACGGCCGGCTTCTTCGAGAGCTTGCCGATCACGTCCTCGAAGTGGTCGGCGACCTGGCCGACCGTCTTGTGGGCGAAGACCTCGGGGTACGCCTTCGCCTCCTCGACGGTCTCGGGATCGTCCGGCCACCCGGGCGTGAGCGGCGCATAGCCGGCCTCGTCGAAGACGGCGGCCCAGCGGTCCCAGCTGCTCGGCAGGAGCCAGAGGCCGTGGACGAAGACCACCGGCGTCCGTCCGGACGCATTCGCCTGGTCGATCTGCTGCTGCTCGTGCTCGTTGATGTCCGCCATGCCGTCCCCCTTCAGGATCGGAAGGAACCCCCGTTCGTCGCAGTATCACCGGGCCGTCAATAGGATCGCGCCGTGCCCGCCGCGTATCACTTCGTCGATCGCTGGTTCGTGCCCTCCCCGGTCGAGGACGTCTACGACGTCATCGGGGAGGCGCTCACGTACCCGACGTGGTGGGGTGACGTGTTCCTCGAGATCGGCGGCGACTCGGGGCCGCCGCGGCCCGGCCGCAGGAGCACGATCACCGCCAGGGGTTTCCTGCCGTACAAGCTCCACTTCGCGAGCGAGGTGGTCGCGGCGGAGCGGCCACGCCTGATCCGGATGACGCTCGAGGGCGACTTCGAGGGCGGCGGCGAGTGGACGTTCGAGCCCGCCGAGGGCGGGACGAACGCGACGCTCGACTGGCGCCCGATCGTCAACAAGCCGCTCGTGAAGAACCTCACGCCCGTCCTCCGCCCGCTGTTCCGCTCCAACCACACGTGGACGATGAAGCGCGGCGAGAAGCACATCGCCGAGTACCTGGCGCGGCGCAATCAGTAGAGGACGAGCCGGTCCCGGTGCACGGCCTCGACCCCGCGCGGGCGGCCGCTCAGGTCGCCGCTTGCCGCACCGGCGATGCCCTTCGCGAACGGGGTGCCGTCCGGGCCGACGAGCTCGACTGCGTCGCCCGGCTCGAAGCGGCCCTCCACGCGCGCGACGCCGACCGCGAGCAGGCTGGCGCCGTCGTCCGTCAGCGCGCGGCGGGCGCCGCCGTCGACGTGCAGTCGGCCCGAGACAGGCTTGCCGTGGCGGAGCCACAGCTTGAACGCGGACGGGGCGCGGTCGCCCGGCTGGAAACGCGTGCCGCGAGGCTCGCCGGCGACGATCGGGCCGAGCACGTCCGGGCCGGCTCCGGCCGCGATCACGGTCGGGATGCCGGCCGAGGCGGCGAGCTCGGCGGCGAGGATCTTGCTGCGCATGCCGCCCTTGCCGAGCGGCGAGCCGTCACCGAGCTCGGCCGCGCCGGCCTCCGCGCCCAGCTCGAGCAGCTCGGCACCGGGCGTCCCGGGCGCGCGCGAGTAGACGCCGCCGACCTCGGTCAGCAGCACGAGCAGCCGTGCCTGCACGAGAATCGCCACCTGCGCCGCGAGCGCGTCGTTGTCGCCGAAGGTGATCTCGTCCGTCGCGGTCGCGTCGTTCTCGTTCACGACCGGCACGGCTCCCAGCGAGAACAGCGCGGCCAGCGTGTTGCGCGCGTTCAGATAGGCGGCACGATCGGCCACGTCCGCCGCGGTCAGCAGCACCTGCGCGGCGGCCAGCCCCTCGCGGCCGAGCGCATGGTCCCACAGGCCCTGCAGCTTCGCCTGGCCGAGCGCCGAGGCGGCCTGCAGCTTCGGCACGCTCCGCGGGCGCGAGGTGAGACCGAGCCGCGGGAGCCCGAGCGCGATCGCGCCCGATGAGACGACGCAGACCGGCGTCCCGACGCGCACGAGCTCGCCGATCTCGCGCGCCCGCGCCCGCAGCACCGACCGCCGCACGCGCCCGCCGGGACCCGCGATCAGCGAGGAGCCGAGCTTGACGACGACGGGGCGCTTCACCGCGTCTGCGTGCCGTCGCCGACGACGCGGTACTGCCGCAGCCACAGGTCGCGGTACGTCACCGGCCCGCGCGGCCCCGGCGTCCAGTCGACGTTGATCCCGGTCTCGGGCGCGCCGGTGAGCGCGAACCCGTCCGTGAAGCGCGTCGTCGCGTGCCAGAAGGCGGCGGTGCCGCGATAGCCGTCGAGAAACGCCTGCGCCGCGACCGGATCCTCGGTCACGATCCCGGCCGCGAGCCCGGAGGTCTCCTCGTTCGCGACCCGCACCGCCTCCTCCAGCGAGTCCAAGTAACAGACTGTTACTTGGCGGGGCTCGGGGTCGTTGGCCCATTCGTGGCCGACCGGCTGGTCGAGCGGCCGGGCTCCCTCGACATCGCCGCGCACGTCCAGGCCGAGCGAGCGGAACAGCTCCACCAGGTCGGGGACGAGTGCCGACGCGGCGCGGTCGACGAGACAGAGGTTGAGCCGGTTGCAGACGCCGAGCCTGTCGACGCTCGCCGCCGCGATCGCGAAGGCCCTCTCGCGCGAAGCCTCGGCATGGACGTAGAGGACGCCGCCGCCCTCCGCGTGCGCGAGCGTCCGCACGCCGTGCTCGGCGGCGAGCCGCGCGAGCGTGGCCGTCGTCTCGCCGCTGCCGCGCAGGATCACGAGCGGGACGAGACGCGGCAACGACACGAGCAGCCGCGCGCCCTCGTGGTCCGGCGAGCGGACGAGCCCCAGCGCGCCCGGCGGCAGGCCGGCCGACTCGAGCGCCGGCCGGAGCACCTCGTCGACGAGCACGGTCACGGTGTGGAGCGCCGCGCCGCCGGTTCGCAGCACGGCCGCGTTCAAGCTCTTGAGCAGCTGTCCGGCGACGTCGAGCGCGACTCCGGGACGCGCCTCGAAGTTGGCGCCGACCACGCCGATCGGGATGCGGCGCTCGGTCACGCGCAGCCCGTTGGAGAGCGTCCATGCGTCGGCCTCGCGCGCAAGGGGCTCGAGCTCCGCGAGCGCCTCGACCTGCGTCGCCAGCGCGTCGACGCGGGCATCGTCGAGCCTCAGCCGGTCGAGCGTCCCCTCGTCCAGCGCGCTCGCCGCCTCGACGTCGGCCCGGTTCGCGTCGAGGATCGCAGCCCGTCGCGCCCGGACGAGCCCCGCGGCGGCCCGCAGCGCCTCGGCAACCGGCGCGTCGCCGAGCAGCGGTGCCGCGCGGCGCGCCTCCAAAGCCTCGCGCTGGATGAGCTCCTGCACGTCCATCCCGTGAATCCTAAGGGCTTCTATTTTAGAAGTAACTATCTTTTTGATAGCGTCCCCGCATGGCAGCCACGAAGGACGCGTCCTGGGAGCTCGTGCTGAAGCGCAACCCGGTCGAGCGCCTCAAGCAGGAGAAGAGCCCGCTCGGCATCCTCGGCGAGCTGCCCGCGCTGATCGCCGACGGCTACGAGCGCATGGCCGAGGAGGACATGGTCCGCCTCAAGTGGTGGGGCCTCTACCACGACAAGCCGAAGGTCGGGACGTTCATGCTCCGCATCAAGCTGCCGGGCGGCCTCCTCACCCCGGCCCAGCTGCGGGCGATCGGCGAGATCTCGGCCCGCTTCGGGCGCGGCGACGGCGAGCTGACAACGCGGCAGAACGTCCAGCTGCACTGGCTCGAGCTCGCCGCGCTGCCGGAGGTGTTCGGGCAGTTGGACGCGGCCGGGCTCACGACCGCCGGTGCCTGCGGCGACACCGTTCGCAACATCACCGGCTGCCCCGTCGCCGGCATCGCGCACGACGAGCCGTTCGACGCGACGCCCCTGCTCGAGGAGGCGGCTGCGTTCTTCTACGGGCACCCGGACTACTCCGACCTGCCCCGCAAGCACAAGATCACGATCTCGGCCTGCCGCGACCGCTGCAACGCGCCTGAGATCAACTGCATCTCGCTCGTCGGCGTGCTGCACGAGGGGCGCGAGGGGTTCGCCGTGCTGGCGGGCGGCGGGCTCTCCTCCGTGCCCCGGCTCGCGCGCGACCTCGGTGTGTTCGTGCCGAAGGAGGAGGCGCTCGAGGTGACGCGCGCACTGCTCGACGCATGGCGCGAGGATCTGACCTACCGCGTCTCGCGCGTCAAGTCGCGGATGAAGTTCATGGTCGACGACTACGGGCCTGCGGGCGTCCGCGCCGAGGTCGAGCGTCGCCTCGGCCGGCGCCTCGAGGACTTCGCGCTCGAGCCCGCGCGGGAGGGCTTCTCCGACCATGTCGGCCTGCACGCGCAGAAGCAGCCGGGCCTCGTCTACGTCGGCGTGCCTGTCCACCTCGGCCTCGTCTCGGGCGAGCAGATGACGGCCGTCGCGGACCTGGCCGAGCAAGCCGGCGGCGACGTGCGCATCACGCGCCTGCAGAACTTCGTGCTCGCGGGCGTGCCCGAGGAGCGGGTGGACGCGGCGGTGGCGGAGCTCGCGCGCATCGGCTTCCCGCTCGACCTCAACCCGGTGCGCGCGGCCTCGCTCGCCTGCACCGGCGAGCCGCACTGCAACTTCTCGGTGACCGAGACGAAGACGCGCGCCGACTCCCTCATCCAGGCGCTCGAACGGCGCTTCGGCGACGACATCGCCGGGCTGCGCCTCCATCTCGACGGCTGCCCGCACGCCTGTGCGCAGCACTGGGTCGGCGACCTCGGCTTCCAGGGCACGACCGTCCGGGACGAGGAGGGGCGCCGCCGCCAGGCCTACGACGTGTTCCTGCGCGGCGGGCTCGGCTCTGCTGGCCTCAACGCGGGCGCGGCGATCGCGCGGCCGGTGTTCCGGCGCGTGCCGACGGAGGAGCTGGACGCGACGGTCGAGGGGCTCGTCGCCGGCTGGCTCGCCGCCCGGCAGCCGGGCGAGTCGTTCCGTGCCTTCTGCGACCGCACGAGCGACGACGAGCTGGGTGTGCTGGCCGGCCGCGAGCCCGCCCGCGCCCGGGAGAAGGAGGCCGCATGAGCATTTACGAAGAGGTGATGGACGACCTGGAGGCGGGTGAGCTCTCGGTCGAGTTCGAGGGCGAGGAGCCGCAGGCCCTGCTCGAGTGGGCCCTCGGCCGGTTCGCGCCGCGGATCGCGATCTCGACGGCGTTCCAGATCGACGGCTCCGTCCTGATCGACATGGCCTACGGGATCGATCCGAACGTGAAGGCGTTCACGGTCGACACGGGCCGGCTGCCCGAGGAGACGTTCGAGCTGATCGAGCAGGTTCGCGACCGCTATCCGGAGCTCGAGCTCGAGATCCTCTCGCCCGACGCGCAGCACGTGTCGCGGATGGTGGGCAAGCACGGACCGAACCTCTTCCATCGCCAGGTGGAGCACCGCCTGCTCTGCTGCCAGGTGCGCAAGGTGCTGCCGCTGACGCGGCATCTCGCCTCGCTCGACGCGTGGATCACGGGCCTGCGCCGCGACCAGTGGGCCTCGCGCACGGACATCCGCAAGATCGAGATCGACCACGACCACGGCGCGATCGTGAAGCTCAACCCGCTCGCCGAGTGGACGGAGGACGAGGTCTGGGAGTACGCGCGCGCCAACGACGTGCCGACGCACCCGCTCTACGAGCGCGGCTACACGTCGATCGGCTGCGCCCCGTGCACGAGGGCGATCGCGCCCGGCGAGGCCTCGCGCGCGGGGCGGTGGTGGTGGGAGGAGAACGCGCCCAAGGAGTGCGGCATCCACTGCGCGATCGAGACGGGCGGGCTCGAGCATGAGCTTCACGCGCTGATCGGGGAGCACGATGAGCGCTAGCGGTATCGCGCTGCGCGGGGAGGCCCAGGAAGTCGCTCTGGCGGAGGCGCAGGCCGTTCTGGCCCTGGCCCGGGACGACGACTACCGCGGGCGGCTGGCGGCGCTCCAGGCAGCTGCCACCGAGGGCGAGGTCGCGGGCGAGGATGCGGAGACGCTCCAGGAGCTGCTCGAGGTCGGCCTGCAGACCGGGCGGCTGCGCGCGCTCTACGGCCCGGGCGGCGAGCGGGCGGCGCTCGCAACCTACCGGCGGCTCCCGAACGGTTCCGCCGTTGCCGAGAGCGCGCGCGAGGTGTCCGATTCGCTGAGCACCCTGGCCGGGCAGGAGCTGCGCTCGGTCTCGCTCGAGGCCCTCGGGCCGGGCGCGTTCTCGCTCTCGCTCGCCGCCGGCGCGGCCGAGATCACGATCCGCCTCGACCGTCAGGGAGCGCGGCTCCACTCGGTGGGGGTCTGACGTGACGGGCAAGCGCTACTACATGGCCTGCATCGACCTCGACGGCCGCAGCGTGCTCGTGGTTGGCGGCGGCTCGGTGGCGCTCGAGAAAGTGCGCGGCCTGCTCGAGTGCGGGGCACGCGTGACGGTGGTCGCACCGGAGACGGTCCCCGAGCTCCTGTCGCTGCCCGTGGAGTGGATCGCGCGCGGCTACCACCCGTCCGACCTCCGCGACCGCTTCCTCGTCGTCGCGGCAACGTCGTCGACGCCGGTCAACCGCCGCGTGTTCGCGGACGCCGAGGCGCGCAACGTGCTCTGCAACGTCGTGGACGTGCCCGAGCTGTGCAGCCTGATCCTGCCCGCCGTGCACCGCGAGGGGCCGATCGCCGTCGCCGTCTCGACGGGCGGCGCCTCGCCGGCGCTGGCGCAGCGGATCCGCGACGACGTCGCCGCGCTCGTCGGCCCACGCCACGCCGACCTCGCGGAGCGGCTGCGCGAGCTCCGCCCCTGGGCGAAGGAGAACCTGCCCACCTACCAGGCCCGGCGCGACTACTTCCAGCGGCTCGTCCAGAAGGCGCTCACGTGAGCGTAGGCTCGACGGAGCTCACCAGTGAGCGGAGGCGCCGGCTTTGCCGGCGCCGGGAGCGGGAATGACCGGATGCGTCGCGCTCGTCGGTGCCGGCCCGGGTGATCCTGGCCTGATCACCGTGCGCGGCCTCGAGCTCCTGCGCCGCTGCGATGCCGTCGTCCACGACCGGCTGGTCGCGACCGAGCTCGTCGCGGAGGCGCCGGGGGAGGCGCTGCGCATCGGCCGCGGGCCGCTCGACCAGGACGAGATCAACCACCTGCTCGTGCGACTGGCCCGGAGCGGCCTGGACGTCGTGCGGCTGAAGGGCGGCGACCCGTTCCTGTTCGGCCGCGGCGGCGAGGAGGCGCTGGCGCTGGTCGAAGCGGGGATCGCGTTCGAGGTCGTGCCGGGCGTCTCTTCGCTCGCCGCGGTTCCGGCCGCCGCCGGGATCCCGGTCACGCACCGCGGCGTGTCGTCGCAGGTGACGATCGTCAACGGTCACGGCCCGCTCGACTACGCGTCGCTGGCCGCGGCGCCCGGCACGCTGGTCGCCTTCATGGGCCTCGGACGGCTCGACGAGCTGGCCGCGGGCCTGATCGAGCACGGCCGCGATGCCTCGACGCCAACCGCGGTGATCGCGAGCGGCACGCACCCCGAGCAGCGCGTCGTGGTCGCGCCGCTAGCGCGGATCGCGGAGGCGGCCGAGGACATCGATCCGCCCGCCCTGGTCGTGATCGGCGAGGTCGTCTCGCTGGCCGAGACGCTCGGCGGAGTCCTCTCCGCCGTCGCGGCCTGACCTCGCTAGGCTCGGCGGATGAAGGTCGTCCTGCTCCCCGGAGACGGCATCGGCCCTGAGATCGCGGCCTCCGCCCGGCGCGCTCTCGCGGAGCTGGCCCCCGATCTCGCGCTCGAGGAGCACCCCTTCGGCGCCGCAGCGATCCGCGCCGCCGGGAACCCGCTCCCTGACGAGACGCTCGCCGCCTGCCTCGCGGCCGATGCGGTGCTCAAGGGCCCGATCGGCGACCCGGAGTTCGACGCCGCCGACGTGCGCCCCGAGCAGGGCCTGCTGCGGCTCCGCACCGAGCTCGGCGTCTACGCCAACCTGCGCCCCGCGCGGGCGGACGGCATCGACCTCGTGATCGTGCGCGAGCTCGTCGGCGGTCTCTACTACGGGGCGCGCGGCGTCCGCGAGGACGGAACCGTGTTCGACACCTGCGAGTACCACCCGGCGCAGGTCGAACGGGTCGCGCGGCGCGCGTTCGAGCTGGCGCGCGCGCGGAGCGGGAGGCTGACCTCGATCGACAAGGCGAACGTGCTCGAGACGTCGCGGATGTGGCGCCGCGTCGTCCGCGAGCTGGCCGCGGACTACCCGGACGTGGCGGTCGAGGACATGCTGGTCGACAACGCGGCCATGCAGCTCGCGACGGCGCCCGAGCGGTTCGACGTGGTCGTGACCGAGAACATGTTCGGCGACATCCTGTCCGACCTCGCCGCCGCGGTCACCGGGGGGCTCGGGCTTGCCCCCTCCGCCAGCCTCTCCGATGCCGGTCCGGGTCTCTTCGAGCCCGTGCACGGCTCGGCTCCGGACATCGCCGGCCGCGGCATCGCGAACCCGGCCGCCATGCTCCGGTCGACAGCGCTCCTGCTCGAGCACGGCTTCGGGAGGGGCGACGAGGCAGCGGCGCTGGAGCAGGCCGTTGACGCCGCGCTCGCCGCCACGCCGACACCCGATCTCGGCGGCAGCGCCACGACCGTGGAGTTCACCGACGCGGTGCTCGGCGCGTTGACGGGCCCGGCGGCCGCGCGTACCCTGTGACGCTCATGGCGCTCCGCCGCGGCATCCGCTCCACCGGCTTCCTCTTTGCCGCGCGCGCCTTTACGCGCTAGCCGGCGCCCCTCCTTCCGCTCCGCCGGCTAGCCGATCCCGACCGCGGAGCCTTTCGATCTCTGGAGACGAGCCACTTGGAAGCCACCACCGCACACCGTCCACTCGCCGTCGCCTATCCCGGGCGTGACGGCGCTCACAGCGCCGCCGCCTGCGAGCGCCTCTTCCCGAGCGACGTCGAGCTGCGGCCGCTGCCGAGCTTCCTCGCCGTGGCCGAGGCGACGGCCGCAGGCGAGGTCGACTTCGGCGTGCTGCCGATCGAGAGCTCGCTCGCCGGCTCGGTGGCCGAGACCCACGACCTGCTGCACGAGTACCCGCTCTCGATCGTCGCCGAGACCGCGCTCCGCATCCGCCACTGCCTCGTCGCGCTCGGCAATGCGCCGCTCGAGGAGATCCGGCTGATCCGCTCGCACCCGGTCGCCCTCGACCAGTGCCGGGCGCTCGTGGCCGGCATGCCGTGGGCCACGGCGATCGCGGCCGCCACGACGGCGGACGCGGCCCGCCAGGTCGCGGACAGCGGCGACACGACGCAGGCGGCGATCGCGAGCGAGCGCGCGGCCCGGCTCCACGGCCTGACCGTGATCGAAGGCGATGTCGGCGACCATCCCGAGGCATACACGCGGTTCGTCTCGATCTCGACCTACACGCGCATCGACCGGGAGGCCGAGGAGTGGCGCACGGCGTTCACGTTCGTCACCGACCACTCGCCGGGTGCGCTCTACCGCGCGATCGAGCCGTTCGGCCGGCTGCGCATCGACCTGCACCAGCTCGTCTCGCGGCCGATTCCGAAGACGCCGTGGCGCTACCGTTTCGACGCCGTGCTGGCCGGCCATCCGCTCGATCCGATCGTCAACGAGGCGCTGCGCGAGATGCGTGAGCGGACGCTGCGGCTGCAGGTGTTCGGCTCGTACCCGGCGCGGAAGGACGTGGAGGACGAGTGACCGACCCGATGCTGGAGCGCCTGCGCGAGCAGGTCGCGGCGACCGACGCGGCGATTCTCGAGCTCGTCAACCGCCGCCTCGACCTCGTCCGCGAGATCCGCGCGCACAAGGAGGCGCACGGGGTCGCGTTCGTCGATCCCGGTCAGGAGGAGCGGCTGCTCGTGCGTCTGCGCGAGCTGAACGGCGGCCCGCTCTCGGCGGACGGAGTCGAGCGATTGTTCCGGGAGATCCTCGCGCTCGTGAAGGCCGAGTCAGACGAGCTGGGGCGGAAAGGCGCCGAAGCTACGGACTGACAGGACGCGGCCTGCAGGCGAGACCGTGACCTCCCAGACATGCTCGAGATCCGGTCGCGCCGGCGCGCCGTTCCCGCGGAAGCCACGGCCGTCCCAGAGCTGTCGGTAGACGACCACGGCGTTCATTCCGGACAGGTCGACACCGGTAAAGCACTGCCCGTAGACCTGCCGGGGTTGCGGGCCACCTTCCGGGATCCGGCAGGGGCGCGCTGTCGCTGTGCGAGGGAACAAGCCGTACTCGGCTCCGGTCTCGGCCGCAGCGGCCAACGCGGCTCCGGCCCGTCGCCCGACCTCTGCGGCGGTCGTCTCGCCGCCGGTCGTCAGGGCAACGGTGATCGTGCTCGACGCCGGACGGATGCCACCGTGATGCGGGACCAGGCCGCCGAATAGAAGACGCGTCCCCGGACGAGGCGTCTGCGAAGCAACGCGGAAGGCTCCGAGTCCAGCGGCACTCGCCCGCGGGTCGAGTGGATCGACAGAGCTCACGCGAAGCCAGAACCCGCTCACCGTGTAGTCGCCGGCTCGCTTCGTCACAGCCGGATACGTCTGACCGACGAGGTCGGGAGCCGCGAGGAACGCCGGCTCGCCTTTGTGCGCCTCGAGCGAGCCCATCGGCCCCTGGAATCGGGGCAGCGTCAGCGTGAGCGCGACGGTCTCACCCGCGATCCGCCGCTCGCGGACGACGACGTAGTTGGACAGCTGCCCGCGGCCCTGCTCGGCCGGCTCCGTCCTCGCGAACGGCGGGAAGTACGGCACTGCCACCTTGAAGCCGGCGCGGTGGAGGCGCTGGAAGGCGGCAACGAAGTTGAAGTACTCGACGTTCGGCAGCGTTTTCGCCGTCGAGCCGCCGCACCCGGTCACCGTCACGGCGAGCATCGCCGCACACGCCAGAGCGATCGCGCGCCTCATCTCGGGGAATCTACGCCGCGGAAGGCAGCTCAGTCACCGCACGCGTCGGCGCAGCTCGGCCTCGACGTCGTCCGGATCGAGGCCGCGCGCTGCGAGCAGCACGTAGGAGTGGAACCAGAGGTCGGCGAGCTCCTCGACCAGCCGCTCGTCGCTCTCGCTCGCGCCGGCGAGCGCCGCCTCGACGCCCTCCTCGCCCACCTTGCGCGCGGCCGTCGCCGGGCCGTGCTTCAGGAGCTGCGCCACGTACGAGCCCTCCGGACGCTCCTTGGCCCGCTCGGCCACCCGCCGCCAGAGCCAGGGCGCAAAGCAGGACCGCGAGCCGGTGTGGCAGGCAGGGCCTGCGGGCCGCACGCGGAGCAGGATCGCGTCGCCGTCGCAGTCCTCGCGGATCTCCTCGACGGCGAGCGTGTTCCCGGACGTCTCGCCCTTGTGCCAGAGCTCTTGGCGGCTGCGGCTCCGAAACCAGGCCTCGCCGGTCTCGCGCGTGCGGCGGAGCGCCTCCTCGTCCATCCAGGCGAGCATCAGGACGCGCCCGTCGTCCGCGTCCTGCACGATCGCAGCGGTCAGGTCCGGATCGGCCACCCGTCCTCCTTCAGCTCGCGTTTCAGCACCGGCAGCCGCTCCGGATCCTCGTGGACGATCGACGCGAGCAGCGCCGCCTCGGCGCCGACCGCGAACGCCTCCGCCAGGTGCCGCGCACAGCCCGCGCCTCCGGAGGCGATCACCGGCACGCCCACCGCGTCGGCGATCGCACCGGTCAGCTCGAGGTCGTAGCCGTCGCGCGTCCCGTCGGCGTCGATCGACGTGACCAGCAGCTCTCCCGCGCCCTGCTCGACCGCCTCCTGCGCCCAGGCGACAGCGTCGATGCCGCGAGGCCTCCGTCCCGCGTGCGTGACGACCTCGCCGCCGCGCGCGTCAACCGCGCAGACGACTGCCTGCGAGCCGAACGCCTCGGCGAGCCGCGTCAGCAGCCCGGGCTCGTCGAGCGCGGCGCGGTTGACGGCGACCTTGTCCGCCCCGGCGCGGAGCAGCCCGAGCCCGTCGTCCACGGTTCGCACGCCGCCGCCCACGGTGAACGGGATCGTGAGCTCGGCGGCGGCACGGTCGACCAGCTCGAGCAGCGGCCCGCGGCTCTCGAGCGTCGCGGTGATGTCCAGGAAGACGAGCTCGTCGGCGCCGAGCTCCGAGTAGCGGGTCGCGAGCTCGACGGGATCGCCCATGTCGCGCAGGTTCTCGAAGCGCACGCCCTTGACGACGCGCCCGCCCGCGACGTCGAGGCAGGGGATCACGCGCTTCTTGACCATCGCACCGCGTTGGCCAGGACTTGCGCGCCCGTCGGGCCGCTGCGCTCGGGGTGGAACTGGACGCCGGCCAGCGCGCCGCTCTCCACAGCCGCGACGACCGGACCGTCGTGATCCACCTCGGCGACCGTGACGCCGGGGTCGTCCGGGCGCACCGCGTAGGAGTGCGCGAAGTAGACGTCGGCGCCCTCGAGCCCGGCGAGGATCCGCGAGCCGGGGCGGACCGCGAGCGTGTTCCAGCCCATGTGCGGGACGCGGGTTGCTTCGAGGCGCCGCACCCGCCCGCGAAGCAAGCCGAGGCCGGCGCCGCCCTCGTCGCTCTGCTCGAACAGCAGCTGCATGCCGACGCAGATGCCGAGCACCGGCCGGCCGGCTGCAGCCCGCTCGCGCAGCGCCTCGTCGACGCCGGTCCGGGCGAGCCCGGCGGCCGCGCTCGCGACGTGGCCGACGCCGGCGACGACGGCGAGCGGCGCCTCGCGCGCTTCGACGGGATCGGTGGTCACGAACGGCTCCGCGCCGGCACGGACGAGCGCTGCGCAGAGGCTGCGGAGATTCCCGGCACCGTAGTCGGCGACCGCAACTCTCATGGCCGCACCCGACGCTGTGGATGGAAAGTCACACAATTGTCACGAAGACGTTGCACTCTCGTGCGCATTTCGTCGGTACGCTCACCGCGGGTGGCGGGTGGCTTTCTTCCCCACCCAGGGTGGGGTTGCGCATCGTGTCCCGGCCAGTTCGGACACGCCTCGGTCCGGCTCCGGCGTGTCTCGGTCACAGCGCGCCCTTCGTCGAGCCGAGGCCCGTGCCGTCGCGGGCGCAGGCCTGCGCCAGCGCGCGACCGAGCGCCTTGAACGCCGCCTCGGCGACGTGGTGGTCGTCCTCGCCGGCGGCCTCGACGTGGACCGTGCAGCCGGCCTCGATCGCGAAGCGCTCGAGCGCGTGCGGTAGCAGCGTCAGCGCGAGCCCGCCGACGCGGTCGCCCGAGAATGCGAGCCGGATCTCGGCGTGCGGCCTGCGCACGAGGTCGACGGCCGCGGTCGCGCGTGCCTCGTCCATCGGCACCGTCGCCGCGCCGTAGCGCGTCAGGCCCTCGCGCGCGCCCAGCGCCTCGCGGAGAGCCACCCCGACGGCGGCCATCACGTCCTCGACCGTGTGGTGCTCGTCGACGTCCAGGTCTCCGCCGGCGATGACCTCCAGGTCGAGGCCGCCGTGGAAGGCCAGCTGCGCGAGCAGGTGGTCGAGGAAGCCGACGCCGGTGTGCACCCGTGACCGCCGCCGCCCGTCGAGCGAGAGCGAGACGCGCAGCGAGGTCTCCGCCGTCGTCCGTACGACCAGCGCCGAACGCGCCGGCGAAGCGGCCGGAGACACGCCCAGCGCGGCCAGGAGGCGAT
Source organism: Actinomycetota bacterium (assembly GCA_003134505.1). Taxonomy (GTDB): domain Bacteria; phylum Actinomycetota; class Thermoleophilia; order Gaiellales; family Gaiellaceae; genus PALSA-612. The sequence continues at coordinate 32,722 of PLBK01000026.1, read as the reverse complement.
CGTTCTCGGCAGGGAGCCGCGGCGTGATCCGGATCGCATATGGGTAGCGGCGCACGACGAGCCCTCGCTCCTCCAACCGCCCGGCCAGCTCGAGCCCGTCCTCGACGGGCACGTAGACGAAGTTCGCGAACGACCGCGGGCAGTCGAGCCCGGCGGCCAGCAGCGCGTCCCGCACCCGTTCGCGCTCGGCGATCTCCGACTCGACGTCGAGCACCGGGTCGCGCAGCGCCGCGGCGGCGATCCGCGCCGCAGGCGCCGAGACGGGCGCGGGAGATCGCCGGCGGTCGAGCTCGGCGGCGACACCGCTCGCGACGACCGCGTACCCGACCCGGAGAGCGGCGAAGCCGAAAGCCTTCGAGAGGCTGCGGATCGCGATCAGGTTCGGCACCTCGCGGACGAACGGGACCACCGTCCGGCCGCCGTACTCGAAGTACGCCTCGTCGACCGCCACGATCGCGTCCGGCAGCGCCCGCGCGAGCGCTGCGATCGCGTCCGGCTCGACGAGCTCGCCGGTCGGGTTGGCCGGGTTGCAGACCCAGACGACGTCGACGTCGCCGAGCGCATCGGGCTCGAACGGCGCATCGACCACCCCGGCTCCCTCGATGCCGCTCGCGATCGCGTAGAGCGGATAGGTCGGCAGCTGAACGGCAGCCGTTCGTCCCGGGCCGAGGAACGTCCGGGCGACGAGCCCGATCAGGTCGTCCGCGCCGGCGCCGATCACGATCTCGTCCGGCTCGGCACCGGAATACGCCGCGGCCGCCTCCCGCAGCTCCCGGTACGTGCCTTCGGGATACTCGTTCAGCGCCGAGAAGCTCTCGCCGAGCGGCACGGACGGCACGCCGGGAAGCGGCGGCACGTTCGCGTCGAAGCGCAGAACCTCCGCAACGGAAAGACCGTGAGAGGCTGCGACATCGGCAGCCGTGCGCGCCCACACATACGGCGCAAAGCTCTCGTGGAGCGCGCGTGCGGCCGTCACCGCTCCTCGTCCCGGAAACGCGCCTCGACGGCGGCAGCGTGCAACGGCAGACCTTCCGCGGCTGCCAGCGCACCGACCGTCTCGCGCATCCTGTCGAGCCCGTCGTGAGTCGCCGACACGATCTGGATCGACTTCAGAAACGCCTCGAGCCCGAGCCCGCCCGCTGCACGCGCGAGGCCGCCCGTAGGGAGCACGTGGTTCGCCCCGACCGCGTAGTCGCCGACGACGGCCGGTGCCGAGGGGCCGAGGAAGATCGAGCCGGCGTTCGTGACGCGGGCGGCCGCCGACTCGGGATCGGCGACGTGCAGCTCGAGATGCTCGGGTGCGTATTCGTCGACGCGCGCGAGCGCCTCGTCGATCGACGCCACGACCTCGGTCCGCACCTGCTCCCAGCCGGCCGTCAGCCGCCCTACCTGCTCGGCCAGCGCGGCGCTCGTCGTCACGAGCACGCACTCCGAGTCCGGCCCGTGCTCAGCCTGCGCGAGCAGATCGGCCGCGCACAGCTCGGCGTCGGCGGTCTCGTCGGCGACGATCAGCACCTCGCTCGGCCCGGCCGGCAGGTCGATGCCGACGCGACCGGAGACGAGCAGCTTGGCGGCCGTCACCCAACGGTTGCCCGGGCCGACGATCTTGTCGACCGGGCGAATCGTCTCGGTCCCGTACGCCAGCGCGGCGATCGCCTGCGCGCCACCGACCGCGTAGACCTCGTCGAGCCCGAGCTCCCGTGCCGCCGCCAGGAGCACCGCCGGCGGCCGCGGCGAGACGACGGCGATGCGCTCGACGCCCGCGACCTGCGCCGGCACGGCGGCCATGACCAGCGAGGACGGATAGGAGGCGCGCCCGCCGGGCGCGTAGACGCCGACGGAGCGCACGGGCACGAACCTCCGCGCGGCCTGAACGCCCGGGTAGGGAGACGTCGCCGTGTCGGGCGGCCGCTGCGGCTCGTGGAATGCCCGCACCGCGTCCGCGAGCCGGCGCAGAGCGGAGAGGAACTCCGGAGCAGCCTCGGCGGCAGCGATCTCCTCGGCCGGAACGCGGAGCGAGGCCGGCCGCTCGCCGTCCAGCCGCTCGCTCCAGTCCAGCACCGCCTCGTCGCCCCGGACCCGCACGTCGGCGACGATCTCGGCGGCCCGCGGGAGCGCATCCGCGATCTCGACCCGGGTCACGGCACGAGCCTCTCGACCGGCATGACCAGGATCGACGTGGCACCCGCGGCCTTGAGCGGACCGAGCAGGTCCCACACTCGGTCGGCCTCGATCGCCGCGTGGATCGCGATCTGTCCGGGCTCGGCCAGCTCGAGCACGGACGGGGCGCCCATGCTCGGCAGCACGGCGCGGATCTCGTCCAGCGCCGAGGCCGGAGCATTCATCATCACGTAGCGACGGCGCCGCGCCGCGACGACGGCTTCGAGCATCAACGCCAGCCGTTCGACCAGCTCGTCCTTCTCGCCGACCGAGCGGAGGGCCCGCAGCAACACCGCCTGCGATTCGAGCAGCTGTCCGATCCGGCGCAGGCCGTTCACGCTCGCCGTCGAGCCGGTGGAGACGAGGTCGACGATCGCGTCGGCGAGCCCGAGCCTCGGCGCCGCTTCGACGGCACCCGAGATGGTGACGAGCTCGACCGACACGCCGAGCCGTTCCAGACAGGCGCGCGTCGAGGTCGGGTACGCCGTGGCCACACGCAGGCCTTCGAGGTCGGCCAGCGCCTTCTGCTCCGCATCGACCGGCACCGCGGCTTCCAGCGTGCAGCGGGCGAAGCCGAGCTCGGCCACCGTGAGCACGTCCGCCTCGCTCTCGAAGACGAGGTTCGCCCCGGTGATGCCGGCGTCAACGACCCCGTCCTGCACGTACTCGGGGATGTCGTGCGGCCGCACGAGCAGGAGGTCGACCGGGGCGTTCAAGCAGGGAACGAGCAGCGCCCGGTCGGTCGTCTCGAACGACAGGCCGGCAGCCGCGCAGAGATCGAGCGTCGGCTGCAACATGCGGCCCTTCGAGGGGACCGCGACCGTCAGCCGTCCGTCCTCCCCGGCCCGCGCGAACCGCGACGGCGTCATCTACGGTCCCGGTTGACGCCTGGCCGTGCGCTCGAGCGCCAACTCGTAGCCGCCGGCGCCGTGTCGCAGCCAGTGCGCCACGCGCGTGACCGTCGCGGTGCTCGTGTGCACGGTCTCGGCGATGTCGAGATAGGAGCGGCCGGAGTCGACGAGCCGGGCGATCTGCCAGCGGTGGGCGAGCGCTTCGAGCTCCCCGAGCGTGCAGAGATCGCGCAGGAAGCGGCGCGCCTCGTCACGCGTGCGCAGCGCCAGGACGGCGTCCGCGAGGTCGTCCAGCCCGGCGACTTCTTCGACGGCATGCGCGGGCTCGCTCTTCGTCTCGTCTGCCATTTGCATCGTGTTAGCATGCTAACACGATGCGTGAGGTCGGCAAGAGGGCATTCGTCGTCCTGCCTGCGATCGACGTGCTCGAGGGGCGGTGCGTGCGCCTCGCTGGCGGCGACCGGGCGCGTGTGACGATCGAGGGCGGCGACCCGGAGGACGCGGCGCGGCGCTTCACGGGCGAGGGCGCGACCTTCCTCCACCTCGTCGACCTGGACGGCGCCTTCTCGGGCACGCCCACCCCCGGGCTCGTCGAACGCGTCGTTGCGGCCGCGGACGGCACGCCCGCCCAGGTCGGCGGCGGCTACCGGACGATCGCCTCCGTGGACGCCGCGCTCGCGGCCGGCGCGGCGCGGGTCATGGTCGGAACGGCCGCGTTGTCGCCGGCTTTCCTCCGCGAGGCGGCAGAGCGGTTCGGCGAGCGGCTCGTGGCCGCCGTCGACACGCGCAACGGGCTCGTGGTCGTGGAGGGCTGGGCGCGCACGTCGGAGCTCCCCGCCCCCGAACTCGCGCACGCCTGCGCGGGCGCCGGCGTGCAGCGCCTGCTGGTGACGAGCGCGACGCGTGACGGCTCGCTGGCCGGCCCCGACCTCGGCCTGCTCGAGAGCGTGATCGAGGCGTCCGGGCTGCCCGTCCTCGCGGCCGGGGGAATCGCCTCGCTCGACGACCTGATCCGGCTCAGGGACGCGGGCTGCGAGGGCGCCGTCCTCGGCAGCGCCCTCTGGAGCGGCCGCATTCGGCTCGTGGATGCGCTTCGGATGGCTTGACGAGGGGTGCGCCCACGCCCTACCCTGACGGCAATGAACCTCCCGACCACGTGCTGGCTCTGGTGGCGCCGCGAGCGTGGCGGGAGCGTCGCCTGAGCCGACCTCGATCCCCGCTTCGCTCGCAGACCTTCCGACCGGGAGGTCTTTTCGTTTGGAGGACATGAACGCGACCGCCCACATTCCGACCGACCTAGTCACCCCGCTCGGGGCCTACCTGCGGCTGCGGCGCCTGGGAGAGGCGAGTTTCCTGCTCGAGTCGGTGGAGCAGGGCCGGCTCGGGCGTTACTCGTTCGTCGGCTGCGGGAACCGGCTCGTCTCGTTCGACGAGGCCGAGCGGGAGCCCGCGCCGGTCATCGGCTACCTCGGCTACGACTACGTCGCGACCCTCGAACCGACCGTGCCGCTGCCCGCGGGGAGGCCCGACCTGCCGGAGAGCCGCTTCGTCGTCGCCGACGTGCTCGTCCGGATCGACCATGTCTCGAGCGTCGCCGAGGTCCTCGCCGGCGACCCGGCGGAGATCGCTGCCGCCCTTGCCCGGCACGTTGACGAGCCTCCCTCCGACCCGCTCCGCGGTCATCCGACCAAGCGGACGCCGGACCGGGCCGAGCACGAGCGTCGCGTCCTCCGCGCCAAGGAGCACATCGTCGCCGGCGACGCGTTCCAGATCGTCCTCTCCCAGCGGGCCGTGCGTCGCACGGACGCGTCTGCCGTCGCCCTCTACCGGGCGCTGCGGCGCATCAACCCGTCGCCGTACCTGTTCCTGCTCGAGCTCGGCGACGTCAGCCTCGTCGGCTCGTCGCCGGAGACCCACGTCAAGCTCCAGGGCGGACGGGCGAGCCTGAACCCGATCGCCGGAACGATCGCCGCCGGCGAGGGGGCCGCCGAGAGCCTGCTCGCCTCCGAGAAGGACCGCGCCGAGCACGTGATGCTGGTCGACCTCGGCCGCAACGACCTGTCCCGCGTCTGCCGCGCCGGCACCGTGCGTGTGGAGCGGTTCCTCGAGCCGGAGCACTACTCGCACGTCGTCCACCTCGTCTCGGAGGTCGTCGGCGAGATCCAGCCCGGCCGCAACGCGTTCGACCTCGTGCGCGCCACGTTTCCCGCCGGCACCGTGTCGGGCGCGCCTAAGGTGCGGGCGATGCAGATCATCTCCGAGCTGGAGGGCTACGGACGGGGGACGTACGCCGGCGTGGTCGGCTACGCGCTCCCGGACGGCGATCTCGACACGTGCATCGCCATCCGCACGCTCGTCCTTCGCGACGGTGTCGCACATCTGCAGGCGGGCGGCGGCGTGGTGGCCGACTCCGACCCGGCGGCGGAGCACCAGGAGTGCCTGGACAAGCTGGCGGCACTGGAGGCCGCGATCGACCTCGCGGAGGCGGGACCACGGTGATGGAGCCCCTGCAGCAGCCTCTCGCGTTCCTGACGGCCCGGTGCGCGCGGGTCAGGAGCGCGAGATGATTCTGCTTGTGGACAACTACGATTCGTTCACCTACAACCTCGTGCACCTGCTGCAGGAGCTCGGCGCAGAGGTGGTCGTGCGGCGAAACGACGAAGTCGACGCGGACGGGGCCGAGGCGATGGGCCCGTCGCACCTGGTCGTCTCGCCGGGCCCCGGCCGCCCCGGGCACTCCGGCGCCACGCTCGAGATCGTGCGCCGGCTCGCGCCGACGACGCCGACGCTCGGCGTCTGCCTCGGCCACCAGGCCGTGGTCGAGGCGTTCGGCGGGGAGATCGGGCCCGCCGCCCGGCTCCTGCACGGCAAGACGAGTCCGATCCACCACGACGGCGAGGGCATCTTCGCCGGCCTGCCGCAGGACTTCTCCGCCGGCCGCTACCACTCGCTCGCGGCGGCCCGCGTGCCCGACTGCCTCGTCGTCTCGGCGACGAGCGACGACGGCGAGGTGATGGGCGTGCGCCACCGCGAGCTGCCGGTCGACGGTGTCCAGTTCCATCCCGAGTCCGTGCTGACGCTCCCGGTCGGGCGCGATCTGCTGGAAAATTTCCTCCGACGATGATCCAGGCGACGCTCAGCCGGCTGCTGGACGGGCACGACCTGACCCGTGGGGAGGCCTGCGAGACGATGAGCTCGATCATGCGCGGCGAGACGACGCCCGCGCAGATCGCCGGCTTCCTGGTGGCGCTGCGGGCGAAGGGCGAGACGGCCGAGGAGATCGCCGGCTGCGCCGACGCGATGCGCGCCCACGTGCTTGCCGTCCACCCGCAGCGCGACGACCTCGTGGACACGGCCGGAACCGGCGGCGACGGCGCGCAGACGCTGAACATCTCGACGGCCGCAGCGCTGGTGGCGGCCTCGGCCGGCGCCGGCGTCGCGAAGCACGGCAACCGCGCCGTCTCGTCCGCCTCGGGCTCGGCCGACGTGCTCGAGGCGCTCGGGCTCGAGCTCGAGCAGTCGCCCGAGCGGATCGCGCGCTCGATCGACGAGCTCGGCTTCGGCTTCCTGTTCGCGCCCGCACACCACCCCGCGATGCGGCATGCCGCGTCGGTGAGGCGCGAGCTCGCCACGCGGACAGTCTTCAACGTGCTCGGCCCGCTGACGAACCCGGCGGGAGCGCGGGCGCAGATCGTCGGCGTCTACTCGCCGGCGCTCGTGCGGACGATCGCCGAGGTCCTGGCGCAACTCGGTGCGCGAAGGGCGTTCGTCGTGCACGGGGCCGGCGGAATCGACGAGCTGTCGCCGTGCGGGCCGAACCGCGTCTGCGAGGTCGTCGACGGGACGGTGCACGAGCGGACGATCGATCCGGCCGAACTCGGCATCGCGCCCTGCTCGCCGGAGGAGCTGCGCGGCGGCTCGCCGGTCGAGAACGCACAGGCGATCAGGGACGTCTTCGCCGGCGCCGCGGGCGGGCGGCGCGACGCGATCCTGCTCAACGCCGCCGGTGCGATCGCCGCCTCGGGGCATGCGGCGGATCTGCGTGAAGGCCTCGAGCACGCGCGACGCGCCGTGGACTCGGGCGGCGCCGCGGAGCGCCTCGAGCGGCTCGTGGCCTTCTCACGCGACGGGGAGGTGCCCGCGTGACGGCCTCGAGCAGCCCGTCCAGGAGCCTGGACACGACCGGAAGCCCCTGGCCGACGAGAGTCGTCACAGGCATGCCCGCAAATCGTCACGGTGCGGGCACAGACACGGCACAGGTTCGCCGGTATCGTCCTCGGCGAGGGCGGAGGGACGACGCCCCGCCCTTGGGTGGGGGACCCGTGGCCTGTCGGGACGGCCACGGACGGGCGAGGCTGGGCCTGATGCGAGAGTGGGCCTGATGGGACGGTTCCGCGATGCGCTGGCGGCACCTGGCTTGACCGCGATCGCCGAGGTCAAGCGCCGGTCGCCTTCCGCAGGTGATCTCCGGCCGGATGCCGACCCCGCCGCGCTCGCAGCGGCCTTCGAGCAGGCCGGCGCGGCGGCAGTGTCGATCCTGGTCGACGAGCGCTTCGCCGGCTCCCTTGACGACCTCCGCGCCGCCCGGGCTGCCGCCGGACTGCCGCTTCTCGGCAAGGGGTTCTTCACGGACGAGGCCCAGCTCGACGAGCTGCAGGCGGCCGGAGCCGATGCGGCCCTGCTGATCCTGCGCGACCTGGACGACCGCCGCGCCGCGGCGCTCATGGCACACGCCGGGTCGATCGGGCTCGACACGCTCGTGGAGGCGCACGACGAGCAGGAGCTCGCGCGCGCGACCGCGCTCGGCGCCGACCCGATCGGCATCAACGCCCGCGACCTGTCCACGTTCACGATCGATCGCAGGGCGCAGCTCGAGCTGGTCGCGCACGCGCCGCGCGATCGCATCGTGATCGCCGAGAGCGCCGTCCACTCGCGGGCTCAGGGCGCGGAGGCGGAGCTGGCCGGCGCGGACGCCGTGCTCGTCGGCACCGCGCTGATGCGCGCCTCCGACCCGGCGGCGAAGCTCCGCGAGATCCTCTCGCGACCGCTGGTCAAAGTGTGCGGCCTGACGCGGGCCGAGGACGTGGCCGTCGCCGCCGAGGCGGGCGCCGATCTCTGCGGCTTCATCCTGGTCGACGCGAGCCCACGCCGTGCCGAACGCGTCCTGCCGGTGCCCGACGACGTGCTGCCCGTGGCGGTGTTCGTCGGCGAGGCGGCCGACGCGGGCACGGATCTCGTCCAGCTCTACCCGGAGGAGCAAGGCAAGGTGCGCGGCCGTGACGCCGTGCTCCTGCGCCGCGGAGAGCGGGTGGCGACAGTCGTCGACCTCCCCTGGCAGACGGCCGACGCGACGCATCTCGAGCGCGCACGGGCGACCGAGGGCCGCGTCGTTCTGGCCGGCGGGCTCGGGCCGGAGAACGTGCGCGCGGCGGTCGAGGCCGTTCGGCCCTGGGCGGTCGACGCGAGCTCGAGCCTCGAAGTCTCGCCCGGGATCAAGGATCACGAGCGCGTGCGGGCGTTCGTGGAGGCCGCACGATGACCACAGGTCTCTATGGCACGTACGGCGGCCGCTACGTGCCCGAGACGTTGATTCCGGCCCTCGACGAGCTCGAGGCCGGCTGGGCGGCGGCCCGACGCGACCCGTCGTTCCAGAACGAGCTCGACCGGCTCGGCCGCGAGTACGCCGGGCGGCCGACGCCGCTCACGCTGTCCGAGCGCTTCGCGCCCGGCAAGCGGATCTACCTGAAGCGCGAGGACCTCCTCCACACGGGCGCGCACAAGCTGAACAACGCGCTCGGTCAGGCGGTGCTGGCACAGCGGCTCGGCAAGCGACGGATCGTCGCCGAGACGGGCGCCGGCCAGCACGGCGTGGCGACCGCGACCGTCTGCGCACGCTTCGGCCTCGAGTGCGTCGTCTACATGGGGGCCGAGGACATGCGGCGGCAGCGTCCCAACGTCGAGCGGATGGGGCTGCTCGGCGCCGAGGTGCGCCCGGTCGAGTTCGGCACGAAGACGCTGAAGGAGGCGACCAGCGAGGCGATCCGCGACTGGATCACGAACGTCGAGACGACGCACTACCTGATCGGCTCCTGCGTCGGCCCGCACCCGTATCCCGAGCTCGTGCGCGAGCTGCAGTCGGTGATCGGGCGGGAGTCGCGGACGCAGATCCTGGAGGCGGAAGGGCGACTTCCGGAGGTGGTCGTCGCCTGCGTCGGCGGCGGCTCGAACGCGATCGGGATGTTCGCCGGGTTCCTCGACGACGCGGAGGTGAAGATGGTCGGCGTCGAGGCGCGCGGGGCTGCCAGCTTGAGCTCCGGCCGTCCGGGCGTGCTGCACGGTGCGCGCTCGTCGATCCTCGCCGACGAGGACGGGCAGATTCTCGACGCCCACTCGATCTCGGCCGGCCTCGACTACCCGGGGGTCGGTCCCGAACACGCCGCGTTGCGGGACTCGGGCCGGGTCGAGTACGTGAGCGCCACGGACGACGAGGCGCTGGCCGCGTTCCGGCGGCTCGCCGAAACGGAGGGGATCATCCCCGCGCTCGAGCCCGCGCACGCGCTCGCCCGCGCAGCCGACCTGGACGCCGGGCTCGTCCTCATCTGCCTGTCGGGCCGGGGCGACAAGGATCTCGACCAGGCCCTCGCCCACCTGTGACGGGCGAGAAGACACTCGTCATCTACCTGATGGCCGGTCCGGACACGCCGGCGCTGGCCGAGGCCGCGGTCGCGGGCGGCGCCGACATCGTCGAGATCGGCTTTCCGTTCTCCGACCCGCTCGCCGACGGGCCCGTCATCCGGCGCGCGGGCGAGCGGGCGCTCGCGCAGGGGATGCGCACCGCGGCCTGCCTCGACTGCCTGGCGGAGACGCGCCGGCTTGTCGACGTGCCGCTCGTGCCGATGACCTACGCGTCGATCCTCGAGGCGTACGGATGGGAGCGCTTCGCCGACGCAGCCCGGGCGGCCGGCGCGACGAGCCTGATCGTCGCCGACCTTCCGGCAGGCGAGCGACCCGAGCTGCGCCGCGTCCAGCTCGTCGCTCCCACGTCGACCGACGAACGGCTGAGGCTGGCAGCCGAGCAGACCGACGGCTGGCTCTACCTCGTCACGCTGACCGGAACGACCGGAGCGCGCGCCGGCCCGTCCGGCCAGCTGCCCGGGCTCGTCGAGCGAGCCCGCCGGATCACGGACGTGCCGCTCTACGCGGGCTTCGGGATCTCCACTCCCGAGCATGCGCGCGAGACGGCCGTGCTCGCGGACGGCATCGTGGTCGGGTCGCGCGCGGTCGAGTTGGCAGAGGAGGGACCCGACGCGCTCTGCGAGTACGTCGCGTCCCTCCGCACCGCTCTCGACGGCTAAGACGCCTCGAAGACGACCGTCACCGACGCCGTGATCTGTTGCGTCCCGGCCTGGATCGGGGTCGACGGAGCCGGCGCGCTCGCAGCGCCGTAGACGACCGGCGTCGTCGCGCCGTTCTCCTCGACCGAGCTCACCGAGCCGAGCTGCAGCCCGGTCGCAGCCGCGAGGGTCTGCGCCTTCGCGCGCGCGTCGGCGACCGCGGCCCTGAGCGCCGCCTGGTACAGCGCGGACTGGTCCGAGACGGTCAGGTTCGGGCCGTCGACCTGGTTCGCGCCCGCGGCGACCGCGGCGTCGACGATCTCGCCGGCCCGGGCGAGATTCGCGATCGTCGCGGCGACCGTGTTGGACGCGTCGTAGCCGACGATCGCGTCGCCCTGGCTCGACGTGACCGCCGAGAGGGAGACCGAGCTCGTCTGGAGCGACGCCGCCGGAATGCCGGCCGCCTCGAGAGCGTCGATCAGCTTCCGCATCGCGGCCGAGTCGGCCGCCAGCGCCTCCACGGCGGTCTTGCCGCGAGTGGTGACGCCGAAGGTGAACGCGGCCTGGTTCGGGATCGCGGACACCGACCCGCTGCCGGAGACCGTGATCGACCGCGAGGCCGGAGTGGGGCTGTCGCCGCTCGCGCGATCGGGCCGCCCGACCCCCGCGAACGCGACGACGACGGCGATCCCGGCTCCGAGCGCGGCAAGACGAAGCAGCTTCATCGTGAACCTCCTGGGTGATTTGCCCTTTCTACGGCGCCGCGCCGGCGCGTGTCACCGCTGCGCGGCTACGCGGCGGCGCCGTACGGCTCGAGGTAGGCGCGCCACCTGCTCGGAATCGTCGGCGCGGCGAGCCGGATGAACAGCGCCGGCGCGGGCGGACGGGGCGGCTTGCGCAGCGCCATCGAGAGCTCGTCCAGCAGGCGGTTTCCCTTGCGGAGGTTGCAGGGGGCACACGAGGTGACGACGTTCTCCCAGACCGAGTCGCCGCCGCGGCTGCGCGGCACGACGTGGTCGAGCGTCAGGCGGACGTCCTTGGCACCGCAGTAGACGCAGGTCCAGGCGTCGCGGGCGAAGAGCGCGCGCCGCGAGATCTTGCGCTGCGCGGCGCGCGGCACCCGAACGTAGGCGCTGAGCCGGATCACGGAGGGCCAGACGAAGCTGGCCGACGCCGAGCGAAACGGGCGATCGAGGCCCTCGACCACCTCAGCCTTGCCCTTGTAGACGAGCACGTGCGCACGCCGAACCGAGCAGACGTTCAGCGGTTCGAAGCTCGCGTTCAGGACGAGAACCTGCACCCCGCGCGAAAAATAGCAACGGAGCCCGGGTTGGCCGCCCGTCCTCCACGTAAATCGAGCGGCCATGCTCCACCAGTTGCCGCGAAGCCCGGGCTGCGCCCGGGCGTAGCTCGGGCCGCGCAAGACGCGATCCCAGAGGGAAGGGGGCCCACGGGGGAAACCGGCCGTTTCCCCCGTGTCACCTCGCCATCGCTCGTTCGACGGCCTGCTGCTCCTCGGGCGAGAGGGCCACGGAGGCTTTGCCCTGGTCGAGCTCCTTGACATACACGCGGGCGTAGTCGCGGCCCTGGATGGCGCTCAGGACGATGCCCGAGCGGTTCGCGTCGAGCAGCGCGACGGACGCGGACTGGCGCCCACCCGCCGTCTCGTACGCGTCGTAGCGCACGATCGCCGTCCGGGCGAGCGTGGCGTCCATCCGGCGATCGACCCGCGCCACGGCGGCGGCGATCTCGTCGATCGCACGATGGAGATCGTCGACCCGGGCCTGGAGCGTGATCGCGAAATCGACGAGGTCGCGCCTGCCGCCGCTCTCGCCGAGCAGCGTCTGGCGCTGCGCCCGCGCCCGGCGCCCCTCGAGCCAGACGAGCAGGACGAGCACCGCGACGACCACGGCCGCCACCGCCGCGCCGATCGCGATCCAACCCGCCGTGCTGCTGGAGAGGTTCACGCCCGACTACCCGAGCGAGAAGATCACCTGGTACGAGCCGGAGTTGTTGTCGGGGTTGGTCTCGCCCTTGACGGGCTGGACGTCGACCTCGAGCGTCGTCCTGACCACGAACGCCGGCTGCGGCAGGTTCTTGAACGTCGCGGTCTTCGTGTCACCCGGGTTGATCAGCGGAATCCGGACGGTGGCCGTGATCGGCTTCGGCGACTGCTTGATCGTGATCGTGACCTGAACGCCCGCGACCTGGACGTCACCCGAGTTCTTCACCGAGACGACGAAGCCGAGCTTCGTGCTCTCGACGACGGTGTTGAGCTGGGTCGGGCTCAACGCCTTTCCGCTCGGCAGCACGGTCACGCCGAGCAGCTCGGTGCCGACCGCCTTGCCCGAGGTGCCGCCGCCGCTCGTCGAGTTGCCGTTCAGCCGCTCGACCACGGGCGTCCAGAACGTCTGGCTGTCGACCCCCGAGTCCTGCAGAAAGCGCGACCTGGGCACGACGAGGCCGGTGATGTGCTGCTGCGCGATCGTCTGCAACGTCCGCTCGCGGAACAGGTCGGCCCAGACCGCGTCACCGGCCACGAGCCGCTCGGTCTCGGCCGCTAGCGTCACCGCCGTCGAGGCGACGTTGGTGGAGCCCGCGCCCGCGCGCAGCGCCTGGGCGAGGCCGCGCAGGCCGGCGACACGGAACTGGAGCGCCTCGACCATGCTCGCCTGCGGCGCGACCAGTCCTGGGGGAGCCGTCAACTTGCTCGCGACCTGCGCGTCGGCCTGCTGCTGCTGGGCGAGCCCGTCGATCTTGTTCGCGAGGGCACCGGCCGTGATCCCCGGTGTCTCGATCGACTGTGCGAGCCTCGAGCCGAGCCGGTTCGAGTCGACGGCGAGCGCTGCGACCTTGCTCAGGTAGCTCCGGTACGACGACGTCCTGCTCGTGCTGGAGCAGCTCTGCACCCAGAGGACGAGCAGGACGATGATCAGGATGCCGAACGCGATCAGGCCGACGAGGCGCGCCGTCGGCGGGATGCCCGCGTGATCGGTGCGCCGGGCCGGCGGGCCGCCCGGAGGGGTCCGCTGCGAACGGGATCGATCCCCAGGCGACGGGCTCTCACCGGTCTCCTGCTCGTCGAAGAAGTCGAATTCGATATCTGAGTCGTACTCGCTCATGTGGCCACGGCCCGGCGAGACCTGGATTCCACTCTAGTCGATCCACTCTCGGCGGAACGAAGTTGTTCGCCACGCGCAGGAGTTTCTCCTGTCGGAGCCAAATGCGATCGTGGATGTCCCGGACCGCCGCCGAGGGAGCGCCAGGCAGCCTGGTCCTGAATCGCTACCTGCCGGTGCGGCCGCTCGGCACGGGCGGCTCGGGCTCGGTCTGGCTCGCGCGCGAGGTCGAGACCGGCCAGGAGGTGGCGCTGAAGATCGTCCCGCGTGAGGGCACCGCGGGCTCCCGGGCCGAGCGGGAGGCGGCTGCCGCCGCACGGCTCCGGCACCCGCGCTGCCTGCGTGCGCACGCGCTGGCCCGCGACGGAGGACACGTCTACATCGTCTACGAGTACGTCTCTGGCCGCACGCTGCGGGAGGCGATGCGTGCGGGTGAGATCAGCGACTCGGCCGCGCTGGAGGCGGCGGCGCAGGTGCTGGAGGGACTCGCCCACGCGCACGCCAACGGGATCGTGCACCGCGACGTCAAGCCCGCGAACGTCCTGCTCGCCGACGGCGGCGGGATTTCCGTGAAGCTGTTCGACTTCGGTCTGGCCCTGATGCACGAGGAGGAGAGCCTGACCGCCGTGGGCGACATCCCCGGCACGCTCGCGTACATCTCGCCCGAGCGGCTGCGCGGGGAGCCCGCCGGACCGGCGGCGGACGTCTGGGGCGTCGGCGTCCTGCTCTGGGAAGCGCTGGCCGGCTTCCATCCGTTCTGGGGCGGCACGCTCGTCGACACGGCCAAGTCGATCGAGCGGGGGGCGCCCTCGCTGCGCGAGCAACGACCCGACTTGCCGCGCTCGGTCGTGTCCTGCGTCGACCGGGCGCTCTCCGTCGCGGCCGGCCGGCGTCCGACCGCGGCCGGCCTGTCGGGAGCGCTGCGGCAGGTCGCCGGCGAGCTCCGGCAGCGCCCCGCCCGCAAGCCGGGCGGAAAGCTGCCCGTCGCGCTCCCGCGGCCCCGATTCGCCCTGCCGTCGCTGCCCCGCGTCTCCCTTTCGTCCCCGAGCGCGCTGCAGCCGGCCGAGAAGGCGCTCGCCGCGGCCGGAGCAGGAGCGCTCGCCGGAGCGACGACCGCCGTCCTTCCCTTCTTCCCCGCCGGCTGGCCGCTCGGCCTGGCCGGAGTCGCCGCCGCGCTGACCCTCCTGTCGGAACGAGCCGGCCTCGCCTTCTGCCTCGCGGTGCCCGTCCTGCCGCTCGGCAACTACGCCTTCGGCCTCGCCGCCCTGTACGGGATCGCCGCCCTCGTCGTACTCGCCGCGAGCTGGCGGACACCCCGGGCCGGGCTGCTCGCGGCGCTGGGCGCCGGGCTCGGCCCGCTCGGAGCGCTCGGGCTGCTGCCGGTGCTCGCGCTGGCCGTGCGCTGGCCGGCACGACGAGCCGTCAGCGTCGCCGGCTCCGTCCTCGTCGCGGCCGCGATCGCCGGCGCAGGGCGGATCCACGAGCTGGGCATCCCGGCCACGAACAGCTTGCTCGCGACCGGACGAGCGCTCGCGCGCGAGCTCGCGCACCACCCCGAGGTGGCGGCCACCGCGGGGGCGCTCGCGCTCGGAGCCGCTGCGCTGCCGCTCGTCCGGCACCGTGGGCCGCTCGCCGCCGGCGCCTACGCTCTCGTCGTCTGCGGGCTGACGCTCGTTCCCGCGCCGCACGCGCCCAACGTGCCCGTGCTCGCGGCGACCGCGGCGACCGGCCTCGCGCTGGCCCTCGAGCCCTTCGCCGCCAGGCCGCGGCGCCGGGCCAATCCCCCCGTGGACGAGACCACGGCCGCCGTCGCGGTGCTGCAACAGGCCCGCGCCGCCGCAGGCCGCCGCTAGACTCGATCCGCTGAAGGACCCGAGCTTTTGAGCGTTCTCCGCGCGATCGAACAGAAGATCGAAGCACTCGTCGAGGGCGTATTCGGACGTGCCTTCAGGACGAGCGTCCAGCCCGTCGAGCTGGCACGCAAGCTCGCGAAGGAGATGGACGACCACCGCACCGTCTCGGTCTCGCGCGTCTACGTCCCGAACGAGTACACGGTCTTCCTCTCCCCGCACGACCGGCGCCAGTTCCAGGCCTACGAGGACTCGCTCAAGCTCGAGCTGCAGGAGTACCTGGCAGAGCACGCCCGCCGCGAGGGGTACGTGATGCTCTCGCCGCCGGCCGTGCTGCTCGCGACCGACGACGACCTCGGGCTCGGCGTGTTCGGAATCGCGACGAGGATGGTGCAGCGAGGTCGACGCGCCGGCCCGGACGCGCCCGCTTCGAGGCAGACGGGCGCGACGATGGTCTACCGGCCTGGGGCCGACGCACCCGAGCCCGTCGCGGAGGGGGACGCCCACGTCGAGCGCGAGGTGGTGGCGCTGACGATCGACGGCGAACGGCACGAGATCGACAAGCGCGTCGTCGTGCTCGGGCGCGGGCAGGACTGCGACATCCAGCTCGCCGACCCGAACGTCTCGCGGAGGCATGCCGAGCTCCGCCAGGACGACACGGCGTACTGGCTCGTGGATCTCGGCTCGACGAACGGGATGGAAGTGAACGGACGGAGACTCCGTCAGGCGAAGCTCGAGGACGGCGACCGCATCACGCTCGGCTCGACGGAGATGGTCTTCGAGCGCGAGCTTCCATGACCGTCGGCTCGATCGCGGTCGAGGAAGTCCTGCTCTTGCTCAAGGTCGGCTTCCTCGTCCTGCTCTACCTGTTCATCTGGCGCGTCGTCCGCACGGCGAGCCGCGACCTGCGCGGGGTGTCGCAGGAGAGCATGATCCTGGCCCCGCAGCGCGTGCAGGAGCAGAAGAAGCGCCGCCGCTCGGGCAAGGCCGGGCCTAAGCCCTCCGGCAAGCTCGTCGTCGTGACGAGCCCGGCCCTCCGCTCGGGAGAGGAGCATGCGATCGCCACCGGCCCGCTGCTCCTCGGCCGCGACTCGGAGAACGACGTGCCGCTCGTGCGCGACGAGTTCACCTCGGGCCGGCATGCCCGCATCGATCCGCGCGGAGACGGCGTCTGGATCGAGGACGCCGGCTCGACGAACGGCACCTTCGTCAACGGCGTGAGGCTGACTACTCCCCGCAGGCTCTCCTCCGGCGACGTGATCCGCATCGGCGAGACCGACCTCCGCTTCGAGCGATGACGCTGGGACGCGCGACTGCGGTCACGGACACGGGCCGCCGGCGGCGGCGGAACGAGGATGCCTACGTCTGCGACCCGCCGCTGTTCGCGATCGCCGACGGGATGGGCGGCGCCCAGGCGGGCGAGATCGCGTCGCACCTCGCGGCGACGTCCCTGCGGCACGCCGAGCGCGACGGCCCCTCGGACGAGCAGCACGTCGTGCGACTGATCCAGGACGCGAACCGCAGCGTCTACGAGCGGGCACGGACGGACGAGGCCACGTCGGGCATGGGGACGACGATGACCGTTGCGCTCGTCGACGGCGAGATCGTCCGGATCGGCCACGTCGGCGACTCGCGCGCCTACCTCGTGCGCGACCACGCGCTCGAGCAGCTGACCGAGGACCACTCGCTCGTCGGCGAGCTGATCCGCTCCGGTCGCCTGTCGCCGGAGGAGGCAGAGGCGCACCCGCACCGCTCCGTGATCACGCGCGTACTCGGCACCGACCCGGAGGTCAAGGTCGATGCGTTCTCGATCACCACCAAGCCGGGCGACCTGTTCATGCTCTGCTCCGACGGGCTCACGTCGATGGTCGACGACGTGCGCATCCTGGAGGTGCTCGAGGCGCATCAGGGAGACGTCCAGGCAGCCGCGCAGGCGCTGGTCGCCGAGGCGAACGCGAGCGGCGGCGAGGACAACATCACCGTCGTCCTCTTCCGGATCGCCGCGCTCGACGACACGGCCGAGCTGCCGGGGATGCTGCTCGACCCGGAGCCGGAGGGCACCCCCGTCGACGAGGACACGCTCAGCGGCCTCGAGCCCGTCCCGGCCGTGCAAGCGGCCCTGCCCGTGGCGGCCGCTGCGCCCCCGGCGAAGCGCCGCCGGTTCCCCTGGCGGATCGCCTTTCCGCTCGCGGTCGTCCTCCTGGTCGTGATCGCCGGCCTCGCCGTCTTCGGCGCCTCGCGCGCCAACTTCGTCGGGGCGGACGGGAACGGCTACGTCGCCGTCTACCAGGGCCTGCCGTGGAACCTCCCGTTCGGGATCCACCTGTACCGCGAGGTCTACACGAGCCGGCTGCTCGCCGCCGAGCTGTCGCGGGCCGACCGCCGCAAGCTGTTCGACCACACGCTCCGCAGCCGCGGCTCCGCGGAGAGCCTCGTCAAGCAGTACGGCCGGTACGTGGTGGGGCCGCAGTGACCATTCCCCGCCACCTCCCGGACCTTGCAACAGACTGTTGCTTGGCAGAGGGAGCCGCGCATCATGCGCGCAGTCGCGCCGCTCGAGCCGCAGCCGCAAGCCTTGTAACAGACTGTTACTTGGCTGGAGGAAGGTCGGCGTGAGCTACAGAAACCGCGAGCTGGCGAGCCTGGTGGTCGTCGGGCTGATGACCGGCTTCGGCTTCGCCAGCGTCTACATCGCCCGGCAGGACGTCGTGTCGGCCTCCTCGCTGTCGTACGGGATCTTCTTCCTCTGCCTGTACCTCGCCGCCCACGCCGTGACGCGGCTGACGGTGCCGAACGCCGACCCGTACATCCTCCCGCTCGGCGGCCTGCTGACGGCGATCGGCGTCACCGAGATCTATCGGATCAACCCGCAGGACGCGCTCCACCAGACGATCTGGATCGTGATCGGCGTGGTCGCGTTCGCGTTGACGCTGTTCCTGTTCCGCCGCGACTACCGGAAGCTCGAGAGCTACAAGTACCTCTGCGGGCTGGGCGCGGTCGGCCTGCTGATGCTCCCGGCGCTGCCTGTGATCGGCGAGCGGATCAACGGCGCCCGGCTGTGGATCCACTTCGGCGGCTTCCAGATCCAGCCGGGCGAGTTCGCGAAGATCCTGCTGATCGTCTTCCTGGCCGGCTATCTGCGCGAGAAGCGGGAGGTGCTGGCGCAGGGACGCCTCAAGGACCTCGGGCCACTGCTCCTGATCTGGGGAGCGGCCATGCTCGTCCTGCTCGAGACGAGCGACCTCGGCAGCGCGCTCCTCTACTTCGGGATCTTCCTGGCCATGACCTACGTGGCGACGGGCTCGAAGAAGTACCCGATCGGCGGCGGCGTCCTGTTCCTGCTCGGCTCGTTCGCCGCCTACCACCTGGTCGGCAGGGTGCGCGAGCGCGTGACGATCTGGCTCCATCCGTGGACGAACCACTTCGTCTACTGCTCGCAGACCGGGAAGGTCAACCACCTGCGGCAGGACTGCGACAGCTACCAGCTCGTCAAGTCGCTGTACTCGATCGGCAATGGCCACTTCGGCGGCACCGGATTCGGCAAGGGGACGTTCACGGACACGGCCGGCAACCCGCTGATCCCGTACCTCAAGACGGACTTCATCTTCTCGGCGCTCGCACAGGAGCTCGGCCTGATCGGAGTCGCCGCCTTCCTGCTCGTCTACATGGTGTTCGCGCTGCGCGGCTTCCGGATCGGGATGATCGCCGAGGACGGCTTCTCGAAGCTGCTCGCCGTCGGGCTCACGTTCGGCTTCGTGCTGCAGACGTTCATCATCGTCGGCGGCGTCCTCCGGATCATCCCGCTGACCGGGATCACGCTGCCGTTCGTCAGCTACGGCGGGTCGAGCATCGTGGCGAACTTCGTCGTGCTCGCGGGCCTCCTGCTCGTCTCCGACCGCGCTCAGGCGAGGAACGCGTGAACGACCGGATCAGGGTGATCGCCGTGGTCGGCATGATCCTGCTCGCCGCGCTCGTCCTCGGCACGACCTACTGGCAGGCCTGGGCGGAGGGCGACCTCGCCTCGAAGCAGGACAACGCGATCCAGCGCGTCGCCCAGTTCACGATCGACCGCGGCGTGATCCGAGCAGCCGACGGCACGGTGCTGGCGTTGAACCGCGTCGTGCACGTGAACGGCAACACCTACTACCTGCGGCACTACCCGACCGGGCCGCTCGCGGCCGACGTGGTCGGCTACTCGACGGAGGCACGGTCGCGGGCCGGCATCGAGCAGGCGTTCAACGACTTCCTGACCGCGTCCAACTCCGACCTGCACACCGTCCTGACCTCGACCCTGAACTCGCTCGAGGGCAAGACGATCAAGGGCAACTCGATCAAGCTGACGCTGCACCTCGGCCCGCAGTTCCTGGCCGAGAAGGCGCTCGCCGGCCAGTGCGGCTCGGCTGTCGCGCTCGACATCCCCTCCGGCCGGGTGCTCGTGATGGCCACCTCGCCCACCTACAACCCCAACCTCGTCGAGAAGCACTACGACCAGATCGCCCGGACGAAAGCGGCGTGTTCCGGACCCGCACCGCTCCTGAATCGCGCCACAGCGGGCCTGTATGCCCCGGGCTCCACCTTCAAGCTGGTCACCGCCGCCGCCGCGCTCGACTCCGGCACGTTCACGCCCGACTCGAGATTCAACGACCCGGGCTACTGCACCGAGTACGGCAAGCCGGTGACGAACTTCCTCGAAAACGGGGGCGTTCCCGAGAAGTTCGGCAACGTGACGCTCGCGCAAGGGCTCCAGTTCTCGATCAACTCGGTGTACTGCAACATCGGCATCAAACTCGGGGCGCTGAAGATCCTCGAGTACGCCAAGCGCTTCGGCTTCTACTCGACCCCGGGCCTGGAGACGCCGCCCGCCGAGCAGCGCGCGAGCGGGCTCTACGACCACGGCAAGCTCTTCTACCCGAAGCACGACTACCAGGTCGATCCGGGCCGGCTCGCCTTCGGCCAGGAGCGGCTCGGCGTCACGCCGCTGCAGATGGCGATGGTCGCTGCCGCGATCGGGAACGGCGGCGTCGTGGTGCAGCCGTACGTCGTCGACAGCATCCTCAAGCCGGGAGGAGGAGTGCTCCAGGCCACGAAGCCGAAGACCCTTGGACGCGCGATCTCACCCCAGACGGCAAGCGAGCTGACGACGATGATGGAGGCGGTCGTCACCGGCGGCACCGGCACGGCCGCGCAGATCCCCGGCGTCCTCGTGGCCGGCAAGACCGGCACGGCCGAGACCAGCGTCCCGGGTGTCAACACGGCCTGGTTCGTCTGCTTCGCCCCGGCCGACCATCCGCGCATCGCCGTCGCGGTCGCGCTCGAGAACCAGCTCCACAAGACGGGAGGCGAGGTCGCGGCGCCGATCGCCAAGACCCTCCTCGAAGCGCTCCTGAAGCAACCCACGGCCTAACCTGTAGGACAACTCTCCTTGGCCACCTTCGACACCCTGATCGGCCACGTCCTCGACGGCCGCTATCGCATCCTGAGCAAGCTCGGCACGGGCGGCATGGCGAGCGTCTACCTGGCCGAGGACCAGGAGCTCGGCCGCCGGGTGGCGATCAAGCTGCTCGACGAGCGCCACGCCCAGGACGATCAGTTCGTCGAGCGCTTCCGCCGCGAGGCCGAGAGCGCGGCCGGCCTGTCGCATCCGAACGTCGTCTCGATCTACGACCGAGGCGAGGTCGAAGGCACGTACTACATCGCCATGGAGTACCTCGAGGGCAAGACCCTGAAGGAGCTGCTCGTCGCCCGCGGCCCGACGCCGGTGCGCGTTGCGATCGACTACACGCGGCAGATCCTGTCGGCGCTCGAGTTCGCCCACCGCAACGGCATCGTCCACCGCGACATCAAGCCGCACAACGTCGTCGTCGCTCCCGACGGGCGCCTGAAGGTGACGGACTTCGGCATCGCCCGCTCCGGGTCGAGCCAGATGACGGAGGCAGGCTCGATCATCGGAACCGCGCAATACCTGTCGCCCGAGCAGGCGCAGGGCAAGCCGGTGCACCCGTCGTCCGACCTGTACTCGGTCGGCGTCGTGCTTTACGAGATGCTGACCGGAACCGTCCCGTTCACGGGCGAGACGGCGCTCGAGATCGCGATGAAGCACCTGAACACGACGCCCGAGCCGCCGTCGGAGAAGCGGCCGCCGGGAGTCGAGGAGGTGCCGCACGAGCTGGATTCCGTGGTGCTGCGCGCACTGGCGAAGGATCCTGCCGATCGCTACGAGACGGCGCGCGAGATGGACGCCGACCTCGCCCGCGTCGCGCAGGGGCTGCCGGTCGCCACCGAGACCGAGGAGGCGGCGACGGCGGTGCTGTCGGGAGCAGGGCTCGAGGCGGCGACACAGGTCGTGCCGGGAGCTATGCGGGGGCAGGCCGGGCGTCAGCCGCCGCGCGGCGGCTGGCAGAACTACGAGCAGGCGGTGCCACGGCGGCCGATCTGGCCCTGGCTGATCGCAGCGGTGCTACTCATGGGCGCGGCCGGAGCCGGCTACTTCGTCTATCGCGAGGTCAACCACCGGCTCTCGTCGTCGTCCATCTCGGTCGACAACTACAAGGGCATACTCGAATCGCTGGCGGTCGCGAAGATCCACGGAGCGGGCCTCACTCCGAAGATCGACAGGGAGTTCAGCGCCACCGTCCCGATCGGGATTGTCTTCGACCAGAACCCGCAGGCCGGCGATCACGCCAACAAGGGCGACACGGTCCTGATCAAGGTCTCGAAAGGGAAGATCAAGGTCGAGGTCCCCCTCGTCAAGGGAGACACGCTGGCCGACGCCGTGCGCGCCCTGACGCAGGCGGGTCTGAACTACAAGCAGTACCCGGTACCGTCGAGCGTCACGCCGGGCAACGTCACGGGCCAGTCTCCGCCGGCGGGAACGATGGTGGTCAAGGGCACGACGGTCCGCATCAACGTCTCCAAAGGCCTGCCGCCGGTCGTGATCCCCTCCGACCTGATCGGGAAGACCGAGGCAGACGCCACGACCGAGCTCCAGCAGTTGGGCTTCAACGTCGGGGCGTCCCAGCAGCAGGATTCGCCGAAGCCGCAGGGCACGGTGATCGACACCAATCCGAAGCCCGGAGCGTCCTCGCCGCGCGGATCGCAGGTGACGCTGATCGTCTCCAAGGGGCCGCAGACGGCGATCATCCCCGACGTGACCGGGTTCTCGGTCGCGCTCGCGGTGGCGACGATCAGGAGCGCCGGCTTCAAGGCGCTGGTGGTACGCCAGGACACGAGCGACCAGATTCAGGACGGCGCCGTGATCAGCGAGAGCCCCGAAGGGAGCACGCAGGCACCGCTCGGAACCGTCGTGACGATCACCGTCGGCCACTACGTGCCGACCGGGCCGACAGGGCCGACCGGGCCGACCGGGCCGGGCGGCACGCCTCCGTGACCCCTCGCCGCCGCAAGGTGGCGATCGTCACCGGCGGCCGCTCCAGCGAGCACGAGATCGCGCTCGCCTCGGCGCGCTCGGTCGCGCAGGCGCTCGACCCGGCTCGCTACGAGGTGGTGACGGTGGCGATCGGCCGCGACGGCGCGTGGGCTCTCGAAGCCGGCTGGAAGAGCCTCGTCCCGGGGTCAGACCCCCGGACCGGTCCGGCGGAGACACTGCCCGTCCCGGTCTCGTCCGACGGGGTGATGGCCACGCTGGCCGAGGTGGACGTCGTCATCCCCGTCTTGCACGGGCCGTTCGGCGAGGACGGCACCGTGCAGGGCCTGCTCGAGCTGGCCGACCTCCCCTATGTGGGCGCGGGCGTGCTCAGCTCGGCGCTGGCGATGGACAAGGACCGCTTCAAGGTGATGATGCGAGGCGCAGGCGTTCCGGTCACGCGCAGCGTCACGATCCACGCCGGCGAGCCGCTCACGCACCCGTACGACTACCCCGTGTTCGTCAAGCCGGCCCGGCTCGGCTCCTCCGTCGGGATCACGAAGGTTCGAGCGGCCGGAGAGCTGACGGCCGCAGCCGAGCTCGCATTCCGCCACGACGAGAAGATCCTGGTCGAGGAGTTCGTGGATGGGATCGAGGTGGAGGTCGGCGTGCTCGGCAATCGAACGCCGCCACCGCAGGCGTCGCTCCCGGGCGAGATCGTGGCCCACGGTTTCACGGACACCGACTGGTACGACTGGTCAGCGAAGTACGACGACGGTGGAATGGACCTGATCGTCCCGCCGCGGATCCTCGACAACGTGTCGCGACGTGTCCAGGACGTCGCGATCGCCGCCTTCCTGGCCGCCGAGTGCGAGGGCATGGCCCGCGTCGACTGCTTCGTGACGAAGGACGGCGACGTGCTCGTCAACGAGCTGAACACGATCCCCGGCTTCACGGCGACGAGCGTCTACGCCAAGCTCTTCGACGCGTCGGGAATCCCCTACGCCGAACTGCTCGACCGGCTGATCGCACTGGCGATCGAGCGCCACGAACGGCGCTCGAAGCTCGAGTTCTAGCCGACCGCTCGGGCTAGAACGCGTCGGGCGGCAGACGCTCCGCCACTGCGCGCATCACCTTGAGCGCGATCAGCGGGTTGTCGCCGATCATGTCCCGGAAGCTCCGCGCAGTGACGACGAGCGCATCGACATCGGAGGTCGTGGTGACCGTCGCGTTGCGCGGCTGGTCGGCGAGCAGCGCCATCTCCCCGAAGAAGTCGCCCGGCCCGGCGGTGTCGATGCGCCGCCCCTTGCGTGAGATCTGCGCCGTCCCGTCCACGAGGATGAAGAACTCGCGGCCGACAGTCCCTTCCCGGATCAAGGTCTTCTCCGGCCTGAAGTCGATCTCGTCGGCGAGGGTCGAGATCCGTGCCAGCTCCTTCTTCGAGCAGCCCGCGAACAGCGGCACGCGCTTCAACAGGTCGATCTTGGTGTTCCTGTGCAGCATGCTCGGGCGAGTGTAACCGTGTCGAGCCTTGCAGAAAAGGGCGCCCCGCTCTCGGCGGGGTGGCTAGTCCGGCTCGCCCGAGCCCAGGTGGACGTGCTCCGCCCCGGGGCCGACCGCCGCCTCGAGCGACTCTTCCCAGACGTCGAGGGCCTCGTCCAGCTCGGCGTCGGCGATCACGAGCGGGAGGAGGACGCGGATCACGTTCGAGTAGATGCCCGCCTTGAGCAGCAGCAGCCCCCGCTCCGCGGCCTGGTCGACCACCGCCGTCGCCAGCTCGGATGCAGGCTCCTTCGTCTCGCGGTCGTGGACGAGCTCGATCGCGAGCATGGCGCCGAGCCCGCGGACATCCCCGATCTGCTCGAATCGCCCTTGCCAGTCGGTCATCCGGGCCCGGATCGTGTCTCCGATCGCCGCGGCGCGATCGCACAGGCCGTCCTCTTCGACGATCTCCAGCACCGCCAGCGCGGCAGCCTGGGCCACCGGGTTGCCGACGTAGGTGCCGCCGATCGCCGAGTCGGGCGGCGCGTCCATGATCTCGGCACGCCCGACGACGCCGGAAAGCGGCAACCCGGCGGCGATCGACTTCGCGACGGTGATCAGATCCGGCTCGATGCCGTAGTGCTCCATGGCGAAGAAGCGGCCGGTGCGGGCGACACCCGTCTGCACCTCGTCCGCGACGAGGACGATGCCGTGCTCGTCGCAGAGCCGGCGCAGGCCGGCCATGAACTCCTGCGGGCAGACGATGAAGCCACCCTCGCCCTGCACGGGCTCGATCACGATCGCCGCGACTTGCTCGGCCGGGACGTGCGTCTCGAAGGCACGCTCGAGCGCCTCCAGTGCGGTGCGGGCGTCGGGGCCGCGGTAGTCGTTCGGGAACGGCACGCGGTAGACCTCGGGCGCGAAGGGGCCCAGCCCGGCCTTGTACGGATGCACCTTCGACGTCAGGGAGAGCGAGAGCAGCGTGCGGCCGTGGAAGCCTCCCTCGAACGCGATCACCGCCGGCCGCTTCGTGTAGGAGCGGGCGAACTTGATCGCGTTCTCGACCGCCTCGGTGCCGGCGTTGAAGAACGCCGCCTTCGTCGGCCCCGAGATCGGCGTCAGCGCCAGCAGCCGCTCGGCGAGGGTGACGTAGACCTCGTACGGCAGGACCGAGAAGTCGGTGTGCAGGAACAGCTCCGCCTGCTCCTGGACCGCCGCGGTGACGCGCGGGTGGGCGTGCCCGACGTTCAGGCAGCCGACGCCGCCCATGAAGTCGATGAACGTGTTGCCGTCGACGTCGGTGACCGTCGCGCCGCGCGCGCTCTCGACGACCACGGGCGCGTAGATCGACAGTGGATCGGCCACGACCTGCTGCTTGCGCCGCAGGATCTCAAGCGAGCGTGGCCCCGGAACCGCGGTCTTGATCTCGATCGTCCTCATGGTCGCCATGCTTCCAGCTTATCCGACCGGCCGGCCGGCGTGCATAGGTGCATAGTTGGTATTCAGTCGACCGGAAACGACCTGTCCCGGGGCTCGTACAATCGCTGCATGGTTCTCTCGGACAGGACGATCCGGGCGCTGCTCGAGCAAGGGCGGATCGAGATCGAGCCGTACGACCCGTCGCTCCTCCAGCCGTCGAGCGTCGACGTGCGCGTCGACCGCTATTTCCGGGTCTTCCGCAACTCCCGCTACCCGTACATCGACGTGAAGGCCGAGCAGGAGGACCTGACCGAGATGGTCGAGATCGACGACGAGCCGTTCATCCTCCACCCGGGCGAGTTCGTGCTCGGCTCGACGCTCGAGCGCGTGCGGCTCCCGGACGACCTCGTCGCGAGGCTGGAGGGGAAGAGCAGCCTGGGGCGGCTCGGATTGCTGATCCACTCGACCGCGGGCTTCATCGATCCCGGCTGGGACGGACACGTGACGCTCGAGCTGTCGAACGTCGCCAACCTCCCAATCACGATCTACCACCGCATGAAGATCGGCCAGCTCTCGTTCGTGCAGATGACCGAGGCCGCCGAGCACCCCTACGGATCGACAGGCCTCGGCTCCAAGTACCAGGGCCAGCGCGGCCCGACGCCGAGCCGCTACTGGAAAAACTTCGTGGAGGAGGGCTCGTGAAGGTCCTCGTCACCGGCGGAACCGGCTTCGTCGGGCCGAAGGTCGTCCATGCGCTGCGCGCCCGTGGGCATGACGTACGCGCGCTCGTCCGCCGGCCCGACCGGGCCAAGGCGCTCGCGGCCTGGGGTTGCGAGCTCGCCGAAGGGGACGTGACCGGCGCCGACAGCCTGGCGCGCGCCGCCGAGGGCTGCGACGCAGCCGTCCACCTCGTCGCGATCATCAAGGGGCGGCCAGAGGAGTTCGAGCGAGTGATGGTGCGCGGGACCGAGAACCTGCTCGCCGCTGCCAAGGGAGCCGGCGTCGGCCGCTTCGTCCTGATGAGCGCGCTCGGGACGAGCGACCGGAACCGCGACCTCGTGCCCTACTTCCACGCGAAGTGGGAGATGGAGCAGGCGGTCGCCGCGTCCGGCCTCGAGCACGTGACCTTCCGGCCGAGCTTCGTGTTCGGGAAGGACGGCGGCGTGCTGCCGATGTTCATCCGCCAGGTGCGGCTGTCGCCGCTGACGCCCGTCGTCGGCACCGGCGAGGTGCGGCTGCAGCCGATCTGGGTCGAGGACGTGGCGCAGTTCTTCGCGCAGGCAGTCGATGCTCCCGGCGTCTCGAACCGCCTGTTCGAGATCGGCGGGCCCGACGCCGTCACCTGGAACGAGTTCTACGACCGGGTCAAGAAGGTGCTCGGGGTCCGGCGCGGCACGATGCACCTGCCGGTCGGGCTCGTGCGCGCGAGCGCGACCGTGATCGAGCGCCTGCCCGGAGCGCCGATCACGCGCGACCAGCTGACGATGCTGGCCGAGGGCGGCGACAACGTCTGCGACAACGCTCCGGCACTCGAGGCGTTCGCGGTCGACCTCGTCGGCCTCGACGAGCAGATCCGCCGCGCGGCCTAGGAAAAGAAGAGGGGCCGCACGATGCGGCCCCTCGATTCCGGTCACCAGCCTGTATTGGCAGGGGCGCTTCCAGCTTCGGCCGTCATGGATCAGGACGGCGGCCGGCGGCGCTTGCAGCGAGTCCCCCACGCTGGCTAGGCGATTCCCGTCAGGTCACGGGGACACGCCCCTACCGGCTGGTACCTCCACTGCCCGTACTGTCATCGCTCAAGCCGGACCACCTCCTTTCCGCGGTCGTCCAACTATACGGATCGAGTCAAGACGACACTGAGCTCGAGGCCGCGGTCGAGCGGAACGGTCACGCTCGCGAGGGTCGGATCCACCTGCCGCGCCCGCGAATAGGCGCCGAGCGTCTCCTCGTGGGAGAGCACGTTGTCCGCGACGAGGACCGCGCCCGGCTCGACCTTTTCGCGTGCGATCTGGAACAGGCGCTCGTAGTCGTCCTTCTCGGCGTCGACGAAGACCACGTCGAACACGTCGTCGAGCGGCGGCAGCAGCTCGAGCGCGTCGCCGTCAACCAGCTCGATCGTGTCCTCGAGCCCGGCCTCGGCGACGTTCTCCCGGCGACGCTCGCACTTCACGGGATCGATCTCGAACGAGACGACACGGCCGCCGAAGTGACGGACGCCGGCGCCGAGCCAGAGGCTCGAGTAGCCGCGCGAGCCGCCGAGCTCGAGCACGGCGCAACCCGGATGATGGGCGACGAGCGCGAACAGGAACCGGCCGGTCGTCGGCGCGATCGCCCGGGCACGCACCTCGCTCGGCAGCCCCTGCTCCCGCTCGAGCCGGTCCTCCTCTCCGAGGCGCTGCATCACGGCGCGAACCCGCTCGTCCAGCATGGCTACGGCAGCTCGACCTTGATCATCCCGGCTTCGACGCGGACGGGATAGGTCGCGACCGGCTCGAAGGCGGGCAACGTGAGCGCCTCGCCCGTGCGGATGTCGAAGTTGGCGCCGTGCCGCGGGCAGATGACGACGCCCTCGTCGGGATCCCAATCGCCCTCGCAGAGCGGCCCGTCGTCGTGCGAGCATCGATCCTCGAGCGCGTACAGCTCGCCGTCCAGGTTGTAGACGCACACCGCGAGCAGCCCCGAGCGGACGATCTTCGTCCGGCCGGGCGGCAGCTCCTCGGGAGGGCACACGTCGAGCTCGGGCATGGCGGCTCCGCCTACTTGAGCTCGAGCTCGTCGAAGCCGGCGAGGCCGTCCGGAAGCGGCGTCCCCTTCGCCTTGTGCAGCGCGACCTTGAGCGTCGTCAGGCCGAGCAGGGCGCACTTCAGGCGCGTCGGGTTGTTCTGGAGCGGCACGCCGATCTCCTCGAGCAGCTCGTCCCGCGGCATGCGCGCCACCTCGTCGGCAGTCTTCCCGACGGCCAACTCCATCAGCATCGACGTCGCCGCCTGGCTGATCGCGCAGCCGCGGCCGGAGAACTTCACGTCCTCGATCGTCTCGCCGTCCTCGGCGAAGGCGACGTAGATCGAGACCTCGTCGCCGCAGAGCGGGTTCATGCCGTCCGCCTCGGCGTCCGCATCCTCGATCACCCCGTGCCCGCGCGGGTTCTTGTAGTGGTCGAGGATGATCTCTCTGTAGAGCTGGTCGTCCATCGTCACCTAAGCGAAGACCTTTCGCACCTTGTGGAGCCCGCCGATGAGCCGGTCGATCTCCTCGGGGATCGAATACAGGTAGAAGCTGGCGCGGGCCGTGGCGGTGATGCCGAGCCGGCGCATGAGCGGTTGCGTGCAGTGGTGGCTAGCGCGGACGCAGACGCCTTCCGAATCCAGGATCTGCGCGACGTCGTGCGGATGGACGTCGTCCACGTTGAACGAGACGATGCCCGCACGGCGGCCGGCCGGCGGCCCGTAGACCGTCACCCACGGAAGCTCGGCGAGCCGGTCGAGCACGAGGCCGACGAGCTCGTGCTCGTACTCCTCGATCGCCTCGATGCCGACCTCGGTGATGTAGTCGATCGCGACTCCCATGCCGTACGCCTCGACGAACGCCGGCGTGCCGGCCTCGAACTTGTACGGCAGGTCGTTCCAGGTCGTCTCCTCGATCGAGACCTTGCGGATCATCTCGCCGCCCATCTCGAACGGCGACATCCGCTCGAGCAGCTCGCGGCGCCCGTACAGCGCCCCGGCGCCGGTCGGCCCGCAGAGCTTGTGGGACGTGAAGCCGAGGAAGTCGCAGCCGAGCGCCTGCACGTCGACGCGCCGGTGCGGGACCGCCTGCGCGGCGTCGACGACCATGATCGCGCCCTGCTCGTGCGCCCACGCGGTCAGCCGGTCGATCGGGTTGATCGTGCCGAGCGTGTTCGAGACGAGGTTGGCGGCGACGACCTTGATCTGCCCCGCCTGCGCGATCGCGTCCAGCCCGTCCAGCCGCAGCTCGCCCGCGTCGTCGATCCCGATCACCCGGAACTCGGCGCCGGTCCGCTTCGCGATCTGCTGCCAGGGGACGAAGTTCGCGTGGTGCTCGAGCTCCGTGACGACGGCGACGTCGCCCGGGCCGAGGTTGTCGAGCCCCCAGGCGTACGCGACCAGGTTCAGGCCCTGGGTGACGTTGCGGGTGAAGATCACCTCCGCGGTCGACGGCGCGTTGATCAGCGCGCGCACCTTCTCGCGCGAGGCCTCGAAGCCGGCCGTCGCCCGCTCGGCGAGGTCGTAGACACCGCGGTGCACGTTCGCGTACGAGGTTTCGTAGAACGTGCGCATCGCGTCCAGCACCTGGCGGGGCTTCTGGGAGCTCGACGCCGAGTCCAGATAGGACAGCGGCTTGCCGTGGATCGGGTGCCCGAAGATGGGGAAGTCCTGGCGCAACGTCTGCGCGTCGAGCTTCCGGGGCGTGGTCACGGCCATTCACGCATCGTACCGGCCGCCCCTTTCGCGACCGGCTCGAAAAGCGGAAACCGCCCCGGAGGGCGGCTTCCAGCTCGGCGTGCTCCCGTGCGCGGGAGCGCCGGATCTAGACGAGCACCTTCCAGAACAGCTCGACGTCCTCCGCGGGGAACGTCTCGGTCTCGAAGACCTCCAGCTTGGCGATCTTCCCGAGGACGCGGAACGCGACGTCGTTGTCCGGATACTTGAAGATCGCGAGGTACTCCCACGGTCCCATGATCGCCAGGAAGCGCTCGAGCGTGCCGCCCTCGGCCTCCACGATCTTGTGGATCTTCTCGAAGTACTCGGGGGTCTTCTCGAGGTGCTCCCGGGCCATCGGCGTGAGCCTGAACAGTCCGATATAGGTGAACATGCACACCTCCTCGTTGATGTTGTTGCAAGCTCCAGCCTGCGCAGGTCGGGCTGCCCCGAGCATCAGCGCATTCCCTCACGAGCGCTTCGGCTTATCCCTGATTCGGGGTACCCCGGACGGGTGGCCCGGGGGCTCAGCCCTGGGGAATCCGTGCTTCCAGGGCATCGGCGAGCGCGTCCCGGACCGGCGCGAGATCGATCCGGTCGAGGATGTCCTGGAAGAAACCGCGCACGATCAGCCGCTCGGCGTCGGCGCGGGTGAGACCGCGCGCCATCGCGTAGAAGAGCTGGTCGCGGTCGACCTGCGAGAGCGTCGCGCCGTGCGTGCAGCGGACGTCGTTGGCGAGGATCTCGAGGCCGGGGATCGAATCGGCGTGTGCCTGCTCGGACAGGAGCAGGTTGCGGTTCTCCTGGTAGGCGTTCGTCTTCTGCGCGCCCTTCTCGACCCGGATCATCCCGCGCCAGACGACGGACGCCGCGTCCCGGAGGGCGCCCTTGAAGGCGAAGTCAGAGGTCGTGTTCGGCGCGATGTGCTCCTGGAATGTGTCGTAGTCGAGGTGCTGCGTGCCGTCGGCGAAGTAGGCGCCCGTGACCCGCGAGGTCGCGCCGGGACCGGCCAGGTCGTTCTGGATGCGCACCTTGCCGCGGCGGGAGCCAAACCCGCCCGCCACCCAGTCCAGCTCGGCGTCGCGCTCGACGCGCGCGTGGTGCGTCGCGAAGTGCCACGTCTCGCGCGCGTAGTTCTGGAGCGAGACGTACTCGAACTTCGCGCCCTGCTCGACGAAGATCTCGACGGCCGCGTTCGAGTAGGCCGCGAGGTCGGGCGTGCCGGAGACGTACTCCTCGATCAGGCTGAAGCGGCTGCCCTCCTCGGCCACGACCAGCAGGCGCCAGAAGAGCGACGCGTCGGCGGACGTGCTCGCGATCCGGACGTAGAGCGGCTTGTCGAGCTGGACTCCCTTGGCGACCCGGACGAGCAGGCCGTGCTTCCACAGCGCCGCGTTGTGGGCCGTGAACTTGTCGTCGGCGCCGACGAGCGTGCCGAGACGCTCGGCATCGTCGGTCAGCGCCTCGAAGGTGACGCCTGCGGGAACGGCCGAGATGTCGATGCCGGCCTCCCCGACCGTGGCCACGGCGGCCGCGTCGATGTCGAGCATCGTCTGCTTCGGACCGGACCCGGTGTCTGACACCGCAGTTGGGACGCGTCCGTTGGGGACGGTGAAGGCGTCGGGATCGAAGCCGGCCAGGTCCGTGAAGCGCCAGGCTTCCATGGTCGTGTCGGGAAGCGGGAGGGCGCGGTAGCGCTCGAGCAGCTCGGCCCTGTCGGTCGAGACGGAGCTACTCAACAGGCGCGTAACGGCGATGGAGCATGATCGCGTTCCCGTCAGGATCGGCGAAGAACGCCATGTGGCACACGCCGCTGTCGAAGGTCTCGCCCGCGAACTCAACGCCCTTCGCCTCGAGCTCCCCGCGCGCCTCCTCGATGTCGGCCACGCGAAGCGCGATCGAGGACGTGTGCGGGCCCTCGAACTGCCGCCCGATGTTCGTGGGGTCGAGCAGGTAGAGGCTGACGTTCTCGCCGAGCTGGAACTCTGGCCACGCCCCGTGGCCGATCTGCTCGAGCCCGAGCGTTTCCCCATAGAAGCGGGTGGAGCGTTCGAGGTCGGTGACGGGGACGGAGATGAAGTCGACCCGCTCGACGATCAACCTACCGACCCTTCCATCTGGAGCTGGATCAGCCGGTTCATCTCGACCGCGTACTCGAGCGGGAGCTCCTTCGTGATCGGCTCGACGAAGCCGGAGACGATCATCGCGGAGGCCTCGGACTCGGTGAGGCCGCGCGACATCAGGTAGAAGAGCTGCTCCTCCCCGATCTTCGAGACGGTCGCCTCGTGGCCGATGTCGACGTTGTTCTCGTCGATGCGGATGTACGGGTAGGTGTCGGAGCGGGAGGCCTCGTCGAGGATCAGCGCGTCGCAGACGACCTTCGACTTCGAGCCGTGCGCGCCCTTCGCCACCTCGAGCAGCCCGCGGTAGCCGGCGCGACCGCCGTCCTTCGAGATCGACTTGGACGTGATCACCGACGTCGTGTTCGGCGCGACGTGCACGCACTTGCCGCCGGCGTCCTGATGCTGGCCCTTGCCGGCGAACGCGATCGACAGCACCTCGCCGTGGGCGCCTTCGCCCATCAGCCAGATCGCCGGGTACTTCATCGTCAGCTTCGACCCGAGGTTGCCGTCGACCCACTCCATCGTCGCGTGCTCGTAGGCGACGGCGCGCTTGGTGACCAGGTTGTAGACGTTGTTCGACCA